>DASUDX010000032.1:0-74656 GCA_036275365.1 Nevskiaceae bacterium | reverse complement strand
CGACCTGCTGCAGATTGCCGACTACGACCACGACCCCCCGCTCGCGGCGCAGGCGCCTGAGCCATGGCAACGGCACCGTTGTGGACACCCCCAGCTACAGCCCGGCGGGTGACCTCCGGGCCCTCACCCACAACCTCGGCGGAAGCGCCCAGGACGTCACCTTCAGCTACCTCTACACCGCCGCCCACCAACTGCGCGGCGTCAGCAGCGCCAACCCCGCCCACCACTGCAGCGGCAGCCACCGCTACACCCGCAACGCCCTCAACCAATACACCCAGATTGACGGCTCCAGCACCAGCCAGCGCCTCCGCTACGACTTCAAGGGCGCCCATTGCCGAGCACGAAGACGGCGGCATGTTGATCCGGCGCTCTCGCCGCGGACCTGGGATGAACTAGCGCGCCATCTGGAGGCGGGCTCGCGACGAGCGCCGCCGCGCTGATTAAAGTGGCGCATGACCTCTCCCTTCCCCTACGCCGACATCGGCACTCCCGGCACGCCCTGGGGCGCGCCCGAAAAAGCTCTCTGGCGCTCGCGCCAGACGGTGAAGCGCCGTTACGCCGAGGAGGTGCTGCCGCGCGTTGAGGCGCTGGGCGCCCGCTACGAGCGGATCAACTACGGCCACCTGCCCGAAGACCCGGCGCGCTACCCGTTGGTCGCGCTGAGGAGCCGGAACTGGCAGGAGGGCCGGCCGGTGGTGCTGGTCACCGGCGGCGTGCACGGCTACGAGACCAGCGGCGTGCACGGCGCCCTGCGCTTTCTCGAAACCGAGGCGGCGGCCTTCGAGGGTCAGGTGAACCTGATCGTCGCCCCCTGCGTCAGCCCCTGGGCCTACGAGACCATCCAGCGCTGGAACCCGCAGGCGGTGGACCCGAACCGCTCGTTCGGCAACCGCGCCGCGCCGGAGTCCGCCGCGCTGCTCGATCTGATCGCCCCCTGGCGAGAGCAGGTGCAGCTGCATGTGGATCTCCACGAGACCACCGACTCCGACGAGAGCGAGTTCCGTCCGGCGCTGGCCGCGCGCGACGGCAAACCCTTCGTGCCCGGACGGATTCCCGATGGCTTCTATCTGGTGGATGACCAGGAGCAACCCCAGACCGCCTTCCAGAGCGCGGTGATCGCGGCGGTGGCGGCGGTGACGCCGATCGCCCCGGCCGAGGCCGACGGCACGCTGATCGGCTCGCCGGTGGTGGCGCCGGGGGTGATCGAATACCCGCTGCGCACGCTGGGTCTGTGCGCCGGCGTCACCGCGGCGCGCTTCAAGACCACCACCGAGGTCTATCCGGACAGCCCGCGCACCAACCCCGAGGAATGCGTGCGCGCCCAGTGCGTGGCGGTGGCGGCAGCGATCCGCTACCTGCTCGAAGCGGGCCCGGCCTGAGCTCTGCTGCGGCCTGGGCCCCATCGCGAGCCGAGCGACCGGTGTTCCAGTGAGCTGGAAAGGGTCGGCGGCCGCCCAGCAAGGCCGTGACGAGAGAGGGACGGCAGCTTGACAGCCGATCGGTGTAGGCCAAAGCTGACAACACTGTCAGATTCGGCTGAATGCCATGCACACCTCCGCCCCTTCCGTGCCGCCGTCCTGGGCCGTCCGCCGCGAGCTAGCGACGCTGCTGGCGGTGCTGGCGCTGCCGCTGCTGCTGATCGCGCTGCCCGGCTGGGCGCTGCTGCGGCCCGCGCGGGGCCGGCTGCCCGTGCCGGCGGTGCTCAGCCGCCGTTTCGGCCTGCGGACCGACGCAGCTTGAGGTAGTAGAAACCGTCCCAGTCCCCGCCCGGGGCGAGACGGCGGCCGACGCTGAGCGGCTCGCCCCAGCTGACTTCGAGCTTCACCGCCTTGGCGTCCGGGGTGGCGGCGAGGAAGGCGCGGCCAATCGCCTCGCCCTCGGCGGCAAAGATCGAGCAGGTGGCGTAGACCAGTTCCCCGCCCGGTGCCAGGCGCTCCCACAGGGTGCTCAGCAGGCGCGCCTGCTCGCCAGCGAGCCGGCTCAGGTCGCTGCGCCGGCGCAGCCATTTGATGTCCGGATGGCGGCGGATCACGCCGCTGCCGGAGCAGGGGGCGTCGATGAGGATGCGGTCGAAGGGACGACCATCCCACCAGCCCGCCGGCTCGGCGGCGTCGGCGACCTGGCAGCGCGCGGACAGGCCCAGCCGCTGCAGGGTGTCTTCCACCTGGGCCAGCCGGCCGCCATCGCGGTCCAGCGCCAGCAGATCCAGCGCCGGCTCGCGTTCCAGCAGATGGGCGGTCTTGCCACCGGGAGCGGCGCAGGCATCCAGCACGCGCAGGCCCGGACGCAGATCGAACAGGCTCGCCGCCAGTTGCGCGCTGGCGTCCTGCACCGACACCTCGCCTTCGGCAAAGCCGGGCAGCGCACTCACCGCCACCGGCTGATGCAGGCGCAGGGCCTCGGCTGCGCCGGGCACGGTGTCGGCGCCCAGTCCGGCCGCCTGCAGGCGCGCCTGGTAGGCCTCGCGGGACTGGCGCAGGCGATTCACCCGCAGCGTCATCGGTCCGGGCAGGTTGCCGGCCTCGAGCACCTCGCGCCAGCGCCGCGGCCAGTCGGCGCGGATGGCGGTGATCAGCCAGTCCGGATACGAGAGCTGCACCGCCGGGCCCTGCGGCAGGGCGGCTTCGAGCGCGTCCTGCTCGCGCTGGTAGCGGCGCAGCAGGGCGTTGACCAGGGCGCGGTAGCGGGCCAGGTCCAGCGCCTCGGTGGCCGCCACCGTTTCGGAGACGGCCGCATGGGCCGGGATGCGCAGGCTGCGCAGCTGGTAGAGGCCGACCTGCAGCAGCGCACGCAGCAGGCAGGGCTGTTCGATCGGTGCGCGCAGCAGGGCATCGATGAGCGCGTCGAGACGGCTGCGATCGCGCAGCACGCCGTAGGCGATGGCCTGCAGCAGCGCGCCATCGCGCTCGGCCACCTGGGCGCGGCCGAGGCTGTCGTCCAGGCTGCGCCCCTGCTGCACGCGCAGCACGCAGCGCGCGGCCTCGGCGCGCAGCGCGGCGCCGCTCATGAGGGTTGATCCGCGATCGGCGGCGGGACCTGGCGGCGGGCCACCTCGGCCTCCCAGGCGGCCAGCTCCTCGGCATAGACCTCCAGCACGCACACCGCGCAGCCGCCGGCGCAGCAATCCGGCCGTTCCGGGCGTGGCGGCAGCGGCGGCAGGGTGGTGGGCTCGGTCATGGCAGGCGCTCGCCGGTGACCAGCCGCTGCGGGCCGGTCTGGCTGGCGGCGCCACGGGTGCCGCCCGGCCATTGCAGCTCGGTGAGGCAGAGCCGGCCCTCGCCGCAGGCGATGCGGATGCCCTCGCGATCGCGCCCGAGCACGGTGCCCGGCGCGGCCTCGGCTGCGCCGCCCTCGGCCCGCGCCCGCCAGATGCGCAGGCGTTCGCCGGCGGCGGTCTCGCACCAGGCCACCGGCACCGGGTGGTAGGCGCGCACACGGCGCGCCAGCTCGACGGCCGGCAGCCGCCAGTCCAGACGGGCCTCGGTCTTGTCGAGCTTGGGCGCGTAGCAGACGCCCTCCGCCGGTTGCGGCGTGGGCGTCAGCTCACCGGCCTGCAGCCGGCGCAGGGCCTCGACGATGAGCCGCGCGCCCTGGGCGGAGAGCGCCTCGTGCAGCTCGGCAGCGGTGGTCTCGGCGCCGATCGGCAGCGCCTCGCGCAGCAGCATCGGCCCGGTATCCAGGCCGGCATCCATCTGCATGATGGTGGTGCCGGTCTCCGGATCGCCGGCGAGCAGGGCGCGCTGGATCGGCGCCGCGCCGCGCCAGCGGGGCAGCAGCGAGGCGTGGATGTTGAGGCAGCCCAGGCGCGGCACGGCGAGCACCTCGGCGGGCAGGATCAGGCCATAGGCCACCACCACCATCAGGTCCGCACCCAGCCCGCGCAGGCGCTCGAGTTCCTCGGCATTGCCGCGCAGGCGCAGCGGCTGGAACACCGGCAGGCCAAGCGCCTGGGCGCGCTGCGCCACCGGGGACGGACTGAGCTTCTGGCCGCGGCCGGCCGGACGATCGGGCTGGGTATAGACCGCGATCAGCTCATGGCCAGCGGCCTTCAGCGCGTCGAGCGCCGGCACCGAGAACGCCGGAGTGCCGGCGAAGATCAGCCGCATCGGGCGCTCAGGCGGCGCGGCGGGCGAGCTTCGCCAGCTTCTTGTTGATGCGTTCGCGCTTCAGGCTGGAGAGGTAGTCGATGTAGAGCTTGCCGTCGAGATGGTCGATCTCGTGCTGGATCGCCTGCGCCAGCAGACCTTCGGCCGGCAGCTCGTAGGGCTTGCCGTGCTGATCCAGGGCCTTGAGGGTGAGGCGGTTGTAGCGCTGCACCTTCTCGCTCGCCTCGGGCACCGACAGACAGCCCTCGTCCATCTCGGTGCGCTCGCAGGCGGCGTGGATCTCGGGGTTGACCATCACCAGCGGCTCGCGCTGATCGGGTTCGCGCGCGCAGTCCATCACCGCCACCCGCAGGTCCACGCCCACCTGGGTGGCGGCGAGGCCCACGCCCGGGGCGGCGTACATGGTCTCGAACAGATCGGCGACCAGGGTCTGCAGGGCCGGACCGAAGTCGGTCACCGGCCGCGCCTTCACGCGCAGCCGCGGGTCGGGATGGGTGAGGATGGTCATCAGGGCCATGGGGCTTGCCTCGGGTGCCGGTCGGCGGACGGGCCGGCCGGGCGGATGAAGGGTGATCGGCTCCGCCGGTCCAGGTGCACCGGCCGGGCCGGTCAGAGTGCACCAGCCGAGCCGGTGAGGAAGACCGGCCGGGTCGGTGGCCGGTTCAATAATTCACTGCTACAGTTTGTGCCAAACGGTCGTCCTCATTCGGATTTATCTCTCGAATCCGGAGCGGGCGACCCCTCTCGGGGGATGGCACGGCCATGGGAAATTATAGACGCACGCACACGCCGTCCGGCGTGATCCTCCCGGCGGTCAGCGCGCTTGCGCTGCTGACGCTGTCGGCCTGCGCCAGCCGTGCGCCGGCCCCGGTGGCCAGCGCCCCGGCGGCGCCCGCCCCGGTGCTGCGGACCGCGCCAGCGGCGGTCGAGGCGCCGGCCGAGCCGGTGGCCCTGCAGCCCAGCGCGCCGCTGGAGTATGTGGTGAAGAAGGGCGACACCCTCTGGGACATCGCCACCGCCTTCCTGCTCGATCCCTACCAGTGGCCGGAGATCTGGTATGTCAACGACCAGGTGGCCAATCCGCACCTGATCTATCCCGGTGACCGGCTGCGGCTGGAGACGGTCAACGGCCGCCCGCGCCTGAGCCTGGCCGGCCCGCTGGAGCGGCTGAGCCCGCGCGCCCGCGAGTCGGCGCTCGAAGGCGCGGTGCCGGTGATCCCGATCGACGCCATCCGCGATTTCCTGCGCGGGCCGCGGCTGGTCGATGCCGACACCCTGGAAGCGGCGCCCTATCTGCTCGACTTCGTCGATCCGCATCTGCTGGGCGCGTCTGGCAACCCGGTGTATGTGCGCAAGCTCCGCCGTGACCAGGGCGCGAGCTTCAGCGTGGTGCGCAAGGGCGAGGCCTATCGCGATCCCGACAGCGGCCGCCTGCTCGGCTATGAGGCGGTGCCGGTGGCGGAGACCGACATCCGCGAGTACGGCGAGATCGCCAGCGCCGTGCTCACCCGCAGCTACCGCGAGGCCAAGCCCGGCGACCTGCTGCTGCCGCAGGAGGCCGAGCTGTTCGAGGCCAACTTCTATCCGCATGCGCCGGGCCAGGCGGTGGACGGCCGCATCATCTCGGTGTTCGACGGCGTCTCGCAGATCGGCCAGTACCAGATCGTCGCCCTCAACCGCGGCCGCGTGCACGGGCTGGAGCCCGGGCATGTGCTGCACATCCGCCAGGCCAACCGCGACACCCGCGACCCGCAGACCGGCCGGCGCGTCTCCCTGCCCCAGGTCTACGCCGGGCAGCTGATGGTGTTCAAGGTCGCGCCCCAGCTCAGCTACGGGCTGGTGATGTCGGCGGTGCGCGAGATCCATGTGCTCGACGCGGTCGGCAACCCGAGCCGCGCGGGGCGCTGAGCGCCGATGCCGGCAGCGGCGCCGCGAGCGGACGCCGCGCCCTGGCTGATCGCCCTGCGCGCCGGGGTTCCGGCGCGCTGGTTGCGCCACCACCCCGGCCCGACGCCGCTGATCGAGCGGCTGCACGCCGAGATCGACCGCCTCGAATCCGCCCCCGCCGCGGCCCTGCGCCAGGCCCTGCAACACCCGGACCCGGCGCGGCTCGAGGCGGACCTCGACTGGTGTGCGCAGCCCGGCCACCGGCTCCTGCACTGGGCCGAGGCCGACTACCCGGAGCGGCTGCGCGCCATCGCCCAGGCCCCGCCGCTGCTGTTCTGCCAGGGCGATGCCAGCCTGCTGAGCTGGCCCCAGCTCGCCATCGTCGGCGCCCGCCGCGCCAGCGCCCAGGGGCTGATCGAGGCCAGACGCTTTGCCGCGGCACTGGCGGGTCGTGGGCTTGCCATCACCTCGGGGCTGGCGCTGGGCATCGATGGCGCCGCCCATGAGGGCGCCCTGGAGGCGCAGGGCCTGACGGTGGCGGTATGCGCCACCGGGCTCGACGAGGTCTATCCGCGCCGGCATCAGAAGCTCGCCGCGCGCATCCGCGACCAGGGCCTGCTGGTCAGCGAGTTTCCGCCCGGCACCCCGCCGCGGGCCGATCACTTTCCCCGCCGCAACCGGCTGATCTCCGGGCTCTCGCTGGGCGTGCTGGTGGTGGAGGCGATGCGCGCCAGCGGCTCGCTGATCACCGCGCGGCTGGCGCTCGAGCAGGGCCGCGAGGTGTTTGCCATCCCGGGCTCGATCCACCAGCCGCTGGCGCAGGGCTGCCACCAGCTGATCCGCGAGGGCGCCAAGCTCACCGAGACGGTCGAGGACATCCTCGAGGAGATCGCCGCCCAGCTCCCGGCGGCTCCGCAGGCGGCCGCCCCTGCACCGGCGCCGGACAGGGCCCCGGCGAGCGCCGATCCGCTGCTGGCCTGGCTGGGTGAGGCGCCCTGCACGGTGGATGAGCTGGCGGCGCGCAGTGGGCTGGCGCCCGCCGTGCTGGCCGAGCGGCTGCTGGCGCTGGAACTGGCCGGCCTGGTGGCCGAGGACGGGCAGGGCCGCCTGCTACGCCTGCATCGCCGCTGAGCGGCGGCGCTCCCGCCCGCGCCGCGCGGACTAGAATGCGCGCGTTTTGATCCCCCGGGCTGACCCATGTCGCAGATCGCCTTGCTTGCCGGTGCCACCGGCCTCATCGGCAGCTCGCTGCTGCGGCGTCTGCTGGACGATCCGGCCTATGCGCAGGTCAAGGTGCTGACGCGCCGGCCGCTGGCGCTCACCCATCCGCGCCTGCTGCCGATCTACACCGACCTGACCACGGTCAGCGAGCTCGGCGCCACGCTCAGCGCCGATGTGGTGTTCTGCTGCCTCGGCACCACCCGCCGCAAGGCCGGCTCCAAGGCCGCCTTCGAGCGGGTGGACTACCACATGGTGGTGGATCTGGCCCGCGCCGCCCACGGCGCCGGCGCGCGGCGCTTCCTGGTGGTGTCCAGTCTCGGCGCCAGCCCGCGCTCGCCCTCGTTCTACGCCCGGGTCAAGGGCCGCATGGAACTGGCCCTGCGCGATATCGGCTTCGACACCCTGCACATCCTGCGGCCCTCGCTGCTGCTGGGCAGCCGCAGCGAGCGGCGGCCGGCCGAGGAGCTGGCCCAGCGCCTGGCCCCGGCGGTGGCGCCGCTGTTCCGTGGCCGCTGGCTGCCCTACCGGCCGGTGCCGGCCGATGAGGTGGCCGAGGCCCTGCAACGGCTGGCCGCGCGCCGCGACAGCGGCGCCCACATCCACACCCTGCCGCTGGCGGCCTGAGCCCGGCTGGCCCGCCCGGGTCCGGGCCCCGCGGCTAGGCGCTGCGGCGCGCCGCCGGCGCGCGTTCCAGCGTGTCGACCATGCGGCGGATGCGAGTGCCGAGGTCCTCGCTGGAGAGCTGGCTGCTGATGCGCTCGGCCCATAGCGGGAATGACAGCGGGGTGAGCCGCTCGATGCGGTGCAGATCCAGCGGCTCGGCATGCAGACGGCTCAGCAGGGCGTGCAGCCGGCGGTGCTCCAGCTGCTGTTCGAGCGCCTGGTCGCGGGCCTGGCGCAACAGGGGGTGGGCGGGGTCGTAGCGTTCCAGCACATCGAAGATCAGGCCCGAGGAGGCCTGGACCTGGCGCATCGATTTGGCCGCGCCCGGATAGCCTTCGAACACCAGCCCGGCCACCCGGGCGATCTCGCGGAAGGCGCGCCGCGCCAGCTCGCTGGCATTGAGGCTCTGCAGCAGCTGTTCGGAGAGCCCGGCGGGGTCGAGCAGGGCGCGCAGCGCCGTCTCATCGGGGCAGGGCAGCGCCGGGGCCAGCAGCTCCAGCCCGTAGTCATTGACGCTGAGGGTGAAGCTGCGCGGGCTCTGCCGGGACAGCCGCCAGGCCAGCAGGGCGGCCAGCCCCTCGTGCACCGCGCGGCCGGCGAAGGGATAGAGGAACAGATGCTCGCCCTCGCGCGAGTGCAGCCATTCCACCAGGCAGCGGCCGCGCCGGGGCAGGGCGGAGCCGCGGGCCTGCGCCTGCAGCAGCGGCTGCAGGGCGGCGAGTTCGGCAGGGGCGCGGGCACCGAGCGCGCGGCCGAGCAGATCGAGCAGCTGCTCGGCCAGCTCGCTGGACAGCGGCATCTTGCCGCCCTGCCAGCGCGGGATCACGCTGCTGCGCCCGCCGGCCCGCACATAGGCGGTCATCTCCCGCACCCGCACCAGGGTCAGGCGGCGACCGGCGAACTGGAAGCCATCCCCCGGGCGCAGGCGGGCGATGAAGCTCTCCTCGACGCTGCCGAGGCTGCCGCCGCGCAGCCAGGCCACCCGCATCATCGGATCGGCGGTGATGGTGCCCACCGCCATCCGGTGGCGGCGCGCGGTGGTGGCATCGGCCACCATCAGACGACCCTCGTTCACCACCACCCGGCGGAACTGCGGATAGGCCTGCAGGGCACTGCCGCCGCGCAGCACGAAGTCGAGCACCGCCTGCCAGTCGGCGGCGCCGAGATCGGCATAGGCGGCGGTCTCGCGCACCTCGTCCAGCAGGGCCTCCGGGCTCAGCGTGGCGGTCAGGGCCAGGGTCACCACATGCTGGGCGAGCACATCCAGATCCAGCCGCCGCGGGCGGCGCGGCTCGATGCGCCCGGCCTCGATCGCCTCGCGGGCGGCGGCGAACTCGGCCAGCTCCAGCGCGTGGGTGGGCACACAGACCAGGCGGCTGAGTCCATCCGGACGATGGCCGCTGCGCCCGGCCCGCTGCAGCAGGCGGGCGATGCCCTTGGGCCCGCCGATCTGGATCACCTGCTCGACCGGTGAGAAATCCACCCCCAGATCGAGGCTGGAGGTGGCCACCACCGCGCGCAGCGCGCCGGCGCGCAGGCCCTGCTCCACCGCCTCGCGGGCCGCGCGGTCCAGCGAGCCGTGGTGGAGGGCGATGGCATGCTCGGGCGCGGCCATGCTCAGCGCCTCGAACCAGCGCTCGGCCTGGGCCCGGGTGTTGGTGAAGACCAGGCTGCTGGCGGCGCGCTCGAGTTGCTCGACCACCCGCGGCAGCAGCGGCAGGCCCAGATGCCCGGCCCAGGGGTAACGGTCCACCGGCTGCGGGATCAGGGTCTCGATCTCCAGCCGGCGGGTCAGGGCGCCCGCCACCAGACGCCCGGAGCGTCCCGGTCCCAGCAGGGTGGCCAGCGCCTCCTCGAGATTGCCCAGGGTGGCTGACAGCCCCCAGATGCGCAGATCCGGCGCGAGACGGCGCAGCCGGGCCAGGATCAGCTCGGTCTGCACCCCGCGCTTGCTGCCCAGCAGCTCGTGCCACTCGTCCACCACCACCGCCCGCAGGCGGCGCCACTGCGGGATCAGATCGGCATAGGACAGCAGCAGGCTCACCGACTCCGGCGTGCTCACCAGCAGCTCGGGCAGGGCCTTGCGCTGGCGCGCGCGCAGGCTGCTGGAGGCGTCACCGGTGCGGCTCTCCACCCGCCAGGACAGCCCCAGCTCGGCGGCCACGCCGGCCAGCCCCTGGGTGGTGTCGGCCGCCAGCGCGCGCATCGGGGTGATCCACAGCAGCTGCGGGCCCGGCGCCTCGCGCTCGGCGGCCAGCATCGGCCCGAGGGCGGCGGCCAGCGTCTTGCCGCTGCCGGTGGGGGCGTGGATCAGCCCCGACTCGCCGCGCGCATAGGCGCTCCACACCTCGCGCTGGAAGGCATGCACGCGCCAGCCACGGGCGGCGAACCAGGCAGCAGGGTCGGTGACGGCTGTCATCGCGGGGAGGCTACGGAGCCGCCGCCGGCCGATTGCCTTTCGTCCATGCCGCGCCGCAGACTGCGCGCCCTTTGTCGACCGGAACGATGCCCATGAGCGGGGCGGATGCCGACCAGCGTCGTGGCTTCATCGCGGTGTTCTCGGCCTTCATCATCTGGGGTCTGTTTCCCCTCTACTGGCGCTGGCTGCAGGAAGTGCCGGCGTTCCAGATCTCCGCGCACCGGGTGGTCTGGTGCGGGGTGTTCGTGGTGGCCTATCTCGGCTGGCGGCAGGGGCGCGGCTGGTTCCGCACCGCGCTGGCACAGCCGCGGGTGCCGCTGGTGCTGGCCGGCAGCAGCCTGCTGATCGGCATCAACTGGCTGGTCTACATCTATGGCGTCAACAGCGGCCAGGTGGTGGAGACCAGCCTCGGCTACTTCATCAATCCGCTGGTGAATGTGCTGCTCGGTGTCGGTCTGCTCAAGGAACGGCTCAACCGCGCGCAGTGGACCGCCGTCGCGCTGGCCTTTCTCGGCGTGGCCTGGCTGACCTGGCAGCTTGGCCGGCTGCCCTGGATCGCCCTGACGCTCGCCTTCTCCTTCGGCACCTACGGCCTGCTGCGCAAGATCGCCCGGGTGGATTCGATCCCGGGGCTGGGCGTGGAGAGCGTGTTCCTGTTCCTGCCCAGCCTCGCCTATCTGATCTGGTGCGAGGGCCAGGGCGTGGGCTCGTTCGGCCATCTGCCGGTGCTGGCGACGGCGCTGCTGGTGTTCGGCGGGGTGATGACCGCGGTGCCGCTGATCTTCTTCGCCTACGGCGCCCGGCAGATCCCCTACTCGCAGGTGGGGCTGATCCAGTATGTCGGTCCCACCCTGCAGCTGCTGACCGGGGTGCTGATCTTCCACGAGCCCTTCACCACGGTTCAGGGCGTGGGCTTCGGGCTGATCTGGACGGGTCTTGCCATCTACGCCGCCGACCTGCTGCGGCGCGCGCGCTAGCTCCGACCTCAGACGCTGAAGCTGTTGCCGCAGCCGCAGGTGGTGCTGGCGTTGGGGTTGCGGATGACGAACTGGGCGCCTTCGACGCCTTCCTTGTAGTCGATCTCGGCGCCTTCGAGGTACTGCAGGCTCATCGGATCGATCACCAGGGTGACGCCGCGCTTGACCACGCGGGCGTCGCCGTCCTCGCTCTGGGTGTCGAAGCGGAAGCCGTACTGGAAGCCGGAGCAGCCGCCACCGGTGACGAATACCCGCAGCATCTGCTCGGGGTTGTCCTCCTCATCCAGCAGCTCGCGCACCTTGCCGGCGGCGGCATCGGTGAAGCGCACGGGCGCCGGTTCCAGCAGCTCGACCTCGCTCATCGTCTCAACCCGCCTTCTTCATCCGCGCGTCGCGGACATCGATCACCAGGGTCTCATGTCTGCCGTCGGACTCGGAGTTTTCAAGGGCATGCGGGCCGCCGGCCTGCTGGACCAGGGCGGCCATCATCTCGCTCTTCTCGTGCACCAGCTGGCCGTTGACCTGGGCCCCGGCCTGCATCTCGAGGATCTTGTAGAACACATTGCCGGTGACCCGCGCCTTCGCCGCGAGGGTGATCTTCTCGGAGGCGTAGACATCGCCCACCACGGTGCCGTTGAGCATCACATTGGGCACCCGCACATCGCCCTCCACCATGCCGCTCTCGGTCACCGACAGCGAGGCCGCCTTGTCGGTGCTGGCCAGCACCTTGCCCTTGATGCGGCCGTCGAGATGCAGGCCGCCGGCGAAGCGGATGTCGCCGAGGATTTCGGTGTGTCGGCCGATCAGGGTGTCCACGCTATTGGCACTGGTCTTGTTGGTGGCGGGGGGTGGGGTGCTGGGGTTGTTGCCGAGAAATTTCATGGGGGGTCTCGTCGGTCGGACTGGATGCGCGCCCACTCGAACTCGTCTTCGACTTCGGGGGCGCCCTGGCCTGAGGGGCTGAGGGTAACCCTGACCCGCCCCGGTGCAAAGCCTGCCGGCAGCCGGAACTCGCCGCCGAATTCCTGGAAGTACTTGAAGTCGAAGCGCGCAGCCGGCTGGTCGGCCGCCTGCAGCTCGCTCAGCCGCAGGGTCTCGGGCTTGCCGGCGCGGGTGCCTTCGAAGCGCAGGTCCACGCTGCCGGCGATGCGGCGGTCATGGCGGACCGACTGGATCAGCACCAGGTCGTAGCGCAGCCAGCCCGGCTGTTCGCCCGGGCTCACCCGCAGTTCCAGCACCCGCACCCCGGCGCGCGCCTGCTCGGGCGAGACGATGCCGCGGTAGAAGGCCACCTGCTCGCGCAGATCGGCGGCCTCCGACTCGATCGCCGCCAGCGAGGCCTGCACGGTGGCGCAGGCCTGGGTGTCGATCTCGCTGGAGCGCTCGGCAAAGGCCACCTGGTCGCGCAGCTCGTCGATCTCGGCGCGTGCCTGGCGCAGCTCGCGGGACAGGCTGCGGCGTTCCTCGCGCAGCGTCTCCAGCTCGGACTTGGTGCGCTCGAAATCGCTCACCGTGGTGCTGCGGGTGTAGTGGTACAGCGCAAAGCCGCTGACCAGCAGCAGGAAGGCGCCGCCGCCGATCAGCGCCGCGCGCAGGCCGGGACGATGGCGCTGGATGACGATGCGGTGCTGCATCAGGGGCTCAGCGCCAGGCCGCCGAGGCCGAGACGCTCGTCCAGGCCCTGCATCAGGTTGAAGCCCTGCACCGCCTGGCCGGCAGCGCCCTTGACCAGATTGTCGATCACGCTCATCACCACCAGCTGATCAGAGCCCGGTGCCTGCTGCAGGGCGATGCGGCAGACATTCGAGCCGCGCACGCTGCGGGTCTCCGGGGTGCTGCCGTAGGGCAGCACATCGACGAACGGCTCGTCGCGGTAGCGCGCCTCGAAGGCCGCCTGGGCCTCGGCCACCGGCACCCGCAGCCGCGCGTAGAGGGTGGCGTGGATGCCGCGCAGCATCGGCGTCAGATGCGGCACGAACACCAGGCCCAGCGCCTCGCCGGCGGCCGCCCGCAGCCCCTGGCGGATCTCCGGCAGATGGCGGTGTCCGGCTACGCCATAGGCCTTGAAGCTGTCCGCGCACTCGCCGAACAGCGAGCCGATCCTGGCCTCGCGCCCGGCGCCGCTGACGCCGGACTTGCAGTCGGCGATCAGGCTCGCCGGGTCCACCAGGCGCTGTTCGAGCAGGGGCAGCAGGCCGAGCTGCACCGCGGTGGGGTAGCAGCCCGGGCAGGCCAGCAGACGCGCCTCGCGGATCGCCGCGCGGTTGACCTCGGGCAGCGCATACACCGCCTGGGCCAGCCAGTCCGGGGCGCTGTGCGTGTGGGCGTACCACTGCTCGAACTCGGCGGCATCGCGCAGGCGGAAGTCGGCGGAGAGATCGATCACCTTCACCCCGCGCTCGAGCAGGGCCGGGGCGAGGCTCATCGCGGTGCCATGCGGGGTGGCGAAGAACACCACCTCGCAGCGCGCCAGCCGCTCCAGCTCGGGCGGCTCGAAGCACAGCGCGGTGTGCCCGCGCAGCGAGGGAAAGAAGGCATCGACGCGCTGGCCGGCCTCCTTGCGCGAAGTCAGGCAGACCACCTCGGCGGCCGGATGGGCCAGCAGCAGGCGCAGCAGCTCCACACCGGTGTAGCCGGTGCCGCCGACGATGCCAACCGCTGTACGGGAAGGGGACGCCACTGAACCGCTCCGGGGCCGCGAGGGGAGGGCCGGCATAATAGGCCGGACGCGCCGGCCCGGCGCGACCCCTGCCCCGACCCCGCCCATGACCCTCTATCTCTGGACCCAGGCCCTGCATGTGATCTTCATGGTCACCTGGTTCGCCGGCCTGTTCTATCTGCCGCGGCTGTTCGTCTACCACGCGGACACCCGCGACGAGCCGGGCCACCAGCGCTTCGTGGTGATGGAGCAGCGGCTCTATGCGATCACCCTGATCGGCATGGTGCTGACCTGGGTGTTCGGGCTCGCCCTGCTCTGGCAGAACCCGGGGCTGATGAAGGGCGGCTGGATGCACGCCAAGCTCACCCTGGTGATTCTGCTGTCCGGCTACTTCGGCTTTCTCGGTGCCAGCCGCCGCCGCTTCGCCCGCGGCGAGAACCGCCTGAGCGCCAGGGCCTGGCGCTGGCTCAACGAGGTGCCCGCGCTGGTGCTGGTGGCGGTGGTGATCCTGGCAGTGGGCAAGCCGTTCTGAGGCTGGAGCGTTCGGCCATCGCCCAAGAAAAAGCCCCGCCTGGCGGGGCTTTTTCGCAAACCGGGGCGAGACCCGGGGGCTAGCTGCCTTCCTTGAGCTCGCCGCTGGCGGTCTGCAGGTAGTTCTGCAGCCCCATCTGCTCGATCAGCTTGAGCTGCTCCTCGATGAAGTCGATGTGCTCTTCCTCGGAGGTCTGGATCGCCACCAGCAGCTCGCGGGTCACATAGTCCTTGACCTGCTCGCAGTGGGCGATGGCATCGCGGTAGAGCGGGTGGGCCTCGTGCTCCAGCTTGAGGTCGCAGCGCAGCACCTCTTCGACGGTCTCGCCGATATAGAGCTTGCCGAGGTCCTGCAGATTGGGCAGGCCGTCGAGGAAGAGGATGCGCTTGATCAGCTTGTCCGCATGCTTCATCTCGTCGATCGATTCCTCGTACTCGATCTTGCCGAGCTTCTTCAGCCCCCAGTTGTCGAGCATGCGGGCATGCAGGAAGTACTGGTTGATGGCGGTCAGCTCGTTCTTCAGCGCGAGATTGAGGTACTCGAGAACCTTGCTATCGCCCTTCATCACCGGCACTCCCTGGAAAGAGGCCGCAGTGTAGGCCGACGCAGCGCCGGCGTCCAGCGATAAGTGGTTGAAAGCAGTGAACTTTTGAACGCTTTTGCGTGTGATTCGCAAACCCGTTCGAACAGACCCTCGCGCTCAGGCGGCGCAGGCGGCGGGCAGCTCGCTCAGCCGCAGGGGGCGGCTCTGCGCGGTCTGCTGCAGGGCCTCGCCGAGCACCTCGCGGGCGGCCGGCACGCACTTGCCGCAGCAGCTGCCGAGGCCGGTGTCGCGCGCCACTTCGCGCAGGCTGCTGGCGCCGTCGGCCACCAGCCGGCGGATGCGGGAGTCGGAGACCGCTTTGCAGACACAGATGTACATGGGAGGTGATGCTAGGGGGTAATGAGAAAGATTGTCAATTGCTATCGACTGCCCTAGGATGCGCAGCCGCTGCACTTAACAAGAATCATTCCCAACCCGGGCGGTGGTCCTGCCGCCCCGTCCCGCCTCCGGAGCCTCGCCCGATGCCGCTGTCCACTCCCCGCGCCCTTCGCACGCTTGCTGGTCTTGCCCTTGGCCCGGCCCTGGTCCTGCCCGCCGCCGGACAGGGGCCCGCCGCGCCGGCTCCGGCCGCCGAGGTCGCCGCCGTGCTGGAGCCGATGACCGTGCTGGGCACCCCGGAGCGGCGCGAGCGGCTGGCCGGCTCCACCGCCGAGGTGGATGCCGAGACCCTGCAGAAGGCCCATGTGCAGACCACCAACGAGGCGCTGCGCAAGCTGCCGGGCGTGCATGTGCGCGACGAGGAGGGCTTCGGCCTGCGCCCCAACATCGGCATCCGCGGCCTGAACCCGACCCGCTCGACCAAGGTGCTGCTGCTGGAGGACGGCATCCCGCTGGCCTACGCGCCCTACGGCGACAACGCCAGCTACTACCACCCGCCGGTGGAACGCTTCGACCGCATCGAGCTGCTCAAGGGCAGCGGGGTGAATCTCTATGGCCCGCAGACCATTGGCGGGGTCATCAACTACCGCACCCCGGAGCCCACCGAGGAGGCGCAGGGCCTGTTCAGCTTCACCCGCGGCGAGCGCGACTATCTGAATGTGCATGCCCGCGCCGGCGCCGAGAACCTGCTGGTGGACTACCTGCTCAAGCGCGGCGACGGCGCCCGCGACAACCTGTACTCCGAGCTGGATGACTTCAATCTCAAGGGCCTGTTCCCGCTCGCCGAGGGTCACCGCCTGGTGGCGCGCATCAACAGCTATCACGAGGATTCGCAGGTCACCTACAGCGGCCTCACCGATGCCGAGTTCGCCGCCTTCGGGCCGCTCTACAACCCGTTCAAGAACGATGTGTTCGACGCCAAGCGGGTCGGCGCCTCGCTCACCCACGAGTGGCGGGTGTCCGAGGCGCTGACGCTGTCGACCAACCTCTACGGCGCGCGCTTCTCGCGCGACTGGTGGCGGCAGTCGAGCACCACCGCCGATGGCCAGTGCAATGCCACCACCTACACCGTCAACGGCCAGAGCCTGACCTTCCAGCAGGCGCGCGAGGCGGGCTTTGCGGTCGATCCGGATGACTGCAACTCGGTGCAGGGCCGTCTGCGCGATTACTACACCACCGGCATCGAGCCGCGGCTGCGGCTGGAGCACGCGAGCCTGGGTCTGGACAACGAGCTGATCGTCGGCCTGCGCCTGCACCGCGAGGAGCAGGAGCGTCTGCAGGTCAATGGCAGCAGCCCGACCGCGCGCAGCGGCACCCTGGCCGAGGACAACGCACGCGACACCGAGGCGCTGGCGCTGTTCGTGCAGAACCGCTTCGGCTTCGGCCGCTTCGCGCTGACCCCGGGGCTGCGCCTGGAGCGCATCGACTACACCCGCACCAACCGCCCCAACAACGCCAGCGCCGAGACCTCGCTCGACGAGCTGATCCCCAGCCTCGGCGCCACCTATGCGCTGAGCCCGCGCACCACGCTGTTCGCCGGGGTGCACAAGGGCTTCGCGCCGCCGCGGGCCGAGGACATCATCGGCCAGAGCGGGCCCCTGGGCAGCGCCCAGCCCACGGTGGTGGAAGTGGAAGCGGAAGAAAGCACCAATGCCGAGCTCGGCCTGCGCAGCCGGCCGCTGACCGGCCTGAGCCTGGAGGCAACGCTGTTCCGCAATGATTTCGAGCGGCAGATCGTGGTCGGCTCGGTGGCCCTCGGCAATCTGCCGCTGGCGGTGGGCGAGGCCCTGCACCAGGGTGCCGAGCTGAGCGGCCGCTTCGACCTCGGCCGCCTGCTCGACTCCGCCCACAACCCCTTCCTGCAGCTGGCCTGGACCTGGGTGGAGACCGCCGAGGCACGCACCGCCTTCCGCCAGGTCAGCAATGGCGCGGCGGTGGGCAACTCGCGCCCCGGCGCGCGCCTGCCCTACGCCCCGGAGCATCTGCTCACCGCCACCCTCGGCTACCAGCACCCGCAGGGGCTGGAGGCGCGCGCCGAGGCGGTGTTCGTTGACGAGCAGTTCAGCGACTTCGGCGAGACCGTGGCCACCGATGGCAGCGGCCGGGTCGGCCTGATCGACGACTACCTGATCTGGAATCTGGCCGTGGACTACCGTCTGCCCGACAGCCGCTGGGCGGTGTTCGTGGCCGGCAAGAATGTGTTCGACGAGGTGGTGATCGTCGACCGCACCCGCGGCATCCAGACCGCCCCGCCGGCCACCCTGCAGGGCGGCGTGCGCTTCGTGTTCTGAGGCGGCCTCCGCGTGCCGGCCCCGTGCACGGGGCCGGCGCCGCGGCGATGATCGGGGCCTGGGTCCCCGCCGGGAGCTGCCGATGTCCGCTGCGCGTGTCGATGCCCTGCTGCTGAGCCTGGTGCTGGCGGTGCCGCTGCTGCTGATTCCGTTCCTGGAACTCAACGCCACCCATCTGTTCCACCCGGCCTGGCCCGGACATGCCCGGGTCCATCACGCCTGGCAGCTGCTCACCCACGGCCTGCTCGCCCTGCTGGCGCTGGATCTGGCCTGGCGCCAGCGGCGTCCGCTGCCGGCGGCGCTGATCACCCTGTGCCTGTTCGGCGGCTTTCTGCTGGCCTGGGGGCTGCAGCCGCTCTACGGCGGCAGCATGCAGGGCACCACCAGCGCCGCCGCCAGTGGCAGCGGCCCGGATCTCGCCCTGCTGGTGATGGGCAGCGGGTTTCTGCTGGCGGCGGTGGTGGCCGGGCGCGCGGCACGGCGTCCACCGGGCTGATCGGCGCGTCGAACCGGGTCAGACCGGCGCGCCGCGACCCCACTGGCGGATCATCGCCTCGTAGAAGGCCAGCGCATTGGCGAGCACGGTCTCCAGCGGTTCGCGGTAGCCGCCGCGCACCCAGCGCGTGGCCAGCTGCACATTGACGCCGATCAGGCCGCTGGCGATGTAGCCGACATCCAGCCCGCGCTGCTCGGCATCCGGGAAGAACACCCGGGCCACCCGCAGCAGCTGCTGCTCGTAGTCCTGGGTGGCGGCGCTGACCTGGCGCGCCATCGCCGCATCCACGGTCAGGGCCTCGATCAGGAAGATGCGGGCGAAGGCCGGGTCATCGCGCAGCAGGGCGAGGAAGACGCCGAGGCCGGCGCGCGCCATCGCCAGCGGCTGCGGCGGCGCGGCGGCCAGGGCCTGGTCGGTGGCCTCCAGCAGGCGCCGGTTGAGCCGCGCGTGGGCGGCGCTGAACAGCGCCGGCAGGCCATCGAAGGATTCGTAGAAATAGCGCTCGGTGAGCTGGGCGCGGGCGCAGATCTCGCGCACCGTGGCGGCGTGGTAGCCGCGCTCGCCGAACACCTGGGTGGCGGCCTCCAGCAGGGCTTCGCGGCGCGCCTGGCGCCGCTGCTCGAGCGCCACGCCCTTGATCCGCACCCGCTCGGCGGGGCGGCGCGTGGCGGCGGCCGGAGTGGCTGCAGGGACAGGCGGGCGTGTCATGGCGGGATATTGACATGAGTTGTTGTCAAAACCTAGAGTGACAACAGATGTTGTCAATGCCAGTGATCACTGGCGCGTTCCCACCTTTCACCGGAGTGCCGCATGGCTTTCGACGCCGCCCGTTCCTCGCGCAAGACCCAGACCCCGGATGTGCTGGTGATCGGCACCGGCTTTGCCGGGCTGTGCATGGGCATCCGCCTCAAGCAGTCCGGCCGCGAGGATTTCGTCATCCTCGAGCGCGCCGGCGCCATCGGCGGCACCTGGCGCGACAACGACTACCCGGGCTGCGCCTGCGATGTGCAGTCGCATCTGTATTCCTTCTCCTTCGAGCCCAACCCGGAGTGGACGCGGATGTTCGCGCGCCAGCCGGAGATCCGCGCCTATCTGGAGAAGTGCGTGGACAAGTACGGGCTGGCGCCGCACATCCAGCTCGGGCGCGAGGTGGTGAGCGCGCGCTTCGACGAGGCCAGCGGCCGCTGGCAGGTGCGCACCCGTGACGGCAGCCGCTACAGCGCGCGGGTGCTGGTCTCGGGGATGGGCGGCCTCTCCAATCCGGCCTTCCCGTCGATTCCCGGGCTCGAGCGCTTCGCGGGCCGCGCCTTCCATTCGGCGCAGTGGGATCACGGCTACGACCTGCGCGGCAAGCGGGTGGCGGTGATCGGCACCGGGGCCTCGGCGATCCAGTTCGTGCCGCAGATCCAGAAGCAGGTGGCGCAGCTGGATCTCTACCAGCGCACCCCGCCGTGGATTCTGCCCAAGCCGGATCGCCTGATCGGCGAGGGCGAGCAGAACCTGTTCCGCAATCTGCCCCTGGTCCAGCAGGCGCTGCGGACGGCGATCTACTGGATGCTGGAAACCCGGGTGCTGGGCTTCGCCGTCAACCCGCGGCTGATGAACCTGCTGCAGACCCTCGCGGTGCGGCACATCCACAAGCGGGTCAAGGACCCGGTGCTGCGCGCCAAGCTCACCCCGGACTACACCATCGGCTGCAAGCGGGTACTGATCTCCAATGACTACTACCCGGCCCTGACCCAGCCCAATGTGGAGGTGATCACCACCGCCATCCGCGAGATCCGCCCGCACTCGGTGGTGACCACCGATGGCGTCGAGCGCGCGGTGGACTGTCTGATCTACGGCACCGGCTTCAAGGCCCAGGATCCGCTGCCGCGCGGCGCCATCTTCGGCCGTGGCGGGCAGGACATCCTCGATGCCTGGAAGGACGGCCCCGAGGCCTATCACGGCACCACCGTGGCGGGCTTCCCCAATCTGTTCCTGCTGGTGGGCCCGAACACCGGGCTCGGCCACAGCTCGATGGTGTTCATGATCGAGTCGCAGGTGAACTATGTGATGAGCGCGCTCGACACCCTGCAGGCCCGTGGCTACGACCGCCTGGAGGTGCGCCCGGAGGTGCAGGCGCGCTACAACCAGGCCCTGCAGCGGCGGCTCACCGGGGCGGTGTGGGCCTCGGGCTGCAAGAGCTGGTATGTCGATGCCAATGGCCGCAACACCACCCTCTGGCCCAGCTTCACCTTCCGCTTCCGCCAGGCGACGCGCCAGCTGCGCTTCGGCGACTATCGCTGGGAAAAAACCGAGACGGCGACCGCCGTCACCGCCTGACCCCTGACCACCCGCCTAGGACCATTCATGAAGTCATTCAAGGGAAAAGTCGCCGCAATCACCGGCGCCGGCTCCGGTATCGGACGCGCGCTGGCCCTGCAGCTGGCCCGCGAGGGCGCCGCCCTGGCGCTGAGCGATGTCAACAGCGAAGGCCTGGCCGAGACCGCGCGGCTGGCCGGCGCCCTCGGCGCCCGGGTCAGCCAGACCAAGGTCGATGTCTCGCGCCGCGAGCAGATGCAGGACTGGGCCGCCCAGGTGGTGGCCGAGCACGGCGGCTGCCATCTGATCTTCAACAACGCCGGGGTCGCCCATGCCGGTCTGATCCAGGATGTGAAGATCGAGGACTTCGAATGGATCATGGGCATCAATTTCTGGGGCGTGGTGTACGGCACCCAGTTCTTCCTGCCCCATCTGAAGGCCTCCGGTGACGGCCATGTGGTCAACATCTCCAGCCTGTTCGGCCTGATCGCGGTGCCCGGCAACGGCACCTACAACGCCAGCAAGTTCGCGGTGCGCGGCTACACCGAGGCACTGGCCCAGGAGATGGCCCTGCAGAAGTGGCCGGTGGGCGTCACCAGCGTCCACCCCGGCGGGATCAAGACCAACATCGCCCGCAGCGCGCGCATGGACGCGAGCATGGTCGGGGTGCTGGTCAAGGACACCGACCAGGGCCGGCGCGACTTCGAGAAGCTGTTCCGCACCACCGCCGAGGAGGCCGCCCGGGTCATCCTCGACGGCGTCCGCAAGGGCCGGCGACGGGTGCTGATCGGTGCCGATGCCAAGGCCATCGATGTGCTCGCCCGGGTGCTGCCGGAGGGCTATCAGTCCCTGGTCGGCAAGGTGACGCGGCAGATGCGCGGCCGCTGAGCCCGGCATGATGCGGGACCGCCGCCGGTCGACGACTGCGGCCGGTCCCGCCTGCCTGGAGCTTGCGATGTCCCGCCTCGGTCTGCTGGTTCTGCTGCTGATGCTGGGCGCCTGTGCCCAGCAGCCCCTCACCCCGGCGCCCGCGGGGGCGGCCGTCACCGCACCGGCGCCGGAGCAATGGCTGCAGACCCTGCCGGCGGATCAGCGCTACCGGCTGGATCCGGACCGCTCGCGGCTGCGCCTGTATGTGTTCCGTGGCGGGGCGATGGCGCGGCTGGGCCACAACCATGTGCTGCAGCCGCGGCAGTGGCAGGCCGCGCTGCACCTGCCCGATCCGGCACGGCCGGCCAGCGCGCGCTTCGAGATCGCCCTGCCGCTGGCCCAGCTCGCGATCGACGATCCGGCCTGGCGCGCCGAGACCGGCGCTGCCTTCGCCGGCGAGCGCACTGCCGAGGAGATCCGCGGCACCCAGACCAATCTGCTCAAGCCCTTCGCCCCGGATCCCGACCCGCAGCTGCGGCTGAGCGCGACCGCCGTGCACGGCGACTGGCCCCAGCTGGTGGCGGAGCTGCGGGTGATCCTGGCCGGGGTGTCGCGCGAGATGGCGGTGCCGCTGACGGTCACCCGCGAGGCCGGCGGCTACCGGGTGCAGGGCCGGCTGGCGCTGCGCCAGAGCGATTTCGGCCTGTCCCCGTTCTCGGTGCTGGGCGGGGCGCTGGCGGTGCAGGACTGGGTCTCGGCCGAGTTCGACCTGCAGCTGCAGCCGGGCTGAGAACCGCTCAGGCCTCGCTGCTGACCGGGCGCTGACCCAGCAGCGGCGCCAGATCCTGCAGCGCCTGCTGGTAGACCTCGCGCTTGAAGGCCACCACCTCGGTCAGCGGGTACCACCAGTCGACCCAGCGCCAGCCGTCGAACTCCGGGCTGCCGGTGGCATCGAAGCGCACCAGCGACTCCGGCGCCTGCAGCCGCAGCAGAAACCACTTCTGCTTCTGGCCGATGCAGACCCGGCCGTGGCGGCGCCGGCGGATGTAGCGCTCGGGCAGCTGGTAGCGCAGCCAGCCGCGGGTGACGCCGAGCACCTCCACATGCTCGCCGGTCAGGCCCAGCTCCTCATGCAGCTCGCGCAGCATCGCCGCCTGCGGTGATTCGCCGTTGCGGATGCCGCCCTGCGGGAACTGCCAGGCCTCCTGGCCGATGCGCTTGGCCCACAGCACGCGGCCCTCCCCATCGCTGAGGATGATGCCGACATTGGGACGGTAGCCATCGGGGTCGATCACGGCAGCGCCAGGCAGGACTCACCGGCTGCCAGTGTTCCACAAACCCCCGTGCGGAATCAGGGGGGCGCGGCGTTCCTACAGCGGCGGCGGCAGATCGATCGGCCCGACCGGGCTGGTCGGCCGGAAATTGTCGAGCGGGCCCGGGAAGACGGTATCGAAGCGCACCAGGTGCTCGCCGCAGTTGCTGAGGTCGCCGCGCACGCCGATGCGGCCGCCCAGGCGGAAGCCGCCGAAGCGGTCCACCCGCAGGGTCAGCGGGTTGTACTCGATGCGCACGCCGCCCTGCGAGCAGTCCATCAGCGGGCCGAGGTTGCTGCTGTTGTCGTGGCGGACATAGGCGAAGTGCTCGGTGTGATCACAGCTGTTGGTGTGGCCGATGCGGTAGTCCGAGCGGGTCCAGCCGGTCGGGATCAGATGGTGGGGGGTGGTGGTCGAGCTCGAGTAGAGCGCGTAGGTGCCGCCGGTGCAGCTGCCGTCCAGGGTGTGGCCCACCACCGAGTCGAGCAGGCTCACCGGCACCCCTTCCACGGTCGGCCGCAGCACCTGGGTCAGCGGATGGTTGATCTGGGTGTAGCGCACCAGGCTGCGCGCGCTCCAATGCCCGCTCTGGTCCGGCTGCCGGGATTCCGGGGACTGCAGGGTCACCGACTCCTGGGTGCTCTGCGGGGTCGGCAGCGGCAGGCTCACCGGGCTGAACTCGGCCAGCACCAGACCTTCTTCCAGCAGCTCCTGGCAGGTGACCCGGTTGATCGCCCGCGTCACCCGCAGGTACTGCTGGCCCGGCGCCACCTGGCCGGGCGCCAGCCGGAGGTTGACCGGGAAGCTGCAGCCCCCGCCGCGCAGCGCGCGCCCCTGCACCACCGTGTGGCGGCTGCCGAGGAAGGGCACATGGACATAGGGCAGGGTCTGGGTATCCGCACCCGGCAGGCTGCGCGCCGCGGCGGAGGGCGCGCCCAGCGTGGCGCCGAGCAGCAGGGCGAGGCAGGAAGGAGCGATCAGACGCATGGCACCGACACCCGAATCAGGAATTCCGACTCTAAGCGTGGGCGACTGACCGTTGCAATTGTCAGACAATGCCGGCTGTGCGCTGTGTCGCCTTCCCGGAACCCCTGCTCCATGCCGCTGGCCCTGTTCGATCTCGACCACACCCTGCTGACCCAGGACAGCGACTTCCTCTGGGGCCAGTTCCTGGTCCAGCAGGGGCATGTCGATGCCGAGTTCTACGCCCGCGAGAACCTGCGCTTCTACCAGGACTACCAGGCCGGCACCCTCGACATCCACGCCTATGCGGCCTTCGTGCTGGCGCCGCTGCAGCGCCATCCGGCGGAGACGGTGGCGGCCTGGCGGGCGCGCTTCATCGCCGAGAAGATCGAGCCGGTGATCGCCCCGCTGGCGCCGGCCCTGCTGGAGCGCCACCGCGCCGCCGGCGCCCAGCTGGTGATCACCACGGCCACCAACCGCTTCATCACCGAGCCGATCGCCGAGCGGCTGGGGGTGGATGCGCTGATCGCCACCGATCCCGAGCAGATCGACGGCCGCTACACCGGGCGCATCGCCGGCACGCCCAATTTCCAGGCTGGCAAGGTGCAGCGGCTGGAGCAGTGGCTGGCCGCCCAGCCCGGTCCGGTCGGACCGATCACCTTCTACAGTGACTCCCGCAACGACCTGCCCCTGCTCGAACGGGTCGATCACCCGGTGGCGGTCGATCCGGACCCGGTGCTGCGCGACATCGCCACCGCGCGCGGCTGGCCAGTGATCAGCCTGCGCGGCGCGCCGCCCCGGCTGGCCTGAGGCCGGCCTACTCGGCCACCACCTCCAGCGCCAGCTGCGGGCGGCTCTGCAGCAGCTTGCGCCGATAGGCCTCGGCCGCCGCCGCCGAGGCATAGCGGCCGAGCCCGACCCGGTAGCCCCCCTGTGGATCGGCGATCGCCTCGGCCGGCAAGCCCTCGGCGCGCAGGCGCGCGGCCAGGGTCTCGGCGGCGCCGGCCTCGGCGGTGCGTGCCGCCAGCAAGGTCCAGCCGGGGCCGGCCAGGGCCGCCGCCTCCTCGGCGAACGCCGTGCGCAACCGCTTGCGGGTGAGGGTGGCATCGGCGCGCACGGTGAAGGGCGCGCCCTCGGCACCGGCCACCAGACAGTCCTCCGGCAGGTCCAGCCGCTGCGAGCCCAGCGGCCCCTGGATCTCCACCGCCCCGCTGATCAGGCAGACCGTGGCCACCCGCTCCCCCTGCTCGGCCCACACCTCGGCGCCATAGATGCGCAGCCGCAGCGCCCCTACATTCAGGCGCAGATCCTGCACCGGCAGCTCGTTGCGCGGACGGCCATCCACCAGCACCGCGCCCGCCAGCAGGCGCGCCCGCAGCAGGGCGCCGCGGCCGCCGCGCGGTGGCTCGGCGCTGTGGATCTGCAGGCGCGAGTGATCGCCCAGGGTCAGCCGGCTGAGGGTGGCGAAGCTCAGGCCCGCGCGCGACTCGGCAGCGGTGGCCAGCACATCGCCGGCTGCCAGGGTCTGGCCCCGGGCCACCGGCAGGACCCGGCCCGCGCGCTCGATCTGCACGGTGCCGGCCTCGCGCAGCACGCTCAGCGGCAATGCCGCCGCCAGGCCCGGCCGCGGGTGGAGGAGCAGCGTACCCATCAGGCTCAGCCCCGCGAGCCAGGCGCCCAGGTGCATCGGTCCTCCCTGCGGATGGTGGTGGATCCGGTGCTAGCATTCTGCCCCGCTCGCCCGTCGCCGACAGCCCCTCCATGACGCCCGATCCGATGCCCGTCCCTCCGGCCCCGGCGCCGGGCCATCGACGGGGGAGGCGGCGATGAGCGGGCTGGTGGTGGTGGACAGCCGCGCCGACTGGCCGGTGCAGATCCCCGGCATGAGCCTGATCACCGCCTGGGAGTACCTCGCCCAGGCGCCCCAGGACACCGCGCGCAACACCCGCGTCTACAACCTCTGCCGCAGCTTCAGCTACCAGAGCACCGGCTACTATGTGAGCCTGCTCGCCGGTGCGCGCGGACACCGGCCGCTGCCGGACATCACCACCATCCAGGACCTCAAGCTCGCCGAGAGCCCGGGCGTGCTCAACGACGAGATCGAGGAGCTGATCCAGACCTCGCTGTCGCGCCTGGGGGGTTCCGAGTACCTGCTCAACGCCTACTTCGGCGCCGCCCCGGTCAAGCGCCACGAGCGGCTGGCCCGGGCCCTGTTCAATCTGTTCCCGGCACCGCTGCTGCAGGCCCGTTTCGTCTACCGCGGCGAGGAGTGGCGGGTGGACACCGTGGGGCCGATCGCGCTCGGCGAGGTGCCGGCCTCGCATCTGGAGTTCATGCACCAGGCGGCGCGCGACTACTTCACCCGCCGGCGCATGCCGCGCGCCCGCCGCGAGTCCTCGCGCTATGACCTCGCCATCCTGGTCAACGAGGACGAGAAGGAGCCGCCCTCCAACGCGCGCGCCCTGAAGCTGTTCGAGAAGGCCGCCGAGGAGCTCGGCTTCGATGTCGACTTCCTCGACAAGTCCGATTACGGCCATGTCGCCGAGTTCGATGCCCTGTTCATCCGCGAGACCACCGCGGTCAATCACCACACCTACCGCTTCGCCCGCCGCGCCGCCCGCGAAGGGCTGGTGGTGGTGGACGATCCGCTGTCGATCCTGCGCGCCGCCAACAAGGTGTTCCTCGCCGAGCTGATGGAGCGCCACCGCATCCCCCAGCCCAAGACCCTGCTGATCCATCGCGGCAACGTCAAGGATGTGGCCCGCACGCTGGGCTTTCCCTGCGTGCTCAAGCAGCCGGACTCGCAGTTCTCCAAGGGCGTGATCAAGGTCGAGAGCGAGGCCGAGCTCAAGCGCATGACCCGCGACATGCTCGAGCGCAGCGATCTGATCATCGCCCAGAGCTTCGAACCCACCGAGTACGACTGGCGGGTTGGCGTGCTCGATGGCCAGCCGCTCTATGCCTGCCGCTACTACATGGCCCAGGGTCACTGGCAGGTGGTCAAGCGCGAGGGCGGCAAGAAGCACGAGGGCAACCACGAGACGCTGGACATCAAGGAGGTGCCGGCGGCGGTGCTGCGGGTGGCGGTGGACGCCGCGCGCGCGGTCGGCAACGGCCTCTACGGGGTCGATCTCAAGCAGTTCGGCGCGGCGGTCAAGGTGGTCGAGGTCAATGACAACCCCAACATCGACTACGGCGTCGAGGACCTGTTCCTCAAGGACAGCCTCTATCGCAAGGTGATGGAGTACTTCGTGCGCCGGCTGGAGGCGCGCACCCGCGAGCAGAGCCGCTGATGGCCGCCGCCGAGCCGCGGCTGCGACGCGCCCGCCGCGAGGACCTGGCGGCGCTGCTGCAGCTGGAGGCGCTGTTTCCGGGCGATCGCCTGAGCCGCGCCGGCTGGCTGCGCTTCCTGCGCAGCGCCGGTGCCGAGATCTGGGTGGCCGAGGCCGGCGAGCGCCTGCTCGGCAACCTGCTGCTGCTGTTCCGCCGCGGCAACGCCGGCGCGCGGATCTACTCGCTGATCGTCGATCCGGCCGCGCGCGGCCAGGGCCTGGCGCGGGCGCTGGTGGCCCAGGCCGAGCGGTCGGCGCGGGCGCGCGGCTGCACCTACATGAGCCTGGAGGTGCGTGCCGACAATCGCGCCGCCCGCCAGCTCTACGCCGGGCTCGGCTACCGGCGCCACGCCGCGCTGCCCGGCTACTACGAGGACGGCGGCGACGGCGAGCGGCTGCGCAAGCCGCTCTGAGCGCACCGCCTCAGCGGTTCTCCTCGCGGAAGATCTTCCACTCGCCGCGCGCGTCCGGCTTCCAGTACTGCTCCTTCTTGGCGCGGAAGCGGTAGTTGTCGCTCTGGTAGTCGAGGGTGAACTCGGCCAGATACAGATCCTCGCCCGGGTAGCGGAACAGGCTCAGATCGCCGATCGAGACCTTGATGAACTGCTTGCCGGCGTTGACCCGCCGCTTGTGGGCGGCGAAGGCGGCCTTGTCCATGCCGGCGGTGGTGAAGTCATCGCCGTAGTGGGCGAGATAGGCGGCGGTGTCGCGCGAGGCCCAGTCCCGCCGCCAGGCCTCCACCCGTGCCGCGAAGCGCTCGCGCCGGCGCCGCGCCTCCTCGGCCGGGATCCACTCGACGGTATCGCTGAGCACCACCGGGGCGCGGCTGGCCACGGTGTAGGGGCGCAGCGCCTCGAGATCCTCGTTGGCCATGGTCACGCAGCCCTCGGAGCTGCGCGGCGCGCGCACATAGGTGTTGCGCGGCACCCCGTGCAGCCAGATGCCATAGCCGGTCTTGGCCTGGAAGCGGTCCCACAGATTGGGATAGTTCAGCGGCAGCGCCCCGGCACCGTAGAGATCGGGCAGGGTGCGGTCGTCCAGCCAGCCGGTCACATGATAGATGCCGACCGGGGTGCGGTTGTCGCCCTCGACCTGCTTGCCGAAGCCGTTCTTGCCCATCGCCGCGTAGTGGGAGCGCAGCAGGCGCAGCTCGCCGCGGCGGTTCTCGAACAGATGCAGGCGCGCGTTGGGCAGGTCCACCAGCACCAGATGCGGATACTCCTCGGCGAGCTGCAGCACGGTGTGCGGCAGGCTGCCCGGCGGCGGACTGAAGCCGGCCTGGCGCTGGCGCAGCCGCGCCTCCTCGATCAGCTCCTGCAGGCGCGGATCGGCGTCATCGGCGAGCACGCCGGGAATCCCCGAGCGCGCCGCCAGCGCCTCGGCATAGGCGAGCTGGGCAAGACGGAACTCCGGCTTGCGCTGCAGCAGATCGCCGATGGTGCGGATCGCCGCCGCCGAATCGCCGCTCTGCAGCAGGGCCAGCGCGCTCACCAGATCGCGCTCGGCATCGGTGTCGGCGCTGCGCGCCGCCGCCGGCAGCCCGCCCAGCAGCCCGAGCAGCAGCAGGGCGGCGCAAAGCCCGGCCCGAGGCCGACTCCGTTCAGCCTTCAGCATGCCGCCGGCCTGCGGATCAGCGCGTGTATTCGCGCTGGATCAGCCAGGCGCCGCCGCTGCGCTCCAGCTCCAGCACCTTGTTGACCTGGTCGGAGAAGCTGTCGGACTCGTATTCCTGCAGGAAGCTGACGCGCACGCGATCGCCGCCCATCCGCACGATCTGCGGGTTGGTGGCGCGCACGGCGATCTTCTTCGGCCGCGAGATGCGGTCACGGCGCTGGATCTCCCAGGCGTTGCGGGTCAGGCCGCCCTCGGGGGTGAAGGCGGGCGCATAGGTGGCGAAGTAGGCCTCGAGATTCTGCGCGCTCCAGGCCTGGGCCCAGGCGAACAGGGCGGCCGAGATGGCCTCGGCGGTGGCCTCGTCGACGCCCCCACCGGCCGGGGCGGCGGGCGCCGGCGGCGGTTCCGGCAGGCGCGTGCTGGCGGCCACCGGTGCCGGCGCGGGGGCCGCGGTCGGGGCGGGCGCCACGGCAACCGGGGCGGGAGCGGTGACGGCGGCCACCGTCGGCGCCGGCGCTGCCCCGCTGCTGGCGGTGCCCAGCGAGCCGATCAGGTCCAGCTTGCGCCGCACCAGGCTGTTGTTCTGGTCGAGGATCAGCGCCCGGTTGTAGGCGGCACCGGCCAGCGCGGTGTAGATGTCGCCCAGATTCTCATGGGCGGTGGCGTAGCTGGGGTGGGTGGCGAGCGCCGCTTCCAGGGCGTCGCGGGCCTTCTCGTAATCGCCCTGCTGGGCGTAGAGCACGGCGAGATTGTTGTAGGGCTCGGGCAGCTGCGGGTAATCGCGGGTGAGCTCGGAGAAGGCCTTGACCGCGTCGGCCGAGCGGTTGAGCTTGACCAGCACCAGACCGCGCAGGAAGCGCGATTCGGCGTCCTGCGGCGAGCTGGAGAGCTGGCGGTCGAGACGCTTGAGCGCGCCGTTGAGATCGCCCTGATCGATCAGCGCCTGCGCTTCCTCGGCCGCGGTGGCGGCGAGCGTCAGCGGGCTGGACAGCAGCAGGGCGGCGAAGGCCGCGCTCAGCAGGTGGGATTTCACGCGGGGACCTCGATTCAGGGGATTCGTCACGCGCAAAAGTGTAGCAGTGCCGTCCGCCGCGCCGTCCGTCCGGCGCTCAGGGCGGGACATAGCCGAACAGATGCGCCCACTCGCCCTCGGTGCCCAGCCACAGCCGCCGGCCGTCGCGGTCCAGCGCCAGCGACTCGAAGCCGCCGTAGCGCGGCAGCCGCTGGTACAGCCCCGGGGGGCGGGCCAGGGCCGCCGGCCAGTCCTCGCCCTCGCCGCGCTGGTAGCGCAGCAGATGGGTGTAGGTGAGCAGCACCAGGGTGCGCCCGTCGGCACTCAGATCCGCGGCGGTGATCTGGCCACGCTGATGCGCCGAGAGCGGGCTGACCAGCGGCAGCGGCTCCGGCCAGTGCACCGGCAGGCTGGCGATGCGCCGTGCGGTCAGCACCGCCTCGCCGCCGGCGGCATCCAGCGGCGCCTCGTAAAGGCCGATCGGCGTGCGCCGCTTGTCCAGCAGCAGCAGGCGCCGGCCGCTCACATCCACCGCCACGGCCTCGCAGTCGCGCGGACCGTCCTCGTAGCGCAGGCGCAGGGTCCGCGCCGGGCTCGCCTGGGTCTGTCCAGGCGCCGGCTCCGGCAGCAGGTGCACCAGCACATGCGGACGCAGGGCGAAGTTGTCGCCCACATCGGCCACCGCCAGCCAGCCGCGGCCATCGGGCTCCTGCCAGGCGGCGAGATCCTCCCAGTCCAGATGGCTGGCCGGGCTCAGGGGCAGGGCGTCGATCACCGCCGGGTCCAGGGTCAGCCGCACCAGCAGGGGCGCATTGCCGCTGTCGTTCAGGGCCCAGAACACCCCGGGCTGGGTCGGCGAGGCGGCCAGACCCGAGAGCTCGGGCAGGCGGGCGTCGCGGATGAAGCCGCGGTACTCGAAGCCGGCCGGCAGGGCGGGCGGCGGTCCGCCCCGGGCGGCCCCGGCCAGCGCCGCGAGGAGGATCGCGAGGAGCCCGGCACCCGGATGGTTCCACCGCCGCGGCCTCACCTGAGGTTTGTGCGCTAAGTGCATGTTGAAGATCAGAAAGCGCCGCAGGTCCACAAGAGGTGTGGATAAGGTTGTGGGCAACCGCCGGCGCACCCGCGCCGAGGCCCGTAGTGGCGCGCAATTCTGCCTCTGGACCAGTTTCTGCTCATGTGGAGAAGTATCAATTAAATCAACTATTTGAAAATTTCATGCAGCACTTTTCAGGCGCCCGCCCGTATCGACGCGGCCTGCGCGGCGGCGGACCCGCGGACTGTGTATAGCCGTTCTGTTCACGCTGCGCTGCACAAGTTCCTCAGCCGGGCCGCCCGGCGCCGGTGCGTCGCCCTAGACTGCGCCGCCGTGCCCGACCCTGCTCCCGCCCCTGCCGATGCCTGATGCCGACCTGCCGCTGGTGCTCTGCCTGTCCGGGCTCGATCCGGGCGGGGGGGCGGGGATCGCCGCCGATCTGCTGGCGCTGGCCGACCAGGGCGCCCACGGCCTGCCGCTGATCTCGGTGCTGACCGTACAGGACAGCCACACGGTGCACGAGACCCGCACGGTGGACCTGGCCCTGCTCGAGCGGCAGTGGCGCTGCCTGCTGGCCGATCTGCAGCCGGCGGCGCTGAAGATCGGCCTGATCGACGCCGCCGCCCAGGCGGCCTGGCTGGCGCGGCGTCTGGCCGAGCTGCCGGCCGGTCTGCCGCGGGTGCTCGACCCGGTGCTGCGCGCCGGCGGCGGCACCGAACTCAGCCACCCGGCCGGGGAGGCGGCGCTGCTCGATCTGCTGCCGCAGATCAGCGTGCTCACGCCCAATCTGGCCGAGGCCTGCCGGCTCAGCGGCTGCACCGAGCGCGAGGCCGCCGCCGCCGCCCTGCTGGCGCGCGGCTGCGCGGCGGTGCTGATCACCGGCGGCGATGTCGGCGGCGCCGAGGTGCACAACAGCCTGCACCAGCAGGGCCGGCCCAGCCGCCACTGGCGCTGGCCGCGCGAGGCCGAGACCTTCCACGGCGCCGGCTGCACCCTGGCCGCCGCCCTGGCCGGCCGGCTGGCCCGCGGCGAGCCGCTGGAGAGTGCGGCCGAGACCGCCCAGCGCTATGTGCAGGCGCGGCTGCGGCGCGCCCGGCGGGTGGGCGGTGGCCGCCGCATTCCCGGCCGCGGGCCGCTGTCATGACCGCCACCCCGCTGCAGCGCCTGTATCCCATCACCAGCGCCGCGCTGCTGGCCGACGAGGGCCGGCTGGCCGAGGTGGTCGCGGTGCTGCTGGCCGCCGGCGTGCGTCGCCTGCAGTACCGCGACAAGACCAGTGACCGGCAGCGGCGCGAGCGGCTCGCCGGTGGGCTCTGCCAGACCCTGTCGGCACAGGGTGCTTCGCTGATCATCAATGACGATGTGGAACTGGCGCGCGCGGTGGGCGCGGCCGGCGTGCATCTCGGCGCCGGCGATGGCGATCTGGCCGCCGCGCGGGCGCGGCTGGGGCCGCAGGCGCTGATCGGCGCCACCTGCGGCGCCTCGCTGGCGCGGGCCGAGCAGGCGCGCGCCGCCGGGGCGGATGTGCTCGCCTTCGGCCGCTTCTACCCCTCGCGCACCAAGCCGGACGCGCCGGCCGCGCCGCTGGCGGTGCTCGGGCAGGCGCGCGCCCGGCTGGGGACGGTCACCCTGTGCGCGATCGGGGGCATCACCCCGCTGCAGGCGCCGGCGCTGATCGCCGCCGGTGCCGACTGGCTGGCGGTGATCGATGCGCTGTTCGGACAACCGGATCCGGCGGCGGTCGAACAGGCCTGCCAGGCCTTTGCCCGCGCGCTCGCCAACAGCCCGGCGGGGCCTCGCTAGAATGCGGCTCCCTTCTCGCCGCCGGCGGCCCGCCGGTGGCGCGCCCGCTGCGGCGGACCTCCGGCCTGCGCCTCGTCTGCGTCCATGACTTCCGATCAGCTCTTCGACCGTGCCCAGCGCCACATCCCGGGAGGGGTGAACTCGCCGGTGCGCGCCTTCCGCTCGGTGGGCGGCACGCCGCGCTTCATCGCCCGCGCCAGCGGCGCCTGGATCCACGATGCCGACGGCCGCGCCTATGTCGACTACATCGGCTCCTGGGGGCCGATGATCCTCGGCCACCAGCACCCGGCGGTGGTCGCGGCGGTGACCCACCAGGCCACCATCGGCATGAGCTATGGCGCGCCGACCGAGGCCGAGATCGAGATGGCCGAGCTGCTCTGCGCCCGGGTGCCCCATCTGGAGATGGTGCGGCTGTGCTCCAGCGGCACCGAGGCGACCATGTCCGCCCTGCGGCTGGCCCGCGGCTTCACCGGCCGCGATCGCATCCTCAAGTTCGAAGGCTGCTACCACGGCCATGGCGACTCCCTGCTGGTCAAGGCCGGTTCCGGCCTGCTGACCTTCGGCGTGCCGACCTCGCCGGGGGTGCCCGCCGACCTCGCCCGGCTCACCCTGACCGCGACCTACAACGATCTCGCCTCGGTGCAGGCGCTGTTCGCCGCGAACCCCGAGACGATCGCCGCGGTGATCGTCGAGCCGGTGGCCGGCAACATGAACTGCGTGCCGCCGGCGCCCGGCTTTCTCGAGGGCCTGCGCGCGCTGTGCAGCGAGCACGGGGCGCTGCTGATCTTCGATGAGGTGATGACCGGGTTCCGCGTGCACCCGCGCTCGGCCACCGGGCTCTACGGCGTCGCCCCGGACCTGATCACCCTCGGCAAGATCATCGGCGGCGGGCTGCCGGTCGGCGCCTTCGGCGGCCGCCGCGAGGTGATGCAGACGCTCGCCCCGGTCGGTCCGGTCTACCAGGCCGGCACGCTCAGCGGCAATCCGCTGGCGATGAGCGCCGGGCTCGCCCTGCTGCGCGCCCTCGACGATCCGGCGATCTATGCCCGGCTCGAGGCCAGCACCCGTGCCCTGTGCGAGGGTCTGCAGGGCGAGGCGGATGCCGCCGGCATCGCCTTCACCACCACCCGGGTCGGCAGCATGTTCGGGCTCTACTTCGGCCGCGGACCGATCCGCGGTCTGGCCGATGTCAGCGCCTGTGATCAGGACCGCTTCAAGCGCTTCTTCCACCACATGCTGGCGCGCGGGGTCTATCTCGCGCCGTCCGCCTACGAGGCCGGCTTTGTCTCCGCCGCCCACGGCGAGGCGGAGATCGCGCACACGCTCACGGCGGCGCGCGAGGCCTTCGCCCTGCTCGCCGCCGGCTGATTCCCGGCGATGCTCGAACAGGGACAGGCCCTGCTCGGCTGGGTGGCCCAGCATCCGGGCTGGGCGCTGGCCCTGCTGTTCCTGGTCTCCTTCATCGATGCGGTGTTCATCATCGGCGCCTTCGTGCCGGCCTCGATCGTGCTGTTCGCGGTCGGTGCCCTGGTGGCGGTGGAGGCGCTGGAGCTCTGGCCCACCGCCCTGGTGGCCGCCGCCGGGGCGCTCAGCGGCGATCTGCTCAGCTACTGGCTGGGCCGGCGCTACGGCGAGGCGCTGTTCGAGCACCGCTGGCTGCGCCGCTACCCGGAGCTGATCAGCAGCGGCCGCAGCTTCTTCCAGCGCCACGGCGGCAAGGGGGTGTGGCTGGCGCGCTTCCTCGGCCCGGTGCGCGCGGTCACCCCGGCGCTGGCGGGGGCGGCCGGCATGCCGGCCCTGCTGTTCCTGCTGGTGGATCTGTCCGCCGCCTATGTCTGGGCGCTGCTCTACATCGTGCCCGGCGTGGTGTTCGGGGCCAGCCTCGGCCTCGCCGCCGAGGTGGCCACCCGGCTGGTGCTGCTGCTGGTGCTGGCGCTGGCGGCGGCGGGGCTGGCGATCTGGCTGACCCGCTTCTCGGTGGCCCATCTGCAGGTGCGCAGCGAGCGCTGGATGGGCGCCTGGCTGGACTGGAGCCGGCGACACCGCGGCCTCGGCCGCTTCGGCGCGGCGCTGGCCGACCCGGATCAGCCGGAGACGCCGGTGCTGCTGCTGGCGGCGCTGGCGCTGACCCTGCTCGGTGCCCTGCTGCTGTTCGCCTGGGCCGGCACGCCCTGGCATCCCTATCCGCAGCCGGTGGATGCCCTGATCCACCAGTGGCTGCGCGATCTGCAGACGCCCTGGGGGCTGGCGGTGGCGGCCGCCATCGCCAGTCTCGGCCACTGGACCGTCTACGCCCCGGTGGCGCTGACGGTGATGCTGGCCCTGCTGTTCCGCCGCAAGCCGCGGGCGGCCGCGCACTGGGCGGCGGCGGTCGGCTTCGGGCTGGTGATCTCGCTGCTGCTGCAGCTGATTCCGATCCTGCCGCCGCCGGCGGTGTACTTCGGCCAGCGCGAGGCGGTGACCTTCGGGGATCGCGATCTGGTGATGGTGACGGTGATCTACGGCTTCATCCCGGTGCTGCAGGCGACCCTGCGGCCCAGCCATGTGCGCGGGCTCTGGTACATGGGCGGGCTGGCCCTGCTGCTGCTGATCGCGCTGGCGCGGGTGGTGCTGGCGGCGGAATGGGCGAGCCTGGCGCTGCTCTCGCTCGCCATCGGCGCGGCCTGGGTCGGGCTGCTGGCGCTGGGCTATCGCCGTCATCGTCCGGAGCGCATCTTCGGCCGCGGCTTCGTCTGGCCGGTCAGCGCGGTGTTCCTGCTCGCCGCGGTGGCCAGCGGCTGGACCCTGCCGACCACCGCGCCGCCGCCGGCACCGCGCACGGTGAGCCTCGCCGACTGGCTGGAGGGTACGGCCGAGCTGCCGGCCAGCCGCGTCGACATCCGCGGCCGCCCGGGGGCGCCCTTCGATCTGCAGATCGCCGGCGCGCTGCCGGCGCTGGCCGCGGGCTGGACCGCCCAGGGCTGGCAGCCGGTGCCGGCGCCCGGGCTCTCCGACAGCCTGCGCTGGCTCACCGCCAGCGCCCCGGTGACCAGCCTGGCGGTGCTGCCGCAGGTGCATGCCGGCGAACACCCGGTGCTGACCCTGCGCTACCCGCTGGATGCCGAGCGCCAGTGGCTGCTGCGGCTGTGGCCGGCCCAGGCCCGGCTCGCCGACGGCCGGCCGCTGTGGGTGGCCAGCCTCACCGCCCAGCGCGCGCGCACCTTCTACCGCCTGTTCCGCTACCCGGTCGCCGAGTCCCAGGCCTGGCCGGCCGATCTGCCCCTGCTGCCCGCCGGTGCCGACTGGCTGGAGGGCCCGCCCGGGCCACCCCGCCGGCTCGCCCTGCCTGCCTCCTGATGCCATGTCCACCGACTCCTCCGCCGGCCTGATCGGCAAGTTCCGCAGCCAGCTCAACCGCAGCGTCGGCGCCCAGTCCTGGCTCAGCCGCGATCTCTCCACCCTGTTTGCCGGCGGCGCCCTGCGCGAGGACGCGCTCGACGATCTGGAGGCGCGGCTGCTGATGGCCGATGCCGGCCTGGAGGCGACCGAGTGGCTGATCGGCCGGCTGCGCGGCGAGGTCAACGGCGGGCGCATCCGCAGCGAGGCCCAGCTGCGCAAGGCCCTGCGCGAGGCCCTGCTCGAGCTGCTGCGGCCGATCGCCCAGCCGCTGAGCCTGCCGGCCTACATCAAGCCCTTCGTGCTGTTCGTCGCCGGCGTCAACGGGGTGGGCAAGACCACCACCATCGGCAAGCTGGCGGCGCGCTACCGCGGCGAGGGCAGGACGGTGCTGCTGGCCGCCGGGGACACCTTCCGCGCCGCGGCGGTGCAGCAGCTGCAGAGCTGGGGCGAGCGTGCCGGCGTGCCGGTGCATGCGCAGGGCGAGGGGGCCGATTCGGCCAGCGTGATCTTCGATGCCGTGGCCTCGGCGCGCAGCCGCGGGGTGGATCTGGTGATCGCCGACACCGCCGGCCGCCTGCACACCCAGAGCCACCTGATGGAGGAGCTGCGCAAGATCAAGCGGGTGCTGCAGAAGCACGATGCCTACGCGCCGCACGAGGTGCTGCTGGTGGTGGACGCCACCACCGGCCAGAACGCGCTCAACCAGGCCCTGCAGTTCCACGAGGCGATCGGTCTGACTGGCCTTGCGCTGACCAAGCTGGACGGCACCGCCAAGGGCGGTATCCTGCTGGCCATCGCGCGTCGCCTGTCGCTGCCGGTCCGCTTCGTCGGGCTCGGCGAGGCGGTGGACGATCTCCAGCCCTTCAGCGCCGAGGCCTATGTCGAGGCGCTGCTGGGCGAGTGAGCCTGCCCTGCGCCTGAGCCTGGATCCGGGAGTGCCCATGTCGAGCCTGCTTCGCCCTGTCGTGGCGTCCCCGCTGCCCTGCCCGGGGGCGAGGGCCTGAGCCGCCATGGCCGACATCATCCATTTCCACAAGGTCAGCCATCGCTATCCGGGCACCGGCCGCGATGTGCTCTCGGAGCTGAGCTTCACCCTCGGCGAAGGGGAGATGGCCTTTCTCACCGGCGCCTCGGGGGCCGGCAAGTCCACCCTGCTGCGGCTGGTGGCGCTGCTGGCGCGCGCCCATCGGGGCCAGGTGGTGGTCAACGGCCAGAACCTCGCCGGCCTCAGCCGCCAGGCGATTCCGGCCTATCGCCAGCAGATCGGCATGATCTTCCAGAACTTCAACCTGCTGCATGACCGCAGCGTGTTCGACAATGTCGCCCTGCCGCTGGTGATCCGCGGCTATGCCTGGGCCGATATCGGCCGCAAGGTGCGCGCGGCGCTGGATACCGTCGGCCTGCTCGGCAAGGAGGCGCTGCTGCCGCAGACGCTCTCCGGTGGCGAGCAGCAGCGGGTGGGCATCGCCCGCGCGGTGGTCACCCGGCCGCTGCTGCTGCTGGCCGACGAGCCCACCGGCAATCTCGATCCGCGCATGGCCAGCGAGGTGATGAAGCTGTTCCAGCGCTTCAACGAGGTCGGTGTGAGCGTGCTGGTGGCCACCCATGCCATCGATCTGATCCAGGGCATGGGCCCGCGCATCATCCATCTGGAGCAGGGCCGCATCAGCGATGCCCAGCCCACCGCCGCCTCCCAGCTCGGAGCCGGGCATGGCCGCTGAGGACGGACTGCGCCGCCCGGGCTGGCTGGCCCGCCAGGGCCGCGAACACGCGCGGGTGTTCTTCTTCTCGCTGGGCAAGCTCTGGCAGCGGCCGGCCGCCACCCTGCTCAGCGCCCTGGCGATTGGCGTGACGCTGGCCCTGCCGGCGGCCCTGCAGACCGGGGTGCGCAATCTGGAGGCCCTGGCCAGCCGCTGGGAGGGTCAGGTGCAGGCCTCGCTGTTCCTGCGCGACAGCGTCACCGAGGCCCAGGGCCAGGCGCTGGCCGAGCGCCTGCGCCAGCGCCCCGGTGTGCGCGGGGTGGACTATCTCTCGCGCGAGCAGTCGCTGGCCGATTTCCGCGCGCTCTCCGGCTTCGGCGAGGCACTCGACCAGCTGCAGGACAACCCGCTGCCGGCGGTGCTCCTGCTGCGCCCGGACCCGGTGCAGGACCGCGCCCAGATCGCCCGGCTGGTGGAGGAGCTGGCGGCACTGCCCGAGGTGGAGCTGGCCCGCCTCGACCAGCAGTGGCTGGAGCGCCTGCAGGCGGTGCTGGCGCTGATCGAGCGGCTGATCCTCGGCCTGGGTCTGGTGCTGGGGCTGGCGGTGGTGGTGATCATCGGCAACACCGTGCGCCTGGACATCGAGGCCCGTCGCGAGGAGATCGAGGTGATGAAGCTGGTCGGCGCCCCCGACGCCTTCATCCGCCGGCCCTTCCTCTACACCGGGCTCTGGTATGGCCTGGGCGGGGCGCTGCTGGCGCAGCTGCTGGTGGTGGCCGGCTGGCTGGCCCTGCAGGGGCCGGCGCAGGCGCTCAGCGGGCTCTATGGCAGCCCGCAGGGTCTGCTCGGCCCCTCGGCCGGGCTGCTGGTGGGCCTGCAGCTGCTCGGCCCGCTGCTCGGTCTGGCTGGCGCCTGGCTCAGCGTGAGCCGGCGGCTGGGACAGATCGAACCGGTCTGAGCCCGGCCCGCGCCCACGAAAAAGCCGGCACCAGGCCGGCTTCTTCGTTGCCGCATCCGCGCCTCAGGGCGTGCCGCGGGGCGGCAGTGCCGGGGTGTGCAGCGGACCGGCCTGGCGCGCGTAGTAGAGCGAGAGCGCCTTGATCTCGGCATCGGTCAGCGCCGCCGCCTGGCCGTTCATCACCGCGTTCTTGCGGCTGCCATCGCGATAGCCGCGCAGGCTGTGCTCCAGATAGTTCGAATACTGCCCGGCCAGCACCGGGTAGTCCGGCAGGATCGGCTTGGCGCCGCCCTCGCCATGGCAGGCCGCGCAGACCGCGGCCTTCTCCGGCACGGCGGTTTCAGCGGCAAGCGGCGCAGCGGCCAGCAGGGTGGTGGCCAGCAGCGAGGCGGACAGCAGGGGACGGGTGCTCACTTACTTCGTCTCCGAACGATGGGCCGGGGCGGTGGCCAGGAAGGCGGCGATGTCGGCGATGTCCTGGTCGCTCATGCTGGCGGCCTGCGCCTGCATGGTCGGATGAGCCCGCTCACCGCTGCGGTAGGCCTTCAGCGCCGAGGCGATGTAGCCGGCCGACTGCCCGCCCAGCTTGGGCACCCGGTAGGTGGGGTAGGCGTTGTTGTAGCCGGGGATGCCGTGGCAGCCCATGCAGGTGTCGGACTTGTCTCGGCCGGCCTGGGCATCACCCGCGGTCTGGGCGGTGGCAGGCAGGCTGAGGGCGGCGGCGAGGGCAAGAACGCCGCAACGCGCGAGGGTCATGGTGTGAAACTCCCGAGGGGTGGGTGCAGGGACCCCGGCCCCGCGCTGGGTGGGCGGGTGCCGAGCCGCACTATGTTCCCGGAATCGCGGCGCGGAATCAACGCGGGCGGGCGCGCCGGGGCTCCGGCTATAGTCGCCGCCGAGTTCCGATCCGACCCCGCCATGCCGGCTGCTTCCTCCCCTGCGTCTCCTTCCGCATGAACCGGGGTGGCCCGCGCGGGCAGGATGTGGCGGCCGTCGATCTCGGGTCGAACAGCTTCCACATGATGGTGGCGCGCCCGCATGGCAGCGACCTGCAGGTGATCGATCGCCTGCGCGAGCCGGTGCGGCTGGCCGCCGGCCTCGACCCGGAGCGGCGCCTGCGTCCGGAGGCGGAGGCGCGCGCCCTGGCCTGCCTGCAGCGCTTCGGCCAGCGCCTGAAGCAGATCCCGCCGGCGCGGGTGCGCGCGGTGGGCACCAACACCCTGCGCAAGCTGCGTCGCGGCGAGGCCTTCCTGGCCGCCGCCGAGGCAGCCCTGGGCCATGAGATCGAGATCATCTCCGGCGTCGAGGAGGCGCGCCTGGTCTACGGCGGGGTGATCCACGGCATGGGGCCGGACCGGCCGCGCCGGCTGGTGGTGGACATCGGCGGGGGCAGCACCGAGCTGATCATCGGCCGCGGCCCGGAACCGAAGATGATGGAGTCGGTGGCGCTGGGCTGTGTCACCCACCAGCAGAAGTTCTTCGCCGATGGCGAGATCACCCGCGCCCGCTTCCGCGCCGCGCGGATGGCGGCGCGGGTCGAGCTGGAGTTTCTCGAGCGCCGCTACCGCAAGGCGGGCTGGGATCTGGCGATCGGCGCCAGCGGCACGGTGCGCGGCGCCTGGCGGGTGATGCTGGAGCTGGGCTACAGCGAGCAGGACCTGACCCGCGAGGGCCTGGAGCGCCTGATCGAGCGGGTGATCGAGCTCGGCCAGGTCGCCCGCATCGAGTTTCCCTCGCTGCGCGAGGACCGCCGGCCGGTGTTCCCGGGCGGGCTCGCGGTGCTGGCCGGGGTGTTCGACAGTCTCGGCATCGAGCGCATGGAGACCTCCGAGCGGGCGCTGCGCGAGGGTCTGGTCTACGACCTGCTGGGACGCCTCGCCGACCAGGATGTGCGCGACCAGACGGTGGCCGCGGTGGCGCGCCGCTTCGGTCTGGACAGCGCCCATGCCGGGGTGGTGGCGGAGACCGCGGTGCAGCTGCTGACCGCCGCGCGCGAGGGCTGGGACCTCACCGAGCCGGCCTGCGAGTCGCTGCTGCGCTGGGCCGCCCAGCTCCACGAGCTGGGTCTGGTGATCGCCCACTCCGGCTATCACAAGCATGGCGAGTACATCCTGCGTCACGCCGATCTGCAGGGCTTCTCGCTGACCGAGCAGAAGCTGCTGGCGGTGCTGGTGCGCCTGCACCGCGGCAAGTTCAGCCCGGCGGTGGCGGCCGATCTGCCGCCGGCCTGGCAGGAGTCGATCCAGCGCCTGGCGGTGCTGCTGCGGGTGGCGGTGCTGCTGCAGCGCTCGCGCCAGCCGCAGGGGCGCATTCCGGTCAGCCTCAAGGTCGCCCGCCGCAGCCTCGATCTGAGCTTCCCCGCCGACTGGCGCGCCGAGCATCCGCTCACCGTCGCCGATCTGGAACTGGAGGCCGAGTACCTGCGCGCCGTGGAGATTCGCCTGCGCGTGGGGTAGATTCCGGCCATGCGTGTGCTGAGCGTGCTGCTGCTGGGCCTGTGGGCGATCACCGCCACGGCCGAGGTCTATCGGTATGTGGACGCCCAGGGGGTGGTCCACTACACCGACAAGCCGCCGCGCCCGGATGCCAAGCCGGCCGCCCTGCCGCCCCTGCAGACCATGGGCGGTTACGGCACCCCGGCCGCTGCCGGCGCGCCGGCCACCGCGGAGGCCGCTACCCCTGCGGCCGCACCGCGCGAGCCCCGCTACGGCCTGAAGATCCTCAGCCCGGTCGCCGACGCCACCCTGCGCAACGACAGCGCCGGCGAGGTGGCGGTGAGCGTGGCGGTCAGCCCGCGCCTGGCCGAGGGCTACCGCGTGCAGTACACGGTCGATGGCAGCCGGGTCGGCGAGCCCGGCGGCACCCAGGCCACCCTGGGGCCGCTGGAGCGCGGTTCGCACCTGATCGGTGCACTGCTGCTCGATGCCGATGGCCGCGAGGTGGCGCGTGCCAGCCCGGTGATCGTCCACCTCAAGATCGAGAACGCGCGCCCGCCAAGCGCCCAGCCGGCGCGGCCGGTGGCCCCGCAGAAGCCGGTGACGCTGCCGGCCGCGCCCCGTTCCGGACCACCGGGCTAGGCGTTCTCCCCGCAACGCACCAATATGGTGCATGATCCGGCCGGTGCTGTTCCGTTCCGGCCGTTTTCGGGCGTCCGGCCGTGCGCCCCCATGGCGCGGGTTTTGCAGACCAGCCGTCATGAAATTCAGTCCCCGCAGCCGCATCGAGCCGGGCCAGGTGCTGGACGGCCTGACCACGGCGGTGGTCTGCCTGGACGAGCGGCTGCGGGTGGCCAGCCTCAACTCGGCGGCCGAGAGCCTGTTCGAAGTCGGCCGCCGGCACGCCCTCGGCGAGCCGCTGGCCCAGGCCCTGCCGCACTTCCTGCCGCACGAGCCGCGCTTCCGCGCCGCGCTGGAGGCCGGCACCGGCTTCATCGAGCGCGAGCTGCAGCTTCGCCGCAATGGCGATGAGCCGATCACCGTCGACTGCACGGTCACGCCAGTGGCGCTCGGCCGCGGCTCCGGCCTGCTGATGGAGTGTCTGGCCCTGGATCGCCATCTGCGCATCTCGCGCGACGAGCTGATCCTGGCCCAGCACCAGGCCTCGCGCGAGCTGATCCGCGGCCTCGCCCACGAGATCAAGAACCCCCTCGGCGGCATCCGCGGCGCCGCCCAGCTGCTCGAGCGCGAGTATCCGGACGCCTCCCACCGCGAGTACACGCGGGTGATCATCCGCGAGGTCGACCGCCTGCAGAACCTGGTCAACCGCCTGCTCGGCCCCAACCGGCTGCCGCAGAAGGCACCGGTCAACATCCACGAGGTGCTCGAGCATGTGCGCCAGCTGGTGGAGGCCGAGGCGCCTCCGGAAGTGCAGTTCCTGCGCGACTACGATCCCTCGATCCCGGAGCTGGTGGGCGATCGCGAACAGCTGATCCAGGCCGTGCTCAATGTGGTCCGCAATGCCCTGCAGGCGATCGAGGGCCAGCCCTCGGCGGACGGCAGCATCGTGCTGCGCTCACGCACCAAGCGGCAGTTCACCATCGGCGGCGTGCGTCACCGCCTGGTGATCCAGATCGATATCGAGGACACCGGTCCGGGCATCGCCCCGGCCCTGCTCGACAAGATCTTCTATCCGATGGTCACCACCCGCGCCGAGGGCACCGGCCTGGGTCTGCCCATCGCCCAGTACCTGGTCCACGCCCACGGCGGTCTGATCGAATGCAAGTCGCGTCCCGGCAGTACGGTGTTTTCCCTCTACCTTCCCCTGGAGCAGGCGTCATGAGCGAGTCCGGCCGCGCCCTGCGGGTGTGGGTGGTGGACGATGACGAATCGATCCGCTGGGTGCTGCAGAAGTCGCTGGCCCGCGAGGGCATGCAGGTGCAGGTCTTCGAAGGCAGCGCCGAGCTGCTCGATGCCCTCGCCGATCCCGATGGCGGCCAGATACCGGATGTGCTGCTCTCCGACATCCGCATGCCCGGGCTCAACGGCCTGGCGCTGATGGAACGGGTGCGCAGCGCCCAGCCGGCGCTGCCGGTGATCATCATGACCGCCCACTCGGATCTCGATGCGGCGGTGGCGGCCTATCGCGGCGGCGCCTTCGAGTATCTGCCCAAGCCCTTCGATGTCGACGGCGTGGCCGCCCTGGTGCGGCGCGCCGCCGCCCGCCCCAGCGAGGCGGTGGAGGCGGTGCCGGTGGCGAGCGCGGAGGCGGCGATCATCGGCGAGGCACCGGCGATGCAGGATGTCTTCCGCGCCATCGGCCGGCTCTCGCAGAGCCAGATCACCGTGCTGATCACCGGCGAGTCCGGCACCGGCAAGGAGCTGGTGGCGCGCGCCCTGCATGTGAACTCGCCGCGCGCCGCGCGTCCGTTCATCGCCATCAACACCGCGGCGATTCCCAAGGACCTGATGGAGTCGGAGTTCTTCGGCCACGAGCGCGGCGCCTTCACCGGTGCGGCGACGCTGCGCAAGGGCCGCTTCGAACAGGCCGACGGCGGCACCCTGTTTCTCGACGAGATCGGCGACATGCCGGCCGACCTGCAGACCCGGCTGCTGCGGGTGCTGTCCACCGGCGAGTTCTACCGGGTGGGCGGGGTGGCCCCGGTGCGGGTGGATGTGCGGGTGATCGCCGCCACGCATCAGGATCTCGAGCAGCTGGTGCGCGAGGGCCGTTTCCGCGAGGACCTCTATCACCGGCTCAATGTCATCCGGGTGCGCATCCCGGCGCTGCGCGAGCGCGCCGGTGACATCCCCCTGCTGATGCGTCACTTCCTGATCCAGGCGGCGCGCGAGCTCAAGACCGATCCCAAGCGCCTGCTGCCGGCGGTGAGCGAGCGGCTGCAGGCCTTTGCCTGGCCCGGCAATGTGCGTCAGCTGGAAAACACCTGCCGCTGGCTGACCGTGATGGCCCCTGGGCAGGACATCCATGTCGAGGATCTGCCCCCGGAAATCCGCGACGCCAGCAGTGCCGCGGTGGCCGCCGGCGCGGCGCCGGAGGCCAGCGGCGACTGGGCGCTGACGCTGGCGAACTGGGCCCAGCAGCAGCTCAAGGCCGGCGCCAGCGATCTGCTCGGCGAGGCCCTGCCGCGCTTCGAGCGCACCCTGATCGAGGCCGCGCTGGCGGCCAGCCAGGGCCAGCGCCAGGATGCCGCCCGCCGTCTCGGCTGGGGCCGCAACACGCTGACCCGCAAGATCAAGGAACTGGGCCTCGGCGGGGCCGACGGCGAGGAGTGAATCCCGCCGCCGGCGCCGGGCTCAGGAGATGCGCAGCAGCAGCTTGACGATCTTCTGCACGCGCTCGCCGTAGGGCGCGAAGAACATCCGCGCCAGCATGAAGCGGGTGCGCACCACCGCCCGCTCGTGGGAGAAGGCCATGAAGCCGTAGTGGCCGTGGGCGCTGCCAATGCCGGAGTTGTTGACCCCGCCGAACGGCAGGCGGCCGTGCAGGAAGTGCACCACGGTGTGGTTGATGCAGGCCCCGCCCGAGCTGGTGCGCTTGAGCACCTTGTCGATGTGGGCCTCGTTGCGGCTCCACAGATAGAGCGCCAGCGGCTTGGGCGCGCTGTTGATCCGCTCGATCACCTCGTCCAGGTCCTGGTAGCTCATCACCGGCAGCAGCGGACCGAAGATCTCCTCCTGCTGGATGCGCGCCTCGGCCGGCACATCCACCAGCAGGGTCGGCGCCACGAAGCACTCCTTCTCGTTGACCCCGCCACCGCTGACCACCTGGGCCCCGCGCGCCTTGGCGTCCTCGAGCAGGCCGCTGACCCGCTGGGTGTGGCGCTGGTTGACCACCCGCGCCAGATAGGGGCTGGCCTGCTGGGCCTCGCTGCTGGCGCCGTAGGTGTCGGCGAGCAGCTTGCCGAGCAGGCCGACGAAGCGCTCCTTCACCGAGGCGTGCACATAGAGATGGTCCGGCGCGATGCAGGTCTGGCCGCTGTTGGTGAACTTGCCCCAGGCGATGTTGCGGGCGGCGAGCTCGAGATCGGCGGTTTCATCGACGATGGTCGGCGACTTGCCGCCCAGCTCGAGGGTCACGCTGGTCAGATGCTTGGCCGCCGCCGCCATCACCACCTTGCCGATCGCCGGGCTGCCGGTGAAGAAGATGTGGTCGAAGGGCAGGGCCAGCAGGGCGGTGCTCACCGTGGCGTCGCCTTCCACCACCGCCACCTCGTCCTCCGCGAAGATGGCGCGGGTGATCTTGCTGATCACCGCCGCCAGGTGCGGCGTCATCTCCGAGGGCTTGAGGATGGCGGTGCAGCCGGCCGCCAGCGCCGACACCAGCGGGCCGAAGGTCAGGTTCACCGGGTAGTTCCACGGCGAGATGATCAGCGCGCGGCCCTTGGGTTCGTACTGGGTCCAGGCGCTGGTGCCCACCATCATCTGGGTCGGCCACACCCGCTTGGGGCGCATCCACTTGCGCAGATTCTTGATGGCGTCGGTGGCTTCCATGATCACCGGCAGGATCTCGGTGAGATCCACTTCCATCGACGGCTTCTTGAAATCCGCCCAGGCCGCCTGCTGGATCTCGGCGGCGTAGTCGTGCATCGCCGCCTTGAGCTTGCGGATCTTGGCGATGCGTTCGTCGGCGGTGGAGGTGCGCAGGCGCAGCGCGGTCTCGCGCTGACGCTCGAACAGGCGCTGGATCTCCGCCTCGGTGGTCTGATGGGCAAGCCCGGACGGCAAATAGGCGACCGACGCGTTCATGGCGCTCTCCTCGTAATGATTAAACGACCGGTTGATTCGGGCCCGAGTATAGGCGCCCGCGGCCGGCAGTGCGATGCTAGGTCGGCAGTCCGACAACCACAATCGAATAAACGGAAGGAGAGGGGCATGACCAAGCGACTCAAGCCCATGGATGCGGCCTGGCTGTATGTGGATACCAAGGAGACGCCCATGCATGTCGGCTGCATGGCGATCTTCTCGCTGCCGGACGATGCCCCGGCCGATTTCCTGGTCCCGCTGTTCGCCCACCTGCGCGCCAGCCAGGACTTCTCCCCGCCGTTCAACCTCAAGCTGAAGAATCCGCGCGCCCGTCTGGCGCCCGCCTGGGTGGAGGCCGAGCGAATCGATCTCGACTACCACCTGCGCCACTCGGCGCTGCCCGCCCCCGGGGGCGAGCGCGAGCTGGGCGTGCTGATCTCGCGCCTGCACTCGCATCCGATGGACTTCAAGCGGCCGCTGTGGGAGACCCATGTGATCGAGGGGCTGCGCGGCCCGCGCGGCGAGGCGCGCTTCGCGCTCTACATGAAGATGCACCACTCGCTGGTGGACGGCGTCGGCGGCATGCGCATGCTGGCGCGCATGCTCTCGCCGGACCCGGCCATCGCCAATCTGCCGCCGCCGTGGACGGTCGGCGCCGGCGGTGCGCGCGAGCGCAAGCCGGCGGTGGGCAGCCAGTGGCAGCGCTTCGCCGAGGCGGCCAGAGGCCAGCTCAAGACCCTGCCGCTGGTCAGCCGGGCGCTGACCCGGGTGGTGCGCGAGAGCTTCAAGAAGACCGATCCCGCCGAGGCCCTGCCGTTCTCCGGGCCCAAGTCCATCCTCAACGGGCCGGTCTCCGGCCAGCGCCGCTTCGCCACCCAGCACTACGAACTCGCCCGCATCAAGCGGGTGGCCCAGGCCGCCGGCGTGACCGTCAACGATGTCTTCCTCGGCCTGTCCGCCGCCGCCCTGCGGCGCTATCTGCTGGAAATCGGCGCGCTGCCGGCCCAGCCGCTCACCGCGGGGGTGCCGGTGTCGGTGCGCCCGGCCGGCGACGAGAATGTCGGCAATGCGATCAGCTTCATCATCGCCAACCTCAACACCCAGCTGGCCGATCCGCTGCAGCGCCTGCAGGCGATCCGCGCCTCCACCCAGATCGCCAAGCAGCACCTGCAGGCCCTGCCGGCGGAGGCGCTGAGCCCCTACACCCTGCTGTTCATGGCGCCGTTCATCCTGCAGCTGCTGGCCGGGCGTGGCGGGCGCGGCAAGCCGATGTTCAATGTCACCATCTCCAATGTGCCCGGGCTGGACCGCGTGCACTACTTCAATGGCGCCCGGCTGGAGCAGATCTATCCGGTGTCCCTGCTCTCCCACGGCCAGGCGCTCAACATCACGGTGGTGAGCTATGCCGGGCAGTTCAACATCGGCTTCACCGGCTGCCGCGACACCCTGCCGTCGATGCAGAAGCTCGCCGTCTATACCGGCGAGGCCCTCGAGGAGCTGGAGCGGCTGCTGCCGGCTGCCCGCGCGCCGGGCCGCAAGCGCAGCAGCGAGGCCGCCTGAGGCGCGGCCGGGCGCCGCGGCGCGCCGGCGCAGGGGTCAGTCGAACCAGACCTCGCAGCGGTTGCGGCCCTCGCGCTTGGCGCGGTAGAGCGCGGCATCGGCGTTGCGCAGCAGCTCGGCGAGATCGCGGGTGTGCGGGCGCAGGCTGGCGATGCCGATGCTGACGGTGAAGCCGAGGCTGCGGCCGCCCTCCAGGGCCACCGCCTGCTCGGCCAGCCGCAGCCGCAGCCGCTGCATCATCTCGAAAGCCGGTTCCTTGTTGGCGCGCGGCAGGGTGATGGCGAACTCCTCGCCGCCGAGACGGCCGATGAAGTCGATGCGGCGCAGGAACTCGCTGCAGGTATCGGCGAGCTTCTGGATGGTGCGGTCGCCGACCTCGTGGCCATGGCTGTCATTGACCTTCTTGAAGTGGTCGATGTCGAGCAGGGCCAGCGACAGCGGCTCGGAGAAGCGGCGGGCGCGTTCGATCTCCTGGGAGGCGAGCTCGGTGAAGTGGCCGCGGTTGTAGACCCCGGTAAGCGGGTCGCGGGTGGCGCGCTGGTACAGCCGCTCCTCGCGCGTCTTCTGCTCGGTGATGTCGTGGAAGACCTCGACGAAGCCGATCAGCTCGCCGCTCTCGCCGCGTACCGCATCCACCGTGCACTGGGCGATGTAGCCCTGGCCATCGCGCCGGCGCCGCTTCTGCTCGTCGCGGCAGTGGCGGTTGGCGCGCACGAAGTTGAGCGTCTTCAGCGGCACTCCCTCCTGCACCGCCGCATCGCTGAACAGGGTGGCGTAGGGCTGGCCGATCACCTCCTCGGCAAGAAAGCCGGTGAGATTCTCGGCACCCAGGTTCCAGCTGCGGACCCGGCCATCGCGATCGATCAGATAGATGCCGAAGCCGGTGATGTTGCGCACCAGCTCGGTGTAGCGCTCCGGATCGGTCTGCAGCAGCCGTTCGTGGCGGGCCGGTGAAAACTCGCCAAGGCCACCGTCCTGCGGCAGGCGGCGGGTTTCCTCGGCGGCGATTCCCCACTGGCTCATCGCTCGATTCTAGTCGCTGCGCCGCGGTGCACGGGCCAGTTCAGGGCGGATTCATCGCCGCCCGCTGGAATGCGGGCGCGTCCGGCCGTCGCCGCGATGCCGGCCGCCCCGGTGGCCGGGGTGGGGTTGCGCACCCGGATGGAGCGTCATGCACCGGAAAGATGCGTGGCCTCATACTCTGGTTGCGGGCCTGACCCGCCAACACACTCAGGAGAGGGACATGTTCAAGAAGGCTTTCGGGGTTGTCATCGCCGGCCTGTTCTCGGCCAGCGCCAGTGCGGCCAGCTATCTGGATGGGTACTTCGTGCCGAGCGCGAAGATCGAAGTCGATATCCCGGGCTTCGGCAGCGGTGAGGCCGACGGCGACGGCTTCGGCGTCAAGGGTGCTTTCGGCTTCAGCGACCAGCTCTCGTTCACCGCGGAGTACCAGGGCGTGGAGTTCGATGACGGCGCTGGCGATCTCGACCAGATCCGCCTCGGCCTCGGCTTCGGCGCCGGCATTCACGGCACCGGCCTCTACGGCGTCGGCGAGTTCGTGCAGTTCGACGATGGCTCCGATGACGAGAACGGCTTCGGCATCCACGGCGGGTACGGCGGCACGCTGGCCGAGGGCGTTCGCCTGCACGGCCAGGTCGGCTATCTCGATGTGGGCGATGTCGATGGCGTGGAGTTCCTGGTCGGCGGTGCGTTCAACCTGAACCCCTCGCTGGGCCTGTTCGCCGACTACCGCGCCAGCACCCTCGAGGGTGACGGCGGTGCGGAAGTGGACTTCAAGGACTTCCGCGTCGGCGCCCGCTTCAACTTCTGATCCGCAGCGGTCGTTGGTCCTGGTGACCAGGAGGCCCCGGCACCCCCGGGGCCTTTTTGCTGGGCGGCTGTCGAGCCGGCGTACAGGGGGCCGGCCCCCGGCCCCGCGCCTGGCGGTGGTGGCAGCCACTAGCCTTGCGCCCATGAACAAGAACCTGCCCAGCAAGCGCTGTCCGGTCTGCCAGCGCGACTTCGAGTGGCGACGCAAGTGGGCACGCTGCTGGGAAGAGGTGCGCTACTGCTCGGACGCCTGCCGCCGCGGCCAGGGCCGGCCCGGCTTCAAGCCGCGCTGAGGGGGTTCGATGCTGCGACGCCTGGTGGTGGTGCTCGGCGACCAGCTCGACGAGCGCTCGGCGGCCTTCGATGGCTTCGATCCGGCCTGCGATGCGCTGTGGATGGCCGAGGTGCGCGCCGAGGCGACCGTGGTCTGGTCCCACCAGGCGCGCATCGCGCTGTTCCTCGCCGCCATGCGCCATTTCGCCGAATCGCGGCGGGCTCTCGGCTGGACGGTGCACTACCACCGCAGCGGCCAGGCCCCCGGGCAGACCCTGGATGAGGCGCTGGCGGTGGATCTCGACCGCCTCAAACCCGCCGAGCTGTGCTGGGTCGAGCCCGGCGAGTGGCGGGTGGCCGAGGCCCTGCGCGGGCTCGCCGAGCGGCGCGGCCAGGCCTACCGGGTCTGCGAGGACCGCCACTTCCTGTGCAGCCGCCGCGATTTCGAAGGCTGGATGCAGGGCCGCCGCCAGCCGCGGCTCGAGCATTTCTACCGCTGGATGCGTGGCCGCACCGGCTGGCTGGTGGAGCCCGACGGCCAGCCCACCGGTGGCGCCTGGAACTTCGATGCCGACAACCGCGAGGCCTTTCCCGCCGGCGGGCCGGGTCTGCGTCCCACCCCGCTGGCCTTTGCGCCGGAGGCCCTCACCGCCGAGGTGCTTGCCGAGGTGGCCACGCGCTACGGCGATCACCCGGGCTCGCTGGCGCACTTCGACTGGCCGGTGACCCGCGCCCAGGCGCTGGCCGCCCTGGCCGACTTCATCGGCCATCGCCTCGCCGATTTCGGTCGCTACCAGGATGCGATGTGGACCGGCGAGCCCTGGCCGCGCACCCTGCTGTTCCACTCGCGGCTGTCGGCGGCGCTCAATCTCAAGCTGCTCGATCCGCGCGAGGTCTGCTGCGCGGCGCTGGAGGCCTACGCCGAGGGACGCGCGCCGCTGGCGGCGGTCGAGGGCTTCGTGCGGCAGATCCTCGGCTGGCGCGAGTATGTGCGCGGCCTCTACTGGCACCGCATGCCGGCCTACCTCGAGAGCAATGCGCTGGACGCCCAGCAGCCGCTGCCGGCTTTCTACTGGACCGGCGACACGGCCATGAACTGCCTGCGCCAGACCCTCGGCGAGACCCTGGCCCACGGCTATGCCCACCACATCCAGCGGCTGATGGTCACCGGGCTCTACGCCCTGCTGCTGGGGGTGCGCCCGCGCGAGGTGCACGAGTGGTATCTGGCGATCTATGTCGATGCGGTGGAGTGGGTCGAGCTGCCCAACACCCTGGGCATGAGCCAGCATGCCGACGGCGGCTTCATGGCCAGCAAGCCCTATGTGGCCAGCGGCAAGTACATCGACCGCATGAGCGACTACTGCGGCGGCTGCGTCTATCGCCCGGACCGCGCGAGCGGCGAGGGCGCCTGCCCGGTGAGCACGCTGTACTGGGATTTTCTCGACCGCCACCAGACCCGCTTCCGCGGCCATCCGCGGCTGAAGATGCAGGTCAACAACTGGCTGCGCAAGGATGAGGCCGAGCGCCAGGCGATCCGCGCAGCGGCGGCGGACCTACGCGCCGAGCAGGCGCGGCAGGCAGAGTGAGAGCTCGCCGTCGCGGAACTGGAAACCCTCGGCCAGGGCCCGGCCCGGCCGCACCCGCTGGCTGCCGAGCAGCAGCTCGGCCATCTCGCCGAACATCAGGCGCAGCACGAAGGCCGGCATCGGCAGCAGGGCCGGACGGTGCAGGGCGCGGCCCAGGGTCTGGCTGAACTCCCGGTTGGTCAGCGGCAGCGGGCTGACGCCGTTGTAGACGCCCTCGCAGCCGGGCGTCTCGAGCAGCCAGATCAGCAGCTCGACGAGGTCGTGGCGGCTGATCCAGCTCATCCACTGGCGGCCATCGCCGATCGGGCCGCCGGCGCCCAGCCGGAACGGCGGCAGCATGCGCGCCAGTGCACCGCCGCTGCGGTCGAGCACGATGCCGGTCCGCACCCGGCACACCCGCAGGCCCAGCGGCGCGATCGCCTGCGCCGCCGCCTCCCAGTCACGGCACAGCTGTGCCGAGAAGTCCTCGCCGGGGCTGGACGCCTCGTCGAGCCAGGCATCGCCACGCGAGCCATACCAGCCGATCGCCGAGCCCGAGACCAGCACCCGCGGCCGCGCCTCGGCGGGCAGGGCGGCGATCTGGGCGGCCAGCGCCTCGGTGGTGCCGATCCGCGAGCTGCGGAAGGCCTGCTTGCGGGCGGCGCTCCAGCGGCCGGCGGCGAGGTTCTCGCCGGCCAGATTGATGATGGCCTCGACCGGCGCACCGGCCAGGGCGCGGTCGGGCGCACAGGCCTCCGCGCCGGCGGCCAGCCGCGGCTGGGCCTGGCGGCTGCTCACCCGCACCCGGTGACCGCGCGCCAGCAGGCGCGGCACCAGGGCCTGGCCGATGAATCCACTGCCACCGGTGACCAGCACATGCATAAGGCTCTCCCTGTACAGCCTGAGGGTAGTCAGTCGCGGGCGCGCTGGCGAGGGCGGCGCATGGGCGCGGCCTGCACCGGCAGTTCGACCACCTCGCCGCCGCTGCAGGCATAGACCCGATCGGCGCGCTCCGGACTCACCGCCGCCCCGCCGGTGAAGCTGCCGAAGGCCGGCAGCACCGCGTGATCGGGGCGCACCCACAGCACCGGCAGGCGCAGCTGGTCGGCCGCGCTGCGCAGACGCAGCACCGGGTGCAGATGGCCGCCCAGGCGATAGCCGCGCGGATCGGCGCCGGGCTCATGGCCGAGCACGAAGGGCGGCTCGATCTGATCCGGCAGCCAGCGCAGCCCGGCCAGCGGGCCCGGCCGGCGGTCGTGATTGCCGCCGATCACCGCGAAGTCGAGCCCGGGCCGGGCCGCCAGGGTCTGCAGCGGCTCGATCCAGCTCTCGGCTGCGCTGACCGCGCCATGCACCAGATCGCCCAGCACCCGGACCTGCTGCGGACGGTGGCGCTCGATCAGCGCCGCCAGCCGGTCCAGATCGTGCTGGCTCGCCCCGCGCGGAATGCCGATGCCGGCACGGCGGAACACCGCCGCCTTGCCCAGGTGCAGATCGGCCAGCAGCAGCAGGCGCCGCGCCGGCCAGAAGAGGGCGCGCTCGGCATCGAGCCGCAGGGTTTCGCCGCAAAGGGTGAAATCGAGGGTGGCGGACACCGGGTGGCAGCGCGCAAAGCTGGTTTCGAGACGCCAGTCTGGCCCAGAATCGCGCCTCCCTGTTGCCTGTCGCTCTGCCATGGCGGTTGAAACCCTGCTCGCCGGCGATATCGCCGGCTACTTCGAGCGCAACGCCGACCAGCCCGGCGTGCTCTGGCTGTTCCTGCACATCCCCAAGACCGCGGGCACCTCGTTCCGCGCCGAGATCGCCGAGCGCCTCAAGCCGCAGGCCAACATCTGCGTCGGCGCCGGCTACGACACCGTCCAGCAGGCGCTGGAGGCCTTTCTGCAGCCCCGTCCGGGCAAGCCGGTGCGGTTCGCCTCGGGCCATCTGCGTCGCCCGCAGGCCGAGGCGGTGATGGCCTCGCGTGCCGAGGTGCGGCTGATCACCATGCTGCGCTCGCCGGTGACGCGGGTGGTCTCGGACTATCGCTACCAGCGCACGCCCAAGCACCCGGGCTCGGCCGAGTTCCGCGAGCGCTTTCCGGATTTCCCCAGCTATCTGCGCTGGCCGGGTTCGCAGAACCGGGTGTTCGAGTTCCTCAAGCGCGGCCCCACCGACCGCGTGGCCGATGTCATCGAGGATCTGGAGAGCCGCTACGCCTTCGTCGGCCTGACCGAGATGTACGGCCTGTCCCGGCGCATGCTGTTCCAGCTGCTGGGTCTGGGCCGCCCGCCCGAGGTGCAGCGGCGCAACACCACCGAGGACCGCGAGGACAACCGCATCGAGGATCTCGAGTCCCTGCTGCCCGAGCTGCGCGCGCTCAACGACAAGGATCTGCAGATCTACCGTCACTTCGCCGAGCGCCTGCGCGCCCGGCGCGAAGCCATCGTCGACTACCTGCGCACCGCTCCGGTCTCCCGCGCGGCCTGAGCCCGCAGGGCGGCCAGCGCGCGGCTGCCGCGCTCGCCCGGGTCCAGCGGCTCGGCCTCGCCGCGCGCCAGCGCCTCGAGCAGGGCCGCGCGGCTCAGGCGCAGCACGGTGCGGTCATCGAAGCCGGTCAGCCGCAGCCACTCCGGCTGGGCGGTGGCACCCAGGCGCAGCCACAGGGTGCGCCCCGGCTGCTGCAGGCGGAACCAGCGGCCCGGCTGCAGCAGGGCCTCGCTGCCGGCGACCGGCCCCGGCGGATCCACCGCCGGCCGCGGCGGTGCTGCAGCCGGCGCGGGCGGATGGGCGGCGGCGACCGCCGCCGGCAGCAGCGGGCGGGAGACGATCAGGGCGGGCTCAGCCGCCGGCGCCGGACGCGCTGGGGGCGCCCAGGGGCGCTGATCGAGCAGGGCCTGCAGCGCGCCCAGCGCCGGGTCCTGACCGGCCAGCAGCGCGCGCAGATCGGCCAGCAGCGGCGCCGTCCAGTGGCCGTCGGCGCGGTCGAGCAGGCGCGCCAGCAGCACCAGGGCCTGGGCGCAGGCAAGGCTCTCGACCCCGTCCTCGCGGAGCAGGCGCGCCACCGCCGGGACCCAGTGCTGCTGCAGGAAGTCCAGCAAGGGCGCGGGCAGCGCCCGGCCCAGGCTTTCCTGTTCCAGCCGCTGCAGGGCCCAGCGCCGCGCCTCGCGTTCGCAGCGCGCCTCGCGCTCGGCCTGCTCGGCCGCCAGCTGCGCCTGCAGCAGGGGCTCGACTCGCTCGTCCAGCAGGGGCAGCCGCGGCAGCCGCGCCAGTACGAAATCCGCCGACAGCTCCAGGGTCTGCGCCAGCTGGGCGAGCAGACGCTCGCTGCGGCCGCGCTCGCTGCCGGGGGTCAGGCCGCTCAGCGCGGCGGCCGTGCGCGCTTCCGCCAGCAGGCTGCGCGCCGGGTGCTGGGGGCTGTCGAAGCAGCTGTCGTCGGCCAGGGCGAGCTTGAGCAGCGGGCGGGCCAGGGCGCTGCTGGCCAGGTTCAGCGGCTCCTCGCGCGGATCGCCCAGCAGCCGGCCGAGCAGCTGCAGGCGCTGGCGGATCGCCGGGCTGCGCGACAGCGGGCCCTCCAGCAAGGCGTCGAGCAGGGCACGATCGGCCGCCACCCGGGTCTGGTCCCGCTGCGCCTCGAGCCAGCGCCGCAGCGGCGCGCTGCCTTCGGCGCCGCTGGCGCGGCTTTCCGCCCGGGCCGGCTCGGCGCCAGGCGCCGGCTCGATCGGCTCGCCCGGGGCGAGCGCCGCCTGCAGCGGCGGATACAGCCGGGCCAGCGCCACCGCCCAGATCTCGCCGACCCGGCGATGCAGCAGCACGCGGCGCACCGGGTCGGGTTCCAGCCGCAGCGCCGCCTCCTGCCAGGCGGCGATCAGATCGGCCGGGGCCAGCAGCCCCGCGCGCAGGCCCAGGGCGCCCTCGCGGCGGCGCTGATCCACGATCTGCTGCCAGCGCGTCAGCGCGGCACCGGCGGCAGCCTGCAGGAGTTCGCGCAGGGTGGCCAGGGTGGCGGCTTCGGCGGCATCCGGGGGCGCTGCCGGCGCCGGGCCGGGCAGCGCCGAGCAGGCGCGTCGATGCGCCTCGGCCAGCGTCCGCCGCAGCTGGGGCCGCTCCAGCGGCAGCTGGTGCAGCAGATCGATCAGCGCGCGCCGCTCCTCGCCGGAGATCGCCTGCTCCAGGCGCTGGGACAGCGCCGACTCGGCCGCCGCCAGGGCCTGCTCGAGCAGCGCGTCGAGCTCGGCCTCGAGCACCGCCTCCACCCGCTCGCGCCAGGCGCAGCGCGCCGTCGGCAACGGCGGCTGCACGGGCTGATCGAGCCTCGGGGCGGGCGGGGCGGAACGCAGCAGACGGAGCAGTCGCATGGCCGGGTGCGCGGGGCAGGGGCCTCCAGCCTGCCGCCGCGCCATCGGCAAACCGTGGGCAAAGGATCGAGGGACGGCGCCGGCCGATGAGCGGTCTCAAGCCGGTCCAGCCCCGCGGCACCGGCTCAACTCCATCCGTTTATCCGCATGAGCGGATACAATCGCGGCATGTACGACGCCACCCCCGCCCTTCGTCCCGACTGCACCACCGCCCTGCGCCGGGCGCTGGATCAGCGCCTGCTGGTGATCGATGGCGCCATGGGCACGATGATCCAGCGCCACCGGCTGGAGGAGGCGCACTACCGCGGGGAGCGCTTCCGTGACTGGCCCTCCGATCTGAAAGGCAACAACGATCTGCTGGTGCTGACCCAGCCGGCCATCGTCCAGGGCATCCATGCCCAGTACCTGGAGGCCGGGGCCGATCTGATCGAGACCAACACCTTCAATGCCCAGGCCATCTCGCTGGCCGACTACGGCATGCAGGCGCTGGCCTATGAGCTGAATGTGGAGGCGGCACGGCTGGCGCGCGCGGCCTGTGACGAGTGGACCGCCCGCACCCCGGAGCGTCCGCGCTATGTGGCCGGCGCGCTCGGTCCGACCTCGCGCACCGCCTCGATCTCGCCCGATGTCAACGATCCGGGCGCCCGCAATGTGCAGTTCGACGAGCTGGTGGCCGCCTATCTGGAGCAGGCCAACGGGCTGGTCGATGGCGGTGCCGATCTGCTGCTGATCGAGACCATCTTCGACACCCTCAATGCCAAGGCGGCGATCTTCGCCTGCCTGACCCTGTTCGAGCAGCGCGGCCGCCCGTGGCCGCTGATGCTCAGCGGCACCATCACCGATGCCTCCGGCCGCACCCTCTCCGGCCAGGTCACCGAGGCCTTCTGGAACGCGGTGGCCCACGCCCGGCCGCTGGCGGTGGGGCTCAACTGCGCGCTCGGCGGCAAGGACATGCGGCCCTACATCGCCGAGCTGTCGCGGGTGGCCGACTGCTATGTCAGCGCCTACCCCAACGCCGGGCTGCCCAATGCCTTTGGCGAGTACGACGAGAAGCCCGAGGACACCGCCGCCATCCTCCGCGAGTTCGCCGAGGCCGGCCTGGTCAACATCGTCGGCGGCTGCTGCGGCACCACCCCGCCGCATATCGCGGCGATCGCCAGCGGGGTGCGCGATCTGCGGCCACGGCCGCGGCCCCAGCCGCGCAAGGCGCTGCGCCTGTCGGGTCTGGAGCCAGCCACCATCGGCCTGGAGGGCGAGCGCCAGCTGTTCGTCAATGTCGGCGAGCGCACCAATGTCACCGGCTCGGCCAAGTTCCGCGATCTGATCAAGGCCGGTGATTACGCCGCGGCGGTGGCGATCGCCCGCCAGCAGGTCGAGGCCGGTGCCCAGATCATCGATGTCAACATGGACGAGGGCATGCTCGACGGCGTCGCCGCCATGCGCCGCTTCCTGAACCTGATCGCCAGCGAGCCGGACATCGCCCGGGTGCCGGTGATGATCGACTCCTCCAAGTGGGAGATTCTCGAGGCCGGCCTGCAGTGCGTGCAGGGCAAGCCGATCGTCAACTCGATCTCGCTCAAGGAAGGCGAGGAGAAGTTCCTGCAGCAGGCCCAGCTGTGCCGCAAGTACGGCGCGGCCGCGGTGGTGATGGCCTTTGACGAACAGGGCCAGGCCGACACCCTCGAGCGCCGCCAGGAGATCTGTGCACGGGCCTACCGCCTGCTCACCGAGACGGTGGACTTCCCGCCCGAGGACATCATCTTCGATCCCAACATCTTTGCCGTGGCCACCGGCATCGAGGCGCACAACCGCTACGGCATCGACTTCATCGAGTCGGTGCGCTGGATCAAGCAGAACCTGCCGCAGGCCAAGGTCAGCGGCGGTGTCTCCAATGTCTCCTTCTCGTTTCGCGGCAACAACCATGTGCGCGAGGCGATCCACTCGGTGTTCCTCTACCACGCGATCCGCGAGGGGATGGACATGGGCATCGTCAACGCCGGCAGCCTGGTGGTCTACGACCAGCTCGACGCCGAGCTGCGCGAGCGTATCGAGGATGTGATCCTGTTCCGCCGCGAGGATGCGACCGAGCGGTTGATCGAGATCGCCGAGCGCCATCGCCGCGAGGCCGGTGGCGAGAAGCGCGAGGCCGACGAGGCCTGGCGCAGCCTGCCGGTGGCGGAGCGCATCACCCACGCCCTGGTCAAGGGCATCGATGCCTATGTCGAGGCCGATACCGAGGCGCTGCGCGCCGAGATTGCCGCCCGCGGGGGCCGGCCGATCGAGGTCATCGAAGGCCCGCTGATGGAGGGCATGAATGTGGTCGGCGATCTGTTCGGCGCCGGCAAGATGTTCCTGCCCCAGGTGGTGAAGTCGGCGCGGGTGATGAAGAAGGCGGTGGCCTATCTGGTGCCCTTCATCGAGGCCGAGCGCCAGCCCGGCGATGCCGTGCAGCGCAACGGCAAGATCCTGATGGCCACGGTCAAGGGCGATGTCCACGACATCGGCAAGAACATCGTCGGCGTGGTGCTCCAGTGCAACAACTACGAGGTGATCGACCTCGGCGTGATGGTGCCGCCGCAGAAGATCCTCGATGCGGCCCGGGCCGAGAATGTCGACATCATCGGCCTGTCCGGGCTGATCACCCCCTCGCTGGACGAGATGGTGCACCTGGCCAAGGAGATGCAGCGCCAGGGCTTCACCATTCCGCTGCTGATCGGCGGTGCCACCACCAGCCGCGCCCACACCAGCGTCAAGATCGACCCGGTCTACGACGGCCCGGTGATCTGGGTGAAGGACGCCTCGCGCTCGGTGCCGGTGGCCTCCGCCCTGCTCTCGGCGGAACAGAAGCCGCGCCTGCTGGCCGAGATCGATGCCGAGTACGAGCAGATCCGCACCCGCCACGCCGGCAAGCACCGCGAGGAGCGCCTGCTGTCGCTGGCCCGCGCGCGCGCCAATGCCACGCCGCTGGACTGGCAGGCCGCCCCGCCGTTCCGGCCGCGGCTGCTGCTGCAGCAGGATCATGCGGTCTGCGAGGGCGCGGCCTGCGAGCACCCTCACCCACCCGCGGTGCGCAGTGCAGCCCCGGGAGGCGCCGGTTCCGAGGCCGCCCACGCCCTGCAGTTCGTCAAGGTGTTCACCGACTACCCGCTGGACGAGCTGCGCCGCTACATCGACTGGCAGCCCTTCTTCATCGCCTGGGAGCTCAAGGGCCGCTTCCCGGATCTGCTCAACAACCCGGCCACCCGCGAGGTGGCGCGCAAGCTCTGGGACGATGCCCAGCAGATGCTCGATCGGCTGATCGAAGGCCGCTGGCTGCGCGCGGCCGGGGTGTTCGGACTGTTCCCGGCCAACCGGGTGGACCATGACGACATCGCGGTCTACACCGATGAGAGCCGCCAGGTGGAGAAGGCGCGCCTGCACCATCTGCGCCAGCAGGGCGAGCATCGCGAGGGGATTCCCAACCGCTGCCTGGCTGACTTCGTGGCCCCGCGCGAGAGCGGGCTGGCCGATTATGTCGGCGCCTTCGCGGTGACCGCCGGCATCGGCTGCGCCGAGCGGGTCGAGGCCTTCCGCAAGGCCAATGACGACTACTCCGCCATCCTGCTGGAGGCGCTGGCCGACCGCCTCGCCGAGGCCTTTGCCGAGCGCCTGCACCAGCGCGTGCGCAAGGAGTTCTGGGGTTATGCCCCGGACGAACAGCTCGACAACGAGGGCCTGGTGGCCGAGCGCTACCGCGGCATCCGCCCGGCGCCGGGCTATGCGGCCTGCCCGGAGCACAGCGAGAAGGCGACGCTGTGGTCGCTGCTGGAGGTCGAGCGCCACACCGGCATGCGCCTGACCGAATCGATGGCGATGTGGCCCGGCGCCTCGGTCAGCGGCTGGTATCACGCCCACCCGCAGGCGCAGTACTTCGTGCTCGGCCGCCTCGGCAAGGATCAGGTCAGCGACTACGCCCGCCGCAAGGGCTGGACCCTGGCCGAGGCCGAGAAGTGGCTCGGCCCCAACCTCGGCTACGAACCCGAGGATTGAGCGGCCGCGGCTCCGGCGCGCGCGACGGACCCCAGCGGGTCAGGCCCGGGGCGATCCGGAGCAGTCCGGAGCATCGGCTCCGGGCCGGGCGGCGCAGCCCGGGTGCCACCCGGGCGCGGACCGGCCCGCGCCAGGGGCCGGGGCTGCCGCGCGTCTCCGGTCTGCGCAAGAGCGCCACTGGCGCGCCAGCAAGCACGCAGACCTCCTCACGCCCTGGGCTGCCGCCCGTCTCCGGTCTGCTCAAGAGCGCCACTGGCGCTCTTGAAAGCACGCAGACCTCCGACCCTCACTGGGTGATGTTGCGGCCGTAGAAGATCTCGAGGATCTCGGTGTTGACATCGCTGCGGATCTTGCGCGCCTCGCGCGGCGGCAGCTCGGAGACACCCTCGCCGAACAGATAGGTGTCGAGATCCAGCTCGCGCAGCTTCATCTTGGTGTGGAAGATGTACTCCTGGTAGACGTTGACATCGACCATGTCGTACTTGTTGCGGATGTCCGCGGCGAGGAAGTTCTGGATCGAATCGATCGAGTGATCGATGTAGTGCTTGGTGCCGCGCACATTGCGGGTGAAGCCGCGCACCCGGTAGTCCATCACCACGATGTCGCTTTCAAAGCTGTGGATCAGGTGGTTGAGCGCCTTCAGCGGGCTGATCTTGCCGCAGGTGGAGACATCGATATCGGCGCGGAAGGTGCTGATGCCGTTGACCGGATGGGTCTCCGGATAGGTGTGGACGGTGATGTGGCTCTTGTCCAGATGCGCCACCACCGAATCCTTCTTCTTGCCCGGGGTCGGCAGGCCGTCGAGATGGCCTTCCGAGATCAGCATGGTCACCGAGGCGCCCTGGGGGTCGTAGTCCTGGCGCGCCACATTGAGGATGTTGGCGCCGATGATCTCGGCCACCTCGGTGAGGATCTTGGTCAGACGCTCGGCGTTGTACTGCTCGTCGATGTACTCGATGTACTCCTGCTGATGCTCCTTGGTGCGGGCATAGCAGATGTCATAGATGTTGAAGCTCAGGCTCTTGGTGAGGTTGTTGAACCCCAGCAGCTTGAGCTTGGAATTGGTGGTGGGCTTGGGTTTGGGCTTGGGCATCGACGGTTCCCAGGTGATAGCGGTGTGCAAGCGCTGCGCCCTGCGGCCGCAGCGATCCCAGGCCGCCGAGGCGGCAGCCGCGCATTATCCGGCAAGCGCGTGAACGATGTGTGGCCGTGCCGACCAGCGGACTCAGGCCGCCGGGCGAATCTCCAGGCTGTGGGTCACCTCGACCCCGCCGCGCTTGAGCATGATCGAGGCCGAGCAGTACTTGTCGGCCGAGAGCTCCACCGCGCGCCGCACCTGGGCCTCGTTCAGGCCCTCGCCGCTGACCACGAACTTCAGGTGGATGCGGGTGAACACCTTGGGCTCGGTCTCGGCGCGCTCGCCATCGACCTCGCACCAGCAGTCGGCGACCGGCTGGCGGGCCTTGCGCAGGATGTGGATGACATCCACCGCGGAGCAGGCGCCCACCGCCATCAGCATCAGCTCCATCGGCCGCACGCCGAGATTGCGTCCGCCGATCTCCGGCGGACCGTCGATGACCACCGCGTGCGAGCTGCCGGACTCGCCGACGAAGGCCGCGTTTTCCACCCACTTGATCCTGGCTTGCACGAAGGCTCCTGCGGTCCGGTTGCCACCGGTATTTATGCTAGTTTCCAGCAAAATCAAGGCGCCTGCCGCCGACGCGAGAGGGAGATCCATGCTCACCCAGCCGCCCGTCCAGGCCTTCATCGCCCTGGCCCATAAACGCAGCTATCCGCCCAAGCACAGCATCCTGCACCCGGGCGACACCCCGCAGTCCCTGTTTCTGATTCTCGAAGGCTCGGTGAGCATCCTGCTCGAGGACGAGGACGGTCGCGAGATCGTGCTCGCCTACCTCAATCCGGGCGAGTTCTTCGGCGAGATGTGCCTGTTCCCGGAGCAGCAGACCCGCACCGCGATCGTCCGCACCCGTACTCCGACTCTGGTCGCCGAGGTCGACTACCGCGCCTTCCGCGCCTTCGTCCAGCAGCATCCGGACATCATGTTCGCCATCGCCGGCCAGCTCGCCGCGCGGCTGCGCGACACCAGCCGGCGGCTGGGGGATCTGGCCTTCCTCGATGTCGCCGGCCGCATGGCCCATACCCTGCTGGAGCTGGCCCGCCAGCCCGATGCCCAGAGCCATGCCCGCGGCACTCTGATCAAGGTCAGCCGCCAGGAGCTGGCGCGCATCGCCGGCTGCTCGCGCGAGATGGCCGGCCGCGTCCTCAAGAAGCTCGAAGAGGACGGCATGATCGTCTGCCAGGGCCGCAGCGTGCTGGTGCTCGGGGTGGAGGCGCGGTCGCGGTCCTAGCCGGCGGTCCAGCCGCGCTGCGGGCCGCGCTCAGCCCGCCTCCGGCGTCTCGACGCCCGCCTGCCGCAGCAGGCCGATCAGGCCATCCAGGTCCGGCCGGTAGGCGCGCCAGCGGCCGATGCCCTCGCGGTTGAGCGCCCCGCGCACCTGCACCGCACTGGCGCTAGCCACCGGTGCCGGGTTGTCGGCGAAGGCGAGGCAGTCGGGCTGCCAGTCCAGGTCGCAGAAGGCCAGCAGCCGGCGCAGCTGGGTCGGCGCATCCTCGACCAGCGCCTCGTAATCGAGGCAGACGAACCGCCCCGCCGGCAACACCGCCTGCCAGTGGGCGAGCAGCCGCTCATGCGCCAGCCAGTAGCGGCCGCAATCCAGCAGATCGCTGCTGTAGCGGTAGTCGCTGAAGCGCAGACCGAAGATCTGGCGGAACTGGCCGAGGCAGCTGTCGAGCGGATGGCGGCGCAGGGCGATCACCCGCGCCTGCGGCAGCGCCTCGAGGATGGGGCCGGCCAGCCAGGTGTTGAGCGGCAGCTTGTCGATGAAGCGCTCGGCACCGCCGGTCTCGGCCAGACAGGCCGCGCGGTAGGCACTGCCCACCGCCTGCGGATCGAGCCGGCCGGCGCGCTCGATCAGTGCCGCGCTCACCAGCCGGTCACCGCCCAGCTGGCCGAGGCGGTGCAGGGTCATCGGGAAATGCATCCGCTCCGCGCCGGCGCCGAGGGCCGGATGCCGGCTGAGCATGCGCTCGAGCAGGGTGGTGCCGCTGCGGGGCAGACCGACGATGAACACCGGCGCCAGGGTTTCGCCGCTGCGGCCGGGCTGGGGACGCCAGTTGAGGGCGGCGGTGAGCAGGGCCTGGTCCGCGCCCGGGTCATAGGGCTGGACCCGCCGCAGGGCGCTCTTGGCCGCCTGCACGGCGGCGAACGCCGCCCGGTGATCGCCGCGCTGCTCGTGGCGCCGGGCGAGCGCCATCTGCAGATGCAGATGGGCCTCAGGGTCGCCGGCGTCCAGCGCCGCCAGCCGCTCCCGCAACGCCGCGCTGGCGCTGACACCCCGGTCCTCGCTGCGCAGCGCAACCAGCAGGGGATAGACCTTCCAGTGCCGGGGGTCGAGCTGCAGGCAGCGCTCATAGGCCTGTGCGGCCTCCTCCAGGCGACCGCAGAACTTCAGGGCGCTGGCGAGGTTGAAGAAGCGCGCGGCCTGGTCGGACCCACGGGTGGTGGCGGCCTGGAAGGCCCGCACCGCGCCGGCGTGGTCCTGGGCACGGCTGAGCACCACGCCGGCGGTATCGAGATCCTGGGCGCTGGCCTCGGCCAGGGCGAGCACGCGATGGGCCGCGGCGGTGGCCTCGCCCATCTGCTGGGCCAGCGCGGCGGCCCGCGCCAGCTGCGCCCAGTGCGCGGCGACGGCGGGCGCGGCCTGCGCCACCGGACGCAGATCCTCCAGCGCCGCCACCGGCTGGCGCTGTTCGAGGCGGGCCACGCCGCGCAGGAACCGCACCTCGTGATCAGCCGGGGTGGCCTGCAGCCAGGCGGTGCAGCGCGCGATCAGCCCCGCCCAGTCGCGGGCCTGCAGAGCCGCCTCGAGGGCGGCCGGCAGCGGACGCTCAGCCGCCAAACTGGTAGCGCAGCGACAGCCCCACCCGCAGCGGCTCGATCACATCCTTGTAGTAGCGGCGCAGCTGGAAGGCATGGTCGTCGGTGCCGTCCCCATCGGCATCGCCGGGGATCAGCCGCGACGAGGCCGGGCCGCGATCGCCGCGCACGCCGGTTTCGGCATAGGCATCGAAGAGGTTGTCGGCATACAGGCGCACAGCCAGGGGACCGCGGCTGAGCCCGGCGCTGAGGAAATGCAGGGTGTAGGCCGGCAGGGCCTCGCCGTTGTCGCGCAGCCCGACCCGGGTATAGACATCGCCGGTGGCGCGCACGCTGTAGTCGGCGCGCAGGGTCCAGCCGTTGTCGAGCGGCCGCTGGTAGCCGAGCCGCAGGTTCAGCAGCTGCTCCGGCGAGGCCGGCAGGCGATCACCCTTGCGGGCGATCTCGTTGTCGACCACGCCCGGCGAGTCCTTGCTCAGGGCGGCCTCGTTGAACGCATAGTTCATCGCCAGATCCCAGCGCTCGCTGAGCTGGGCCTGGGCGGCGAGGTCGAAGCCGGTGCTGCGGGCCTCGGCGCCATTGACGGTGATGGGCACCGAGCCCAGATCGGTGACACCGGCCACCTGCACATCGTCCCAGGCGATGTAGTAGACCGACCCGTTGAGCACCAGGCGCCCGCCATACCAGCTGCTGCGGATGCCGAGCTCGTGGTTGAGGGTGCGGTCGGGCTTGATCAGCGCCTCCTCCGGCGTCACGCAGGCGGTCTGGCCCTCGCCCGGATTCTCCGGGCACAGGGGCAGGGCGTTGACGCCACCGCTGCGATAGCCCTCGCTGAGGGTGAAGTAGGCCAGCAGATCCGGGCTGAAGCGGTAGCTGGTGTTGAGCTTGAACAGCGAGTCGTTGTCGCTGACGGTGAAGCTCTCGAAGGCGAGGTTGATCGCATCCGGGGCGTCGCCGAGCAGGGTGTCGAGCAGCGGGAAGGCGATGGCCTGGCGCAGATCGTCCTCGTAGCGGAAGAAACGGCCGCCGACGGTCACCGTCCAGGCCTCGGTGAGCTGGTAGCCGAGCTCGCCGAAGACCGCGGTCTCGGTGAAGGTCTGGTCAGCCACCGAGAAGTACTCGAGATTGTCCGGGCGCTCCACGCCGAAGAAGCCCGGCAGGCCCGGCACGAACTCCTCGCTGGTGAAGAAGCTCTCGGCGCGGTTGTAGAACAGCCCGGCGATCCAGTTCCAGGGACCGGGTCCGGTGGAGACCAGCCGCAGCTCCTGGTTGAGCCGCTCCTGATCGCCGGTCTCGCGGGTGAACGAGGAGAAGGCCGGGAAGTCCTCGTAGCCATAGCCGCCGCCCTCGGACAGATCCAGCAGCAGATCGGTCTGGTCCCGCTGCCCGAGCTCGGTGTACTCCGAATAGCCGGTGGCCGAGGTCAGCGTGGCGAAACCGAGGTAGACATCCGCCTCCAGACTCAGCAGCTGGTTGCGCCGCTCGTTGGGTTCCTCGTAGCGCAGGGCATTGGTGGTCTGTCCGACCCCGAGCGCATCCTGATGGTTGATGGTGCGCCCGCCCACATCCTGGTTCTGGTGCAGATAGGCGAGATTGAAGGTGGCCAGATCGCCCAGCCGGTGCAGCAGGCTCAGCCGTGCGGCGAGCGTCTGCTCGGTATCGACATCGTCCTTGCGCCGCAGCTGGCTGGCCGGGTCCAGCGGCGGGGTGGCCAGCAGCGGATCCGGGGTGGACACGCCGGGCTCGCGCACCAGCCGGTCCTGATCGATGAAGCCCGGATGGTCGAAGTAGCCGATCGCCGCGCGCACCGCGGTCTGCCCGCTCAGCGGCAGGTTGCCGACCAGCTGGGTCTCGCTGCCCAGCCCGCCGCTATGGCTCAGCGCATAGAGATCCTGGCTCACCTCGAGGCTGCGGCTGCGGGTCTGCGGCCGCTGCGGCAGATAGCGCAGCGCACCGCCCAGGGTGCCGGCGCCATAGAGCGTGCCCTGCGGGCCGAGCAGGGCCTCGACCCGTTCGATGTCGAGCAGCTTGAGGTCGAGGTAGAGCGGGATGTCGCCGACATAGGTCGCCACCGTCCCGCCATTGCCGTTGCCATTGGCTTCCGCCGCCGCAATCGAGCTGACATTGAGGCCGCGCACCACCAGGCGGCTGGCGTCGCGCCCGCCCTGGTCGACCACGAACAGCCCGGGCACGGTCCTGACCAGCTCGGCGAGATCGGTCAGGCCGTCGCGCTCGATCGTCTCGCGGGTGACCGCGGTGATGTTGAGCGGCACCTCCTGCACGCCCTCGTCGCGGCGGGTGGCGGTGACCGTGACCTTGTCGAGCTCCACCGCCTCGCTGGCATCCGCCGCCGCGGGCGGCTCCGGCGGCAGGCTCTGGGCCAGGGCCGGGACGCTCAGGCTGGCCAGCAGGGTGGCCGCGGCGCGGACCAGGGCATGACGACGGAACGGCAGCACGGTCACGGGCATCGCAGGGCTCCGGTGGGGTCTGCCCAGATATAGCAAAGTCCATGCCCCGGAGGGTTCGGCGCGCCCCGCTGGACTACACTCGGGCGGCGGATTGGTCCCGCGCAAACGCCGCTCCCCCATGAAGTTCTTTCTCGATACCGCCGACACCCGCGAACTGCGCGCCGCCGCCGACAGCGGCCTGGTCGATGGCGTCACCACCAACCCCTCGCTGATCGCCAAGACCGGCCGCCGGCTGGACGAGGTGGTGGCCGAGATCGTCGCCATCGTCGATGGTCCGATCAGCGTCGAGGTGATCGCCACCGAGGCGGCCGCGATGGTCGAGGAAGGCCGCCGGCACGCCGCGGTGCATCCCAACATCGTGGTCAAGCTGCCGCTCACCAGCGAGGGTCTCAAGGCCTGCAAGCAGCTCAGCGGCGAGGGCCACCGCACCAATCTCACCCTCTGCTTCTCGCCGCTGCAGGCCCTGCTGGCGGCCAAGGCCGGCGCCACCTATGTCAGTCCCTTCGTCGGCCGGCTCGACGACATCGGCCACACCGGCATGGATCTGGTGCGCGAGATCCTGCTGATCTACCGCCAGTACGGCTTCGCCACCCAGGTGCTGGCGGCGAGCCTGCGCCATCCCCTGCATGTGCTGGAGGCGGCCAAGGCCGGCGCCCAGGTCGCCACCTTCCCCTACGCCACCTTCCAGCAGCTGGTGAAGCACCCGCTCACCGATCTGGGCCTGGCGCGCTTCCTGGCCGACTGGAAGTCGGTTCCCCAGGGCTGAGCGGAGCGCCGACCATGATCGCCTTCATCACCGGCGCCAGCGCCGGCTTTGGCGCGGCCATCGCCCGCCGCTTCGTCGCCGAGGGCCAGCGGGTGATCCTCGCCGCGCGCCGCCGCGAGCGCCTGCAGCAGCTCGCCGCCGAGCTGGGCGAGCGGGCCTGGGTGTTCGAGCTGGATGTACGCGAGCCCGGCGATCTCGCCGCCCGGCTGGAGACCCTGCCGCCGGCCTTCCGCGAGATCGATGTGCTGGTCAACAACGCCGGCCTCGCGCTGGGTCTGGCGCCGGCCCACCAGGCCTCGCTGGAGGACTGGGAGACCATGGTGCAGACCAACATCCTCGGCCTGCTCAAGGTCACCCGCTGCCTGCTGCCGGGCTTCGTGGCGCGCTCACGCGGGCATGTGATCAACCTGGGCTCCACCGCCGGCGAGTGGCCGTATCCGGGGGCCCATGTCTACGGGGCCAGCAAGGCCTTCGTCCGCCAGTTCTCGCTGAATCTGCGTGCCGATCTCTACGCCACCCCGGTGCGGGTCAGCAACATCGAGCCGGGTCTGGCCGGCGGCACCGAGTTCTCCGAGGTGCGCTTCCATGGCGACACCAGCCGCGCCGCCCAGGTCTATGCCAACACCCGGCCGCTGTCGGCCGAGGATGTGGCCGAGGCGGTCTGGTGGTGTGCCCGCCTGCCCGCCCATGTGAATGTCAACACGCTCTCGCTCACCCCGGTGTGCCAGGGCTTCGCACCGGTGGCGGTGCACCGGGAGAGCCAGTCATGAGCGATCGGGTTCGGATCGAGATCGAGGCCGAGGGCCTGGCGGTGGTCCGCCTCAACCGCCCCGAAGCCCACAACGGCATGGACTGGCCGATGCTGGACGCGGTGCTTGACGCGCAGAAGACCCTGCGGGCCCGCCGCGATCTGCGGGCGGTGATCCTCTGTGGCGAGGGGCCTTCGTTCTGTGCCGGGCTGGATGTGAAGACGGTGTTCGGCCAGAAGCGCGAGACCCTTCTGCGCTTCCTCGCCCTGTGGTCGCCGCGGCGCAATGCCTTCCAGCGCTGGAGCCTGGGCTGGCGCGAGCTGCCGGTGCCGGTGATCGCCGCCATCCACGGCCATTGCTACGGCGCCGGCATCCAGCTCGCCCTGGGTGCGGATCTGCGGGTGGCCCGCCCGGATGCCCGGCTCTCGGTGATGGAGGCCAAGTGGGGCCTGGTACCGGACATGGGCGGCGCCGTGCTGATCCGCGAGCTGATGCCGATCGACCGCGCCAAGGATCTGCTGTTCTCGGCCCGGGTGCTGGACGGCAACGCGGCGCTGGCCGCCGGTCTGGTCAGCGAGCTCGCCGAGGACCCGCTGGCGCGCGCCCGCGCCCTGGCCGCCGAGTACCGGCAGCGCTCGCCGGATGCGATCGCCCACGGCAAGTTCCTGCTGCAGGCGGGCTGGACCGCCAGCGAAGGCCGGCTGCTGGCTGCCGAGCGGGCCCGCCAGCGGGATCTGATCGGCTCCGCCAACCAGAAGATCGCGGTGGCCCGCAACGCGGGCAAGGAGCGGCCCTTCGACCCCCTGCGGGTGCGGCGCTGAGTCCTAGCCGCCGGTGAGGTAGGTGTAGCCGGACAGCCCCGCCTCGAGCTCCGCCAGCAAGGCGCTGCGCTCGCGCTCGGCCAGGCCGGCGGCGGCCAGCTTGCGCCGGTAGCTGCGCGCCAGCTCCTCGGGCTCCAGGTGCACATAGCGCAGCAGCTCGTCGGTGCGATCGCCCTGCTCGGGATCGTCGAGGCGGAAGCCGCCGGGTGCCGCCGGGTCCAGCACCACATCGACGGCATTGGTGTCGCCGAAGAGGTTGTGCATGTCGCCGAGGATTTCCTGGTAGGCGCCGACCATGAAGATGCCGAGCAGATAGGGCTGGCCGGGCTGCAGGGCGTGCAGGGCGAGGGTCGGGGTGACCCCCTCGCGATCGACATAGGCGTCGAGGCGGCCGTCGGAATCGCAGGTGAGGTCACACAGGCGCACGCGCTGGTCCGGGCGCTGGTCGAGCCGGTGGATCGGCAGGATCGGGAACACCTGATCGATCGCCCAGGCATCCGGTACCGACTGGAACACCGAGAAATTGCAGAAGTACTTGGCGGCGAGCTTCTCGCGCAGCTCCTCGATCAGCTCGCGATGGCTGCGGATGCCCGGATCCAGCTGCGGGCTCACGGCACGCGCCACCGCGTAGTAGGCGCGCTCGGCCCAGGCCCGCTCGGGCAGGCTCAGCCGCGCCTCGGTGTAGTGGGCGTGGGCCTCGGCCAGCAGGGCGCCGGCCTCGAACAGGCTCTCCAGCGGACCGCGCTCGGCGATCTCGGCGAGCAGCGCCGCCAGCTCCTGCAGGACCGCCGGTGCGCCCTCGGCCAGCGGCTCCAGCGGGGTGCCGGGAATCACCTCGGAATCCACCACATCGGTGATCAGCACGGCGTGGTGGGCGGTCAGCGCCCGGCCCGATTCGGAGATCAGATCCGGCGCCGGCTCACCGCCCTCGGCGCAGACCTCCTGGAGCGTGCGCACGATCGCCCGCGCGTACTCGCGCAGCGAGTAGTTCATCGAGCAATGGCTGCGCGAGCGGGTGCCCTCGTAGTCCACCCCGAGCCCGCCGCCGACATCGACCACCGCAATCGGCGCGCCGAGCCGGCGCAGCTCGACATAGAAACGCGCTGCCTCGCGCATGCCGCGGCCGATGTCCTGCACATTGGCCACCTGGCTGCCGAGGTGGAAGTGCACCATCTGCACTGCCTCGATCAGCCCGGCCGCGCGCATCTGCTCCACCGCCTCGATCACCTGCGGGGTGGTCAGGCCGAACTTGGACTTCTCGCCACCGGTGTTCTGCTGGGTGCTGGTGGAGTTGGAGGCCAGCCGCACGCGCAGGCCGATGCGCGGCGCCACATCAAGGCGGCGGCTCTCCTCGATCACCAGCGGCAGCTCGCTGAGCTTTTCCACCACGATGTAGACCGGATGGCCGAGCTTGGCGCCGATCAGCGCGCGGCGGATGTAGGCGCGGTCCTTGTAGCCATTGCAGACGATCACGCTGCCCGGCCGCGCCAGCCCGAGCACCGCCGCCAGCTCCGGCTTGGAGCCGGCTTCCACGCCGACCCGCTCGCCGCCGTGCCCGAGGATGGCCTCGACCACGCTCTTCTGCTGGTTGACCTTGATCGGATAGACCGCGGTGTAGCGGCCCGGATAGCCGTACTCCTCGATCACCGAGGAGAACGCCCCGGTGAGCGCATCGACGCGGTCGCGCAGGATGTCGGTGAAGCGCAGCAGCACCGGCCAGTCCAGCCCCTCGCGCGGCAGCCGCTGGGCCAGGGCGTGGAGCTCGACGCGGCGGGCGTCGCGGTAGGGGTGCAGGCCGAGCTGGCCGTCCGCGCCCACCTGCACATAGCCCTCCGACCACTGCGGCAGGTTGTAGAGGGCGGCGGCGTCAGCGGGCTTCCAGGCGGTCATGGCGGGCTTCGTGGTGCAACAGGGCGGCGCCTATACTGCGCCCCCGATTTTGGACGGATAAGGACACGGAGCGCGGCATGGCACTCGATCACACCTGGTTCACGGAGGCCGTGGACGCCACCGGCACGGCGTTCTCGCTCAAGCTCGGTGAGAAGCTGCACGAGGAACAGACACCGTTCCAGAAGATCGAGATCTACCAAACCGAGCGCTTCGGCAAGCTGATGACCATCGATGGCTGCACGATGGTCTCCACCCGCGACAACTTCCTGTACCACGAGATGATGTCGCACGTGGCGCTCAACGCCCACCCGGATCCGCGGCGGGTGGTGATCGTCGGCGGCGGCGATTGTGGGACCTTGCGCGAGGTTTTGAAACATCCGGAGGTGCGCTCCGCCACCCAGGTGGAGATCGACGAGCGGGTGACCCGGCTCGCCGAGCAGCACTTCCCCGAGCTCTGCGACCGCAACCACGATCCGCGCGCCACCCTGTTCTTCGGCGACGGCCTGCAGTGGATGAAGGACGCCGCCCCCGGCAGCATCGATCTGATCATCATCGATTCCACCGATCCGGTGGGCCCCGCCGAAGGGCTGTTCGGCAAGAAGTTCTATCTCGACTGCATCCGCGCCCTGGCCCCGGACGGGCTGCTGGTGCAGCAGTCGGAATCGCCGCTGCTGCATGCCGACCTGATCGTGGCCATGCACCAGGCCATGCGCGAGGCCGGCTTTGCCCGCACCGAGCTGTTCCATTTTCCGCAGGTGATCTACCCCAGCGGCTGGTGGAGCGGCTCGATCGCCTGCAAGCGCGCGGCCCCGCTCGCCGAGCGGCTGGACACGGCGGCCATCGAGGCGCTGGATACCCAGTACTACAGCGCCGAGATCCATCGCGGCGCCTTTGCGGTGCCGCGCTTTCTCAAGCAGCGGCTGGCCCGGCTCGGCTAGCTGAGCAGGGTCGCGGCGAAGCCGGCGAGGTCGTCATGGACCTCGACGCCGGTCATCTTGTGGCGCGCCTCGGTCTCGCGGCCGCGGCCGCTGCGGACCAGCACCGGCCGGGCGCCGGCGGCGCGGGCCGCCTGCAGATCGGTGACGGTGTCGCCGACGAAGGGCACCCCGGCGAGGTTCACGCCGAGACGGCGGCCGATGTCCTGCAGCATCCCCGGGCCGGGCTTGCGCATCGGCGTGGCACGGTCCGGGTGCTCGGGGGCATAGGCGATGCCGTCCACCCGTCCACCCAGCTCGGCCACCGCCCGGGTCAGCCGGGCGTGGATGGCGAACAGCGCATCGAAATCGAACAGCCCGCGGCCGATGCCGGCCTGGTTGCTGGCGATGAACACCTTCCAGCCTGCCTGGGAGAGCCGGGCGATGGCCTCCAGGCTGCCGGGAATCGGCTGCCACTCGGCCACCGACTTGATGTAGGCGTCGGAGTCCTCGTTGATGACGCCGTCCCGGTCCAGGATCACCAGCTTCATGGGCTCATCCGGGTAGCTGCGACAGGTCGGCGATCTCGCGGCAGCGCGCATCGAAGCGGGCCAGCAGGGCGAGGCGGTTGGCGCGCAGGCCGGGATCCTCGGCGTTGACCATCACCGCGGCGAAGAAGGCATCGATCGGCTCGCGCAGCGCCGCCAGATCGCGCAGGCGCGGGGTGTAGTCGGCCGGCTCGCGCGCCGGCAGCGTCTCCAGCGCCTGCTGCAGGGCCTGTTCGGCCGGATCCTGCAGCAGCCCGGGCTGCACCTGGCCGCCGCTGAACTGGGCCTGGCGCAGGATGTTGCGCACACGCTTGTTGGCCGCGGCCAGGGCGGTCGCCTCGGGCAGCCGGCTGAAATCACGCACCGCGTGCAGGCGCTGCTGGAAGTCCAGCGGCACGGTGATGCCCAGCGCCCGCACCGCCTCGATCATCTCGCTGCTGATGCCCGGGCCCAGCAGATAGCCGCGCTGGCGTTCGAGGACGAAGTCGAGCAGCGCCTCGAGGGTGGCGGCATCGCGCTGGCCGGCTGGCTGGGCCTCGAGGGCGGCCTGCAGCAGGTCGCGCAGGTCGAGGGCGAGACCGCCTTCGATCAGGATGCGCAGCACCCCGAGCGCGGCCCGGCGCAGGGCGTAGGGGTCCTTGCTGGCGCTGGGCTTCTGGCCGATGGCGAAGATGCCGGCGAGCGCGTCGAGCTTGTCGGCCAGGGCCAGGATCTGGCCCTCGCGGCTGGATGGAATCGGCGTGCCCTGCTGGGTCGGCCGATAGTGCTCGCGGATGGCCTGGGCCACCGCCGCCGGCTCGCCGGCGCGGGCGGCGTAGTAGCCGCCCATCAGACCCTGCAGCTCCGGGAACTCGAACACCATTTTGGTGACGAGATCGTTCTTGCACAGCGCCGCCGCCCGGCTCACGGCAGCGCCGTCGGCCTGCAGCCGCGTGGCCAGCCTTGCGGCCAGGGCCGAGAGCCGCGCCACCCGCGCCGCCTGGGTCCCGAGTTCCTTCTGATAGGTGCTGCTGGCCAGCTTCTCGCCATAGGCGGCCAGCGGCTGCTTGAGATCCTGCTGCCAGAAGAACAGGGCATCGGTGAGCCGCGGCCGCACCACCCGCTCATTGCCCTCGATGACCTGCCGCACCTCGCGCGAGGCGATGTTGGCCACGGTGATGAAGGCGGCGGTCAGGCGCTGATGCGCCGGGTCTTCGAACACCGTGAAGTAGCGCTGGTTGGTCTCCACGGTGGCCACGATCACCTCGGGCGGCAGCTCGAGGAAGCGCGCCTCGAAGCGGCCGCTGATCGCCACCGGCTTCTCCACCAGGGCGGTGACCTCGTCGAGCAGCTCCGGGGTGATGCGGGCATGTCCGCCCAGGCGCGCGGCCTCGGCCTCGATCTGCCGGCGGATCTCGTCGCGACGCGCCTCCACCTCGGCCCAGACCTCGGCGGCGCGCAGCGCAGCGGGATAGTCCGCGGCCTGCGCCAGGCTCAGCGCATCCGGTGCGTGGAAGCGATGGCCATAGCTGAGGCGCCCGGCGCGGCAGCCGAAGCGCAGCAGCGGCAGCACCTGATCCCCGTGCAGGGCGAGCAGCCACTGCACCGGTCGCACGAAGGTTTCCTCGCCCTCGCCCCAGCGCATGCGCTTGGGCACCAGCTCGTCCATGCCCTTGAGGGTCTCGTCCACCAGCCCCTGGAACAGGGTGGCGAGCGACTGCCCCGGCGCGCGCCGCTGGTAGCAGAGCTTGCCGTCCTTCTCGCCGAGCTCGGCGAAGGTCACCCCGCATTTGCGGGCGAAGCCGAGGGCCGCCGGGGTGGGTTGGCCGTCCTTCAGCGCCGCGCTCAGCGCGGGGCCGATCAGCTCCTGGGTCTGCTCCGGCTGCTCGGCCGCCACCGCCTCGATGCGCACCGCCAGCCGCCGCGGCGTGGCGTAGCGCCAGGCCCGTCCGTGGGCGATGCCGCGCCGGGCCAGCCCGCTCTGCAGGCCTGCGCAGAGGGCGTCGGCCAGCGGCAGCACATAGCGGGCGGGCAGGTCTTCGGTGCCGATTTCGAGCAGCAGATCGGGGCAGCGGGGGGGTGCAGACATGGGCCAGGACGGCGGCGGCAGAACGGGCCGCTAGTGTGGGTGATTGCCGGAAACCCTGCCATGGCGCGGGGTTGCGCGTCGCCGCAGCGCACCATCGAGTTGCCCTATCGGGGTGTTGCAAACATTCAATTTCCACTGCGGGCGGCAGCGGCGTACGGTGCACGGGTCTCCTCCACGCCGCCGCCTGCCGATGTCCTCGTCGCCGTCCGCGCCTCCGCTCACCGCCTACCTGCTGACGCTGCTCGGCGTCGCCGGGTTGATGCTGGGGGCGGCCCGCCTGGCGACCGCGGCCCTGGTGCCGGTGGCCGCCCCGGCCGCGGAGAGCCAGCCCGCCGTAGGCTGAGCACGATTGTGGTACGGACCCGCGCGGGACTCCCCCTCCCCCCCGCCCGCGCGGGTTCGCTTTTGAATTCGCCGACCGGCCGCCCGCGCCGGTCCCGTCCGGTCACCGACGCGGTTCAAATTGCCACGCGTCGGCGCTAGTCTCCGGAAAGCCTCACGCGTACCCCGATCGCCGCAGCAACAGGAGGAGACCATGTCGAACGATGTGCAGTGCCCATTCACCGGGACCGTCCGTCACACCCAGGCCGGCCACCGCGGCAACGCCGCCTGGTGGCCGCAGCAGCTGAACCTGAAGATCCTCAGCCAGCAGTCGGAGAAGACCGATCCGCTGGGCGGCAGCTTCGACTACGCCAAGGAGTTCGCCAAGCTCGATCTGCAGGCGGTGATCAAGGACCTGCACGCGCTGATGACCGATTCCCAGGAGTGGTGGCCGGCGGACTGGGGCCACTACGGCGGCCTGTTCATCCGCATGACCTGGCATGCCGCGGGCACCTACCGCATCCATGACGGCCGCGGCGGCGCCGGCACCGGCGAGCAACGCTTCGCCCCGCTCAACTCCTGGCCGGACAACGGCAACCTCGACAAGGCGCGGCGCCTGCTGTGGCCGATCAAGCAGAAGTACGGCCGGAAGATCTCCTGGGCCGACCTGCTGGTGCTGGCCGGCAATGTCGCCCTCGAGTCGATGGGCTTCAAGACCTGGGGCTTCGCCGGTGGCCGCGCCGATGTGTGGGAGCCCAGCGAGGACATCGACTGGGGTCCGGAGACCCAGTGGCTGGCCACCTCCGATCAGCCCAACAGCCGCTACTCCGGCGACCGCGTGCTGGCC
>DASUDX010000031.1:0-33076 GCA_036275365.1 Nevskiaceae bacterium | reverse complement strand
CTGGTGCAGGCCCTGGCCGAGCTGCGTCGCAGCCTGCATGGCGGCAGTTTCGGACTGGCGATCGCGCCGACCCGCAGTGCCGACGGGGGGGCGCTGCTGATCTCCGCCCCCCAGCTCGGCTACAGCTATCCGCTGCTGCTGGTGGAGTACGAGATTCACGGCGCCGGCTATGACGCGCGCGGCTCCTCGGTGCCGATCCTGCCGGTGGTGGGCATCGGCTACACCGAGCACGCGGCCTGGGCACTGACCACCGGCTATTCCAAGACCATCGACAGCTTCATTCTCCAGCTCTGCTCCAGCGCCCAGCAGGCCGCCGGCAGCTGTGCCCGCAACCAGTACTTCCACAACGGCGAGTGGAAGGATCTGAGCTGCCGCTCCGAGACCATCCCCTACCGCGCGGCGGTCAGCGGGGTGCCGGTGGGTCCGGCCGAGTTCAGCGTGGAGGCCGAGGTCTGCCGCAGCGTGCAGGGGCCGGTGGTGGCGCGCGACGAGGCGGCGGGCCTGGCCCGGGTGCTGTCCTACGCCATGTTCGGCCGCGAGATCGAGACCATCGAGGGCATCCGCGAATGGAACCGGGCGAAGAGCTTCGCCGAGTTCCATGCGGCGATGGAGAAGGTGACCTGGAACGAGAACACGGTGGTGGCCACCCGCGATGGCCATATCGCCTACTACCATCCGGGCCTGCATCCGCGCCGCCATCCGCAGACCGATCAGCGTCTGCCGATTCCGGGGACGGGCGAGTTCGACCATGCCGGGCTGCTGAGCTTTGCCCAGACCCCGCAGGTGGTCGATCCGGCCCAGGGCTATGTCGCCAACTGGAACAACAAGCCCGCCTATGGCTGGCTGGATGGCGATGGCTTCGGCAGCACCTCGCGTCCGGGCGGCCCCGGCCAGCGGGTGACCAATCTGCTGGAGCTGCTCGATAGCCGTCGCGACTGGCGCTACGAGGATCTGGTGGAGATCGACCGCCTCGCCGGCACCCTGGATCCGCGTGCCCGCGAGTACCGGCCGGTGATGGCGCGGCTGCCGCGCGAGGGGCTGTCCGAGCTGGAGCGGGCGGCGCTGGAGCGGGTGCTGGCCTGGGAGGGCGCCCACTACGCGGCGGACATCGACATCGAGGACGAGGGCGCGCGCGACAGCGTCGGCGCCACCCTGTTCGATCTCTGGGTGCGCGCCCTGCGCGAGGAACTGTTCGCCCCGCTGCGCCAGATCGAGCTGGCACCGGGCTTCACCGCCTTCGACCGCATCAGCGGGGTGGGCAGCCATGTGTTCGACCAGAGCGTGATGGACAACCTCGCGCTGCGCGTGCTCGACCCGGCTCACTCCGGCCTTGCCCTGCGCCATGACTTTGCCCAGGGCCGTTCCGCCGCCGAGCTGCTGCAGGCGGCCCTGCGCCAGGCGCTGGCCACCGCCGCGGCGCAGTTCAACGAGGGCGCGGCGCTGACGGTGGCCGATCTCGAACGGGTGCGCCGGATCCACCCGCGCAGCCAGATCTGCTCGCTGACCGGCGTCATCGGCCCGGGCTCGGACACCGTGCCCGGCACCGCCTGCGTGACCATGCCCTACCAGGACCGTGGCTCCTGGGTGCACCGGGTCGGCTACCCGGGCCCGGCGGCCCGCTGACGCCGCCGCGCGCTAGCCGCGGCGGGCGAGGGCGGTGATGACTTCGAAGTAGGGCGGGCGGGTTTCGCGCGCCGCCAGCGTGCAGCGCTCCACGCTCAGGCCGGCCTTGAGCAGGGCGGCCTGCAGCGCGCGCGGCGTGATGCCGAGGTTGAGGTGGTCGTAGGCGCGCATCGCCTCCTCGTGGCGATGGCGGTTGAGCGCGGCGATCACCACCCGGCCGCCGGGCCGCAGCAGGCGGCTGATCTCGGCGAACAGCGCCGCCGGGTCCGCGCTGTAGGCCAGCGCGTGCAGGGCCAGCACATGGTCGAAGCTGGCATCGGCGAAGGGCAGGCGATGCATGTCGCCCTGATGGAAATCCACATTGGCCACCTTGGCCAGCCGCCGGCGGGCCGCGGCGATCACGGTCGGGCTGATGTCCACGCAGGTCACCTGCTCGGCCTGGCTGGCGATCAGCTCGGCGTGCACGCCATCGCCGCTGGCCAGATCCAGCACCCGGCCCAGCCGCAGCAGACCGATCAGGGCGCGGGCGGTGGCCTCCCAGGTGCGCCCGGGGGAGTAGTGCAGCTCCATTCGCCCGGCCACCGTCTCGGCCCAGGTCTGGCCCTGCTTGCGCGCCCGTACCACCTCGCTGGCGCGCTCGCGGTCGAGACGCAGGCGGGCGTCGTCCACCTGGCCGCGCAGCAGCGCCCACAGCCCGGTCGCGGCCTCCGCGCCCTCATGGCGCAGCGAGTAGAGCGCGGCATTGCCCTGACGCTGGTCCTGCACCAGACCGGCGCGCTTGAGCTTGGCCAGATGGGTGGACACCCGGCTCTGGGCGAGGCCGGTGATCTCGGTGAGCTCGGCCACCGAGAGGGCTTCGGCTTCCAGCAGGGCCAGCAGGCGCAGGCGGCTGCCATCCGCCAGCAGGCGGCACAGCTCGGTGCCCTGGTCGAGAGTCAATGTCATCCGGATTCAGGCGGACCAATGAAAAACCCGCCGGCGCCGGGGCGCCGACGGGCTGGGTAAAGCCGGCGCACTCAGCCCTGCGGCTTCTTCGGCGGCATGGTGCTGTCGCCGCTCGCCGTCTTCTTCGGCGGCATGGTGCTGCGCGGCTTGGGCTTGCTGGCGGCCGGCTTGGGCGCTGCGGCCGCCTTGGGCGGCATCGTGCTGTCGCTGGCGCGCTTGGCCTTGCTGGTGGCGCGGCTGGCCCGTGAGGTTGGGCTGGGCTTGGCCATCACCGGCTTGGCGGTGACCGGCGGGGCGGCCTTGAGATCGAGCACCGACCCCACCGTCTGCTTGACCTGCTTGCGGACCTCCTCGGCCTTGGCCTGCGCCTTGGCCTGGACGCCACCGACGGCCTTCTTGACCGCCGCCACCTGGGTCCTGGCGCCTTCGCTCGCCTTGCGGGCCTCGGCCTTGAGGGTCTTGTCGACCGCCTTGCGCACATCCTGGGTGGCCTTGATCGCCTGCTTCTGGGCCTTCTCGGCGGCCTTGCGGACATCCTTGATCGCCTTCTGCGCCGGCTCGGCCACCTTGGCCAGGGCCTTGGGGCTGGCGCCGCCCTGGACCAGGCGGGCCAGCTCGTCGCGGGCCTCCGCCACCACCTTGAGCGAGTCCCGGGCGTGTTCGATCACCCGGCTGGCGGTTTCCTGCATCAGCTCCAGCTGCTGCTGGGCCACATTCTTGATGCCATCGGACTTTTTGGCGGATTTCAGGCTCTTCAGCGCGGTCTTGTAATAGTCGTTGAGCGCCTTGAGTTCCTTGTCGGCGAACTTCTGGACCCCGTCGAACACGATCCGGTTGGCCTTGGCCAGGGATTCCACCGAATCCCGCCGCAGCCGCTCGAAGCGGGCCCGGATTTCCTCCACTCGTTCCTTTGCCGACATCTCGCCCCCCTTGACTTTCTTGGAAAAAGGTGGCGGGAGCATAGCAGGGCGTAAGTGCTTGTCAAAACCCGAAATCTGCCCGCTGGCAGGCCCCGCCTGAGGGTTTGCCCGGGGGGTGGCCCGGGGCTATGATGCCGGCCCGCGCCCGTCCATACCCTGCGGTATGTCGCCGCCCTCGCTGCGGCCGGCGCCCCGGTCATCCCGATGGTCCTTTTTCAGGAGAACGCGCATGTTTCAAGGCCAGTCGCTGCGGGTCACCCGACACCCCGGCGGAATTGCCGAGGTCTGTTTCGACAACCAGACCGATTCCGTCAACAAGTTCGACGCCCGCACCGTGGGTGAACTGGGCGAGGTGGCCAAGCTGCTGGCCGCCGACAGCGGGCTCAAGGGTGTGCTGGTGAGCTCGGCCAAGGAGGTGTTCATCGTCGGCGCCGACATCACCGAGTTCGGCAAGAACTTCCAGCTCTCCGAGGAGGAGATCGCCAGCTGGGCCCTGCAGGCCAACCAGATCTTCAACGCCATCGAGGATCTGCCGGTGCCCAGCGTCACCGCCATCAATGGCATCGCCCTGGGCGGCGGTCTGGAAATGGCGCTGACCACCGATTACCGGGTGATGAGCGAGAAGGCGGCGATCGGCCTGCCGGAGACCAAGCTCGGCATCATTCCGGGCTTCGGCGGCACCGTGCGGCTGCCGCGCCTGATCGGCGCCGACAACGCCATCGAATGGATTGCCGGCGGCGAGCAGCACAAGCCGGAGGCAGCGCTCAAGGTGCACGCGGTGGACGGCGTGGTGCCGGCGGAGAAGCTGCGTGAGGCCGCGCTCAAGTTCCTGCAGTCGGCCATCGACGGACAGTTCGACTGGAAGGCCCGCCGCGAACAGAAGAAGGGCCGGCTGGCGCTCAACCCGATCGAAGCCATGATGGTGTTCGGCACCGCCAAGGGCTTCATCGCCGGCAAGGCCGGCAAGCATTACCCGGCGCCGGTGGCGGCGGTGAGCGCCATCGAGAAGGCGGCGGGCAAGGGGCGCGACGAGGCGCTCAAGATCGAGGCGGCGGCCTTCGCCAAGCTGGCCAAGACGCCGGTGGCGGATGCGCTGATCGGGCTGTTCCTGAACGATCAGGTGCTGAAGAAGAAGGCCAAGGCGGCGGGCAAGATCGCCCGGCCGGTCAAGCAGGCCGCCGTGCTCGGCGCCGGCATCATGGGCGGCGGCATCGCCTACCAGAGCGCGGTCAAGGGCACGCCGATCATCATGAAGGACATCGCCGACAAGGCGCTGGACCTCGGGATGAGCGAGGCCAACAAGCTGCTGGCCACCCAGGTCGAGCGCAAGAAGCTGACCCCGGCCAAGGCCGGCGCGGTGCTGGCGACGATCCGTCCGACGCTCAACTACGGCGACTTCGGCGGTGTCGATGTGATCGTCGAGGCGGTGGTCGAGAACCCGAAGATCAAGAAGAGCGTGCTGGCCGAGGTGGAGGGGCTGGTCAAGGAGGGCACCATCATCGCCTCCAACACTTCGTCGATCTCGATCGACGAGCTGGCCACCGCGCTCAAGCGCCCGGAGCACTTCCTCGGCATGCACTTCTTCAACCCGGTGCACAAGATGCCGCTGGTGGAAGTGATCTACGGTGCCAAGACCTCCAAGGAAGCGATCGCCACCATCGTCGACTACGCCACCCGCATGGGCAAGAGCGCCGTGGTGGTGAAGAACTGCCCCGGCTTCCTGGTCAACCGCATTCTCTTCCCCTACTTCGGCGGCTGGATGATGCTGCTGCGCGATGGCGCCGACTTCCAGAAGATCGACAAGGTGATGGAGGCCTTCGGCTGGCCGATGGGTCCGGCCTATCTGCAGGATGTGGTGGGCATCGACACCAGCCACCATGTCGGTGATGTGCTGGCCGCCGGCTATCCCGACCGCATGAACAACAAGCTGTTCAAGAGCGCGATGGATGTGATGTACGAGAACCAGCGCTACGGCCAGAAGAACGGCATCGGCTTCTACAAGTACAGCACCGATCCCAAGGGCAAGCCGAAGAAGGAAGCCACCGCCGACAGCTACGATCTGATCAAGAGCGTGCAGCCGCAGGGCCAGAAGGACTTCAGCGACGAGGAGATCGTCGAGCGGCACATGATCCCGATGATCATCGAGACCGTGCGCTGCCTGGACGAGGGCATCGTCGAGACCCCGGCCGAGGCCGACATGGGCCTGATCCTCGGCATCGGCTTCCCGCCCCACCTGGGCGGTGCGCTCAAGTACGCCGATCGCCTGGGCATGGCCAAGATCCTCGAGACCTGCGCCAAGTACGCGCATCTGGGCAAGCTCTACGAGCCGACCGAGTCGATGCGCAAGATGGCCGCCGAAGGCCGCAGCTACTACAGCAAGTGAACAGTCCGGAGCCAGTCATGAGCACTGAAGTTGTCATCGTCGACGCCGTCCGCACCCCCATGGGCCGTTCCAAGGGCGGGGTGTTCCGCCATGTCCGTGCCGAGGAGCTCTCGGCCCATCTGATGAAGGCGGTGCTGGCGCGCAATCCGGCGCTCAAGCCGGCCGACATCGAGGATGTGATCTGGGGCTGCGTTGGCCAGACCCTCGAGCAGGGCTTCAACATCGCCCGCAACGCCGCGCTGCTGGCCGGTCTGCCGCAGACCGTGGCGGGCCAGACGGTGAATCGCCTGTGCGGTTCGTCGATGACCGCCATCCACACCGCCTTCGCCAGCATCCAGGCCGGCATCGGCGATGTGTATCTCTGCGGTGGCGTCGAGCACATGGGCCATGTGCCGATGACCCATGGCTTCGACGGGGCCCCGGCGATGAGCCTGGTCAGCGCCAAGGCGGCGGCGATGATGGGCCTGACCGCCGAGATGCTGACCCAGACCCACCAGATCAGCCGCGAGCAGCAGGACGAGTTCGCCCTCAACAGCCATCGCAAGGCCCACGCCGCCTATCTGGCCGGCAAGACCCGGCGCGAGATCGTGCCCACCCCGGGCCACGATGCGGACGGCACGCCGATCCTGGTGGACGCCGACGAGGTGGTGCGCGCCGATGCCAACCTCGCGGATCTGGCCAAGCTCAAGCCGGCCTTCAATCCCAAGGGCAGCGTCACCGCCGGCAGCTCCTCGGCGATCTCCGACGGCGCCTCCTGCGTGCTGGTGATGAGCGCGGACAAGGCCAAGGCCCTGGGCCTCAAGCCGATGGCGCGGATCGTCTCGGTGGCGGCTGCCGGCTGCAATCCGTCGATCATGGGCATCGGTCCGGTACCGGCCAGCCAGAAGGCCCTGCAGCGGGCCGGGCTGGACATCGCCAAGATCGATTACTTCGAGCTCAACGAGGCCTTCGCCGCCCAGTCGCTGGCGGTGATCAAGGATCTCAAGATCGGCGACAAGATGGACCGCATCAACCTCAAGGGCGGGGCGATCGCGCTCGGTCATCCGCTGGGCTGCTCGGGCGCCCGCATCACCGGGGCGCTGGCCCATGTGCTGCAGGAGAACGGCGGCGAGTATGGCCTCGCCACCATGTGCATCGGCATGGGGCAGGGGGTGGCCACGGTGCTGCAGCGCGTGCACTGAACGCGCCCGTCGCCCAGCAAAAAGGCCCGCAGCGATGCGGGCCTTTCTGGTTTCGGCAGCGGCCGCTCGAGGCCGGCGCGATTACTTGTCGCGGAAGGTGATGCGGCCCTTGGTGAGGTCGTAGGGCGTGAGCTGCACCGTCACCTTGTCGCCGGTGAGAATGCGGATGTAGTTCTTGCGCATGCGCCCGGAAATGTGGGCGGTGACCACGTGGCCATTCTCGAGCTTGACCCGGAACGTGGTGTTGGGAAGGGTTTCCAGCACCGTGCCGGGCATTTCGATGTGATCTTCTTTGGCCATGAATCCTGCGGTTGCGGCTCGCGCGGAGCGGTAAGGGGCGGCGGATTATCCGCGCTCCCCCCGGTGGGGGCAACTGCTCAGACCCAGCCCAGCGGCCCGAGCCGCTCCAGCGGCTGGAAGCGCTGCTTGTAGGCCATCTTGCGGCTGGCGCCGACCCAGTAGCCCAGATAGAGGTATTCCAGCCCCTCGCGCCGCGCCTGTTCGATCTGCCGGAGCACGGCATAGGTGCCGAGACCGCGCGAGGGCTGTTCCGGCTCGAAGAAGGTGTAGACCGCCGACAGCGCGCGCGGGGTGCGGTCGACCACCGCGCAGGCCAGCAGCTCGCCCGCGGGGTCGAGGAAATCCCAGAACTCGGCGACCCCCCAGGCGCAATCGAGGAAGTGGCGGAAGCCGCCGGCATCGTCCGGGTTCATGCCGCCATCGGCGTGGCGGGACCGCAGATAGCGCTGGTAGAGCGCGAAGTGGCGCTCGTCGAGCTGGGCGCTGCGGTCGACCCGCAGATCGCGGTTGCGGGCGAGGCAGCGGCGCTGCGAGCGGTCCGGGCGGAAGCGCGCCACCGGCAGGCGTACCGGCACGCAGGCCTGACAGCCCTCGCAGCGCGGCCGGTAGACATGATCACCGCCGCGGCGGAAGCCCTGCTGCAGCAGGAAGTCGTAGCGGGCCGGGTCGAGCCGGTACTCGGGATCGATGAACAGATTGCGCGCCGCCCGTCCGGGCAGATAGCCGCAGAGATGCTCGCTGCTCAGGAACAGCCGCACCCGCTCGCCCTGCAGGCTCATGAGGAGGCCTGCTCGGGGCGCGGGGTGAGGTGGTGGCGCTCGGCCGGCACCGCCAGATCGAAGCGCCAGCGGCCGGTGCGGCCGGCGGCCCCCACCGCCGGGCGCAGCAGGTCGAGGAAGCGGCTGCGCGAGATCTCCACCGCGCCCAGGCTGGCCAGATGGCTGGATGCCACCTGGCAGTCGATCAGCGGAAAGCCCCAGGCCTGCAGCTGGCGGCAGAACCAGCTGAGGGCGATTTTCGAGGCATCGGTCTGGCGGGAAAACATCGATTCTCCGAAGAACACCTGGCCGAGGCTGACCCCGTACAGCCCGCCGATCAGCTCTCCGGCGCGCCACAGCTCCACCGAGTGGGCGAAGCCCAGCGCATGCAGCTGGCGGTAGGCCTCGCGCATGTCGGCGCCGAGCCAGGTGCCGCGCTGCTGGCGGCGCTCGCCGGCACAGGCCTGCAGCACCTCGCCGAAGGCATGATCGAGCGTCACCGCATAGTCGGCGCGGCGGATCGCCTTGCCCAGGGAGCGCGAGACGCGCAGCTGCTCGGGCCGCAGGATGGCGCGCGGATCCGGGCTCCACCAGAGGATGGGCTCATCCGGGTTGTACCAGGGAAAGATGCCCTGGCTATAGGCGGCGAGCAGGCGGGTCACGCTGAGGTCGCCGCCGAGGGCGAGCAGGCCGTTGGGTTCGCGCAGGGCCTGCTCGGGGGGCGGGAAGGGCTGGCGCGGGTTGCGCGGGTCCAGCCAGGGCAGGCGGATCGGGGCGTCGGTCATGGCGCCTGCCGCCAGGGCGTGTGGGTCTGCAGGGCGGCGTGTCGCTGGGCGATGGCGGCGCGCTCGCGCTGCAGATAGTCCGCCACCGCCTCGCGCAGGGGCCCGGGGGCCAGCCAGTGGCGCGAGCGGGTGCGCACCGGATCGAAGCCGCGCCAGAGCTTGTGTTCGCCCTGGGTGCCGGCATCGAACTCGTCCAGCCCCTCGCGCAGGCAGAGCTCGATGCCCTGGTAGTAGCAGCACTCGAAATGCAGGGAGTGGTAGTGCTCGGCGGCGCCCCAGTGGCGGCCATAGAGCACCCGCCCGGCCTGCACGGTGAGGGCGACGCAGACCCGGCGGCGACCCTCGAGGCCGAGGATCAGCCGCACCGGGGTCCCGGCGGCGCGCCCGTAGTGCAGCCAGAAGGCGGGCGTCAGGTAGGGTTCCTGGCCGCGCTGGGCATAGGTGTGGGCATACAGGGCATAGACCTCGGCCCAGGCCGCCTCGTCCAGCTCGTCACCGCGGCGCACCTCGAAGCGGATGCCGGCCTCGCTCACCCGTCGCCGCTCGCGGCGGATCTTCTTGCGCCGCTCGCTGCTGAGCCGCGCCAGCCAGTCCTCCCAGTCCCTAGCGCCGCGGCGGAACCAGCGGAATTGCAGATCCTCCCGCGCCAGCCAGCCGGCACGCCCGAGCACGGCATCGTCGCGCTCGTCCAGGAACAGGGCGTGGGCCGAGCCCAGCCGCTCGCGCGCCACCCGTGCCTGCAGATGGGCGACCAGCCGCGCCGCCTGGTCGTCATCGGCGGCGCCCAGCCGCGGCCCGGTGGACGGCACGAAGGGAATCGCCACCACCAGCTTGGGGTAGTAGGGACGGCCGAGCTGGGCGCTGGCCTGGGCCCAGCTGAAGTCGAAGACGAACTCGCCGTAGGAGTGATGCTTCAGATAGGCCGGCGCCGCCAGCGGCTGCGCACCGCTGGTTTCCAGCAGCGGCCAGGGTTCCCAGCCGCTGTCGGACCCGACGCTGCCGCTGGTCTCCAGCGCCGCCAGGAAGCGGTGGCGGACGAATGGATAATCTCCGGCGAACGCGCCATCCCAGACGGTGGCGTCGAGCGCGGCGTGACCGAGAGCGGCGGCGGGAGTCGGACGCACCGCGGGGGCCGGCCGGCAGGGGTGGGTCAGTGGAACACGGGACCCACGTCGGGCCGGCCGCGCAGCGTCCACTGCACCACCGCATCGTGCTCGAAGCGGCTGATCTGCTCGTCATCCTTGGGCGCCCGCGCCTCCCGGATCCGGCCCTGGCTGTCGAACTGCAGGCTGGCGCCGGCGGTCTGGATGCGGATCTCGTTGCTGCCGCCGTCGTCCACCACCACCTGCAGATAGCGCACCCGCGCATCGGCCAGATCCGGCACCGCACCGGCGCCAGCCGCGACCCGGGCCGCCTGTTCCGCGCTGAACTCGCGGATGCGGCCGTCCAGGGTGAGGACGAAATGCCGAATCTGTGTGCTCATGGAATCCGCCTGACCTCGGTGAGTACCGCTCCTCGAATGTAGGGAGCCTGTCGGGGCCGTTCAAGAGCCGGTCCGGCCGCCGGCGGGGCTGTCCTATACTCGGGTCTCGAACGCCGCTCCCACGCGCCTGCCTCGCGGAAGTCCAGCACCTGATGTTCAAAAGCAAGTCCCAGGCCACTGATCGCCTGGCCGATGCCGGCTGGCTGGAGCGCCTGCCGCGGGAGGCCGCGCTGCTGGCCTGCGTCGGCCTCACCCTGTTTCTGCTCACGGCACTGATCAGCTACAGCCCCGAGGACCGCGCCTGGTCCTCCTCCGGGCAGGGTGGCGAGTCGTCCGTCGGGAATCTGGCGGGCCCGATCGGGGCCTGGGTGGCGGACGGGCTGCTCTCGCTGGGTGGCTATGTCGGGCTGATCCTGCCCTGGTTCCTGCTGGCCCTGGGCCTGCGCGTCTACCGCGGTGCCGCCGCCGGCCTGACACCGGTACCGCCGGCCCTGCGCGGCGCGGCCTGGGCGCTGATGCTGCCGGCGCTGGCCGCGCTGTGCGCCCTGCACATCGGCCGCTGGGGCGAGTTCCCGCCCCAGGGCAGCGGCGGCATCCTCGGCCAGTCGCTGGCGGCCTGGCTGGTGCAGGGGCTGCAGCCGGTGGGCAGCAGCCTGCTGCTGCTGACCCTGGTGATTGCCGCCGCCCCGCTGGCCCTGATGTTTTCCTGGTTCGAGGTGCTGGACCGCGTCGGCGGCTGGGTGCTGAGCCGGCGCACGCCGCGCTTCACCCTGCCGCCGCTGGAGCCGGCCGAGCCGGCCACCGCCCTGCTGCCGGCCGAGCCGCCCGCCGCCCGCGGCCGCAAGGCGCCCTCGCTGGGCCTGCTCCCGGCTGCCGCCGAAGAGGCGGTCGCCGCCGAGGAGCCGGTCTCGCCCGTGGCGCGCGGACGGCGCCGCCCTCCGGTGCTGGCCGAGGCCGCCGGACCGCCATCGGCTGCCGGCGAGGAGGCGCCGCTGGCGGCGGCACCGTTCTGGGAGACCGTGGCGCCGGTTCCCGCTGCCGCCGAGCCGCCGCCGGCCGCTGCCGCCGCTCCGGTCCCCGCGACGCCGGCCGCCGAGCTGCCGGTAGCCCGTCCGCCGGCGCGCCGGCCGCGCACCGAGAAGATCGAGGTGCCGCCGTTCGAGGGCGATCCGCTGCCGCCGCTGTCCCTGCTCGATCCACCCAAGCCCTCCGGCCGCCGCTACACCGCGGAGGAGCTGGAGCGCCTCTCGCGCGAGGTCGAGCGTCATCTCGCCGACTTCGGCATCAAGGCCCAGGTGGTCAACGCCACCCCGGGCCCGGTGATCACCCGCTTCGAGTTGCAGCCGGCGCCCGGCGTCAAGGGCGCGACCATCACCAACCTGTCCAACGATCTGGCGCGCTCGCTGTCGGTGAGCCGGGTGCGGGTGATCGAGGTGATCGAGGGCAAGCCCTTCGTCGGCCTGGAGATCCCCAACCAGAAGCGCGAGATGGTGATGCTGCGCGAGATTCTCGACGCGCCGGCCTATCAGAACTCGACCAGCCCGCTCACCATGGCGCTGGGCAAGGACATCGCCGGCAACCCGGCGGCGGTGGACATGGCCAAGATGCCGCATCTGCTGGTGGCCGGCACCACCGGCGCCGGCAAGAGCGTGGCGATCAATGTGATGATCCTGTCGATGCTCTACAAGGCCACCCACGAGCAGGTGCGCTTCATCTTCATCGACCCGAAGATGCTGGAGCTGTCGGTCTACCAGGACATTCCCCACCTGCTGACGCCGGTGGTGACCGACATGAAGGACGCCGCCAATGCATTGCGCTGGTGCGTCGCCGAGATGGAGCGCCGCTACCGCCTGATGACGGCGCTGGGCGTGCGCAATCTCGCCGGTCTCAACCGCAAGGTGGAGGAGGGGCGCGAGGAGGGCGATCCGGTGCCCGATCCGCTGGCCGCCACCGGCGATCTGTTCAGCGAGGACGGCAGCCAGCCGGTGTATCTGCAGACCCTGCCGCACATCGTGGTGGTGATCGACGAGCTCGCCGACATGATGATGGTGGTCGGCAAGAAGGTGGAGGAGCTGATCGCCCGCCTGGCGCAGAAGGCGCGCGCCGCCGGCATCCACCTGATCGTCGCCACCCAGCGGCCGAGCGTCGACGTCATCACCGGCCTGATCAAGGCCAACATCCCCTCGCGCATCGCCTTCCAGGTCTCGGCCCGGGTGGACTCGCGCACCATCCTCGACGAGCAGGGCGCCGAGACCCTGCTCGGCCACGGCGACATGCTCTACCGGCCGATCGGTGCCGGCCGCGTGCAGCGCATGCACGGCGCCTTCGTCGATGACCACGAGGTGCACAAGGTGGTGGCCTATCTCAAGCAGGTGGCCGAGCCGCAGTACATCGAGGAGATCACCGCCGACGAGGTCAGCGAGAAGCCGGCCAGCGATGACAGCGATGCCGAGCGCGATCCGCTCTATGACCAGGCGGTGGCCCTGGTGCTCGAATCGCGCAAGGCCAGCATCAGCTGGGTGCAGCGCAAGCTGCAGATCGGCTACAACCGCGCCGCCCGCATGGTCGAGCAGATGGAGGCGGCGGGCATCGTCGGCCCCAGCGGCGCCGGCGGCAACCGCGAGATCCTGGTGCCCGGCGGAGGACGCGAGTGAGCGGTTCACCGCGGGTTCACCGCCCGGGCGCAGGCTGGCAGCTCTCCTGCCCGAGGACCGGCTCATGATCGTCCGCTGGATGCTGCTGCTTGCCCTGCTGCTGCCCGCGCCGGCCCCTGCCGCCAGCGCCGAGGCCGAGCTGGCCCGCTTCGCCGATGGGCTCAAGACCCTGCAGGCGCGGTTCGAGCAGGTGCAGACCGACGAGAGCGGTGCGGTGCTGGCGCAGAGCCGCGGCGAGCTGTGGCTGGCCCGCCCGGGTCGCTTCCGCTGGGCCTATGCCGAGCCCTACGAGCAGCTGATGGTCAGCGATGGCCGCCAGCTGTGGATGTACGAGCCCGATCTGCGCCAGGTCAGCGTGCGCCCGCTCGATGCGGTGCTCAACGGAACACCGGCGGCCCTGCTCGCCAGCGATGTGCGGCTGGACCAGGCCTTCCAGGTCGAGGACCGTGGCCTCGATCCGCGCGAGGGTGCGCGGGTGCTGAGACTGACCCCGCGCCAGCCGGCGGAGTCGGAGTTCAGCGCCATCGAGCTGTGGCTGCGCGAGGGCGTGCCGCAGCGGCTGCGCTTCGAGGATGGACTGGGCGGGCGCACCGAGGTGCGGCTCAGCAACATCGTCAGCGGCGAAGCGCTGCCGGCGGAGCGCTTCCGCTTCACCCCGCCGCCCGGGGTCGAGCTGATCCAGGCCGGCGTCGAGGGCGGATGAGCGACCCGGCCGCTGCGCCCCTGGCGGAGCGTCTGCGGCCGCGCACCCTGGACGAGGTGGTCGGCCAGCGCCATCTGCTGGCACCGCAGGCGCCGTTGCGGATGCTGCTCGCCCGCGGCCAGCCGCCCTCTCTGGTGTTCTGGGGCCCGCCTGGCGTCGGCAAGACCACGCTGGCCCGGCTGGTGGCGACCCAGGTCGATGCCCTGTTCCTCAGCCTCTCGGCGGTGCTGGCCGGGGTCAAGGAGATCCGCGAGGCGGTGGCCCGTGCCCAGGCCGAGCGCCGCGCGCTGCCGGCGCGACGCACCGTCCTGTTCATCGATGAGATCCACCGCTTCAACAAGGCCCAGCAGGACGCCCTGCTGCCCTTTGTCGAGGACGGCACCCTGATTCTGATCGGCGCCACCACCGAGAATCCGGGTTTCGAGCTCAACGGCGCGCTGCTGTCGCGGCTGCGGGTGTTCGTGCTCGAGCCGCTCGCCGCCGATGAGATCGAGCAGCTGCTGCGGCGCGCCTGGAGCGATGGCGAACGCGGGCTGGGCGAGGCGCCGGAGCGGCTGCCGCCGGCCTGGCGGGAGCGGCTGGTGCAGGTGGCCGATGGCGATGCCCGCAAGGCCCTGCTGCTGCTGGAATCCGCGCATGAGCTGATCGAGCGTGCCGACGATCCGGCAGCCCTCGATGCGGTGATCGGCCGCGCCCTGCGCCGCTTTGACAAGGGTGGCGATCACTTCTACGACCAGATCTCGGCGCTGCACAAATCGGTCCGTGGCAGTGACCCGGACGCGGCGCTGTACTGGCTGCTGCGCATGCTCGATGGTGGCGCCGATCCGCACTACCTGGCCCGGCGCATCGCCCGCATGGCCTACGAGGACATCGGTCTGGCCGAGCCCGCGGCGCTGCGTCAGGCGCTCGATGCCTGGCAGGCCTATGAGCGCATCGGCAGCCCGGAGGGTGAGCTGGCCCTGGCCCAGGCGGTGGTTTACCTGGCCTGTGCGCCGAAGAGCACGGCGGTCTACCGGGCCTATCAGGCGGCCCGCGAGGCGGTGCAGCGCCACGGTGCCCAGCCGGTGCCGCTGGCCCTGCGCAACGCGCCCACCGCGCTGCAGAAAAGCCTCGGCCACGGCCAGGGCTACCGCTACGATCCGGACCAGCCGGGCGGACTGGCGGCCGGGCAGCGTTACCTGCCGGAGGCCCTGCACGGCGCGCGCTTCTACGAGCCGGGGAACCAGGGCGTGGAGGCGCGCATCGCCGAGCGTCTGGCGGCCCTGCGTCGCGCCCGCGAGGCCGGCGAGACCTCCGGATGAGCAGCTGGTGGGCGGTGGCTCTCGGCGGCGCGCTCGGTTCGCTGGCCCGCCACGGCCTCGGCCTGTGGCTGCGGGCAGTCGCGCCGGGCTGGCCCTGGGCCACCCTGCTGGTGAACGGACTCGGCGGTCTGCTGATGGGGCTGCTGGTGAGCCTGGCGAGCGCCCGCGCGCTGCCCGAGCTGTGGCGGCTGGCGCTGACCACCGGGGTGCTGGGTGGCTTCACCACCTTCTCGGCGTTTTCCATCGAGACCCTGGAGCTGGCCCGCCGTGGCCTGACACCGGCGGTGCTCAACATCGGCCTGAATCTGCTGCTGGCCCTCGGCGGCTGTGCCCTGGGCCTGCGCCTGGGCCGGTGGCTGGCGCCGGGCTGACCCCGGCGGCCCGGGCGATCGCCGATAATCGCCGACCTGTTCCGCGTCCCCCTTCGTTGAATCCCCATGCTCGATCCCAAGCTGCTGCGCTCAGACCCGGAAGCCGTGGTGCGGGGGCTCGCCCGCCGCGGCCTGCGCTTTGACCTCGAGGGCTTCCAGGCCCTGGAGGGGCAGCGCAAGCAGCTGCAGACCGAAACCGAGCAGCTGCAGGCCGAGCGCAATGCCGGCTCCAAGCGCATCGGCCAGGCCAAGGCGCGGGGCGAGGATGTCAGCCCGATCCTCGAGGACATGGAGCGGATCAAGCAGCAGCTGGCCGACAACGAGCAGCGCCTGAGCGCGCTGCAGGATCAGCTGGAGGGCTTCATTCTGCAGTGGCCCAATCTGCCCCATGCCAGCGTCCCGGACGGCCGCGACGAACAGGACAATCACGAGCTGCGCCGCTGGGGGCAGCCGCGGCCGGCGGCCGGGGCGCAGGACCATGCCGATCTGGGCGAGGCGCTCGGCCTGATGGACTTCGCCGCCGCGGCCAAGCTCACCGGGGCCCGCTTCACCGTGCTGCGCGGCGGACTGGCCCGGCTACACCGCGCCCTGACCCAGTTCATGCTCGATGTGCACACCCGCGAGCATGGCTATGAAGAGCTCTATGTGCCCTACCTGGTCAACACCGCCTCGCTGCGCGGCACCGGCCAGCTGCCGAAGTTCTCCGAGGATCTGTTCCACCTGCAGGGCGATCAGGGCTGGGCGCTGATCCCCACCGCCGAGGTGCCGGTCACCAATCTGCTGCGTGAGGAGATCCTCGACGCCGCCAGCCTGCCGCGGCGCTGGGTGGCGCACACCCCCTGCTTCCGCGCCGAAGCAGGCTCGGCCGGCCGCGACACCCGCGGCATGATCCGCCAGCACCAGTTCGAGAAGGTGGAGCTGGTGCAGGCGGTGCTGCCGGAGCACAGCTACGCCGCGCTCGAGGAGCTGACCGCTCATGCCGAGGCCATCCTGCAGAAGCTGGAGCTGCCCTACCGGGTGGTCGCGCTGTGCACGGGAGACATGGGCGCCAACGCGGCCAAGACCTATGACCTCGAGGTCTGGCTGCCCTCGCAGGGGCGCTATCGCGAGATCAGCTCCTGCTCCAACTTCGAGGACTTCCAGGCGCGCCGCCTGCTGGCCCGCTATCGGCCGGCCGGGGGCAAGAAGCCGGAACTGCTGCACACCCTCAATGGCTCGGGCCTTGCGGTGGGGCGGACCCTGGTCGCCATCATGGAGAACTACCAGCAGGCCGACGGCGGCATTGCCGTGCCGGCGGCGTTGCAGCCCTATCTGGGCGGCCAGGCGAGCATCGGTCCGGGTTGAGCGAGACCAGACGCTCCTTAACAAAAAACCCGCCGGAAGGCGGGTTTTTTTGGCTGGGCGGCCGGTGGCCGCCGCGGAGCCGACTCAGACGACGATGGTGCCGTCCGGGGTCACGGTCAGCGTGAAGTCCACGTTCTGGCCGTCCGCGTTCTTCAGCTGGATCACCCCGGTGACGTAGCCGGTGGCGCTGTCGACCGCACCGCCGGCGCGTACCAGCGCGGCGTAGAGCTGGGTGCCGCCACCGAGCGCGGTGGCCAGCGCCGAGCCGAGGGCACGGGCGGGAGCGGCACCACCCGAGATCGAGCCGCCGCTGATCACGATGGGGATGCCGTTGTAGTAGTAGTAGTAACCCTGGCCGAGGACCGGCGCAGCAGCCGCCATCAGACCAGCCAGAGCGAGCGAGGAGAGGATGCGAGTCATGAGAAAGCTCCGGGTGACGATTTAGAAGCGGTAGGAGTAGCCGAGGCTGCCGCCGAACTCGGTCTCGCCATCGTTGCGTTCGGTCACCGAGACCGCGATCAGCGACAGCGTCAGCGGAACCCGGCGCAGCGGCACCAGCGACACGCCGGTGTTGAGATCGCGACCGGTCCAGTCGGCGATCAGCGAGACCTGCGGATGCGGGCTCAGGGCCAGACCACCGAAGGCCGAGACGCCGTCATCACCGACGCCCAGCGCGCCGCCGGGGACGCCCGGGGCCGGGTCGACGAAGCGGTTGTCGCCAACGCCGAAGTTCACCGCCAGCGGCATGCCGCTCTGGCCGACCGAGAAGAACTTGGTGCCCACCACATAGGCGCTGCTCTGGGCCGCCGGGCCGTCCGCCGCCTCGCCCCAACGGGCCACATTCTCGACACCCACCGCGACGGCGAGCGCGCCCGGCAGGATGGTGTGCAGCTTGAAGTTGAGGGCGCCGTCGCTGCCGAAGCTGTCGGAGTCGTTGGCGCCGTTGTCCGAGGTCAGGCTGATGATGCTGGCCGTGGTTTCGAAGCCGAAGTACTTGTAGGCATCGCCCAGGCCGAAGCCGACCGACATCGCGCCGTCGACATCATCCGGCGACCCATCCGGGGTGGTGACGCCGCCCACCGCCGCGAACAGCTCGCCCCACTGGGCGCCGAAGCCCACCGGCGAGCCGGCGACGATGCCGGGAGCGGTGGCCGGCGCGCTGGCGATGCGGGCCAGCGCCCGCTGCTGGGACTCGCTCAGGCCGAGGTCGGACAGGCTGATGGCCGCTGCATTCGCGCTGACCAGAAACCCGCCGGCGGCGACGAGGGACGTCCTGAACGAGGTGTTGAACCGCATGATGGTTGTTCCTTTGGCTCGATGAATTGAAACGGGGCAGCCGGAGCCGCCCGCACGCGAATGGGCCGAAAAATCAGTGCCTAGGGTACCGCATGGCTGCCCGAAGTACACCATATCCTTATGTCGATTGCATCACCTTCTGGCAAGAAACAGGCCATGCCCCAGTCTGCGGTCGAGGACCCTGAACCGCCTCTGAACCACTGGGCGGATCAAGGACCAGGGACGCCTGCGTCGACGAGGATGTCGAACGCTGACGCATCGCAACAATCGCCAAATCCAGGGGTATCCGGCACGCAGCGGCGGTTTACCCGTTCTTCTGCAAACCTGCGCGGGGAACACCGGCCACGAAGGCAGTGCTGCCATCGGCAAACCGTTCCTCCTTCCAGATCGGCAGCCGTGCCTTGATCGCCTCGATGGCGTCCCGGCAGCCGGCGAAGGCGGCCGCCCGGTGGGCCGAGCCCACCAGCACCAGCACGCTGCAGTCGCCCACCGCCAGATCGCCCACCGCATGCCAGAGCGCGCAGCGCACGCCATGCTGGTCGGCGATCGCCGACTCGATCGCCGCCAGCTCGCGGGCGGCCAGCCCCCGGTGGGCGTGATAGCGGATCCCGCTCACCGCCCGCCCCTGATGGTGATTGCGTACCAGCCCGGCGAAGCTCGCCAGCGCGCCCTCCGCCGGCTGCGCGGCGAAGCTGGCCATCAGTTCGACCCAGGGCAGGGGCCCCTCGTGAATCCGCTCCATCGCCTCAGCCGGCACTGATCGGGGGAATCAGCGCGAGCACCGCACCCTCGTGCAGCGGCGTGCGGCGATCGGCCCACTGCTCGTCGAGGGCATAGGCCAGCATCGGCTCGGTCTCGGCGTAGGCCGGGCTGAGCGTCAGCAGCTGCTCGATGGCCGTCTGCACCGTCGCCGTGTCGGGCAGCTCGAGGGGCAGCTCGTCGACGCCGAACCAGCGCTGCGCCGGTCCCAGGCAGTGCACGGTGATCCGCATCAGCCGCCGAGCCCGTGCATGGTGATCGGCCGCTCCACATAGCCCGGGCGCGCGATGTAGCCGGCGGGCTTGTCGCGCACCGTGTCGCGGATCAGGGCCTCAAGCGCGTCATCGTCGGCCCCTTCGCGCAGCGCGCCCAGCAGGTCCGGTCCGCCGGCGGCGAACAGGCAGCTGTACAGGCGTCCATCGGCGGCCAGGCGGATGCGGTCGCAGCGGGTGCAGAAGGGGTTGGAGATGGTCGAGATCACGCCCAGCCGGTGCTCGCCATCCAGCCGGTACTCGCGCGCCGGTGCGGCGTCCTCGGGCAGGGCCTGCACCGTGTAGTGGCGGGAGAGGGCTTCGATCAGCTCGGCCTCGCCGACCACCTGGTCGGCACTCCAGCCGCCGCGCCCATCCAGCGGCATGAACTCGATCAGGCGCAGCGGCAGACCGCGCTCGAAGGCCCAGCGCGCCGTTGGCAGCAGCTGTTCCTGATTGAGACCGCGCATCACCACCATGTTGAGCTTCACCGGCAGGCCAGCGGCGACCGCCGCCTCGATGCCGGCCAGCACCGGCGCCACCGGATGGCCACCGGAGAGACGGCGGAACACCGCATCGTCCACCGCGTCCAGGCTGATGTTCAGATCATCCAGCCCGGCCGCTCGCAGCGCGCGGGCGCGCCCGGCGAGCCGCGCGGCATTGGTGGTCAGCGAGATGCGCTGCAGGCCCTGCGCGCGCAGCGGCGCCAGATCGGCGATCAGCCCTTCCAGATCCTCGCGCAGCAGCGGCTCGCCACCGGTCAGGCGCAGGGCCTGGATGCCGAGGCGCCGCACCATCAATCCGACCAGACGGTGCAGCTCGGGGGCGCGGATCAAGCGCTCGGCGGGGCGCCAGCGCGGCCGCTCGGGCATGCAGTACACGCACTGGAAATCGCAGCGATCGGTCAGCGAGACGCGCAGCTTGCCCTTGCGGCGGCCGTGGCGGTCGATCAGAAGCGCACTCATGCGCGCAGTATGCGCTCGGCACGCGCCCACTCGTCCGCGGTGTTGAGACTCAGGCCCTCGGCCTCGGCGTCGCTGATGGACACGGTGATGGCGCCGGCCTGCCGCAGCCAGCGCAGCGGTGAGCGCTCGCCGGCTGCCCAGGCCTGCAGCAGGTCCTCGCGCCGGCGTGCCGCCACCCAGCAGGGCAGGGGCAGCCAGCCGGCGGCCTGTTCGCCGCAGGCGAGGCCGCCGGCCCCTGCGGCCTGTGCCAGCGCGGTCAGCAGAGCGGCCGGCAGCCGCCAGGCGTCCACCGGGATGAACAGCAGATCCCCGGGCGGCAGGGCCTGGCTGCAGGCTGCCATCCCGGCCAGCGGACCGGCCCGCGCCGCCGGGTCGGCATCGGCGATCACCGTCCAGCCCTCCTCCGGGTGATGAGGGAGCTCGCGGTTGGCGCTGAGCACCCAGCGCTCGACCTGCGGCTGCAGCTGCGCCACCACCCGCCGCAGCAGGGGCTCGCCGGCGAGCGGCTTCCAGGCCTTGTCGATGCCGCCCAGACGCTGACTGGCGCCGCCGGCGAGGATGACCGCGCAGACCGGCAGCCGGGTCCCCATCAGCGATCCAGGGCCAGCCAGCGCAGGGTGTCGCCGGGGCCGTAGTCGCCCGCGCGGGGCGGCAGCCAGACCAGACTGTCGGCCGCGGCCAGATTGCTGAGCATGTGGGACTCCTGATGCGCCAGCACCTGCAGCCGGGTGCCGTCGGCGCGGTCCTCGCGCCGCGCCCGCAGCAGGCGGGCGCGCTCGCCATCGCCCGCCACCGGCTGCACCAGCCGTCCCTCGCGCCAGCTCAGGCCGGGCTCGCGGGCGCCTTCCAGCACCGCCAGCACACTGGCCAGATGCAGGCTCAGACCCACCAGCACGGCGGCCGGATTGCCCGGAAAGGCCAGCAGCGGTCGCCCCTGGTGGAGGGCATAGAGCAGGGGCTTGCCCGGCTTCTGCGCCACCTGCCAGAACACCCGCTCACCCCCCAGGGCACGGCTGGCGGCGGGCAGATGATCGTGATCACCCACCGAGGCGCCGCCGGTGCTGACCACCACATCGGCTTGCGCGAAGGCCTCTCCCAGGGCGGCTTCGATCGATGCGCGCTCGTCCGGCAGGTGGCGCAGGCTCGCCAGCGGCAGACCGCGCGCCTGCAGCCAGGCGCGGATCAGCGGACCGTTGGCATCGGCGGTGGCACCGGCGGGCAGGGCGGCGCCCGCCTGCATCACCTCGTTGCCGGTGATCAGCACCGCCACCCGCGGCCGCCGGTACAGCCGGGCCTGCGCGTGGCCGGCGAGGGCCAGGGCGGCGATCAGCCCCGGGCTGAGCCGGCTGCCGGCGGCGGCCAGCGGGTCGCCGGCGCGGCACTCCTCGCCCTGGTGCCGCACATTGCGGCCGCGATTGACCGGCTGGCTCAGCCAGATCCGGTCCGCCTCGCGGCGCACCCGCTCCTGGGCCACCACCGCATCGGTACCCGGCGGCAGACGGGCGCCCGTGCTGATGCGCCAGCACTGCCCGGTGGCAACCGCCACCGCGGCCAGCGGCGCGATACCGGCGGCGGACTCCCCGACCAGCTGCAGCGCCGCTGGCTGCTCGCCACTGGCGCCCCGGGTGTCGGCGGCGGCCAGGGCATAGCCGTCCATCGCCGACTGGTCGAAGCGGGGCAGATCGACCGGTGCCCGCAGCGGCTCGGCCAGCACCCGGCCGACCGATCCGTCCAGCGCGGCGGTCTCGGCGGGCAGGGCCTGCAAGGTCTGCGCGTAGCAGGCCAGGGCCTGGTCGAGGCCGATCACGCCGGCAGGCGGCGGAAGTCCTGCTTGCCGCCGGTTTTTTCCATCAGCTCCAGGCCATCGATGCGCAGGGCGGTGCCGGCATGGGGCTTGAGCAGGTCGTAGAGCGTCAGCGCGGCGATGCCGGCCGCGGTGAGCGCCTCCATCTCCACACCGGTGCGGGCCGAGGTCTCAACCGTCACCTCGATGCGCAGGCGCGCCGGCTCGAACTCGTAGTGCACGGCACTGTGCTCGATCAGCAGCGGGTGACACAGCGGCAACAGCTCCGGCGTCCGCTTGGCGGCAAGAAAGGCCGCGGCGCGGGCGATCTCCAGCGCATCGCCCTTGTCCACCCGCCGCTCGCGCAGCCGCTGCATCACCTCGGCGGGCAGGCTCAGCCAGGCCTGGGCCACGGCCCGCCGCCGAGTGACCGGCTTGTCGAGGACGTCCTTCAAGCGCCGCCGGGACGGCGCAGGCGCAGGGCCCAGGGCAGGGCATCGACCGCCGGCTGGTAAGCCAGGCGGGCCGAGCCCAGCGTCTGCCGGCAGGCTTCCGGGTCCTGGTCCTCGCGCAGCTCGAAGCTGTCGAAGCCACAGCGGGCAAGGCCAGGCAGCTGGTCGCGCACCACCGCCTTGCCGACCGCACGCAGCTCGCCGCGATAGTCCAGGCGCTGGCGCAGCAGCCGGGCCTGGGAGTAGGCGCGGCCATCGGCGAAGCCGGGAAACTCGAGGGCAATCAGCCAGGCCGGCTGCAGCGTCTCCGCCAGCGCCTGGACATCAGCGGTGTTGGGCAGCTGCACGCCGACCCGGCCGCTGGCGGCGAGCGCCGGCTCGGCCTGCCAGCGCGCGAGGCTCACCCGGCAGCGGCCATCCGGCGGCAGCGGCGCCTCGTCGGCAAGCAGCGGGGCGTCGATGGCCTCGATCCGCCCCTGCCGCAGCAGCGCCGCGCTCACGCAGCCTCCGTGGCATAGAGCCGGGCCTTGAACGGCGCCATGCCCACGCGCCGGTAGGCCTGCAGAAAGGTCTCGTCCTCGCTCTGGCGCAGCTCGAGGTAGGTATGGATCAGGGTCTCGACGGCGTCGGCGATGTGTTCGCGGTCGATCGAAGGACCGGTGCGATCGCCGAGGCTGGCGTCACTCTCGGCCGAGCCGCCGAGGGTGATCTGGTACCACTCCTCGCCCTTCTTGTCGACGCCGAGAATGCCGATATGACCGACGCTGTGATGGCCACAGCCGTTCATGCAGCCCGACAGCTTGATCTTGATCGGACCGATGTCGTGCTGGTGGTCGAGATTCTCGAAGCGCTCGAACAGATCCTGCGCCACGCTGTTGGAGCTGGCATTGGCCAGTGAGCAGAAATCCAGGCCCGGACAGCAGATCAGATCGCTGAGCAGACCGATGTTGGGGGTCGCCAGTCCGGCCGACTGCAGCGCCTGCCAGACCGGATACAGATCCGCCTCGCGCACATCGGCGAGCACCAGGTTCTGGTCGTGGGTGGCGCGGATCTCGCCGAAGCTGTAGCGATCCGCCAGATCGGCCAGCAGATCCATCTGGGCATGGCTGACATCGCCGGGCGCCACCCCGTTGGCCTTGAGGGAGACCATCACCGCCGCGTAGCCGGGCTGGCGGTGCGCCACCAGGTTGCGCCGGCACCAGGCGGCGAAGGCGCTGTCGGCGGCCAGGCGCTCGGCGTGACGCGGGTCCGCCGCCGCCGCCGGGTCGTAGTCGAAGCTGTCGAAGCGGGCGCGCATTGCCGCGATGTCCGCCGGGGCGAGCCGCAGCGGGCCGTCGGCCAGCGCCGCGTACTCGGCTTCCACCCACTCGCGGAAGCGCTCGGGCCCGCTTTCCTTGACCAGGATCTTGATCCGGGCCTTGTAGAGATTGTCGCGGCGACCGAGCCGGTTGTAGACCCGCAGCACGGCTTCCAGATAGCTCAGCAGCTCGGTCTCCGGCAGGAAGTCGCGGATCTTCACCCCGATGATCGGGGTGCGGCCGAGACCGCCGCCGACATAGATCGCATAGCCCAGCTCGCCGGCCTGATTGCGCAGGATGTGCACGCCAACATCATGGACCTGGGTGGCGGCACGGTCCTGGGTGGCGGCGGAGAAGGCGATCTTGAACTTGCGCGGCAGCCAGTTGAACTCCGGGTGGAAGCTCGCCCACTGGCGGGTCAGCTCGCAGTAGGGGCGGGGGTCCACCAGCTCGTCGCGGGCGACCCCGGCCAGGGCATCGGCGGTGATGTTGCGGATGCAGTTGCCCGAGGTCTGGATGGCGTGCATCTGCACGCTGGCGAGATCGGCCAGGATGTCCGGCACCCGCGCCAGCGCCGGCCAGTTGAACTGCAGGTTCTGCCGGGTGGTGAAGTGGCCATAGCCCTTGTCGTACTCGCGGGCGATGTGGGCGAGCATGCGCAGCTGGCGCGACGACAGCAGGCCGTAGGGGATGCTGATCCGCAGCATCGGCGCGAAGCGCTGGATGTAGAGCCCGTTGCGCAGGCGCAGGGCGCGGTACTCGTCGTCCGGCAGCTGCCCGGCGAGGAAGCGCTGGGTCTGGTCGCGGAACTGGGCGACCCGTTCATCGACCAGCTGCTGGTCGTAGGCGTCGTAGCGGTACATGGCGGCCTGGGAGCGGAGGTACGGAAGCGGGCAGGATCGCGCGGGGCCGCACACTAACAGGCTGCGGATCGTGCTGCTCAGTCGCCGGGCAGACGCAGGCGCTCGCGCACCCGGCGCTTGCGTTCCTCGCTGTCGGCGATCGCCGACACCTCGTCGACCCGCTCGGCGGTCAGATGGGCGGCGAAGCCCTGGATGAAGGCATACATGAAGCCGCGCAGGAACATGCCCTGGCGGAAGCCGATGTGGGTGGTGCTGGGTTCGAACAGGTGGGCGGCATCCAGCGCCACCAGATCGGCATCCTGCACCGGATCGTGGGCGAGGTCGGCGACGATGCCCACTCCCATGCCGAGGCGGACATAGGTCTTGATCACATCGGCATCCACGGCGGTGAGCACCACATCCGGCCGCAGGCCCTGGGCCAGAAACGCCTGATCCAGCTTGGAGCGGCCGGTGAACCCGAAGGTGTAGGTGATCACCGGGTGGCGGGCCACCGCCGCCAGCGTCAGCGGCTGCTCGCCGATCAGGGGGTGACCCGGTGGTACCAGCACGCTGCGGTTCCAGCGATAGCAGGGCAGCATTACCAGGTCATCGAAGTGTTCGAGCGCTTCGGTGGCGATGGCGAAATCCACCTCGCCCTCGGCCGCCATGCGGGCGATCTGCTCGGGCGAGCCCTGCTGCAGATGCAGGGAGACCCGCGGGAACTGCGCCTTGAAGCGCTGGATCACCGGGGGCAGGGCGTAGCGCGCCTGGGTGTGGGTGGTGGCGATGGAGAGATCGCCGCGGTCGGCCTCGCGGAACTCGTCGGCGATGTGGCGGATGTTGTCGGCTTCGTGGAGCAGGCGCTGGGTGTAGTCGAGGATGCGCTTGCCGGCCGGGGTGATCTCGGTGAGGTGCTTGCCGTGGCGGACGAAGATGTCGACCCCCAGCTCGTCCTCGAGCTGGCGGATCTGCTTGCTCACGCCGGGCTGGGAGGTGAACAGGGCCTCGGCCGCGGCGGTGATGTTGAGCCCGCGGCGGGCCACTTCCTGGATGTAGTGAAGTTGCCGGATCTTCATATCGATATGCCAGAAAAGACTATCCAGCGGTTTTGATCGAGCAAGAATGGAGAAAGCGCGGCGCCGGCGCCAGAGGCCTGTCATCCCTTTTTGGAATAACGCTAGATCAAAACAGTCCTGCGCCGCGGGCGGCCAGCCGGTATGTTCCGGTCTTTGCTTATAACCGCGGGGAATCAAGCAGATGGAAGGCGCCTTCGCCGTGGCGGGACTGGTGGTGGGCACGGCGGTGGGCGCCACCGGGGTGGGCGGGGGCTCGCTGATGACCCCGATCCTGATCCTGTTCTATGGCATCTCGCCGGCAGTGGCGGTGGGCACCGACCTGCTCTACGCCTCGATCAGCAAGGCCTTCGGCGTGGCCCTGCACGGCCGCAACGGCTCGGTGGACTGGTCCATCGTCGGCTGGATGGCGCTGGGCAGCGTGCCCGCGGCCCTGCTGACGCTGCTGCTGCTGCGCGAGATCGAGCCCGGTCCGGCGCTGGACCGCTGGATCAAGCTGATCCTGGCCTTCGCGGTGGTCACCACCGCCAGCTTCTCGCTGTTCCAGGACCGGCTGCTGGGGCTGGCAAGGCGCCAGCCCGGGGGCCTGGCGCCGGCGCGTCAGCGCCAGCTCACCGTCCTCAGCGGGGTGCTGATCGGCGCCCTGGTCACCTTCTCCTCGGTCGGCGCCGGGGTGATCGGGATGATGGTGCTGCTGCTGCTCTACCCGGGGCAATCGCCGATTCGCCTGGTCGGCAGCGATCTCGCCCATGCGGTGCTGATCACCGCCATCGCCGGGCTTGGCCATGCCGGTCTGGGCACGGTGGATGCCTCGATGCTGCTGTGGCTGCTGGTCGGGGCGCTGCCCGGCATCTATCTGGGCACGCGCATCGCCTTCCGCCTCGATGACCGGGCGCTCAAGCGGCTGATTTCCGGCCTGCTGGTGTTCATCGGCGTTACCATGGCGGCCAAGGCCATCGCCGCCGGCAGCTGAGCGACCCTCAGCCGGCCGGCCCGGCGGGCCCCGACCGGCATGTCGCGGCGATGTCATGTCCGGTTCCTACCATGACCGTTCCTGTGCGGCTTCCCGCTCTGGCGCGCGGCCGTTCCATCGAGACCCAGAACCATGACGACCCGTCTGCTCACCGCCCTGCTGGTCAGCACCAGCCTGCTTCTCGCCTGCGGCAAGAAGGAAGAACCCGCTGCTCCGGCCCCGGCCCCGGCCGCCACGGCCCCGGCGCCCGCTGCCACGCCGGCCCCGGAACCTGCCGCCGAGGGGGTGTCCTCGCAGGTGGATCCGAACCTGCCCGAGTACCAGCTGGCGGCCGGCGTCTCGGGCAACCTCAGCTCGGTGGGCTCGGACACCCTGAACAACCTAATGACCCTGTGGGCCGAGGAGTTCAAGAGCCTCTATCCCAATGTCAACATCCAGATCCAGGGCGCGGGTTCCTCCACCGCCCCGCCGGCGCTGACCGAGGGCACCGCGAGCTTCGGGCCGATGAGCCGGGCCATGAAGGACCAGGAAATCCAGGCCTTCGAGACCAAGCACGGCTACAAGCCGACCGGCGTCGGCGTGGCGATCGACGCGCTGGCGGTGTTCGTCAACAAGGACAACCCGATCGCCGGGCTGACCGTGCCGCAGGTCGACGCCATCTTCTCGGCCACCCGCAAGTGCGGCGCCGCCGCCGATGTCACCCGCTGGGGTGATCTGGGCCTGAGCGGCGACTGGCTGAACAAGCCGATCCAGCTCTATGGCCGCAACTCGGTGTCCGGCACCTACGGCTATTTCAAGGATGAGGGCCTGTGCAAGGGCGACTTCAAGGCCAATGTCAACGAGCAGCCGGGCTCGGCCTCGGTGGTGCAGTCGGTGGCCACCGGCCTCAATGCGATCGGCTACTCCGGCATCGGCTACAAGACCTCGGGCGTGCGCGCCCTGCCGCTGGCCCGTGCCGAGGGTGAGCCCTTCGTCGAGGCCACCGGCGAGAACTCGGTGAACGGCAGCTACCCGCTGGCGCGGATTCTCTATGTCTATGTCAACAAGGCGCCGAACAAGCCGCTGGCGCCGATGGAGCTGGAGTTCCTGAAGATGGTCCTGTCCAAGCAGGGCCAGCGCGTGGTGGAGAAGGACGGCTACATCCCGATGCCGGCCAGCCTCGCCGCCCAGGAACTGGCCAAGGTCCAGTAAGCCCGACCCGGGTCGTCTCCGGTGGCCGGTCCCGGCCACCGGAACCCTCAGAGGCTGCTTCGCCCGCCCTCCGACGTCTCCTCGCGCATGATCGAACAGCCCAACCCGATGGCGGAGCACCGCGTTCCCCTGCCGATCACGGCCGGACGCTCGGGCTTCCAGCCCCGCTATCTCAAGGATCGACTGGCCCAGGCGGTGGTGTGGATCGGCGGGCTGGGCGTGATCGGGGCCCTGCTGCTGATCTTCGTCTACCTGCTTTCCGAGGTGCAGCCGCTGTTCAGCGGTGCCTCGCTCGCCGAGCGGGCGCGCATCCGTCTGCCCGGCGCCACGGTGCAGCCGCTGCACCTGAGCGTGGAGGAACAGGGCGAGGTCGGTCTGGTGGTCGGCGAGGACGCCACCGCCCGCTTCTTCGATCTCGCCAGCGGCGAGCCACGCGGCGAGGTGGTGCTGGCCACCGGCGGCCAGCCACTGGTCTCGGTCACCGAGCTCTCGGCCGAGCAGGGCGAGCTGGCGGCGGCGCTGGCCGACGGCTCGGTGCTGATCTTCCGGCATCGCTACGCCATCACCTATCCGGATGACCGCCGGCTGATCACGCCGTCGATCGACTATCCGCGCGGCGAGGCTCTGCTGCCGTTCATGGCCGAGACCCCGCGCACCCTGGCGGTGCGGTCCACCCGCGGACGCCTGCTGCTGGCCGCCGCCGATACCCGCGGGCAGATCCATCTCAAGGGTCTGAGCGAGCGGGCCAGCCTGCTGGGCGCCGCCACCCGGGTGGAGGGACCGACCCTGGTCTTCACCCCGCCGCTGCGGCCCGACCTGCTGCTGATGGATCCGCTGCTCGGCTGGCTCTATGTGGTGGACCGCGAGGCCGGCGAGCTGGCGCTGTACCGGCTCGCCAGCAGCGACAGCACCCTGCCCACCCTGGTCGAGAAGGTGTCGGTGGGCAGCGCCATCCGCGCCGCCCAGCATCTGGCCGGTGGCATCTCGGTGGTGCTGGCCGAGGCCGATGGCGAGGTCAGCCAGTGGTTCCCGGCGCGCCGCGCCGATGGCCAGAGCTATCTCGCCCAGGTCCGCCGCTTCGAGGCGGATCTGTCGGCGCCCACGGTGATCGGTGTCGAGCAGCGCCGCCGCGGCTTCGCGGTGGGCGACGAGGCCGGGACCGTGACCCTGCTCTACGCCACCTCGGGCGAGGTGGTGATGCAGCAGACGCTGCTGCAGTCGCCGGTGCGCCATCTGGTGTTCAACCCGCGTGCCCAGGTGCTGCTGGCGGTGGGCGAGGACCGCAGCCTGGCGGTGGTGGATGTGCACAACGAGCACCCGGAGGTGAGTCTCTCGGCGCTCTGGCAGCGGGTCTGGTACGAAAGCTATGACGAGCCGCGCTTCCTCTGGCAATCGTCCTCGGCCAGCAGCGATTTCGAGCCCAAGTTCAGCCTGACCCCGCTCGCCTTCGGCACCCTCAAGGGCGCCTTCTACGCGATGATTTTCGCGATCCCGATCGCGATCCTCGGCGCCATCTTCACCGCCAACTTCATGTCGCCGGAGATGCGCCAGGTGGTCAAGCCGGCGGTCGAGGTGCTGGCGGCGCTGCCCTCGGTGATCCTCGGCTTCCTCGCCGGCCTCTGGCTCGCGCCCTTCGTCGAGACCAATCTGCCGGGGATGTTCCTGACGCTGTTGCTGTTGCCCCTGTCGATTCCACTCTTCGGCTATCTGTGGCTGAAGCTGCCCAGGACCCTGCGCCTGCGGGTACCGCCGGGCTGGGAGGCGGCGATCCTGATTCCGGTGATCGCCCTGGTGGTGTGGCTGTGCTTCGCGCTGGCCCAGCCGATCGAGGCGCTGGCCTTCGGCGGCAACATGCAGGCCTGGATGGATCGCGAGCTGGGCATCGCCTATGACCAGCGCAACGCCCTGGTGGTCGGCATCGCCATGGGCATCGCGGTGATTCCGGTGATCTTCTCGATCGCCGAGGACGCCATCTTCTCGGTGCCCAAGCATCTCTCGCTGGGCTCGCTGGCGCTGGGTGCGACGCCCTGGCAGACCCTCACCGGCGTGGTCCTGCCCACCGCCAGCCCCGGCATCTTCTCGGCGGTGATGATCGGCCTCGGCCGTGCGGTGGGCGAGACCATGATCGTGCTGATGGCCACCGGCAACACGCCGATCACCGACTTCTCGCTGTTCTCCGGCATGCGCACCCTGGCGGCCAATGTGGCGGTGGAGATGCCGGAGTCCGAAGTGGGCAGCACCCACTTCCGGCTGCTGTTCCTCGCCGGTCTGACCCTGTTCGTCTTCACCTTCTTCTTCAACACGCTGGCCGAGGTGGTGCGGACCCGCCTGCGCCGCAAGTACAGCTCTCTGTGAGTCGCGCCCGATGAGCACCCCAGCCGACGATCTGCAGTCCGCCATGCCGCGGGGCCTGGTCTCCCGCGGGACCGAGGGCGTGCGCAGCTATTTCGAATCCGGCTCGCCCTGGGTGTGGATGACCGCGGCGGCGATCGCCGTCGCCTTCATCATCACCCTGGCCCTGCTGACCCTCACCGCCACCCGTGGCCTGCCGCACTTCTGGCCGGCGGATCTGGTGGCGGGCGTCTACCAGGAACCCGGCCGCAACCCGCAGCCCCTGCTGGTGGAGGTGCGCTCGGTGGAGGAAGTCACCAGCGCGCGCCTGAAGAGCGCCGGGCTGGCGGTGGACGAGGCCCAGCCCTTCTACGACCGCCTGCTGGTCAAGATCGGCAACCGCGATCTCTACGGCGCCGACTTCCGCTATGTGCTGGATGCCTGGTTCATCGAGCGCCAGCAGCCCGGGGACGCCGCCGTGTTCGAGCGGCTGGAATGGGGCAATTTCCACGGACGCCTGCTGCGGATCCGCAGCGGATCCAGCGTGGTGGCCGAGGGCGCCGAGGTGTGGAGCGCCTACCCGCCGCTGCAGCGGCGCGCGGACGAGCTGCGCGCCCGCATCCGCACCATCGAGAAGGACGAGATCGGTGCGATCAACCACGCCCTCGAGCGGGTCCGCCTCGAAGGTCGCGGGCTGGAACTCGCCGGCCGGCCGCGTGCCCAGGCGCCCGAGGCCTGGGCGGCGCTGGACGCCCGCCGTGCCGAGCAGGACGCCCGCTACGAGCAGGTGCGCCAGCAGCTCGATGCCCTGCGGGTGGAGCTGGGCCGCGATGTGCTGACCGTGGCCACCATCGACGGTCGCGAGCTGGAGCTGCCCCTGGCCAAGGTGGTGCGGGCCTACCGGCCCAACCAGATGGGGGTGTTCGCCAAGCTCGGGTTCTTCGGCGAGAAGATCTGGGAGTTCGTCTCGGACGAGCCGCGCGAGGCCAACACCGAGGGCGGCATCTTCCCGGCCATCTTCGGCACGGTGATGATGGTGATGATCATGTCGGTGATCGTCATGCCCTTCGGCGTGCTGGCGGCCCTGTACCTGCGCGAGTACGCCAAGCAGGGGGCGGTCACCCAGACCATCCGCATCGCGGTCAACAACCTGGCCGGCGTGCCCTCGATCGTCTACGGCATGTTCGGCCTGGGCTTCTTCGTCTACTTCGTCGGCGCCCGCATCGACCAGGCTTTCTATGCGGAGGGCTTGCCGGCGCCTACCTTCGGCACCCCGGGCATTCTGTGGTCCTCGCTGACCCTGGCCCTGCTCACCCTGCCGGTGGTGATCGTGGCCACCGAGGAGGGCCTGGCGCGCATCCCCCGTTCGCTGCGCGAGGCGAGCCTGTCGCTGGGCGCCACCAAGGCCGAGACGCTGTGGCGGGTGGTGCTGCCGATGGCGAGCCCGGCGATGATGACCGGCCTGATTCTCGCCATCGCCCGCGCGGCCGGCGAGGTCGCCCCGCTGATGCTGGTGGGCGTGGTCAAGCTGGCCCCGGCCCTGCCACTGGACGGCAATGCGCCCTTCCTGCATCTGGATCGCAAGTTCATGCACCTGGGCTTCCACATCTACGATGTCGGCTTCCAGAGTCCGAATGTCGAGGCGGCGCGGCCGCTGGTGTATGCCACCGCCTTCCTGCTGGTGCTGGTGATCCTGCTGCTGAATCTCACCGCCATCGGCATCCGCAACCGGCTGCGCGAGCGCTACAAGGCGCTGGAGCAGTAGTGGCGCTCCGCTTTCATCCCATAATGTCCGGGCCCCTCGGGCTCTGCAGGAAGACAGTGATATGGAGTCATCCAAGATGACCACGGTGCAGGACAAGACCCCGCTGGGCCAGCGCCTGGACCTCAGCAGCATGGCGCTCGACCGCGGCGGTTCGCTGGAGCAGGAGGCGGTGGCCCTGGAGGTGGACAACCTCAACCTCTACTACGGCCCCAAGCGTGCCCTCAACGGCATCAACATGCGGATCCCGCACAAGAAGGTGACCGCCTTCATCGGGCCCTCCGGCTGCGGCAAGTCGACCCTGCTGCGCTGCTTCAACCGCATGAACGATCTCATCGACGGCTGCCGCATCGAAGGCCAGATCCGTCTCGAGGGCAAGAACATCTTCGATCGCGATGTCGATGTCGCCCTGCTGCGCCGGCGGGTCGGGATGGTGTTCCAGAAGCCCAATCCCTTCCCCAAGTCGATCTACGAGAATGTGGCCTACGGGCTGCGTCTGGCCGGCATCAACAAGAAGCGCCTGCTCGACGAGACCGTTGAATGGGCGCTCAAGGGCGCCGCGCTGTGGGATGAGGTGAAGGACCGCCTGGAGGAATCGGCGCTGGGTCTGTCCGGCGGTCAGCAGCAGCGTCTGGTGATCGCCCGCGCCATCGCCATCCACCCCGATGTGATCCTGCTCGACGAGCCCTGCTCGGCGCTGGATCCGATCTCCACCCTCAAGGTCGAGGAGCTGATCAACGAGCTCAAGACCCAGTACACCATCGTCATCGTCACCCACAACATGCAGCAGGCGGCGCGGGTCTCCGATTACACCGCCTTCATGTATGTGGGTGATCTGATCGAGTACGGCAGCACCGACGAGCTCTTCACCAAGCCCTCGAAGAAGCAGACCGAGGACTACATCACCGGGAGGTATGGTTGAAGCCGTTTCGAGGTTCCGGTTTCCCGTTTCCCGTTGTTCACCCGCGGCAGGGAGACCGGGCTCGATCCGGGCTCAACCTGCCGGAAGCCGGAAACCGCCAACTGGAAACCGCATCATGACCACGCCAGGCTACAAGCAGCACATCTCCAGCCAGTTCAATGCCGAGCTCGAGGATGTGCGCCAGCGGGTGCTGGCGATGGGCGGGCTGGTGGAGCAGCAGATCGTCGATGCCACCCGCGCGCTGATGGACCTCGATGCCGATCTGGCCGACGAGGTGCGGGTCAACGACGGCAAGATCAACCAGATGGAGCTCTATGTGGACGAGGAGTGCTCGCGCATTCTCGCCCGCCGCCAGCCCACCGCCAGCGACCTGCGGCTGGTCTACGCGGTGATCAAGACCATCACCGATCTCGAGCGCTGCGGCGAC
>DASUDX010000030.1:0-2217 GCA_036275365.1 Nevskiaceae bacterium | reverse complement strand
AGGATGCCGCCCAGCAGTGCGGCGATCAGGATGGCGGCGAAGATGCCGGTCTGGCGCAGCAGGTCGCCGCGGATCGATGCGACCAGGCCGGCGGTGTCGACGTCCACGTACAGCAGGGCATTTGCCGGCGGGCGCAACTGGCCGCGGAGATCGCCGATGGCTGCCGGGTAATGGCCGCGCAGGTGGCCGTCCGGCCCGATGGCGAGCGCGCCCCGCACCGAGGCCGTCGGTTCGAGGATGGTGGGATCGAAGCCGGGAAAGGCGCTGCTTGCGCCTTGGCCCCGCGCCGCCAGGCGATTGGCGTGGAGGACCCGGCCCTGGGCATCGAGCAGCGCCAGATAGCGCAGCCCCGGCCGGTCGTTGTAGGACGTCAGCAGCTCATCGCTGTCGACCTTGCCGAGCAACTGCTGGAGGCGCAGCAGGTCGCTGCGCCACTGCGCCAGGGTTTGCGCCTGGGCTTGGCTCACGCGCGTCGGATAATCGACCGCGATCCAGGCGAGGGTAGCGATCATGAACAGGGCGATCGCTGCCAGTGGCACCCAAAGCTGCAGGTCGATCTCCCGGACGGGGGCGGCGCGCATGGCGAAGTTCCTTTGCCTGTCAGTCGGCAGGGAGATAGTCGGCCCGGGCCAGGCGAAGGCGCTCGGGGGTAGCTGCCAGCAGGTTCGTGGCGCGCATGAGCTCGGCCAGTAAAGCGGCCTGCCGATCCAGGGGTGGTGACGGGCCGCCCAGCAGGCGGCGATTCTCGGTGAGATCGAGCAGTTGGACGCCGCCGAATTGGGTGCGCACCTGTCCCGGCTCCAGTTGCCAGCGGCGGGCGATGAATGCCGTGGCGTCGGGTGAATCCGTGTACAGCAGGTGCAGACCCCGGAAGTGCCCGGCGACCAGGGTTTTCAGCGCCGCTTCCCGGCCCGGTGCGATGTCGCGGCGCACCACCAGCACATCCAGGATGCGGTCCGGTATCTGGCTGCTGTCGAACACCTTGCGCGCTCCCGCTGCGACTAGCCGCGAACGCACCGGATCGAAGGTCACCAGGGCGTCGATCCCTCCTTCCCGATACGCCTGCTCCTGGCGGTTGAGGGGCACGAACTTCAGCTCCAGATCGCCCGGGGTCAGCTGCGCCCGCTCCAGGGCGGCGGCCAGCATGATCGCCCCCACCGCGGTGTTCTCCACGCCGAGCCGGCTGCCCCTGAGGTCGGCGAGGCTGGTGCGCGGCGGGCGGACCAGGATGGCGTCGCCGCCGAGCGAACGGTCGGCGACCAGAATCACCTCCAGCTCGAGTCCCTCGGCGACCAGCGTGAGGGTCTCGTCCAGGGTCAGGTAAGCGGCCTCGAGGGCATTGTTGCGCAACAGGCGCATGACGTCCGACGCGGCGAGCTGCTCGGCGATCTGGATCTGCTCGTGGGGCAGGTAGCCTTCCGCCTCGGCCAGCAGCAGGGGTTCATAGCCGGGCCAGGCGATGACGCCGACGCGCAGCGGCGACTCCGGGGCGCCGCCGCAGGCCAGCAGCTGCAGGCAGGCGAGCAGCAGCGTGCCCCAGAGCGCGATACGGCGTCGGATCACGGGCGGATGCTCTGTGCAGCGGGCGCTGGCGCCATGGCTGGAGGGTTCTCCGGGAGACTTGCGGCATTATGGAGTAGCTGCCGGCGGCGGCGAAACGTTAACGGCAGCGCCGCCGCGGCCGACGTTCATGGCGAGCCGCCATGGTGCCGCGCTGGCGGCGCCGGGTTCCGCCTCCGCTGCCGCGAAACCGCCGGGTCCCCGAAGCCGGGCGCGGCCCCGGGTCGGCTCCGGGTGCTCCTGTATACTGCACCCCGGCCGCGCGGGTCGAGCCGCGCGGCGGCAGACCGGACATCCCATGAAACAACTCCGTGAACAGGCATTCCCGTCGATCGCCGGGGTGGCCGCGGCGTTCGAGCGCCACGGCTACATCTGCGGTGAGCGCATCGCCACCTGCGTCTACCTGGCCCATCACCTCGAAAAGCCGGTGCTGATCGAGGGCCCCGCGGGGGTCGGCAAGACCGAGCTGGCCAAGACCTGTGCCGCGCTGCTCGACGTCCCCCTGGTGCGCCTCCAGTGCTACGAGGGTCTGGACGAGGCCAAGGCGCTGTACGAATGGAAGTACGCCAAGCAGCTGCTCTACACGCAACTGCTCAAGGACAAGCTCGGCGAGCTGCTCGAGGGCGCGCAGGGCCTGCGCGAATCGATGGAGAAGAT
>DASUDX010000029.1:0-39071 GCA_036275365.1 Nevskiaceae bacterium | reverse complement strand
GGCGGAAACAGTTCGAAGGAAAAGTCGAGACCGCCGGGAATCGGGGAGGGAGAATCGGGAATGGTCACAGCGCGGCCCCGGGAATCGAGAATCGGAAAAGACGAGCGTTCACGGACTGCCGCGCTCCACCTCGTCCAGCTTGGCCAACAGCGCGGCTCGCTTGGCCAACAGCCGTTCCGACGAGTTCGCGAACCTCCGGAGACTGCTGTGCAAAGCCCAGCCGACACGCGATCTTGATCGGGGTGTCTGCCTCCGCCAGAGAGCCCCGCGCAGGGGAGAGAAACTTCAGAGGGTCGCGCCGCGATCGCCGGGCTGCGCCTTGCGCGATGGTGGCGGGGATGCTGACGGCGGCTCCTCGGAGTTGCGCCGTCAGTCCGTGCCGCCCATCGCTGGGCAAGGCAGCCGAGAACCGGTGCACCGCTTCCACGAGGTCCATCGAGTCTCGCCAGGCTTCCAGCCGTTCATGCGGCCGTTGTCGCGATTCCCGGTTCCCCATTCCCGATTCCCGGCTGAGGCCGCATCCGGCCTCAGTAGCGGTAATGCTCCGGCTTGTAGGGCCCCTCGACCGGCACGCCGAGGTATTCGGCCTGCGACGGGGTGAGCTTGGTCAGCTTCACGCCGATCTGCTCCAGATGCAGGGCCGCCACTTCCTCGTCCAGCTTCTTGGGCAGGCGGTAGACCTGCGGCCGGTAGGCGTCCTTGTTCTTCCACAGGTCCATCGCCGCGAGGGTCTGGTTGGAGAAGCTGTTGGACATCACGAACGCCGGGTGGCCATGGGCGCAGCCGAGGTTGATCAGACGGCCCTCGGCGAGGATGTAGATCGAGCGGCCGGTGTCGGCGAAGGTGTAGCGATCGGTCTGCGGCTTGATCTGCTCGCGCACCGCGCCCGAGGCATTGAGCCGATCCATCTGGATCTCGTTGTCGAAGTGGCCGATGTTGCAGACCAGGGCGTTGTTCTTCATCGCCCGCATGTGCTCGAGGGTGATGATGTCCTTGTTGCCGGTGGCGGCGACATAGATGTCGGCGAACGGCAGCACATCCTCGATGGTCTTCACCTCGAAGCCTTCCATCGCCGCCTGCAGGGCGTTGATGGGGTCGATCTCGGAGACGATGACGCGGGCGCCGAGACCGCGCAGGGAGTGGGCGCTGCCCTTGCCCACATCGCCGTAGCCGGCGACGAAGGCGACCTTGCCGGCGATCATCAGATCGGTGGCGCGCTTGATGCCGTCGGCCAGCGACTCCCGGCAGCCGTAGAGATTATCGAACTTGGACTTGGTGACCGAGTCGTTGACATTGATCGCCGGCACCAGCAGCTTGCCCGCTTCCATCATCTGGTAGAGGCGGTGCACGCCGGTGGTGGTCTCTTCGGCCACGCCGCGCCAGTCCTTGACCACGCGGGTCCAGAAGCCCGGGCGCTCCTTGGCAACCTTCTTGAGCAGGTTCTTGATCACCTGCACCTCGTGGTTGTCGCTGGGCGTGTTCACCCAGGTGTCGCCCTGCTCCAGCTCATAGCCCTTGTGGATCAGCAGGGTGACATCGCCGCCGTCGTCCACCACCAGCTCGGGGCCGGTCAGGGTGCCGTCGGGCAGACGGTGGGTGACGCAGTCCAGCGTGCAGTCCCAGTACTCCTCCAGGCTCTCGCCCTTCCAGGCGAACACCGGGGTGCCGGCGGCGGCGACCGCGGCGGCGGCGTCGTCCTGGGTGGAGAAGATGTTGCAGGAGGCCCAGCGCACCGAGGCCCCGAGCGCCTTGAGCGTCTCCAGCAGCACCGCGGTTTCCTTGGTCATGTGCAGCGAGCCGGTCAGGCGCACGCCCTTGAGCGGCTGGGCCGGCGCGTACTTGGCGCGGATCGCCATCAGGCCCGGCATCTCCTCCTCGGCCATGCGGATGCGCTTGCGGCCGAACTCGGCCAAGGTCATGTCCTTGACCTTGAAATCGGTGAACTTCTCGACGGCTTTGACCTGGGCGTGCATGGCGGATCCTCGGAATCGCGGCAGCGGGCGCGGTTGAAGCGGAAGGTGCCGGCAAGCCTGGCCGCGGGTCGACAGCCCGCGGTCGCAGCGCCCCTCGCCGGGCGATGGCCCAGTATATCCGTCTATGCGGATAGAAGGATATGCCCGCCGCCGCCCTCAGCGCTTGCCGGAGGCGCCTTTTCCGCCGGGCGTCTTGGGCATCGCCTTGACCGTCGACGGCAGCGCCGGGTTGACCTTGGGTCCGAGCTTGTCCTTGAGCCCGGGCTTGGGGGTGAGCACCAGGCGCGGATCGTTCTTCGGCTGGACCGGTCCGATCGGCCCGACATCCGGCGAGGGCAGCACCGGCCAGTGGATCTTGCCGAAGGCGGCGGCCCAGCGGGCCGCGTTCTCCGGGCGGGTTTTCACGCTCCGCGTGGCCGCCGGCTCCGGCTCGGTGTTGTAGCGCTTGAAGTCCTCGGTGATGTCGGTGAACACGCCGCGGGCGGGATCGATGTGATCGACCCCGACGATGCTGCCGCTGACGCGGTCGACGGTGACGCGGTACTGGATCAGGCCAGGCTGGACGGGCGGCTTGCGGGTACTGGGTGCCATGCGCGGTTCTCCGTGGGTGAAGGGGGGTCCTGCAGGGCGGCGGCACCGGGGTCCGGCAGCGCCAGTGCAGCCAGGGTGGGGTCGTCGATCAGGGCGAGCCCCAGCACGCTGCCGTGGCGGCGGGCGATCAGGCCGGCGCGATCCCAGCGGCGCAGGCAGCGCTCGCTCTCCGCCGGCGCCAGGCCGGCGGCCAGACCCAGCAGGCTGACCCGCTCGGCGCGGCGTGGGGTGTCCAGCGCGGCGTAGAGGCGGGCCTCGGCGGCGGTCAGCCGGTGACGGCGCCGGGCCGAGGGATGACGGGTGTCCCAGATCTCCAGACCCCCGGCGGGGGTGGGCAGGGCCTGCAGCAGCCGCGGCCCCGGGTCGGCCGGCCGCTGCCAGGCCAGGGCGGCGCCGATCAGCGCGCGGCTGTAGCGGCGCGGCTCGCGTCCATCGGCGTGGCGGTAGTCGAAGAAGTAGGCGAGCTCCATCAGCTCGGCCTCGGGCAGGGCGTAGACGAAGGCATAGGCCCAGCCCGGACGCACCGCCTCCAGCCCGTAGGCCTCGGGCCGGCGCTGGTAGGGGCTGAAGCGGTCGAGGCGGATCGCGCTCACCGCCTGCGGCGGATCCAGATGGCCGCAGCGGCGGAACAGTGCGGCCTGGCTGCGGTAGGCGGCCCGCGGCTCGCGCGGGAAGCCGTAGAGGAAGTTCCACAGCACCTGCACCCCGTAGAGCCGCGCCCACTTCAGCACCGCGAGGTTGTGCAGCCCGGTCACGCCCTTGCCCATCAGCCGCAGCACCTCGTCGTCGAAGCTCTCGATGCCCGGCTGGATCGCCTCGACCCCGGCCTCGGCCAGGGTGCGCAGCTGCTCGCGGCGCAGGTTGGACTTGGTTTCGTAGAACAGCCCCGCGCCCAGCCGCGCCTCGGCCAGCGCCGGCAGATAGCTGGCGAAGTAGCGCGGATCGAGAATGTTGTCGGTGTACTGCAGCAGCTCGCTGCCGTGGCGCTCGACCAGCTGGCTGGCTTCCTCCAGCGCCCGCTGCGGCGACTTGCGGCGGAAGGCCATGCCGGCACCATTGAGGCCGCAGAAGGTGCAGTGGCTCCTGGCCCCCCACCAGCAGCCGCGCGAGCTTTCCAGCAACACCGCCCGGCGCGGGTTGGCGCGGGTCAGATCGAGCGCGGTGAGGGTCTGGAAGTAGTCGTCGTAGTCCGGGGTGGGCAGGGCATCCAGCGCCTCGGTCGGCGGCGGCGTGCCGTTGTCGATCAGCACGCCGGCGCGGCGGGCGGTGAAGCCGCGGATGCCGCTGCCGTCCTCGCCCCGCGCCAGCGCCTCGAGCAGCTCCGGCCAGGCGCGGTCGGCCTCGCCGCGGCAGACATAGTCGACGAAGGGATAGTGCCGCGCCAGCGCCAGCCCCATGCCGGCCTCGCAGTTGGCGCCGCCGAAGGCGATGCGCAGCTGTGGATGGCGGTGCTTGAGCGCGCGCGCCAGACAGAGGCTGGCGAAGGTCTGCTCGAAGGTGGTGGAGAACCCCACCAGGGTGTAGCGCGACCAGTCGGTGGCGGCCAGGCAGTCGGCCAGGAAGGGCGCGATCTGGCGGCGCACCCGCCGCAGCAGTCCGGGCAGCCGCGAGTGCGGAGACAGCCGCTGGCGGAGGGCGGCCAGATAGTCCGCCGCCGGTGGCGCCGCCCGGCCGTGGAAGCAGCGCGAGAACAGCCACTCCCCGGAGAGATGTTCGATCGCCACGCCATCGCCGTCGGCGAGCTGGCCCCCGGCCAGATACTCGTAGGGGCCGAGGCCAAGGCGCTGCGCCAGGCGCAGATTGAACAGGTGCAGATCGGCGCGGAAGCCCGCCGCGCGCGCCAGCGGTTGCAGCAGCCCCAGGGCCAGCGAGGGACGATGCACGCTGGCGAAGGGCATGTTGACCAGCGCGACGCACGGCTTGGCCATCGGTCTCCCCCTCCCGTCTCGAATCTAGCCCTGATCCTGGCCGGCTGTCATTCTGGTGGGGCCGTGCCGGGCGAGACGGCGGAAACCTCACAGCGCAGGGGAGCGATGGGGACCGAGGCCAGCCGCACCGCACTGCCCGCCGGCGCCCGCTACTGGGCCTTCATCAGCTACAGCCATGCCGATGAAGCCTGGGCGCGCTGGCTGCACCGCGCGCTGGAACGCTACCGGGTGCCGCGCCATCTGCGGGCGCGGGGCGGTGCAGGCCTGCCGGCACGCCTCACGCCGGTGTTCCGCGATCGCGAGGAGCTCTCCAGCGCGCCCGAGCTGGCGGCGGTGATCCAGGCCGCGCTGGTGCAGTCGCACAGCCTGATCGTGATCGCCTCACCGCGCGCCGCCGCCTCGCGCTGGGTCAACGAGGAGATCCGCAGCTTCAAGCGGCTGGGCCGCGAGTCGCGGATCTTCGTGCTGATCGTCGACGGCGACCCGCAGGCGGGCGCTGGCGCCGGCTGTCTGCCACCGGCCCTGATCGAGGGTCACGACGCCCAGGGCCGACCCGATGGGCGGGTGGCCGAGCCCCTGGCGGCCGATGTCCGGCCTGGCCGCAGCCGGCGCCACGAGGCCTTGCAGCAGCTCGTCGCCGGTCTGCTCGAAGTGGGCCTCGACGAGCTGCGCCAGCGCGAGCGCCAGCGCCGCCGTCGCGAGTCCCTGGGTGTGGCCGCCGCCGCCAGCCTGCTGCTGGCCGCCTTCCTCGGCCTCTGGCAGTGGCAGCAGGGGCTGCGCGCCCGCGAGGCCGAACGCCAGCTGCGGGAGCGCCTGTTCGACGCGGCCGGCCAGGCACTGGCCGAGGGCCGTGGCGCCCAGGCGGCGGCGCTGCTGATGGAGGCCCTGCCGCTGGCCGGCGCCGAGGAGGATGCCCGCCAGCTGCTGGCCCAGGCCCTGCCCATGGTCGAGGCCGCCGAGGTGTTTCCGCCGCCGGCCGAGCCCGGGCATTCCTTCGGCCAGGTCGCGCTCAGCGGCGATGGCGGAACCCTGCTGCGGCTGCAGGTGCCGACCGCCGATGCGGCGGCGCCCGGACGGCTGCAGCTGAGCCGGCTCGATGGCGGCGAGCCGCTGGAGCTGGATCGCCTGCCGCCGAGCAGCAGCCTGGTGGTCAGCGCGGACGGCAGCCGCGGCCTCGCCCTGATTCCAGCCGCCGCCGGCGCCGCCGAGGTGCGGGTCTACGATTTGCGCGAGGGGCGCCAGCTACTCCGTGCCACCGGCGGCAACTCGCGCTGGTTCTTCCATTCCGCCCTGCTCTACTTCCTCGCCGATCGCGAGCTGCAGCGCCTGGCCACCCTCGACGCCGCCGCTGCCGCGCAGATCTGGACGGTGGGCGAGGCGGCGCCGCGGACCCTGCCCGGCGGGCCCTACCTGAGCCTGGCGATGGCCCCGGACGGCACCCGGGTGGTCAGCGCCGATGGGCGCGGCGCGATCCAGATCTGGGACGCGCGCAGCGGTGAGCCGCTGCGCGGCTTCCAGACCCGGCCCGCCGGCCCCAGCGCCGCCTTCTTCGCCGGCCCCTCGCGGGTGGTGACGCTGGGCGAGGGCGGCGCCATCAATCTGTGGGATGCCGAGCGCGGCGAGTGGCTGGGCGGGCTCTACGGCCACGGCAATGCGGTGTGGTTCGCCCAGGTGAGCCTGGATGGCCGCTACCTGTTCACCCGATCCTCGGAGGATCCGCTGCGGGTCTGGGATCTCGACCGCCTGCGCGCGCGCTTCACCTCCGAGCGGCGCAGCGAGGGCTACATCGCCGCCGGCATCGATCCCAGCGGTCGCTGGTTCTTCGGCCAGAACGAGCAGCGCACCGCCATCGAGGTCTGGGAGCTGGCCAGCGGCCGCCGCTGGGGCCGTCTGGAAGGCCATCACGGCACCCTGGTCGGGCTCGATGGCAGCGCCGATGGCCAGTGGCTGGCCACCGCCGGGGTGGATGGCCGGGTGCTGCGCTGGCGGCTGGCGGCGCTGCGCGGGGGCGGGGTCGCGCGGCTGGCCCTGCCACCGCCGTCGGCACCGCCCCGCCACGATCTGCACTGGGCCGGGTTCGCCGATCAGGGTCGCCAGCTGCTGATCGCCGCGCCGGGCCCGACCGTGCAGCGCCTGCGCTGGCCCTCCCGCGAGCCGCTGCCGGCGCTCACCGCGGGCAGCGATCTGCGCACCGTCAGCCTCAGCGGGGATGGCCGTGTGCTGGTCGGTCTGGAACAGGCCGGGGCCTTGATGCTGTGGCCGCTGGACGGCAGCCCGCCGCGGCGGCTGGCCCTGCCGGCGGGGCTCGCCCTGCAGCCGTATCTGGCGGTCGATCGCACGGCCAGCCGGCTGGCCAGCCATGCCGACGGCCAGGTCTGGCTCTGGCAGCCGGCGCCGGACGAGGCCCCGCAACCGCTGGGCGAACCCGGCGAGGCGCTGTGGCGGCTCGAGTTCAGCCCGGACGATGCCGAGCTGATCGGCCTGGGCCAGCGTGGCGCCCTCTCGCGCTGGTCGCTGGACGGCCGCCCGCGGCCGGCCTTCACCCGGCATCGGGACAAGGTCTGGAATCTCGCCTTCCACCCGGACGGCGGCAGTCTGGTGAGCGTGGGCGGCGATGGCCGTGCCCTCCACCATGACCGCGGCAGCGGCCGGCTGCTGCAGCAACTGGACCGCCCGGGCACGGCGCTGACCAGCGTGGCCTGGGTCGACGCGCGCACCGTGGCGCTGGGCGATGACCGCGGCCAGCTGCTGCTGTGGCGCCCGCAGGACGGCCGGCTGGAGATCCGCAGCGGGCTCGCCCCCGGCATCAGCAACGATCTCGCCCTGAGCCCGGACCGCCGGCTGGCGGTGAGCCCCGCCTGGGCCAGCTTCGAGCTGGGCATCTGGAGCCTGGGCAGCGGCCGCCTGCTGCGACGCTGGCAGGACCCGGACGGCCGCACCTTCTCGGCGGTGGAGATCGCGCCTGACGGCTCGGCGCTCCTCGCCAGCGGCCACAGCCGCCGCGATGACCACAGCCTGCTGCTGTTCGATCTCGCCCCGGAGCGCCGCGAGGTCGAGACCCTGCGCCGGCTGGCCGAGTGCCGGCTGCCCTGGCTCTCCCGCCAGGGCCGCCTGGAACCGCGCCTGCCGGACCCCCTCGCCTGCGCCCCGCCCGCCCGGCGCTGAGCCGGGCAGGACGGCCTACTTCATCCGCTTGGCGTCGGCCTTCAGCGCCTCGGCCTTGTCGGTCTTCTCCCAGGAGAAGGCGGTGAAGGTCTCGCCGTTGGCGAGCGTCACCTCATAGGGCTTGCGGCCGAAGTGGCCATAGCTGGCGGTGGCCTGATACATCGGATGGATCAGGTCCAGCATCTTGACGATGCCGTAGGGACGCAGGTCGAAGTGCTTGCGCACCAGCTTTTCCAGCGACTCGTCGCTGATGGTGCCGGTGCCGAAGGTGGTGACCATGATCGAGGTCGGCTCGGCCACGCCGATGGCGTAACTCACCTGCACCTCGCAGCGCCGCGCCAGACCGGAGGCGACGATGTTCTTGGCCACATAGCGCGCGGCATAGGCGGCCGAGCGGTCGACCTTGGACGGGTCCTTGCCGGAGAAGGCGCCGCCTCCATGGCGGGCCCAGCCGCCGTAGGAGTCGACGATGATCTTGCGGCCGGTGAGGCCGCAGTCCCCCACCGGACCGCCGATCACGAAGTTGCCGGTCGGGTTGATGTGGAACTTGGTGGCCTTGGTCAGCAGCTTGGCCGGCAGCACCGGCTTGATGATCTCCTCGAGCACCGCCTCGCGCAGATCCTTGAGCTTGATCTCCGGGCTGTGCTGGGTGGACAGCACCACCGCGTCGATGGCCACCGCGGTGTCGCCCTCGTAGCGCAGGGTGACCTGGCTCTTGGCGTCCGGGCGCAGCCAGGGCAGGCCCTTCTTGGCCTTGCGCACCTTGGCCTGCTGCTCCACCAGGCGGTGGCTGTAGTAGATCGGCGCCGGCATCAGCTCCTTGGTCTCGTCGCAGGCGTAGCCGAACATCAGGCCCTGGTCACCGGCGCCCTGCTCTTCCGGCGCCTTCTGCTTCTTCTCGGTGCCGTCCACGCCCATGGCGATGTCCGGGCTCTGCTTGCCGATGATGTTGAGGATGCCGCAGGTGGCGCCGTCGAAGCCGACCTCCGAGCTGTTGTAGCCGATGTCGCTGATCACCTTGCGCACCAGCGCCTCGAGGTCCACCCAGGCGCTGGTGGTCACCTCGCCGGCGACGATCGCCACCCCGGTCTTGACCAGGGTCTCGCAGGCCACGCGGGCGCGCTTGTCCTGGGTGAGGATGGCGTCGAGCACCGCATCCGAGATCTGGTCGGCGACCTTGTCCGGGTGGCCTTCGGAAACGGATTCGGAGGTGAACAGATAGGACGACATCGGCAGGGACTCCAGGAAAGGGGGTAAGCCGCAGCGTGGGCCATCCGTGCGTCGCCCGGATGAATCTGGTTATGCGGATAGGCGGATAGTTTACGCGGGGGGGCGGTCGCTGCAAACGAGACAGCGGATCGACCGCCGCCACCGCCGCATCCGCGGGCGCCGGGCTGCCGTAGGCACTGGGCAGTTCCAACCCAACCGATGAGGAGCACTCATGAGACTTCCCTTCCTGCGCACGGCCCTGGCCCTGGCGCTGGCCGGCGCGGCCGTTGCCGCCCAGGCCTCCAGCCACCGCGAGGCGCCGTTCATCACCGAGACGCCGAAGGTCGATGGCACCGACTTCTACATGTTCCGTTCGTATGAGGCGGGCCGCGAGGGCTTCGTCACCCTGCTCGCCAACTACATCCCGCTGCAGGACTCCTACGGCGGTCCCAACTACTTCTCCTTCGATCCGGATGCGGTCTACGAGATCCACATCGACAACAACGGCGATGCCAACGAGGATCTGACCTACCAGTTCCGCTTCCGCAATCTGTACCAGGGCATCGCGCTCGATGTCGGCCCGGCCGGCAACACCCAGTCGGTGGCCATTCCGCTGATCAACGCCGGCCAGATCGGGCCCAACCGTGGCGACATCGCGGCGCTCAACCTGATCGAGAACTACTCGATCACCCAGGTCCGTGGCGATCGCCGCACCGGCACCGCCGAGCCGGTGGTGAATGTGCGCACCGGCAAGTCGAACTTCCGCAAGCCGGTCGACAACATCGGCAACAAGTCGATTCCGGACTATCCGGCCTACGCGGCCAGCCACATCTTCCCGATCAGCGTGCCAGGCTGCTCCACCGAGGGCCGGGTGTTCGTCGGCCAGCGCAAGGAGGGCTTCGTCGTCAACCTCGGCGAAACCTTCGACCTGATCAACCTCAACCCGCTGGGTCCGGTCGATGGCGAGGCCAACACCATTGACGACAAGAACATCAGCACCATCGCCCTGGAACTGCCGATCAGCTGCCTGACCGCGGGCAATGAGACGGTGATCGGTGCCTGGACCACCGCCAGCCTGCCGGCCCGTCGCGTGCTGCGCGGCAATGGCAGCGCCGGTGAGCGCGGTGATCTGGTGCAGGTCTCGCGCCTGGGCATGCCGCTGGTCAACGAGGTGGTGATCGGTCTGCCGGACAAGGATCTGTTCAACGCCTCCGAGCCGAGCGGGGATGGCCAGTTCGCCACCTATGTCACCAACCCGACGCTGCCGGAACTGATCGAGATCCTGTTCAAGGACGCCCTGCAGCTGCAGGAGGTCGCGCCCAACAACTTCCCGCGCCAGGATCTGATCGCGGCCTTCCTCACCGGCGTGCCGGGCCTGAACCAGCCGGCCAATGTGGTGGCCTCGGAGATGCTGCGGCTGAACACCGCGATCGCCCCGGTTGCCGCGAGCCAGCAGGACAACCTCGGTCTGCTGGGTGGCGACAACGCCGGCTTCCCCAACGGCCGCCGTCCGGGTGATGACGTGGTGGACATCGAGCTGCGGGTGGCGATGGGCGTGGTCTGCCATGCCTTCCCCGGTGCCTTCTGCAATCCGGAAGATGCCCCGGTGGGCAATGCGCCGATCACCGACGGCGCCTTCGTCGATGCCAGCGCGTTTGACGAAAGCTTCCCCTACCTGAAGTCGCCGATCCCCGGCTCCCCCAACTGAGGTTCTGTCCTTGAATGCCCGCGGCGGTGCGCCGCCGCGGGTGTCCCGGGATGTCCCATTGGCCCCGCTTGTCGGGGCTCTTTTTTTGGCCGCTAGGGCGTGGCCGGTGCCGCGCGGCGCTGCCGCCACCACAGCCAGGCATTGGCCACGAGGCTGGCCAGCAGCAGACCCAGCAGCAGCCGCGGCGGGAGGCTCACCGCACGCGCCGTGGCGCCGGTGCCCACCACGCCCTCGGGGCTGACGCTCAGCGGCAGCTCCACCCGGTGGCCAAGCCCATCGTCGGCTACCGCGCGCCAGGGTCCGGGCGGGTCGGCCAGCACGCAGGCGCGGCCGAGCGCATCGGTCTGCAGGCGCTGGGCGACGCCGCCGCTGGCGTCGAGCAGGAGCAGCTCGGTCTGCGCCATCGGTTCGCCCACGCCGTAGCGGAACTGCAGGCAGACCGGCGCCGCCGCCGGCAGCCGCTCGCCGCTGGCGCCATGGGCGGCGAGCGGCGGCGCGACCAGTGCCAGGCCCAGCGCCAGGCCCAGGGCGGGGAGCGGGGCCGCCGCGCTCAGAACACGAAGCGGAACTGGAACAGGCGTTCGAGCAGCCATAGCACTCCGATCATCGTCACCAGCAGGGACCCGCCGCCGACCACGCCCCATTGATAGAGCGGCTGGCGGCGCAGGGCAAAGGCGAGCGGCACCCAGACCAGGGCCACCAGCAGCTGCATGCCTTCGACGCCGAGGTTGAAGGCCAGCAGGGCGAGCGCGAGCAGACCCCCGGACAGGCCCAGATCGCCGAGCACCCCGGCATAGCCCGCGCCGTGGATCAGGCCAAAGCCGAAGGCCAGCGCCCACAGCCGGCCGCGCACCAGGGGCAGCAGGGTGTTGAGGGCGGCGAAGACCACGGTGGCGGCCACCGCCGCCTCGACCCAGCGCGCCGGCAGGCTCAGCCCGCCGAGGGCGGCGAGGCTCAGGCTCAGGGCATGGGCCAGGGTGAAGGCGGTGACGATGCCAGCCACCTCGATCAGCGCATGGCGGGCCGAGGGGGCGGCGACCCAGCGGCCGTCGCGACGGGCCAGCACCGCCGGCAACAGCAGCCCGGCCAGGAACAGCAGATGGTCCAGGCCGAGCGCGATATGACGCACGCCCTCGCCGAAATACTGGGCGAACACCGCCAGCGGCTCCGGCGGGCGGCCATCGAAGCGCTGTTCGCGGCGCTCCGGAGAGAACACCGCGGTCTGCTGGCGCTCGCCCCAGGCCAGCTGCAGCAGGCCGCGGTGGCTGGGGTCGAGATCGAACAGCAGACCGTAGCGCAGCACCAGCGCCAGCCCCGGCGGGGGCGGGCAGTCGCCATCGAAGGCCAGTGCGGCATGGGCGCCGCTGCCGAGCTCGACGATCTGCAGCGGCTGCCAGCGCAGGGCACAGGGCTGTTCGCCCCAGGCCAGCCGCAGCCGCTCGCCGGCATAGGCGAGCACCTCGGCCTCGCGCGGTGCGAGCTCGCCCCAGCGCAGCTGGCCATCGCCATCGGCGTCCAGCACCAGGGCGGCGTCGAGGTCGCGCAGCGCGATGTCCCAGCGGCCGCTGACCCCGGCCGCACCGGGCGCCTCGATCTGCAGCCGCAGATAGCTGTCGCTGGGCTGGTGGGCGGCCAGCGGCGTCGCAATCAGCAGCAGCAGCCAGAGCAGCCGCGTCATCGGCGCGCTCCGTCCAGCCGCCGCTGCAGCCGCACATCGAGCAGGCCGCTCTCGGTCTGCCAGCGGCGCAGTGTTTCGAGCGCGCGGGCGCCCTCGGCGCCGCCCGCGGCCAGCGCCGCATCGGCCAGCAGCAGGGCATCCGCCGGTTCGCGCTGCAGCGCCCAGTTCTCGGTGGCCAGCCGCAGCGCCTCGGCCGCGCGCCCGCGCGCCCGCTCGAAGCGCGCCTGCTCGCGGGCATGGGGCGGATCCCCGCGCTGGCGGGCGGCCTCGAAGCGGCGCGCCAGCCGCGCCTCGGCGGCCGGCTCCGGCGCCAGTTCGTACAGACGCAGCTCGGCCCCATCCAGCGCGGCGTGGGCGGCGAGCAGGGCGCGGGCCTCGGCCGGCTGGTTCTGCTCGAGCCAGTGATCGGCATAGGCATAGAGCAGATAGGGGTCTGGCCGCTGCGGGTCCTCCTGCGCCCAGGCCTCGGCATAGGCGCGGCCGGCATCGGCGCGCCCCAGCCGCTCGCGCAGCTCGGCGCGCAGGGTCAGCGCCCAGGCGCGCTCGCCGGCGGGTGCCTCGCGGGCAGCCGCCAGCGCCGCCTCCAGATCCGCCAGCGCCGCGGCGGCCTGCGGGCCGAGACCGCGGCTGGCGGCCAGACAGCTGGCGACGATCAGGGCCGAGGCGCGCCCGGCGAGCGCCCGGCAATCGGTCTCGGCCTGATCGGCGCGGCCGATCACGCTCCTCACCACCGCCCGGGTCAGCCGTGCCTGCGCCTGGGCGGGATCGGCCGCCAGCACCGCATCCAGTTCCCCCAGGGCCGCGGCGAAATCGTGGCGGTGCTGGGCCAGCGTGGCGCGCAGCACGCGCAGCGCGGCGGGCACCTCCGGGCGGCCGCGCCAGGGCGCCAGCGCCGCCTCGGCATAGCCCATGTAGCGCGGGTCGGCGCGGGCGCGGCCGAGTTCGATGGCGCGCTGTGCATAGGGCAGCACCGCGCGCGCGTCCTGCGGACGGGCCTGGGCCGCGCGGCGCAGCCGCTCGAAATCGGCCAGCGCCGGATCGCGCCGGGGCGGCACCTCGGCCAGCCGGGCGGCGGGGTCCTGTGGGCGATAGGGCGTCGCGGCCGGCACCGGCACGGGCAGCGCCAGGGCCGCAGCCAGCAGCCCCAGGGCCAGGGAAGGGAAGCGCTTCATGTGGGCGAGCTTACGCAGGGCCACGGCGGCAAGATGCGCCGCATCCACTGCCGCGTGCCACCGTATCGGTCCGCACCCGCTCCGAGACCCTGCCGATGCGCCTGCTGCCGCTGTTGCTGTGCCTGCTCGCCGCGCCACTGGCTGCCCACGATCTCTGGCTGGAGGCGGATCGCCGCGTGTACAGCGGCCACCCGGGCCCGCAGGCGCGGGCCGAGCCCGACCAGCGGCTGAGCCGTCTGCGCGCCTTTGACGCCGAGGGCCGCGAGCTGGACCTGGAGCCCGGCGCGCACGGGCCGGTGGCCGGCGCGGTGCTGCTGCTGGCCCGCTTCGATGAACGGCTGTTCTCGCGTCTGCCCGGGGCCGGGCGCTTCCAGCCGGGCCTGCTCGAGGGTGCTGAGGAGGTGCGGCGACTGGTGCGCCAGGGCAAGACCTTGCTCGGTCCGGGCCTGATCAGCACCCGCGCGATCGGCGAGGGGCTCGAGCTGGTACCGCTGACCGATCCTCACCGGCTCAGTGGCGGTGCCCTGCTGGCGCTGCGCGCCTACTGGCAGGGGCAGCCGCTGAGCAGCTTCACCGTGGTGCTCGACCAGGGCACGGCGGAGCAGTCGGCCCGGGCTGATGCCAGCGGGGTGGTGCGCCTGCCGCTGCGGCCGGGCGGCGTGTACCGCGTGGAGCACCGCGGGCGTGAGCCCGGCGGCCGGATGCAGGTGGATACCGCCGTGCTCTACCTCGCTCACCCGCCGCCCTGAGCCGGCCTCAGTGGCGATGGCCGGCCCCGTCCTCGCCGGTGCCGGCGCTCACCGCCGGTCCGCCGAAGAAATAGCTCAGGCTCAGCCGCAGCTGGCGCGGACTCACCACATGGTAGTGCAGGTCCTCGACGCCTTCGGCCGGTTCCTCGGGACCCAGCCGCGAGGCGTAGAAGTAGTCGATGTCGTGATCGCGGCGATCGGCCAGGTTCAGCCCATCGGCTGCCACCAGCAGCGGCCCGCGGGTCCAGCGCAGCTGGGCGTTGATCAGGGTGGTGTCGCCGCTGCGCACGCGGCCGTCCTCGGTCAGCGGACGCCCGCCCACATGGCGCAGCCGCAGGCTGCCGCCCCAGCCGGACGGCCAGTCGGCGGCGACGCCAGCGGCCGCCACCCGTTCGACGCTGCCCGGAATCTCGCGCCCGGCCGGATCCGGATCGCGGAAGCGGGCCCGGCTCAGCGCCAGGTCCAGATCGAGCTGCCAGACCGGATCGAGCCGCCAGAAGCTGGTCCATTCCAGGCCGTGTCGGCGGCTCGGTCGGGTGGCCTCGGTGCTGCCGGCGTCACCGATGAACAGCAGCTCGCTGGCGAGGTCCAGCTGCCACAGCGTGAGGGTCAGATTCAGCCCCGGCCGTGGCTGCGCGCGCAGACCCAGCTCGGCACCGCGTGAGCGCACCAGCGGGTCGACCGGCTGCGCCGGCTCGAGGCTCACCGGATCGCGCCGCAGGGTGGTGCCGCGGGCATCGTTGCTGTGCAGGCCGTGGCCGGCGTTGGCGCTGAGTTCCAGCCACGGCGACACGGTCCAGGCGAGGCCCAGCTTCGGCGTGAGCAGGGCCTCGTCCTCGCGCCCGCTGTTCTCCGCCCGGTCCGCCGCGACCTCGAAGCGCATCTGATCCACCCGCAGGCCGGCGTAGCCGCGCAGTGCCTCGCTCCAGCTCTGGTCCAGCTGGTACCAGAGCGCCAGGGCGGTCTGGTCGATGGATGCGGTGGAGACCGTCGACAGCCGCTCGCGCGCGGCGGTGCGGAACAGGCCGACCTCGCCGATGCGGTCATGCCGCAGCTGCAGGCCCAGGCTGTGCTGGGCCGGGCGGCCGAACAGGGTCAGCGGCCAGCGGTGACGCAGGTGGCCGCCGCCGTAGAGGCGGCGATCGGCCTGTTCGAACTGGTCGCCGTTGACCGGATCGTCGAGGAAGTAGGTGAAGTTGGAGAACAGGGCGAGGTCGTAGTAGGCGAGATAGAGCTGGGCCTCGGTCGGGCCCCGCCAGCGCTCGCCGAGCAGGCTGACCCGGTTGGAGTCCCCGCCCAGGGTCGGGTCGAGGCTGTCGAACTCGCCGAGCGCCCCGCTCTGCACCGCACGCAGCGGGATCTGGTCGGTGGCGTCCCAGCGGCTGTGGTAGCCGCGGAGCTGGGCGCGCCAGCCGGCCTGTTCATCGCCCTGCTGCACCTGCAGCAGACCGCTGCCGCGGCCGAGGTTCTCCGGACGCGTCCAGGGCCCGTCGTCGCGCTGGGTCTCGGCGGCATAGACCCAGTGCGCGCGGCCGGCGTGGTGCCCACCGGCCGCCAGCAGCCGGCGGTAGTGGTCCTCGCCCAGGCCCAGCTTGAGCAGGGGTTGGTCGAGCCGGTCAACGGTGCGGAACTGGGCCGAGCCGGCGGAGGAGAAATCGCCGACATCGGCGAAGTAGGGCCCCTTGCGGAAGTGGATGCGCTGCACCAGTTCCGGGATCAGGAAGTTGAGGTCGGTATAGCCCTGGCCGTGGCCATGGCTGGGCAGATTGATCGGCACCCCATCGACGCTCACCGCGAAATCGGTGCCGTGATCCAGGTTGAAGCCGCGCAGAAAGTACTGGTTGGCCTTGCCGCTGCCGCTGTGCTGGGTGGCGATCAGCCCCGGCACCGCCTCCAGCAGCTCGCCCACCCGCAGCAGCGGCCGACGCGCCAGATCCACCGCGCCGATGCTGCCCTCGCTGGCCGCCGCGGCCTGGCCGAGCAGGGACTCGGCGCGGCCCTGCACCTCGACCGGATCGAGTTCCACCGCAAGATCCGGATCGTGGGCGGCCAGCGGCCCGGCGAGCAGCAGAACCAGGGTGAGCAATAGAGGACGGCGCAGCGGAGCCATCGGCGCATCCGGGGGTGGGCAGGGGTCGTAACCCGCACCATGCCGTGTGCTGGCCAGCACCGAGAAACCCTCGGTGCCGGCGGCGCCCCTCCGGAAGCCCCGATGAGCCTGAGTTTTCTGCGAAGACGCAATGGCGTGAAAGGCCGCCTGCCCGATCTCGGCCGGCTGGAACTGGCGGTGCTCGACCAGCTCTGGCAGACGGCGCCGCTGTCAGCGCTGGCGGTGCAGCAGCAGCTGCCCACCGCGACCAGCCTGAGCACCGTGCAGTCCACCCTCGAGCGGCTGGCGCGCAAGCAGCTGCTGATCCGCGAGAAGCAGGGCCGCGCCTATGTCTACGCGCCGGCGCTGGGACGCAGCCAGCTGATCGCGCAGATGGTGGAGACCCTGATCGACGGACTGGGCGGCGTGGCCCAGCCGGCCTTCCAGGCCGGGGACCGGGTGGATGCCGAGACGCTGCAGCGGCTGGAAGCCTGGGTCGCCGCCTGCCGGCCGCCGGGCGGCTGAGCGCCATGCTGCTGGCCACCCTCTGGCTGGTGCTGCTCACCGCCCTCTGCGCCTGGCTCAGCGCCGGGCTGCTGGGCCTGCTGCTGCCGCGCCTGCTCGACCGGCTGCAGGCCTGGCCGGCACGGCCGCGGGCCGGACTGCTGATGGGGCTTTGCGGCGCCCCCCTGCTGTTTGCCCTGAGCCTGACCCTGCTGCTGGCCGGCCTGCCGCTGCTGCCGGTCAGCGCCGGACACTGCCACGAGGGCGCGGGCTGCCAGGCGCATGCGGTGCAGGTGCCGGGGCTGCTGGGCGCGGACTGGCGCCCGCTGCTGCTGCTCATCGCCCTGCAACTGGGGGCCCTGCTGCTGGTGCTGGCCGCCAGCGGCTGGCGGCAGCAGCGCTGGCTGGCATGGGCGCGGGCGCCGGGTAGCCGGGCCGAGGCCGAGGTCATTGAAGTGGACAGTGACCAGCCACTCGCCTTCAGCAGTGGCTGGTGGCGGCCCCGTCCCTGCATCTCGCGCGGGCTGCGCCAGCAGCTCGACCCCCCGGCGCTGGCGGTGGTGATCGCCCACGAGCGGGCCCATGCGCGGCACCGCCACGCCCTGCTGCGCTGGCTGGCGCGGCAGCTGCTGCCCCCGCTGGGCGCCCGCGGGCGCCGCCTGCTCGAGGAGCTGGCGCTGGCCTTCGAACAGATTGCCGACGAGGAGAGTGCCGGCGCTGGTGGTGATCGCGCCCGGGTGGCCGACACCCTGCTGCGGCTGCAGCGGCTTCATCCGGCGGTCACCCCGGCGGGCGCTGGCGAGACGCCCGCCCTGGCGCGCCGGGTACAGGGCCTGCTGGCGCCGGCGCCGGTCCTGGCGGGGCTGGCGTGGCGACCCTGGCTGCCGCTGTTGCTGGCGCTGGCCGCCGCCCTGGCCGGCGCCGGACCGCTGCATCACGGGCTGGAACGGGGCCTGCCGGGCTCGGCCCTGATCGACGGGCGGTTGGCCGGGAGAGGGTGATTCTCCCCTGTCCAACACCGCCGTCCTGGCATAGCGTGTGCAGTGAACTGACAGTTGGTTCAATCATCAGACCGCATCGGCTGCACAGGATGCGCTCACCCGAGGAAACACCATGCGTTTGCTGACCCTTCCGGTGCTGGCCGTTGCCGCCCTGCTTTCCGCGCCCCTGGCGCTTCAGGCCTCCGAGCCGCCCAGCCAGGCGGTCACCGTGCCGACCCGGGTCGGCGAGACCGTGGTGCTGGAGTGGACCGGCACCGTGCAGCCCGGCGCCGTCGGTGCCGGCACCAATTCCTGCGAGACCGGAACCCCGCTGGAAGATCCGCACGAGGTGACGCTGACCGTGCCGGACGGCGCCTACGGTGCCGTGGCGGTGTCGGCGACCTTCCGCATCGAGTGGGACACCGCCGGCTCCGATCTGGTGCTGAGCGTGTTCAAGGACGAGGCTCTGGCCGCCTCCAGCGATGGCGGCGAGCCGCAGGAGACGGTGATCTTCAACAATCCGAGCAGCGGCGTGTTCAACGCGGTGGCCTGCGCCTTCGCCGCCACTCAGCCCACCGCCTATCGCGGCAAGCTCACGCTCACCGCCACCCGCAGCGCCAGCAGCGCCCAGCTCAACCCGCCGGCCGGCATCGGCAATGCCACCGGCGCCGCGCCGCGCTTCCAGCTCTATGCGCCGGACTATCCCAAGCAGGGTTTCGGCATGTTCGGCGGCGAGGCCACGCTCGATGTCAACACCCAGACCGGCAGCATCTTCTACATCGGCTTCCTCGAGACGATGCGGCTGAAGCTGGACGACAGCACCAGCCCGGCCCAGCAGCTGTGGGAGCTCAAGAGCGGCACGCTCAACAGCAAGGTCACCTCCGACCCGATTCTGGTCGGCGACCGCGACACCGGCCGCATCTTTGCCCAGCAGCTGATCGTGGGCGAGGGCAACTCGCTCTCCGAATTCACCGACGATGACGGCGAGACCTGGACCCCGGGTGGCGGCGGCGGCATCCGCTCCGGTGCCGATCACCAGTCCCTGGTGGTGGGTCGCTATCCCACCGAGGGCCCGGGTGCCTCCATCCCGCATCCGCTGTATCCCAACGCGGTCTACTACTGCTCGCAGGACATCGCCCTGGTGTTCTGCTCGCGCAGCGACGACGGTGGCCTCACCTTCGGCCCCGGCGTGCCGATCTACACCCTGGCCGACTGCCAGGGCCTGCACGGCCATGTCAAGGTCGCGCCCGATGGCACCGTCTATGTGCCGATCGCCGGCTGCCCGTCGCCGATCATCGATGCCGCCAACAGCGTGCCGGCGGTGGCCGTTTCCGAGGATGCCGGCCTGACCTGGGAGATCCGTCCGGTCACCACCGCACCGCCGGGATCCGGCGGGCACGGCGCCGACCCCAGCGTCGGCATCGCCGACGACAACACGCTCTACATGAGCTACATGAGCGCGCTGGACGATCACCCGCACATGGTGATCAGCCGCGATCGCGGCCGGACCTGGGAGCGCGATGTCGATCTGGGCGCGCTGGCCGGCATCACCGCCGCCACCTTCCCGGCGGTGGTGGCCGGCGATCCGGACCGCGCCTCGGTCACCTTCTTCGGCACCACCTTCACCGGCGAGGGCGCCTACGACGCCGAGAACTTCAACGGCGACTGGTTCCTGTTCGTGGCCACCACCTATGACGGCGGCCAGACCTACCATGTCACCAATGCCACGCCGGGTGACCCGATCCAGCGCGGCGGCCTCTGCGGGGGCGGCTTCTGCCGCAACCTGCTGGATTTCTACGACATGGTGATCGACACCGAAGGCCGGCTGCTGATCTCCTACGAGGATGGTTGCGTGGGTGGCTGTCCGCTGGGCTCGCCCGGCACCTTCTCGGACCAGGCGGTGATCGCGCGCCAGTCCGGCGGTCCGCGCCTGCTCGCCGCCTTCGATCCGGTGGAACCGGCGCGCCCCGGCGCCCCGCGGCTGAGCGGCTACCGCACCGATGACTTCGTCTACCTCGAGTGGCCGGAGGTCGACAGCGGCGGCAGCCCGGTGACCGAGTACAAGATCTACCGCGGCACCACCCCGGGCAGCGAGACCCTGCTGCGTTCCAACGGCCTCAAGCGCCAGTTCGTCGATGCCGGCACCGGCAGCTCGGCGGGCGCGCTGTCCTATCGCATCTCGGCGGTCAACGCACTCGGCGAGAGCCCGCTCGGCAACACCCTGACGCTGGCGGTGGGCGACAACGCGCCGACCCCGGGCGATGCCTGCACCCTGCCGGGCCTGAAGGTGGCGATCGACAACATCGGCGAGCCGGAGGCGGCCCCGCTGCCCCGCGATGTGGCCGAGTTCTACATCGCCGAGCCCGAGGACATGCCCGGCATGCTGGCCTTCACCGTGAAGTTCGCCCAGATCCTGCCGCCCAACCAGGGCGCGCCGACGGTGCGGGTGTTCTTCGACCTGCCCAACGGCGGCAAGCGCGTGCGCCTGCAGGTGACCGGTCCCGACAGCGCGGCCAGCTACGGCTTCCTCGCCCAGGATCCGGACACCGGCATCCACAACACCTACACCGCAGTGGGCGAGCTGGATGAGGGCACCGGCTTCGGTACCGACGGCACGCTGACCCTGGTGATCGCCAAGGACAAGCTCGGCCTGCGCTCGACCGATACCCTGCTGCAGGCCTATGTGCTGACCCTGCCGCCGGGTGCCGGCAGCAACATCACCAGCGAGGAAGCCGGCTATGTCGACTACAAGCTGGTCGGCAACGACTTCTGCGCCAACGGCGGGGTGATCAGCCCGCCGGTGCTGGACGGCGGGTCGTCCGGCGGCGGCGGCACGGTGGAGGAAGGCCGCTTCGGCGGCGCCCTGCCGCTGCTGAGCCTGGGGCTGCTCGGTCTGGCCGCGCTCTGGCGCCGTCGCCGCGGCTGATCCTCGCGGACGCGGTGAAGACGGCCCCGGTGACGGGGCCGTCTTCGTTTGGGGGCGCCGTCGAGGGCCCGGTGGCGGGCGCTGGAACCGCGGCCGCCGCCAGCGCGCTCAGGCAGCGCGGTGCGCCTCCGGCAGGCCCGGCCGCAGCCGCCACCAGGGTCGCTCGAGATAGCGGTAGCTGAGTCCGGCCAGCAGCAGCAGGACCGCCAGATAGGGCGGGGCCAGCAGCAGCAGGCTGCCGTGGAACCCCGTCTGCAGCTGCTGGTGCAGGGTCAGCACCAGCGGCGCCACCAGATGCGCCAGCGGCAGGTGGAACAGATAGACCCCATAGGCGCGTTCGCCCACCCAGCGCAGCGGGGCCAGCCCCTGGCGCGCCTGCAGCGCCAGAATCGCCCAGCCGGCCAAGAGATTGACCCCGCTATAGCCCCAGATCCACTGGCCGGACAGCGGCAGACCGTTGGGATGACCCAGCAGCAGCGGTGCGCCCAGCGTCTGGCGGGGCAGCAGGCCGGGGCCGTTCACCGCCGCACCGGCCAGCCACAGCGCCAGCGCCAGGGCCAGGCCGACACCGCCGTGGCCGGCCCGGCGGGCGAAGGCCGGGCTGGCCAGGGCCAGCAGGCCGCCGAGGGCGAAGGCATCCAGATGCGAGACGGTGGACAGCCCGACCAGCGCGGCCCGCGCCGGCAGCGGCGGATCCGCCCAGGCGGCGAGGCTGGCGCGCAGCACCGGCCCGGCCAGCACCAGCCCGCCCAGCAGCAGCCAGCGGCCGCGGCCGCGGGCGGCCAGCAGCAGCAGCGGCCACAGCGCATAAAGCTGCAGCTCGACGCTGATCGACCACAGATGGGCCAGCCAGGGGTGGGCGCGGTGGGCCGGCTGCGCCGCCTGCAGGTTGTAGCTGGCGCTGAGCAGGGACGGCCCGTCGGCGGCGAGACTCCCCGCCAGCCCTGCCGGGGCGTACGGGCTGCGGGCCAGCAGCGCCAGGCCCAGCAGATAGAACAGGTACAGCGGCAGCAGGCGCAGCGCCCGCCGGGCCAGGAAGATGCGCAGGGCGGGCCGCGCCCCGGCCGGCTCCAGCTGTGTCCACTGGCGGGTGATGAAATAGCCGGAGAGCACGAAGAACAGCTGCACGCCGAGCCAGCCGCAGCCGAGCAGATTGAGGTGGTAGAACACCACCATCAGCGCCGCCAGCCCGCGCAGGCTGTCGAGGCCGCCGTCGCGCGCCGGGGTCATCCGCCGGCCCAGGGCGCCAGGGCGATGCCGTAGGCGGCGCGCCAGCGGGCCAGCTCGGTGGGGTCGAGATACTCGTGGTCCTGCCAGTCGAAGCCGGGAATCACCACCTCGCTGACCAGCGCGTGCTCCGCGCCGTCGAGCAGGCGGCTGCCCTTCCACACCCCGCCGGGGACGCTCAGGAACAGCGCGCCGTCGAAGGCCAGGCGGGTCCGGCGCGGTTCCTGGCCCGGTTCGATCTGGAGGTATTCGACCGGTCCGCCGGACTGCAGGAAATGCAGGATGGTCGAGCGGTTGCGGTGCAGGCGGCCGAGGCGCTGGGGACCGGCCAGCAGATAGTGGATGCTGCTGGCCAGGGGCCGGCCGCCGGCTTCACGGGGGTCGGTGTAGAGGCGCCGGAACCAGCCGCCCTCCGGGTGGGCCTGCAGGCCGAGCCGGTCGATCCACCCCGTCCCGGTCATGGCGCCGCGCGCTCAGCCGAAGTGGCAGACGTAGTGCAGGGTGTCCAGCGTCTCGATGTCGAAGGACGAGTCCGCCGGTACGGCGAAGGACTCGCCGCCGCGGTAGTCGCGGGCCTGGCTCTCGCCGGCCAGGGTGACCCGGCAGTGGCCTTCGAGCAGCTCCATCACCTCGGCCGCCGCGGTGCGGAAGGTCAGCCGCGAGGGCAGGATCACGCCCACGCTCTTGCGGCTGCCGTCGGCAAGGATCACGGTGTGGCTGATGCAGCGGCCGTCGAAGTAGACATTGGCCTTCTTCACCACCGTGGCGTTGCGGAACTCGCTCATCTCAGACTTCTTCCATCTGGAAGTCGGCCTTGGAGGCGCCGCAGTCCGGGCAGGTCCAGGAGTCCGGCACATCCTCCCAGCGGGTTCCGGGCGCGATGCCCTCGTCGGGCAGGCCCTTGGCCTCGTCGTAGACGAAATCACACACCAGGCAGCGCCACTTCTTCATCGCCAGTCTCATCGGTCGGACAACAAAAAGGCGGTGCGCCGCGCGGACGCACCGCCTGTGCAGGCGCGATTCTACGCGCTCGCCGCGGGGCTGTAGCGGGCGATCACCTGCTCACGGATCGAGGGCTTGATGTTGGCCTGGCGCATATCGCCGCCGAAGTGGGCGACCACCCGCGGGTTCATCACCTTGAACCACAGCGGCGGGAAGTAGGCGAGCAGGATCATCGCCGAGTAGCCGCTGGGCAGGCGCGGAACATCGCTGAAATCACGCAGCGCCTGGTAGGAGCGGGTGGGGTTGGCGTGGTGATCCGAGTGCCGCTGCAGGTGGTAGAGGAAGACGTTGGTGATGACGTGGTTGCTGTTCCAGGAGTGATGCGGCTGGCAGCGCTCGTAGCGGCCGTCGGCCTTCTTCTGCCGGCACAGGCCGTAGTGCTCCAGATAGTTCACCACTTCCAGCAGGCTGCCCCCGTAGACCGCCTGCAGCACCAGGAAGGGCAGCACCGTCCAGCCCAGCCAGGCCAGCAGGCCGCCCCAGATCGCCACGGTCATCGCCCAGGCCTGCAGATTGTCATTGGACCAGTGCCAGACGCTCTTGCCCTCGCGCTGCAGGCGCCGCTGCTCGATCTGCCAGGCGCTCCTGAAGCTGCCGATCACGCAGCGCGGGAAGAACTCGTAGAAGCTCTCGCCGAAGCGCGAGGTGGCCGGATCCTCCGGCGTCGCCACCCGGATGTGGTGGCCGCGGTTGTGCTCCACATAGAAGTGTCCGTAGGCACCGGGCGCGAGGGAGAGCTTGGCCAGGAAGCGCTCCAGCGGATCGGTCTGATGACCGAGCTCGTGGGCGGTGTTGATGGCGAGGCCCGAGACCATGCCCACCGACAGCAGCAGCCCGGCCAGCTCCCAGCCGCCAAGGCCGCCGTGCACCCACATCCAGCTGCCCCAGACGAAGGTGGTCAGCTGAACCGGGATCGCCAGCATCACCGCCAGCCGGTAGTAGCCCTCCTTCATCAGGCTGTCCACCCGCTCCTCCGGCGGGTTGCTGTTGTCCTCGCCCACCAGATAGTCGAGCAGGGGGAACACGGCATAGACCACGATCGGCGAGAACCACCACCAGAGCACCCCGCCGAAGGCCAGATGGCCGGCGTAGCCGATCAGCGGGAAGGCGGCCGCCACCGAACCGAGCAGCCACCAGTAGCGCTTGTTGTCTCTCCACAGCCCGGCGGCGGGCAGGGTTGCAGTCGTCATGCGGGTGATCTCCAGGGCAAGAGGACGGGCCGTGAACCGGCCCTGCAATTAATCTACCGATCGATTAATTAACCTGTCAAGCCCGGGCGGGGTCGCCCGCGGGGGTGGCACCGGCGCAAGGCCCGCCCTCTGGCAGCGACAGCCGACCGGGGTCGCGCAGGGGTGCGCGGGGCTGGAATCAGGCGGGGAATAAGAAAGACCGGGTCGGCAGTGCCGAGCCCGGTCAGGGGGGAGAGACGGTGTCCGGTGCGATCGCCGCCGGGGCGGCGGACTCGGCAACCGGCTTCGGAAGCGGAAGCCGCTGGTAGAGGCTGCGGGCCAGCACCGCGACCGCCGCGAGCAGGCTCAGGGCACACAGCCCGACCAGCAGAGGGGTCAGCGTGCCGCGCAGCGCCACCGGGGTCATGTCCTCATCTCCCGAAGGATGCGTAGCGATCCTAGGCCGCGCGGACGGCCGGCAGGAGGGCGGCGGGACGAAGGGTGGTGCCGGGCCGATCACGCCGATCAGCGGCGTCCGGACGGCCCTGGGCGGTCGCGGCTCAGCCGCTCGCCGCCACCAGGGCTTGCGCCGCGGCCAGCCGCGGGGCGAGCGCTGCGGCCTCGCCGGCGGTGAGGGTCAGATGGCCGATCTTGCGCCCGGGCTTGGGCGCCTTGCCATAGCGATGCAGATGCAGGCCGGGAATCGCCAGCAGGGCCTCGGCGGGCGGCTCGCTGCCGATCAGATTGAGCATCGCGCAGGGGCCGCGCAGCGCGGTTTCGCCCAGGGGCAGGCCGGCCACCGCGCGCAGATGGTTCTCGAACTGCGAGCAGACCGCGCCCTCGATGGTCCAGTGCCCGGAGTTGTGCACCCGCGGGGCGATCTCGTTGGCGAGCAGCCGCCCGTCGGCGACGAAGAACTCGAAGGCCAGCACCCCGACATAGCCGAAATGCTCCGCCACGCGGCGGGTGTAGTCCTCGGCCTCGGCCTGCAGCGGGTCATCCGCCTGCGGGATCGAGCGACGCAGAATGCCTTCGCGGTGCTGGTTCTCGACCACCGGATAGAAGCGCAGCTCCCCCTCGCGCCCGCGCACCGCGAGGCAGGACAGCTCGCGCTGGAAGGCGACGAAGCTCTCCAGGATCAGCGCCGACTGGCCCAGCCGGGCCCAGGCGCCGTCGAGATCGGCCTCGCTCCTGAGCAGGGCCTGGCCCTTGCCGTCGTAGCCGAGCCGGCGGGTCTTGAGCACGCAGGGAAAGCCGAGGCTGCGCGCCGCCAGGCCCAGGGCTTCGCGGCTCGCCACCGGCAGGTAGCGCGGCACCGGGATGCCGAGCTGGTCGAACAGACGCTTTTCCAGCAGGCGGTCCTGGCCGGTGGTCAGCGCCAGCGCCGGCGGATAGGTCGGCCGCTGTGCCGCCAGCTGGGCCAGCACCGTGCCCGGCACATTCTCGAACTCGAAGGTGATGCACTCGCTCTGCGCGCACAGGGCCTGCAGCGCCACCGGGTCCTCATAGGCCGCGCGCAGATGGGTGCCGAGGCTGGCCGCACAGGCCTCCTCGGCCGGGTCGAGGAACACGCAGTCCAGCCCCAGGGGCTTGCCGGCGAGGGCGAGCATGCGGCCGAGCTGGCCGGCGCCAAGAATGCCGATCTTCACCCGTGACGATCCGGTGTCAGAGGCTCGGGCTGGGATCGTCCAGCACCTTCTGGGTCTGGGCGGCGCGGAAGGCATCGAGGCGGCGCGCCAGCGCGGCGTCCTGGGTGGCCAGGATCGAGCAGGCGAGCAGACCGGCGTTGCTGGCGCCGGCCTTGCCGATGGCCAGCGTCGCCACCGGCACCCCGGCCGGCATCTGCACGATCGACAGCAGGGAATCGAGACCGTTGAGCGCCTTCGACTGCACCGGCACGCCGAGCACCGGCAGACGGGTCTTGGCCGCGCACATGCCGGGCAGATGGGCGGCGCCACCGGCGCCGGCGATGATCACCTTCAGCCCGCGCGCGGCGGCGGTCCCGGCGTATTCGAACAGCAGATCCGGTGTGCGGTGGGCGGAGACCACCCGCACCTCGTGCGGCACCTTGAGATCGACCAGCACCTGCACCGCGGCGGCCATGGTCTCCCAGTCGCTTTTCGAGCCCATGATCACGCCGACCACGGGGGCCTGGGAGCGACGGCGGGCGGATGCGGGACTGGCCTTCACGCGGCGGGAAGCGACGGAGACAAGCGCGGATTATGGCATCGGTGGCGGCGGCCGGTCACCCGCGGCCGAGGCCGCTAGCCCGGCGCCGCGGCACGCTCGACGGCGCCATCGGCATAGAAGCCCCGATCCGCCTGGTAGCGATAGCGCAGCTCGCGCAGCTGGCCGTCCTCGAGCGGGATCTGCCGGTGCACCTGGTCGGCCAGCAGGGCATAGGCGTCGAGCCCGGCGGCGCCTTCCAGCTGCTCCACCGTCGGCTCGGGCAGGCGCTGCTCGAGAAACACCCCGTCGCGCCAGGCCAGCGCAAAGAAATCGCTGGCCGCCTCGGCCCCTTCCACCACCAGCAGCAGCTCGGGCTGGCCATTGGCGTCGAGATCGGCGGCGCGCACCTCGCGCAGCCGGCCCTCCAGCGCCTGCTGATGCCGCCCGGCCTCGGCGCCGCCACGGCGGGTACGGATCTGCAGCTGGCGCTGCTCGCCGTCGCCGAGCGTCTCGATCTCGAAGTCGAGATCGGCAAACGCCAGCTCGCTGCGATAGCTCACCGCGGCGGTCGCCGCGGCCGCCACCGGTGCCACCGGCGCGGGCTGCGCGGCGGATGGCGCGGCGGCGGGTGGCGTGGCCGGCTCGCAGGCCGCGAGCCCCGCGGCGAGGACCAGGCTCCAGCAAGGGATACGCATCATCAGGGCCTCCCGGACGGGATCAGGGCAGCAGATCGAACTCGGCCTGCACCGAGGCGCGGTAGCGGATCTCGCCGCTGCTCACGCCCATTTCCTGGTTGCCGCTGTCGAAGCTCGCCTCGGCGGCCATCGCCCGCACCATCATCTTCGGCACCGGGCCGGGCTCGTGGTCGTTGGCGCTGAGGCTGCGCACCGGGCCCAGCTTCACCCCGAGGGTGCGCGCCAGCACCTCGGCCTTGCGCTGGGCCTCGGCCGCGGCTGCGGCCAGGGCCTCGCGCTTGAGCTCGGCAGCCCGCGAGGACTCCAGCTGTGGCGGCTGCACCTGGTTGATGCCGACCCGGGTGGCGGCCAGCAGCACATCGCCGAGGCGGCCGAGATCGCGGATCTTCAGATCCACCTCGCGGCTGACCCGGTAGCCGACCAGCCGGTTGTTGCGGCTCTTCTCGTCCCAGACATACTCCGGCTGCACATTCATCCCGGTGCTGCCGATGTCGGCCTCGGCCAGCCCCAGCTTCCTGAGCTCGGCGAGCAGGGCGCGGCTGGTGTCATTGACCCGCTTCTCGGCCAGCTTGAGATCGGCATCCAGATGGGTGACGCCGATCGCCAGCCGGGCCAGATCGGGCACCACCCCGACCTCGCCCTGGGCGCTGACGCTGACCCGCCGCGGCGTCTCGGCGGGCGCGGCCTCGTGGGCGCCGGCGGCGGGCGCCAGTCCCAGGGTCAGGACGAGGAGGGCGAGTCGAGTCGCTGGGCGGTGGTCCATTCGTCGCGGGCTCCGATCACGGTGACAGGGTCGCCATCATGCAGCGTCTCGGCGCCCCGGACCACCACGGCGTCATCGGCCTTCACCGCCCCCTGGATGGCCACCCAGGGCCCGGCGGCCACCCCGGTGGTCACCGGCACCCGGCTCACCGTCTTGCCCTCGCGGACCACATAGACCGACAGGCCGTCGTTGCGGATCACCACCGCATCACGCGGCACCGCCAGCGTCTGCACCGGCGAGGCCAGGGGCAGTTCCACCCGCACGCTGCTGCCGGCCACCAGCCCCGGCGGGGCATCGATCAGGGCCTCGAAGCTCTGCGAGCGCAGATCGCCCAGCGGCACCACCGTGCGCACCCGCGCCGCCAGCCGGCGGCCGTCCTCGGCCTCGACCTTGACCGGGCTGCCGGCCTGGATCGCCCGCACATGGCGCAGCGGCAGGAACAGGCGGATCTCCAGCTGGCCGGCATCCTGCAGACGCAGCAGGGCCTCGCCGCGCGCCACTTCCTCGCCCTCGCGCTTGAGCCGCTCGGACACCACCCCGGCAAACGGGGCGCGCAACTCGGTGCGCGAGAGGCGCTCGTCGGTCTGCGACAGCGCCGCGCGGGCGATCTCGCGATCGGCCTCGGCCAGGTCGCGGGCATTGCGCGCCTGGTCGAGCTGGAAGCGGCTCACCGCGCTGCCCGAGGCTTCCAGCCGCTCGAGCTCGCGCGCCGCCTGCTTGAGGGCGACCTCGGCGCGGGTCAGGCGCGCCGCCTGCTCGAGCCGCTGCAGGCGGATCTCGTCGACATCCATCCGCGCCACCACCGCGCCCCGCGCCACCTCGCTGCCGGGCTCGGCGACCCAGGCCAGCCGGCCGGCCACGCCGGCCGCCAGCTCGGCCCCGGTGCGGGCCTGCACCTGGCCGCTGGCGGTGACGCTGGGCGCGAGGCTCACCTGCTGGGCGCGGGTCACCTCCACCGGCGCCGGCGGACGCTCCTGGGCAAGCAGGGCGGGGCTGACCAGGGCGAGGCCCAGACCGAGACGGAACCACGGGAGGGAACGGAACATGATCATTTTCCAAACGCGGGAAGGGAGGCGGCGCTCTCGCGCGAACGCGGACGGCCGAGGCGCAGCAGGGCGGGCATCAGGAACCAGGTGAAGCCGGTGCCGATCACCATGCCGCCCGACACCACGGCGGCCAGGCCGCGGTAGATCTCGGCGCCGAGGCCGGGCAGGAAGATCAGCGGGGCCATGCCGAGCACGGCGGTCAGGGTGGACAGCACGATCGGCCGCGCACGGGTCAGCAGCGCCTCGCGGATCGCCGTCTCGCGGTCAGCGCCGGCCTGCTCGCGGGCACGGGCCTGATCCACCAGCAGGATGGCGGCGTTGACCACCAGACCGAGCAGGATGATGAAGCCGATCATGGTCAGCAGATCGAGCGCCTGGAAATCGAACAGGCCGATCAGCCGCAGGGCGGCGATGCCCCCGGCCACCGAGACCGGAATCACCAGCATCACCAGTGCGGAATCCCAGATGCTGCGGAACAGCGCGGCCATCAGCGCGAACAGGATCAGCAGGGCCAGCAGGAAGTTCTCGGCCATCGCCTCCAGCGCCGCCTGCAGATCGTTGGCGGTGCCGTCGTAGGCCAGCTGGGCGCCGGCCGGCAGCACCGCGCGCACCTTGGGTTCGACGGTGGCCTGCAGACGCTGGATCGCCTCGTCCAGACTCAGATCCGGCGGCGGTTCGAAGAACACGCCGACGGTGCGCCGGCCGTCCACCCGCACCAGCTGGCTGGGGCCGACGGTCTGGCGGATCCGCGCCAGCTCGCCCACCGTCTGCACGCCGGCGCCCGGGGTGGCCAGCGGCAGCTCGGCCAGCGCCTCCGGGCTGTGCCAGGCCTCGCTCTTGACGATGATGTCGAGGCGCTCGTTGCCGTCGAAGTACTCGCCCGCCCACAGCCCGCCGGTGTAGGCGCGCAGGCTGCGGCCGAAGCTCTCGCGGTTCAGCCCCGAGCGCGACAGCCGCCACTCGTCCGGGGCCAGCTGCAGCTCCGGTTCGTTGAACTCCAGCGCCGGGAAGGGCTGCACGAAGGTATCGGGGATCACCTTGGGGATCTCCTCGACCGCCACCGCGGCGGCGCGCATCAGGCCTTCCAGGTCGGCGCCCTGGAACAGCATCTGGATGGCCCGGGCATTGTTGCCATCCACATTGAGCAGCGAGCCCTGGCTGGCAAAGGCGCGCACATCCGGCAGGCCGGCAAGGATCTGGCTTCTCAGCAGCTGCACCACGGCCTCGGTCTGGCGCGGATCGGCGGCATAGGCCACCACCACACCGCCGCCGCCGCCGGGCCAGCCGGAGAAGTTGTAGTACTTGATCGCCGGCTCGGCCCGACCCTCCAGATGCGGCCGCAGGCGTTCGATCACCACCGGCGCCAGCTCTTCCTTGGCGGTGGCCAGATTGCCGCCGGGCGGCAGGCGGAAGTTGCCCCAGACATTGTCGGTCTGCGCCACCGGCAGATAGTCCACCGGCGGTGCCAGCGCCACGGTGAACAGCACCGACCCCGGGATCAGCAGCAGCAGCCACAGCAGACGGCGCACCGGCGTGGCGGTGGCGCGCAGGGCCAGCGCCGTGAGCGCCGCCCACCAGTGGGCGTGTTGGTCCTCGGCGATCGGCCGGGCCAGCGCCCAGCGGTTGGCCGCGGGGATCAGGGTCATCGCCACCAGCAGCGAGGCGGCGTGGGAGACGCTCATGGTGATCGCCAGATCCTGGAACAGCTGGCCCTCGAGCCCCTCCATGAACAGCACCGGCAGGAAGATCGCCACGCTGGTGAGCATCGAGGCGAGCAGGGCCGGCATCACCTCCTGGGCACCGTGCAGGGTCGCCTGCCAGGCGTTCTCGCCCTGCTGCACATAGCGCAGGATGTTGCCCTGCACGATCAGCGCGGCATCCAGCACGATGCCGGTGGAGAAGGCCAGACCCGCCAGCGAGATCACATTGAGGGTGCGGCCCAGCAGCTGCAGGGTGATCACCGCGAAGAACAGCGACAGCGGGATGGAGGCGGCGATCACCAGCAGGGCGCGCGGCCCGCGCAGGAAGAACCACAGGCCGCCGATGGCGAGCAGGATGCCGACCAGCAGCGATTCCTCGACGAAGGCGATGGCGCGCTTGACGTAGATGCTGGCATCCCAGGACAGGTCCATCACCAGCTGCTCGGCGGCGAGCTCGCCGGCATTGAGCTCCTCGATCGCCTGCTTGACCCCTTCGATCACCGCCACCGTGTTGGAATCCGAGGTGCGGTTGAGGGTGATGTAGTAGCCGGGCACGCCGTTGCGGTAGGAGAACCAGTTGGCGTCCATGAAGCCGACCTGGATATCGGCGACATCGCGCAGATACAGCGGGCGGTCCTCGTTCCAGGCCACCACCAGCTCGCCCAGCTCCGCCACCGGCTCGCGACCGGTGAAGCGCACGGTGAAGCGGCGGCGGCCGATGTCGACGAAGCCAGCCGAGCTGTCGCGGGCGGCGATCACGGTGCTGGCCAGCTGCTGGGGCGTCAGCCCCAGGGCGGCCAGACGATGCGGATCGAAGCGGATCTGCACCTCGCGCGGCCGCCCGCCCTCGAGATTGACCCGTGAGACCCCGGGAACCCGCGCCAGCCGCGGCTCCACCACCTCTTCCATCAGCTGCTGGTAGGTGGCGCCCATGTCGGCCACCGGGTTGCCGGGCAGCGGCCGCACCAGCAGCGAGCCGGCGTTCTGGCCCTGCCAGTTGCCGCCGCCGAACACCTGCGGCTCCTCGGCATCCGGGGGCAGCGGCGGCAGGGTGTTGAGGCGGGCCACCACATCGAGCATGACCCGGGTCATGTCGGTCCCGATCTGGAAGCTCAGATTGACCCCGCCGCCGCCGCGGTTGGATTCCGAGCGCAGATCGGTCATGCCGGGCAGGCCGCGCATGGCCTCCTCGATCGGCTCGATCAGGGCCTCCTCCACCTCGCTGGGGGCGGCCTCGCGCCACTGGGCATTGATGAACAGCTGGGGCTGCTGGGTGTCCGGCAGCAGCTGGATCGGCAGCCGCAGCAGGGCCAGCACGCCGAACAGCAGCACGATCAGGCTGCCAGCCGCGATCGCCGCCGGATTGGACGCCGAGAATTCGGTCAGACGCATGGGCCCCCCTGGAAGCCGTCGGTCGCGCTCTCGTCGAGGCGCGCGTGTGCGCTTGGATGCAGGCGGCGGGGTCGGGGTTTAGACTCCGCTCCCGTTCTGCTGGGGTGGTGAGGTCGATGACGCCGGAGTCCGAATCCGTGGTGCTGACGCGGGATGTGATCGGCGTCCTGATTCCCGCCGGCACCAAGGTGGAGCTGCCCGAGGGGGCCGGCGCCACCATCACCCAGGCCCTGGGCGGTAGTTATACGGTGATGGTGCAGGGCCACCTGTTCCGCATCGATGGCCGCGACGCCGACGCCCTCGGCAAGACCCCGCTGGCGGCACCGACCCTCTCCGCCGAGGCCGATGACGCCGAGATCGAGAAGGCGCTGTGGGCCCAGCTGCGCACCTGCTACGACCCGGAAATCCCGATCGACATCGTCGAGCTCGGGCTGGTCTACGAATGCCGCCTCGAGCCGCTGGACAACGACCAGCGCCGTGCCCGCGTGCGCATGACCCTGACCGCGCCGGGCTGCGGCATGGGCGATATCCTGGTCAACGATGTCAAGACCAAGGCCCTGCAGGTGCCGCGCATCACCGAGGCCGATGTCGAGCTCACCTTCGATCCGCCCTGGACCCGCGACCGCATGAGCGAGGCGGCGCAGCTGCAGGTCGGCTTCCTCTAGACCCCCGCCGATGTCCGAGACCCTCACCCGCGGCATCCGCATCATCGTCCGGCCCCAGTTCGTGGCCGACCAGAGCGATCCGCAGAACGGCCGCTACTTCTTCGCCTACCACGTCACCATCAAGAACGAGGGCAGCGTCACCGTGCAGCTGCTCTCGCGCCACTGGGTGATCACCAACGGCGACAACGAGGTCGAGGAAGTGCGCGGCCCCGGGGTGGTCGGCTACCAGCCGGTGCTCAAGCCGGGCGAGCAGTTCCAGTACACCAGCGCCTGCCCGCTGGATACCGCGGTCGGCACCATGCAGGGCAGCTTCCAGATGCTGCCGGATGCCGGCGCCCCGTTCGACGCCCTGATCAGCCCCTTCACCCTGGCCGCCCCGCGCAGCCTCAACTGAACCGCGTCAGCTGAACAGGGTCTCCAGGCCCTGGCTCAGCCGCGCATAGGGCGGCATGGCGAAGGCCACCTCGGCGCTGAGCCCGAGCTGGTCGAGCACCCGCGCATCGAGCGTGGCACAGGATTCCTGCGGGTTGCGCTTGCGTTCGGTGTCCGAGGCCAGGTGGCGGGCGAGATAGACGCAGCCGGCATAGGGATTGAACGGCGCCTCGCGCAGCGGCTCGGGTGCCGCGCGGATCGCCTCCACCAGAGTGGCCGGGAAGTGCCAGCGGCGGGCGAGTTCCGCCCCCACCTCCGGATAGCCGACACCCAGCCGCTGGCGCTCGCCCTCGGCCCGCTCGCCGTCGTAGAAGGGCAGGCGTTCGTCCAGTCGCCGCAGTTCCGCGCCGAACTGCTGGCCGAGAATCGGTTCGCCGATGGCGTGCACCAGCCCGGCGGTGAAGGCCGCCTGCGGATCGACCTGCGCATGCACGGCGAAATAGCGCGCGCCCACCGCCGTGTGCAGGCAGTGGCGCCAGTAATGGCCGCGCGCCAGGCTTTCGGGCAGACGCACCGCCGCGGTGATGCCGGAGCCCAGCACCAGCACCTTGAGCGCGGCCAGCCCGATCAGCAGCACCGCATCGGCCACGCTCTCCACCGCCCGGGTGCGGCCATAGAAGGACGAATTGGCCAGCCGCAGCACCCGCATGGCCAGGCCCGGCTCGGCGCCGAGCAGGCGCACCACCGCATCGAGGCTGACCTCCTCGCTGTCGAGCAGGGTGGTCAGCTCACGGATGGCGCGCGGCAGCGCCGGCAGGGCCGCCGGCCGCGCCAGCAGCTCGGACAGCGCAGAGGACTCGGCGACGACGGCGACCATGACCGCTCCAGCACAGGGGCTCTCCCGGCCAGCGGCCCGGTGCCGGCAGCGCCGCACCCGGCGCCGACCACCGGTGCCTCTCTGCCGTCGGCCGGTAACCCGCGCCGCCCGTCCAGCCGCACGGGGGGCGGTGCCGATTGCGGCGGGCCTTGCGGCGTAGACCCCCGGCCGGGTCGCTGGCGAGCCTCGCCGGACCGGTCAGACCGGTTCGGTCAGTCCGGGCCCGGCGCGAGCGGCTGCGGGCTAGCCGCCCCCGGCCGCGGCCTGGCCGATCAGGCGCTGGATGAACAGCACCGTGGTGTTGGTCTGCAGATCGCGGTTGGCCTTCTTGCGGAAGCCGTGGCCCTCGTCGCGGGCCAGGAGATACCAGACCTCCCCGCCGTTGCCCCGCACCGTGCGCACCATCTGCTCGGCCTCGCTGGCCGGCACCCGCGGGTCGTTCAGGCCCTGGATCACATACAGCGGCCGGGTGATGCGGCTGGCATTGGTGGTCGGCGAGATCTTTTCCAGATGCGCGCGCATCGCCGGATCGCGCTCATCGCCGTACTCGACGCGGCGCAGGTCGCGCCGGTACTCCTGGGTATTGGTGAGGAAGGTGACGAAGTTGCTGATGCCGACGATGGCGATGCCGCCGAGCAGGCGCTCGTTGTAGTGGGTCAGCGCGGCCAGGGTCATGTAGCCGCCGTAGGAGCCGCCAGTGACGATCACCCGGCCGGCGTCCAGCTCCGGCTGGCGGCCGATCCAGTCCAGCAGGGCGCCGATGTCCTTGACCGAATCCTCGCGCAGATAGCCGTTGTCCCGCGCCAGATAGGCCTTGCCGTAGCCGGAGGAGCCGCGCACATTGGGCACCAGCACCGCCACCCCCAGCTCGCGCGCGTAGTACTCGATCAGCGGGTTGAACAGCGGCAGCGCCTGCGCCTCCGGGCCGCCGTGGATGCTGATCAGCACCGGGTGCGGGCCGTCACCCGCCGGGCGGTAGTAGAAGGCCGGCACGCTGAGCCCGTCGAAGCTGGGATAGCGCACCAGGCTCGGCTCGGTGAAGCGGCTGGCGTCGAGACCGCCGGTCTCGCTCTCGGTCCAGCGGGTGAGCTGGCGCTGGCCAAGCCGGAAGCTGTAGACATCGCTGGGCGTGCGGGCATTGTTGAGGGTCAGACCCAGGCGCTCACCGCGCGGATCAAAGCGCAGATTGCCGAACACCCCGGCCGGCAGCACCGGCAGCGGCAGGGGGCGGTTGCGGGGCAGGTCCAGCACGGTGAGCGTGCTCAGGCCATCGGCATTGACGCGGTAGGCGAGATGGCGACCGTCCGGGCTGATCGCCAGCTCCTCCACATCCCAGGGCACATCGGCGGTGAGCACCCGGGCGTTGCCGCCATCGAGATCCTCGTAGCGCAGCTGGCGCACATCCGCGCCCTCGTCGCTGAGGTAGTAGAGCCCCCGGCCATCGGCGGAGAACACCGCGTCGCCGAAGGCGATCGGCGTGCTGCGCTCGTGAAAGCGGCGCGCCTCGCCGCTGTCCACCTCCACCAGCCACAGCTCGGAATCGGTGATCGAGCGGTAGCGCTGCACCAGCAGGCGGCGGTCATCCGGGGACCAGTCCACCACGCTCCACGAGCCCTCGCGCTGCAGCAGCGGCTGGGCCGAGCCGTCGAGCCGGCCCAGCCAGATATCGCTGTCGCGGCCGTTGCGGCGGGTGCTGGCATAGGCGAACCGGTCGCCACGCCGCGACCAGCGCGGCCCGGTGTTGCGGCTCTTGCCATCGCTGAGCAGACGCGACTCGCCGCTGGCCAGGGCGTACCAGTAGAGCTGGTAGAACTCGTCGCCGCCGCGATCGCGGGTATAGAGAAAGCCGCTGCCGTCCGGTGCCGGCTGGGCCTGGTTGATCGGCTCGGCGAAGAAGGTGAGCTGGGTGCGCGCCCCGCCGGGGGTCTTCACCCGGTGCACCTGGGCGGTCTCGGCGAAGCGGGTGGTGATCAGCAGGCTGCCATCGGCCAGCCAGCCCTCGAGGCTGGCGCTGCGGGTCTGCTGGTACTGGTTGAGGCGCTCGGCCAGCGCCGCCGGCACCTCGGGCACCCCTTCCAGCACCAGATTGCCGCGCTCGACGCGCGGCGGCGCCTCGGCCGCGGGCAGGGACGGGGAACAGCACAGGGCGGCCAGGGCCGCGCAGAGAACCACGCGCATCGGGAGCTCCGGATCGGGATTCGGGATCGGGACTGGGTGTAGAGGCTGGGGATCGGGACTGGGAACAGGTCTGGGTCGCGGCCCCGGGGCAGTGTAGTCAGGCCGCGCGCTACTTGACCCGCACCAGCAGACCCTGCAGGCCATTGGCCTGCAGCTGGTCGAGGATGGCCTGCGCCTTGGCCAGCTCGCGCTCCGGGCCGATGCGCACGCGGAAGTAGCGGTCGCGGTTGTCGATGGTCACGCTCTCCACCCGCGCCTCGATGCCGAGCAGGGCGAGCTGGGCCTTCTGCTGATTGGCCTCGGTCTCGTCGCGGTAGGAGGCCACCTGGATCAGATAGACGCCGTCCGCCTGCGCGGCCTGGGCGGCGGCGCGGGTGCCCGGCGGCGGCTCGTCCTCGCCGGGAATCACCACCTCCTGGCTGGGCAGCAGCTCGTAGAAGGTGAAGCGCGGCTTCTCGCGCGGCGGAATCACCACCGGCTCCGGGCGGCTGGCTTCCACCACCGCCGGCTTGGCCGGCGCCGCCACCGGCGCGGTCTCGGGCTTGCGCAGGGCCAGCCAGGCCGCCACCGACAGCCCGGCCGCCAGCCCCAGCGCCAGACCCATGCCGCCGGAGAGTCCGGCGCGGCCGGCGCCCTTCTTGCGGCTGGCCGGCCGCGGATTGCGCGGGGCGTAATCGCGGCCCATCAGAGTCGCTCCATCGGCGCCACGCCCAGCAGGCCCAGGCCATTGGCCAGCACCTGGCGGGTGGCGGCGTAGAGCGCCAGCCGCGCCTGCGCCAGCGCTGGATCGTCCACCAGCACCTTGTGGGCGTTGTAGTGGCTGTGCAGGGCATCGGCCAGATCGCGCAGATAGAAGGCCAGCGCATGCGGTGCGAACTGCTGGGCTGCCGCGCGCACCACCTCGCCATAGCGCTGCAGCTGGGTCAGCAGGGTCTTGTCCTGCGCCTCGGCGAGCCGGTCGAGCACGCTCTCCAGCCCCTCGCGTCTCAGCACCAGGCCGCGCTCGGCGGCCTGGCGGAACACCGAGCAGATGCGCGCGTGGGCGTACTGCACGTAGTAGACCGGGTTGTCATTGCTCTGCGAGCGCGCCAGTTCCAGATCGAACTCCAGATGCTGGTCGTGGGAGCGGAACAGGTAGTAGAAGCGGGTGGCGTCGGCGCCCACCTCGTCGATCAGGTCCTGCAGGGTCACGAAGTTGCCGCTGCGCTTGCCCATGCGGCCGGAGGCGAGCGTGACGAACTGCATCAGCGCCACATGCAGGGCGTCCTTGCGGCCCGTGAGCATCTCGATGGCGCCGCGCACCCGGGCGATGTAGCCGTGGTGGTCGGCGCCCCAGACATCGATCAGCAGGTCGTAGCCGCGGTCGAGCTTGTCGATGTGATAGGCCAGATCGTTGGCGAAATAGGTGGCACTGCCATCGGCCTTGAACAGCACGCGGTCCTTCTCGTCGCCGAAGGCCGAGGTGCGCAGCCACTGGGCGCCGTCCTGTTCGTAGACATGGCCAGCGGCGCGCAGCCGCTCGATGGCGGTGCGGGCGAAGCCCGAGGCCACCAGCTCGCGCTCGGAGTACCAGCGGTCGTAGCGCACATGCAGGGCATCCAGCGTGGCGCGGATCGCCGCCAGCTGGTCGTCGAGGGCGGCGCGCTGGATCGACCCGTAGTCCTCGCCCAGCTCCCGCCGCGCCAGCTCGATCAGCTGATCCAGCCGCGCCTCCTGGGCCGCCTTGACCGCGGCCTTGAGCGCCTCGTCGGCGCCCTCCGGCAGCACCGGCTCGCTGCCCAGGGCGGCGAGTGCCGCCGGCCGCTCGAAGCGTGCGCCGTGGCGCACCCGCAGCTGGGCGGCACTGGTGCGGATGTACTCGCCGGGATAGCCCCGGCCGGGGAAGGACAGCGGCACACCGCCCGCCTCCAGGTAGCGCAGCCAGACGCTGACGGTGAGGATGTCGACCTGACGGCCGGCATCGTTGATGTAGTACTCGCGATGCACCTGCCAGCCGCTGGCGGCGAGCAGGCTGGCCAGCGAATCGCCATAGGCCGCCCCGCGGCCGTGGCCGATGTGCATCGGGCCGGTGGGGTTGGCCGAGACATATTCCACCAGCACCCGGCCGCGGCGCCCGCTGCGATCGTGGCCATAGTCCGCGCCCTGGTCCAGCACCTCGCTCACCACCGCCTGGAAGGCGCCGGCGGTGAGGAAGAAGTTGAGGAAGCCGGGCCCGGCGATCTCGGCCCGCGCCACCCGTGGCGAGGCCGGCAGATGACGCAGCAGCGCCTCGGCCACCGCGCGCGGCGGGCGGCCCAGCGGCTTGGCCAGGATCAGCGCGAGATTGCTGGCGAAATCGCCGTGGCGCGGGTCCTTGGTGGCGTCGATCTGGATGGTCTCGGGGGCCGGCACCGGCTGGCCGACCTCGGCCGCCAGGGCCGGCAGGGCACGCGCGAGCAGATCTTGCAGATGGGCTTTCATGCGGCGGACTCAGGATCAAGCAAAACCCCGCCGGAGCGGGGTTGTCGGAAGCGGCGCGACCGGGCGACGGGGCCGGAGCCCCGCGCCTCACTCGTCGAGGAAGCTCCGCAGGTAGTTGGCGCGCGAGGGGTGGCGCAGCTTGCGCAGGGCCTTGGCCTCGATCTGACGGATGCGCTCGCGGGTGACATCGAACTGCTTGCCGACTTCCTCCAGCGTGTGGTCGGTGGTCATGTCGATGCCGAAGCGCATGCGCAGCACCTTGGCCTCGCGCGGGGTCAGGCTGGCGAGGATCTGGTGGGTGGCCTCGGCCAGCGACTGCGCGGTGGCGGCTTCCTGCGGCGAGACCGCGCCGGTGTCCTCGATGAAATCGCCGAGGTGGCTGTCCTCGTCGTCGCCGATCGGCGTCTCCATCGAGATCGGTTCCTTGGCGATCTTGAGCACCTTGCGGATCTTGTCCTCGGGCATCTCCATCTTCACCGCCAGCTCTTCCGGGGTGGGCTCGCGGCCCATCTCCTGGATCATCTGCCGCGAGATGCGGTTGAGCTTGTTGATGGTCTCGATCATGTGCACCGGGATGCGGATGGTGCGCGCCTGGTCGGCGATCGAGCGGGTGATGGCCTGGCGAATCCACCAGGTGGCGTAGGTCGAGAACTTGTAGCCGCGGCGGTATTCGAACTTGTCCAC
>DASUDX010000028.1:0-18275 GCA_036275365.1 Nevskiaceae bacterium | reverse complement strand
CAGCTCGGCCGCGCCGACTACAACGAGTTCACCGTGATGATCATCCTGAACATTGCCCGCCGCGTGGTCGGCATGGTGGTGGATGGGGTCTCCGATGTGCTCCAGCTCAACCCCGAGCAGATCCGCCCGGCCCCCGAGTTCGGCGGTGCGATCACCACCCCGGGCGGCGGCACTGCCGCGCCCCGGATCAACTACATCACCGGCATCGGCACCCTCGACAACCGGATGCTGATCCTGGTCGACATCGAACGCCTGATGTCCAGCGCGGATCTCGCGCTGATCGACTCCCAGTCCCTCCAGTAGCCCCTGCCTTCCCGGAGCCCCGCCATGACTCTCTCTCCGCTCTCCCCCGAATCCCGTCTGCGCCGCGCTGCGCTGCTGCTGCCGATCCTGCCGGCCATCGTCGCCGCGGCGAGCTTCGCCCACGGTCACGGCAGCCTCGAGCTGCGCGGACTGCTGGCCATCCTCGCCGCCTGTCTCGCTCTCGGCGGCTCGGCCGGCTGGCAGCTGCTGCGCCTGAGCCAGACCCCCCGTTTCCGCCGTCCGCGCGCCGTCGCGTCCTCCTCCCTGCTCTGATCGAGACCGCTCATGAAATCCAAGACGCCCGGCAAGAGCCGCGCCAAGACCGCTTCATCCGCCGCGCCCGCCGCCCGCAAGGGCAGCAAGCCGGCCCGCGCCGCCAATCTGGTGCATCGCCCCAAGGTGGTGACCGCCACCCTGCATCCGGGCCAGATGACCCAGCAGAGCCGCGCCGAGCTGGATGGCCAGATCGCCGCCATCCACCGCTCGCTGGCGGTGATCGAGTTCGACCTCAAGGGCAACATCCTCAAGGCCAACGACAACTTCCTGCGTGCGATGGGCTACATGCCCGACGAGGTGCACGGCAAGCACCACAGCATGTTTGTCGACCATGCAGTGCGGGTCAGCGCCGACTACGCGCTGTTCTGGGACAAGCTCTCGCGCGGCGAGTACGACAGCGGCGTCTACAAGCGCCTCGGCAAGCACGGGCGCGAGGTATGGATCCAGGCCACCTACAACCCGATCTTCGATGCCAGCGGTCGCCCCTTCAAGGTGATCAAGTACGCCACCGACATCACCGAGGCGCAGCTGCGCAAGGCCGACTATGAAGGCCAGCTCTCGGCCATCAGCAAGGCCCAGGCGGTGATCGAGTTCGATCTCAAGGGCAACATCCTCAATGCCAATGAGAACTTCCTGAAGGTGATGGGTTACACGCTCAAGGAGGTACAGGGCAAGCACCACAGCGTGTTCGTCGATGCCGCCTACCGCACCAGCCTCGAATACCTCACCTTCTGGGACAAGCTGGGCCAGGGCGAGTACGACGCCGGCATCTACAAGCGGGTCGCCAAGGGCAACCGCGAGGTGTGGATCCAGGCCACCTACAACCCGATCTACGACGCCAATGGCAAGCCGTTCAAGGTGGTCAAGTACGCCACCGACATCACCGCCGCGCAGCTGAAGAAGGCCGACTACGAGGGCCAGCTCTCCGCCATCAGCAAGGCGCAGGCGGTGATCGAGTTCGATATGGGCGGCAACATCCTCAATGCCAACCAGAACTTCCTCGACGCGCTGGGCTACACGCCCGAGGAAGTGCGCGGCAAGCACCACGCCATCTTCGTCTCCCCGGCCTACCGGGCCAGCAAGGAGTACCGCAGCTTCTGGGAAAAGCTCGGCCGTGGCGAATACGACTCGGGCATTTATCCGCGCCAGAACAAGGCCGGCGAGGTGGTGTGGATCCAGGCCACCTACAACCCGATCTTTGACATGGCCGGCCGGCCGTTCAAGGTGGTCAAGTACGCCACCGACATCACCCAGCAGCGCGTCGCCGAGCTCAACGCCCTGCGGGTGAAGTCCGGCCTCGACTCGGTGGTCACCAATGTGATGATCGCCGATGCCGATCTGAACATCGTCTATGTCAACAAGTCGATCGTGGAGATGCTCACCACCGCCGAGGACGACATCCGCAAGGATGTGCCCAGCTTCTCGGCCTCCAGCGTGGTCGGCACCAACATCGACACCTTCCACAAGAACCCGACCTACCAGCGCGGTCTGCTCAAGCGCATGACCAGCACCCACAAGGCCAAGCTGACCCTGGGCGGGCGCACCTTCTCGCTGATCCTCAACCCGATCAATGACCCGGCCGGGACGCGCCTGGGCTATGTGGTGGAGTGGCGCGACATGACCAGCGAGCTCGCCGCCCAGGCCCGCGAGGCCGAGCTGCTGGCCAATGTCTCGCGCATCAAGCAGGGCCTGGATGCGGTGGTCACCAATGTGATGATCGCCGACGCCGACCTGAATGTGGTCTATGTCAACCACTCGATCAAGGAGATGCTCAGCATCGCCGAGGCCGACATCAAGAAGGATGTGCCGAGCTTCAATGCCAAGTCGGTGATCGGCACCAACATCGACACCTTCCACAAGAACCCGGCCTACCAGCGCGGTCTGCTGGCGAAGATGACCCACACCCACAAGGCCTCACTGACCCTGGGCGGGCGCACCTTCTCGCTGATCCTCAACCCGATCAATGACGACCAGGCACGGCGCCTGGGCTATGTGGTCGAGTGGAAGGACATGACTGCCGAGCTTGCCGCGCAGAAGGCCGAGGCCGAGCGCCAGGCCGCCGAGCGCAAGCTGGCCGACGAGAACCTGCGGATCAAGAACGCGCTGGACAATGTCTCCGGCAATGTGATGATCGCCAACAACGAGCGCGAGATCGTCTACATGAACACCGCGGTCGGCGAGATGCTGACCCGCGCCGAGGGCGAGCTGCGCAAGGCCCTGCCGCACTTCGATGCCCGCAAGCTGATGGGCGCCAGCATCGATGTCTTCCACAAGAACCCGGCCCACCAGACCAATCTGCTGTCCTCCCTGCGCGGTGCCTACCGCACCGAGATCAAGGTCGGCAGCCTCACCTTCGGCCTCATCGCCAGCCCCATCGTCAATGCCCAGGGCGAGCGTCTCGGCACCGTGGTGGAGTGGCGCAACCGCACCACCGAGGTGGCGGTGGAGCAGGAGGTGGGGGCGATCGTCTCGGCCGCCGCCAACGGCGACTTCACCCAGCGCGTCTCGCTCGACGGCAAGGAGGGCTTCTTCAAGGGCCTCGCCGAGAGCATCAACCAGCTGATGGGTGTCAGCAGCGTCGGCCTCAACGAGGTGGCGCGGGTGCTCGGCGCCCTGGCCCAGGGTGACCTCACCCAGACCGTCCAGGGTGACTTCAAGGGCACCTTCGGCAAGCTCAAGGACGACGCCAACCAGACGGTGAGCCAGCTCACCGAGATCATCACCCAGATCAAGCAGGCCACCGACACCATCAACACCGCGGCCCGCGAGATCTCCACCGGCAACAGCGATCTCTCCGCGCGCACCGAGCAGCAGGCGGCCAGCCTCGAGGAGACCGCCTCGTCGATGGAGGAGCTGACCTCGACGGTCAAGCAGAACGCCGAGAACGCCAAGCAGGCCAATCAGCTGGCGGTGGGTGCCAGCGATGTGGCGCGCAAGGGTGGTTCGGTGGTGAGCGAGGTGGTCACCACCATGAGCGCGATCAACGAGTCGAGCAAGAAGATCGTCGACATCATCAGCGTCATCGACGGCATCGCCTTCCAGACCAACATCCTGGCGCTCAACGCGGCGGTCGAGGCCGCCCGCGCCGGCGAGCAGGGCCGCGGCTTCGCGGTGGTGGCGGCGGAGGTGCGCTCGCTGGCCCAGCGCAGCGCCGGTGCCGCCAAGGAGATCAAGAGCCTGATCGGCGACTCGGTGGAGAAGGTCGGTAATGGCGCCAAGCTGGTCGACCAGGCCGGCAAGACCATGGAAGAGATCGTGACCAGCGTGAAGCGGGTCACCGACATCATGGCCGAGATCAGCGCGGCCTCGCAGGAGCAGAGCCAGGGCATCGAGCAGGTCAACCAGACCATCACCCAGATGGACGAGGTGACCCAGCAGAACGCCGCCCTGGTGGAGGAAGCCAGTGCCGCCGCCCGCTCGCTGGAAGAGCAGGCGGGCGGGCTGTCGCAGTCGGTCAGCCAGTTCAAGCTCGACGACAGCGCAAGCCCGGTGCTGGCTGCCGCCCCGGCGCGGACCGCGGCCCGTCCGGCAGCGGTGGCCAAGCCGGCCGCCCGTGCCGGGGCCGCCCGGCCGGTGGCCAAGCCCGCCAGCAGCCGCGCCGCCAGCCGCGCCGCCACCCCGCCGCCCGCGGACAAGGGTGGCGAGCAGTGGACGGAGTTCTAGGCCCGGATCCCCGATGGCCTCGCCGTGCGGCCCTGCGATGGGGCAGGGCCGCCGCGGCGGCGGCCGGGTCGGTCCTGCCGCGGCGGCCTGAGTTCACCGGGTCACCGCTGACATCCCGGGTTTCTTGTTGTCAGGAGAGTCTCTGATGCTGCGCTGGATGGCACGCCCCCGCCGCCTGCTTCGCCCGATCGCACACCGCAGCGAGCGCCTCGCCGGGCCGGAGCTGGGTCCGAGCTGGCTGCGCTGGCTGGTCAACTTCGGCCTGAGCCTGAGCGGCGCGGACTGCGCCCTCGGTGGGCAGCGCCCGAGCCGCTGTCCGCTGCTCACCTTGAACCGGGTCCGCGGATGAACCGCCCGGTGCCGGAGCAGCGGGACTTCAGCTTCACCACCCGCGATTTCGACCGCGTTCGCCAGCTCATCCATGGCAAGGCGGGCATTGCGCTGGCCGACTCCAAGGAGGAGATGGTCTACAGCCGGTTGGCGCGCCGTCTGCGCGCCCTGGGTCTGGACAGCTTCCAGACCTATCTCGATCGTCTGGAGACCGGCGCCGACGCCGAGGAGTGGCAGGCCTTCACCAACGCGCTGACCACCAACCTCACCTCCTTTTTCCGCGAGCCGCATCACTTCGAGGCGCTGGTGGGGTTTCTGCAGGCGCTGCCCGGCGGCCACCCGGTGCGCATCTGGTGCTCGGCCGCCAGCACCGGTGAGGAGCCGTACTCGATTGCGATCAGCGCCTGCGAGGCCTACGGCAGCCTGACCCCGCCGGTACGCATTCTCGCCACCGACATCGACACCCAGGTGCTGGCCACCGCCGCCCGCGGGGTCTATGCCCTGGACCGGCTGGACAAGATGAGCCCGGAGCGCCGGCGCCGCTTCTTCCTCAAGGGGCAGGGCGCCGCGGCCGGACAGTGCCGGGTGATCGAACCGCTGCGCGCGCTGATCCAGTTCGAGCCGCTCAACCTGCTCGACCCGCGCTACCCGATGCGCGGGCCCTTCGATGTGATCTTCTGCCGCAATGTCATGATCTATTTCGACAAGCCCACCCAGCTGGCGGTGCTGCGACGGATGGTGCCCCTGCTTGCCCGCGATGGGCTGTTCATCGCCGGGCACTCGGAGAGCTTCTTCCACGCCGCCGACCTGATCCGCTCGGTGGGCCGCACCCTCTACCGCCGCGCCGATGCGCCGGCGCTGTCCAGCGCGCCGCCGGCGGCGCGCCCGCGGCCGCTGGCCGCCGCCCGCGCCTGAGCCCGGAGGCCCCACCATGTATGCCATCCGGGCGGCACGGGCACAGGTTCCGGCAGTGGTCGAGCCGGCCGGCTACTTCGATCCCAAGTTCAACGCCCAGGCCCTCAAGGTGCTGCCTGGCGAGTACCTGGTGACCGAGCGCGAGGTGATGCTGGTGACCGTGCTCGGCTCCTGCGTCTCCGCCTGCATGCGCGATCCGCTGCTGGGCATCGGCGGCATGAACCATTTCATGCTGCCGGACACCGAGCAGGGCGGGGCGGCCAGCGAGTCAGCCCGCTACGGCTCCTATGCGATGGAAATGCTGATCAACGAGCTGCTCAAGCGCGGCGCGGCGCGCTCGCGGCTGGAGACCAAGGTGTTCGGCGGCGGCGCCGTGCTGCCCGGCTTCACCGTGAACAATGTCGGCGAGCGCAACGGCAAGTTCGTGCTCGAGTACCTGCGGGCCGAGGGTCTGGGCCTGAATGGCCGCGATCTGTTCGATATCTATCCGCGCCGGGTGCACTACTTCCCGCGCAGCGGCCGGGTGATGGTGCGCCGGCTGCCCTCGGCCAACGACACCGAGGTGCTGGCCAGCGAGCGGCTGTACCAGTCGCGGCTGCGGCAATCGCCCACCCAGGGCTCGGTGGAGCTGTTCTGATGCGCACCGGACAGGCCCGGGTCCCGGCGTCCCCGACCGCTCCGCGGCTCAGGCCAGCGCCTGGCCCGGCGCCCGCCTGCGGCGGAGACGGGCGATGAGCCGGATCAAGGTGCTGGTGGTGGATGACTCGGCGCTGATGCGGCGCCTGCTCACCGAGGTGCTGAGCAGCGATCCCGAGCTCGAGGTGGTGGGCGTGGCGCCGGATCCGCTGGTGGCCCGCGACAAGATCAAGCAGCTGAATCCGGATGTACTGACCCTCGATGTCGAGATGCCGCGCATGGACGGGCTGACCTTTCTCGAGAACCTCATGCGCCTGCGGCCGATGCCGGTGGTGATGGTCTCCTCGCTGACCGAGCGCGGCGCCGAGACCACCCTGCAGGCGCTGGAGCTGGGGGCGGTGGATTTCGTCACCAAGCCCAAGATCGATCTCGAGGCGGGCCTGCGGCTCTATGCCGAGGAGCTGATCAGCAAGATCAAGATGGCCTGCCGGGCCCGCGTCCACAGCCGGCTGGCGCTGCCGGCGGTGGAGCGCGCCGCCAGACCACGGCCACCGGCCACCCGCCGCGCCCTGCGCACCACCGAGAAGATCATCGCCATCGGCGCCTCCACCGGTGGCACCGAGGCGATCAAGGTGGTGCTCGAGCAGATGCCGCCGGATGCCCCGGCCATCGTCATCACCCAGCACATCCCGGCGATGTTCAGCGGACCGTTCGCGGCCCGCATGGACCGCAGCTCGGCGATGTCGGTCTGCGAGGCCCGCGATGGCCAGCTGATCGTGCCCGGCCATTGCTACATCGCCCCGGGCAGTCTGCATCTGCGGGTGGAGCGCAGCGGTGCGCGCTACACCTGCCGCCTTTCCGACGCCCCGCCGGAAAATCGCCATCGGCCCAGCGTCGATGTGCTGTTCCGGTCGGTGGTGGAACACGCCGGCCTCAATGCGGTGGGCGCCCTGCTCACCGGCATGGGAGAGGACGGTGCCCGTGGCCTGCTGGCCTTGCGCCAGCTGGGCTGTCACACCGTGGCCCAGGACGAGGCCTCCAGCGTGGTCTGGGGCATGCCGGGTGCCGCGGTGAAGCTGTCAGCCGCGGAACGGGTCTTGCCTCTGGACCGTATCGCGACCCAACTCCTGGAGTGGTGCCAGTGAATGTCTTGGCCTTTTCCCCTGCTGATCCCGCCCGTTCCGCTCCCGCGCCGGCCCTGCCGCTGCGCCCGCTCGGCTGGGTGCCGGTGCTGCTCGGCGGGCTGTCCCTGATCCACGGCCTGCTCTGGCTGCTGGGGGCGCCCGCATCGACGCTCGCCTTCAGCGGCGCCCTGCTGATGCTGGGCTGGGGCGGCTCGCTGTTCTGGCAGCAGCGCGAGCAGCGCCGCCACGAGACCGATCTGCGCGCTGCGGAGCAGGGCGCCCAGCGCCGCCAGGCCGCCATCGGCGAGCTGGAGCAGGCGCTGCTGGCCGAGCTCAACGGGGTGGAATCCGAGGTGGCGCGGGTGCGCCAGCTGCTGCGTGAGGCGGTCGCCACGCTCGGCGGCAGCTTCAAGGAGATGGCCCGTCAGTCCGACTCCCAGCAGGCCGCCGTTGGCCGGCTGCTGAGCCAGACCGGCGGCGAGAACGGCAGCCTCGACATCCGCCGCTTCGCCGAGGCGGCGGTGGCGCAGATGAACCGGCTGGTTGATTCGCTGACCCAGGTCAGCGAGCAGAGCGGCACCACGGTGCGCCAGATCGACGAGATGGTGCGTCAGCTCGATGCCATCTTCGAGCTGCTGGGGGATGTCAAGACCATCGCCGATCAGACCAATCTGCTGGCGCTGAATGCCGCCATCGAGGCCGCCCGCGCCGGCGAGGCCGGCCGCGGCTTTGCGGTGGTGGCCGAGGAGGTGCGCAGCCTTTCCGAGCGCTCCACCAGCTTCAACGAGCAGATCCGCAAGCTGGTGACCGGCTCGCGGGAATCGGTGGCCAAGGTGCGCGAGACCGTCGGTGCGATGGTCAGCCGGGACCAGACCCTGAGCCAGGGCGCGCGCAGCGAGGCGGCCCGCCTGCTGCAGCAGGTGGATGCGATCAACCAGGGCCTCAACGAGGGCCTGCAGGCGGTCACCGCCGCCCGCGAGCGGATCAGCAGCGCGGTCGGCACGGCGGTGCGCTGCCTGCAGTTCGAGGACATCTCCACCCAGGCGCTGGACGCCGCCCTGCAGCATGTGCAGCGGCTGGGCGCCATCGATGGCGAGGTGCGTCAGGTGATCACCGGCGAGGCCCCGCGCAGCGACCGCCCCGCCACCGACTGGCGCCGTCCCCAGCACAAGCCGGTGTCGCAGGGCTCGCTGCAGACCGGTGAAGTGGACTTGTTCTAGACCCTCGCCGCGGGACCCCGAGGCCACCGGAGACGGTGGCCTTTTGCGTGGCCGCGGCCGCGGCCGACCGCCGGCCAGCGCGAGCTCTTGATCGTTGCCGGATGCCGCCGCCGCCTGCGCAGCCGCCGAGGCGGCTGCGCCGCGGACGACCCCTGGCTGCCAGGTGCTCCGGCCCGGCAGCCCGGGGCGGTGGGTCGACCCAGGCCCGATCCGGCAGCGCGGATCCGGCGCGCTGGCCGCTCAATCCCGCGGGCCCGGACCCGTATCACCGGCACGGCGCCGGGGCGACCCGGCTTGCGGTGTGAGGGTCAGCCGCGGCGGACCCTGCTCAGGCCGGCGCGGCCTCGCCGGTGGTCACCGAGGCGCCCAGCAGCGGCACCCGGCCGCGCAGGCTGGCCGCCAGCTGCTTGGGCAGGCGCAGGCAGAAGCGACTGCCACCCTCGACCGGATCGGACTCCGCCCAGATCTCGCCGCCATGGTGCTGGGCGATGCGCTGGCAGATCGACAGGCCGATGCCGGTGCCCTCGTAGGCATCGGCGGCATGCAGGCGGCGGAACACGGCGAAGATGCTCTTGAGCTGGTCCTGGGGAATGCCGATGCCGTTGTCGCGCACGCGGATCAGCCAGTGATCAGCGGTCTCGGTGGCATCGATGCTGATCCGTGGCTGCTCGCCCGGGGTCTGGAACTTCAGGGCATTGCCGACCAGGTTCTGGAACAGCTGGGTCAGCAGATTGTGCTCGGCCTCGACCACCGGCAGCTCGCCGATCTCGACTCTCGCCTGGGCGGCGTCGATCGCCGGGGCCAGCACCTGCAGGGCCCGATCCACCGCCTCGCGCAGCGGACGCTTCTCGAACTGGCTCTGGTTGCGGCCGACCCGGGACAGCGCCAGCAGGTCGTTGATCAGGGCCTGCATGTGGCGCACGCCCTGGTCGATGAAACCGAGAAACTCGGCGGCGTCACCGCCCAGCTTGTCGCGGTAGCGGCGCAGCAGCAGCTGGGAGAAGCCGGAGACATTGCGCAGCGGCGCCTGCAGATCGTGCGAGGTGATGTAGGCGAACTGTTCGAGTTCCTGTACGGCGCGCTTGAGCTCCTCCAGCGAGCGGCGCAGATCGGCCTCGGCCTGCTCGCGCTTGCGGATCTCCTCGCGCAGCCGACGGTTGGCCTGCTCCAGCTCCTCGGGCGAGCGCATCTGCAGCAGCCGCGGGACCAGCGGAATGATGCAGATGGCGGTGGCGATGGATACCACTGCAGTGACCGCACGCAAGGTCCCCTGCAGCCAGTAGACCGGCTGCCAGAGGGTGATGATGTCGACGATGTGGCCGGTGCCGCAGAGCACGATGAAGGCGGCGAACAGGCCGATCGCCCACTGGAAGCTGATGCGCATGCGCAGACCGCGCAGGAAGAACACCAGCGCCACCGGGATCATGTAGTAGGCCAGCGCAATCACCGCATTGCTGGTGACATGCAGCCAGAGCAGATTGGAATCGCGCAGGAAGCAGACACCATGCGGCAGATAGCGGCCGCCGGTGAGGAAATCGCTGAGCAGATCCATGTGCGCTCAGGCCTCGCCAAAGCTCGCCACCGTGCGCCATTCGCACAGCGGGCTGAGGAAGTCCGGACAGCCGGCCGGCGCGTAGCGATCCATCGACAGCCCTTCGGCGGCGCCAAACAGCAGGCGCAGCCCGCGCTCCATGCTGGCTTCCTCGCGGCGATAGGCCGGGCGCAGCGCCTCGGCCGCGCCGAGCAGCAGGAGGTCGAGGGTGGTGGCGTCGGGACCGGCTTCGTCGAGCACCAGCTGGATGCCGTTGCGGCGCAGGGTCTCCAGCGTCGATACCGACTGCGGGGCGAGATCCCGCCGGGTCAGCGTCGGAATCAGCACCCCCAGCTGCAGCCCGCGGCTGGCCAGTGCCGCCAGCCGCTCGCTGCTCTGCACCGGCTCCTCGAGCAGATCGCTGGCGATGTCCTCCCAGTGCAGCAGCAGGTGATCGAAGCCGGTTTCCTGGCGTTGCAGGGCGTCGAGCTGGGGCAGCCAGTGGCCACTGAGCAGGCCGCGCACCTCCACCGCCCGGTGCTGGGTCTCGTTGCCATGGCGGTAGCGCTGCACCACATGCAGGGCCTCTTCCGGCCGGCGACCGGCCAGCAGGCGCCGGCGCGAGCGCTCCACCGCCTGGCGAATCACGCCGATCAGCTGCTCCGGGGTCTGCCGGCCTTTCACCAGATAGGCCTCGGCGCCGAGGCGCAGGGCGCGGTCGGCCCCTGCCGGGTCCTCGTTGCCGGTGATCACCACGATGGCGAGGCTAGGGTCGGCCTCGCGCAGCCGCGCGACGATATCGGTGCCCTGGCTGTCCGGCAGGCCGAGATCGACCAGGGCACAGGAGAAGCTGAACTGGGCGATGGCATCGAGCGCATCGGCGAGGCTGCGCACGTTCTGCATCACGATCTCGTCCGGATCGCCGGCATCGCGCAGGGTTTCGCGCAGCAGGCGGGCATCGAGGCGATCGTCCTCCAGCACCAGGAGGCCGAGGGCGGAGGAGCGGGCAGGAGCGGTCATAGGCGCAGGGAGCCGGTGGGCGTGGCCGGGCGGCGGGCGGCATCGATGAACAGCTCGCGCAGCAGCGAGGTCACCCGGAGGAAATCCGCCCAGTCGGTGGGCTTCTTGAGGAAGAGATTCACATGCAGCTGGTGGGCCGCCACCACATCGGGCTGGGCCTCGGAGGTGGACATCACCACCACCGGCAGATAGCTCATCGGCGGCGCCGCCTTGATGGTGCGCAGCACCTCCAGGCCCGGCCGGTCCGGCAGGTTCAGATCCAGCAGCACCAGCCGGGGCCAGTGCTCGAGCGGGCGCTGCGGCAGGGTGGCCAGCCAGTCGAGCGCGCTCTGCGCATTGCGGGCGACGCGGATGCGGCTGCTGCCGATGCCGTTCTCGGCGAAGGCTTCAAGGGTCAGGCGCAGATCCGCGGAGTGGTCCTCCACCAGCAGAATCCACTCATCGTTCATGGTCCGCTCCCGTGAGCTGCGGCAGCCCTCAGCTGGTGCCCATGCTGCGCCGGCCGACCCGGTCGGTTCAAGGCCGCAGGCCGGGCGGCGCGGCTGTCCCGCCCAGCGGCGCCGGGCCTCACCGGGCCACCGTATCGATGAAGGCGAGCAGGGCCGCGGTCTGGCGGCGCATCTGCCCGGCGTCGCCGCGCGACTCCACATTCAGCCGCAGCACCGGCTCGGTGTTGGAGCCGCGCAGATTGAAGCGCCAGCCCTCGGCGAAGGTGCAGGACAGCCCATCGGTGCGGTCCACCTCGACCGCCTGCGGCCCCCACTGCGCCGCCACCGCCGCCAGGGTGGCGCCGACCTCGCGCACCTCGCGGTTGATCTCGCCGCTGGCGGGGAAGGCGGCGATGCGCGCCGCCAGCAGCTGGGAGAGCGGCTGACCGCGGCGGCCGACCAGCCCGGCCACCAGCAGCCAGGGGATCATCCCGCTGTCGCAGTAGGCGAAGTCACGGAAATAGTGGTGGGCGCTCATCTCGCCGCCGTAGAGGGCGTTTTCGGCGCGCATCCGTTCCTTGATGAAGGCATGACCGGTCTTGCTCTGGATGGCGATGCCGCCGGCGGCCTGCACCTGGTCGATGGTGTTCCAGGTCAGCCGCGGGTCGTGGATGATCCGCCCGCCGGGCTCGCCGGCCAGCAAGGCCTCGGCCAGCAGGCCGACGATGTAGTAGCCCTCGACGAACTCGCCGCGCTCGTCGAACAGGAAGCAGCGGTCGAAGTCGCCGTCCCAGGCCACGCCCAGATCGGCGCCGTGCTCGCGCACCGCGCGGATGGTGTCGGCGCGCATCTCCGGCAGCAGGGGGTTGGGGATTCCGTGCGGGAAGTCGCCATCCGGCGTGTGGTGGATCTTGATCAGCCGGTGGGGCAGATGCGGTTCCAGTGCATCCAGCAGCGGGGCGGCGGCGCCGTTGCCGGCATTGACCACGATGCGCAGCGGGCGGCTGCCCGGCGCGATCTGGCGGCGCAGGAAGTCCACATAGCGGGCACGGAAGCTGGCCGTCTCCACCGCGGCCGGGTGCGGCGGACAGCGGGCGCTGCTGGCCGCCACCGCCGCCTCCAGCTCGCGCAGACCGGAATCCCCGGAGACCGGAATGGCGCCCCCGCGCACCAGCTTCAAGCCGTTGTATCCCTGGGGATTGTGGCTGGCGGTGACCATGATTCCGCCGTCCACGCCGGGCTGCTGGGCGGCCCAGTAGACCTCCTCGGTGCCGCACAGGCCGAGGTCGAGCGCCCGCACCCCGCGGCTGTGCAGGCCGTGGGCGAGGGCGTCGAGCAGGGGGGCGCTGCTGTGGCGCACATCGCGCCCCAGGGCCACCTGCTGCGGCTGGAAGCGCTCGGCATAGGCCTGCCCGAGCCGGTAGACCAGATCGCGGTCGAGCTCCTCGGGCACCCGTCCGCGGATGTCGTAGGCCTTGAAGGCGGGCAGGCGAGAGGCAGCGGGCATGGCGGCTGTGGGCAGACGGCGGGTGAGACCCGGGAATCATGCCATCGTGCTTGCCGGACGCCGCCTGACTTCGCATAGTGTTTTCACACCGCCCGGACCCGCCTCGGATGATCTGCCAGCTCGATGACCTGCTCCCCCGCCTGGACGGCGACAACTGGGTGGCCGACAGCGCCCGGGTGATCGGCCGGGTGCACCTGCTGCGCGGGGCCAGCGTCTGGTTCGGCGCGGTGCTGAGGGGCGACAACGAGCCGATCGTCATCGGCGAGAACAGCAATGTGCAGGAGGGGGCGGTGCTGCATACCGACATCGGCGTGCCGCTGACCGTCGGCCGCGATGTGACCATCGGCCACCTGGCGATGCTGCATGGCTGCACCATCGGCGACAACACCGTGGTGGGGCTCAAGTCGACGGTGCTCAACCGCGCCCGCATCGGGGCCAACTCCATCGTCGGCGCCGGTGCCCTGGTCACCGAGGGCAAGCAGTTCCCGGACGGGGTGCTCCTGCTCGGCTCGCCGGCCAAGGTGGTGCGCGAGCTGAGTCCGCAGGAAATCGCCTTCAACCAGCTCTCCGCCCGGCACTATGTGCAGAACGCCGCCCGCTACGCGCGGGGGCTGAAGACCATCGACAGTCAGAACCATCCGACGCCCGGCTGAGTCGAAACACGACGAGACCGCGGCCCGGGCGCCGTCAGGCGACGGCTACAATCGCCGCAAACAAGGACTGCCAATGATCAAGATCATGCTGGTTGACGACCACCGTCTGGTGCGCGCCGGTTTGCGCCGCGTGCTGCAGGAGGTGGCTGACATGGAGGTCATCGCCGAGGCCAGCAGCGGCGAGGAAGCGGTGGAGCTGGCCCGCAGCAAGGCCCCGGATGTGGTGCTGATGGACATCAACATGCCCGGCATCGGCGGTCTGGAATCGACCCGCCGGCTGATCCAGCGGGTGCCCGGGGTGAAGGTGATCGTGGTCTCCATGCACCTGGAGGAGCCCTATCCCAGCCGCATGCTGGCGGCGGGCGCGGCCGGCTACATCAGCAAGGACTCGGCCGCCGAGGAAGTGGTGGCGGCGATCCGCCGCGTGCATGGCGGCGGGCACTATGTGGCGGCCGATGTGGCGGGCAATCTCGCCGCCAGCCTGGTCAAGGGCACCAGCGGCTCGCCGTTCGAGCAGCTGTCGCAGCGCGAGACCCAGGTGATGATCATGGTCACCAAGGGCTATTCGACGCAGGAGATCTCCGATCGCCTGCACCTCTCGCCGAAGACGGTGAGCACCTACCGCTACCGCCTGTTCGAGAAGCTCAACGTCACCAATGATGTCGAGCTCACCCGCATGGCGATGCGCTACGGCCTGCTGGACGAGAACAGCGCCGCCGAGCGGCCCTGAGCAGGGGTGCGGCGGCGGTCCCGACGATGAGCGAACCGGCGTTCGACGCCCGCGGCTTCCTCGCCCAGCTCACCACCCAGCCCGGGGTCTACCGCATGATCGGCGGGGCCGGCGAGCTGCTCTATGTCGGCAAGGCGCGCAATCTCAGGAAGCGGGTGGGCAGCTACTTCCTGCGCGCCTCCGGCAATCCGCGCATCGAGGCGATGGTCAGCCAGATCCGGCGGGTGGAGGTGACCCTCACCCACACCGAGGACGAGGCGCTGCTGCTCGAGTCCAACCTGATCAAGGAGCTCAAGCCGCGCTACAACATCGTCTATCGCGACGACAAGAGCTATCCCTATCTGCGCTTCTCCGCGCATCCCTTCCCGCGGATCGGCTACTACCGCGGCGCCAAGACCGGTCAGGACCGCTACTTCGGGCCCTTTCCCTCGGCCTCGGCGGTGCGCGAGACCCTCTACACCCTGCAGAAGCTGTTCCAGCTGCGGCCCTGCCGCGATGCCTTCTACGAGAACCGCTCGCGCGCCTGCCTGCAGCACCAGATCAAGCGCTGCAGCGCCCCCTGCGTCGGCCTGATCAGCCGCGAGGACTACAACCGCGATGTGCGCGACGCCATGCGCCTGCTCGAGGGCAAGAGCGAGGAGCTGGCCGGCGAGCTCGCCCAGGCCATGGAGCAGGCCGCCGAGGCCCTGGAGTTCGAACGCGCGGCGCGCCTGCGTGACCAGATCGCCGCGCTCAAGCGGGTGCGCGAGAGCCGCAACATCACCGGCGGCGCCGAGGAGATCGATGTGGTGGTGGTCGCCCCGCATGCGGCGCACAGCTGCCTGGTGGCGATGAGCGTGCGCGATGGCCTGAATCTGGGCCATCGCAGCCACTTCCCGCGTCATCCCGGCGAGACCGAGCCCGAGGAGCTGATCGAGAGCTTTCTGTCCCAGCACTATCTGGACCAGCGGCCGCCCCCGGAGATTTTGGTCAGCCATCTGCCCGAGGAGGCCGAGCTGATCGAGGAGGCGCTGTCGGCGCGCGCGGGCCGCCGGGTGGCGCTGCGCCTGCCACAGCGCGGGGTCAAGCTGCGCCTGCTGGAGATGGCCCAGGCCACCGCCGCCCAGGCCCTGTCCGCGCATCTGGCCGAGGCCGCCAGCATGGACCAGCGCCTGCTCGAACTGGCCCGTGCCCTGGATCTGGAGCGGGCGCCGCGGCGGCTCGAGTGCTTCGACATCAGCCACAGCCGCGGCGAGGGCACGGTCGCCTCCTGCGTGGTGTTCAACGAGGCCGGACCGCTCAAGAGCGCCTATCGCAAGTTCAACATCGAGACCCGCGAGGCTGGTGCGGTCGCGGCAACCGCCGAGGGCGCGCCGGTGGCGAGCCCGGCCGCCGCGGCCAGCGCGCGTGCGGTGATCACCGCCGGCGACGACTACGCCGCCATCCACCAGGCGGTGAAGCGCCGCTTCGCCCGCAGCAAGTCCGGCGAGGCACCGCTGCCGGATGTGCTGTTCATCGATGGCGGCGCCGGCCAGCTGGCCGCGGCCCTGCAGGCCCTGGAGGAGCTGGAGATGCCGGAGCTGCGGGTGGTGGCGATCGCCAAGGGGCCGACCCGCAAGCCGGGTCTCGAGGAGCTGATCCTGCCGGAGATGGACCTGCCGCTGCGGCTGCCGCCGGATTCACCGGCCCTGCATCTGATCCAGCGCATCCGCGACGAGGCCCATCGCTTCGCCATCACCGGCCATCGCGGACGCCGCGACAAGGCGCGGCTGACCTCCGGCCTGGAGGCGGTCGAGGGCCTGGGTCCGACCCGCCGTCGCGCCCTGCTGCAGGCTTTCGGCGGCCTGCCGCAGCTCAAGCGCGCCAGCATCGATGAGCTGGCCGGCGTCGAGGGCGTCTCGCGCACGCTCGCCGAGCGCATCTACGCCCACTTCCACTGAGGCGCCGCGCCCTGCGCGGACTGGAAACCGCCGCGCGGAAGCCGGACACTGCCGCATGGTTCTGAATCTGCCCAATCTGCTCACCCTGCTGCGGGTGGCGGTGATCCCGCTGGTGCTGGTGCTGTTCTACATCCAGTGGCCCTACGCCCGGCAGACCGCCTGCGCCCTGTTCGTGCTGGCGGCGGTCACCGACTGGTTCGATGGCTGGCTGGCGCGCCGGCTCGGGCAGACCAGCAAGTTCGGCGCCTTCCTCGATCCGGTCGCCGACAAGCTGCTGGTCGCGGTCTGTCTGGTGATGCTGCTGGAGGACCGCCCGGGCGGCATTCTCGCCGCCCTGGTGGCGGTGATCATCGGCCGCGAGATCACCATCTCCGCCCTGCGCGAGTGGATGGCCGAGCTGGGTCAGCGCACCAGTGTCGCGGTCGGCGTGCTCGGCAAGTTCAAGACCGGCTTCCAGATGACCGCCATCGGCCTGATGCTGTGGGGCCATCCGCTGCTCGGCATTCCGATCTACGACCTCGGTTTCGGCCTGCTCTTCATCGCCGCCGCGCTGACCGTCTACTCGATGGTCGAGTACCTGCGCGCGGCCTGGCCGTTCATGCGCGAGGAGCATCCGCTCTAGCCTCGCCGGCTGCGGTTGACAGCACCGGACCGGCCGTTACAATGCGCGTCCGCTCAGCGGGAATAGCTCAGTTGGTAGAGCGCAACCTTGCCAAGGTTGAGGTCGCGGGTTCGAACCCCGTTTCCCGCTCCAAAAGCAGTTTCCAGTCGTCCGGTCCAGCGGTCAGGCAGCAGGGACCGGCCACTTGAAACTGCTTTTTCGTTGACGCGGCTGGGTGGCAGAGTGGTTATGCAGCGGACTGCAAATCCGCGTACGCCGGTTCAATTCCGACCCCAGCCTCCATTTTGGTCACTGATCGTCGGCGCGGCCGAGCGCCGCCTCGCTGGCCTATTGCTATTGGCGGTGCCGTTTCCACGCACGACCAGACCGTGTCCGGGCGGCCCCGAGCGGCTTCACGCCGGCATCTCCTCGCCCCCTCCCGCTCCGATCGCCGAGCGTGTCCGGCCGCGGAGGGGGCTCCCCGTCCGCGGGTGACACGACCTGCGAATCGGAGCCGGGAGGGTGGCTCAGCTCAGGACCTCGATCAGCGCCTCGACCTGGCCGCGGGTGGCATTGGTATAGGCGCAGACCTGCTTTGCTGCCTCGATCAGCGCCGCTGAGGCGGCCCCGACGCCGAGCTCGTGGATGCGCAGCCGGACCTGGGGGATCCGGTACCGGCCTTGCTCATCCACCGCCAGCGTGGCCTCGGCCTCGATCCGTACCGGGCCTGGCTTGAGCTGCTGCTGCACGGCGACCGCCTTGAGCGTGCTGGCAAAGCAGGCGGCATAGCCGGCGGCGAAGAGTTGTTCGGGGTTGGTGGCGCTGCCGCTGCCACCCAGCTCCCTGGGAAAGCCCAGGGGCAGGGCGAGCACGCCGTCGCTGGAGCGGGCCTGGCCATCGCGGCCGCTGCTGACGACCACCTGGGCGGTATAAAGCGTTTTCATCGGGAACCTCCGGAAGAGCGCGACTGCAGATCCATCGCTTTACTGAGGCAGTCACAAGCACAGTAAAGGGCAAAAAAAGAGATCACGGAGTCAGCGCCCGCAGCACATCGGCCAGCGTGGTCCGGGCCAGCTGCTGTCCCAGGGCGCGGCTCGCCTCGGCCAGGGGGCGGTCGAGCACGCTGTGGATTCCGGCGCCGATCGGGCAGCCCGGGTTGGGCAGCCGATCAGGAACCGGAAACAGGCTGGGGGGCGCCACCGCCTCGTAGATGTCCTGCAGAGTGATCAGTTCGGCCGCCCGGGCCAGCCGGTAGCCGCCATCGCGGCCCTCGGCCGCGCGGACCAGGCGCGCCTCGCGCAGTCCCGAGAGCAGCCGCCGTACCACCGAGGCTTCGGTGGCCACGCTGGCGGCGATCTGATCGGAGGTCGCCTGCCGTTCGGGCAGGTAGGCGATCACCGCCAGGGCATGAACGGCGGT
>DASUDX010000027.1:0-24157 GCA_036275365.1 Nevskiaceae bacterium | reverse complement strand
TCGACGTGGAATACGGCCGGCGAGTTGTCCCTGGTGTTCTTGCGCGCGAACAGCGGATCCGCGACGACGGAGGCACGCAGGGTGTTGTCAGGATGGCCGTACGCGCGCCGCACGCCCTCGTTGATCATGTCGCCGAGGCTGCGCTTCGTGTCCCAGCGGACGCCCATGCCGACCTTCAGGAACATGTTCACGATGCCCGTGTCCTGGCAGATCGGCCGCCTCCCCTCGGCGCACATGCGCGAGTTCGTCAGGATCTGCGCGATCGCGTCCTTCGCAGCCGGACTCTGCTCGCGCTCGTACGCGCGCCCGAGGTGCTCGAGGTAGTCGATCGGGTGGTAGTACGAAATGAACTGCAGCGCGTCGGCGACGCTCTGGACGAAATCGTCCTCGCGGATCACGGTCATGGCGCGACTCCTCAGCCGCCCAGCTTGCGCTTGAGCAGCTCGTTCAGCTGGGCAGGATTGGCCTTGCCCTGGGTGGCCTTCATCACCTGGCCGACGAAGAAGCCGAACAGCTTGTCCTTGCCGGCGCGGTAACCCGCCACCTGCTCGGGCGCGGCGGCCATCACCTGATCGATGGCCGCGACCAGGGCCGACTCGTCGGTGATCTGCACCAGACCGCGGGCCTGGATGATGCGGTCGGCGGCATCGGCGGCGGTGCCGCCCTCGCCGGCCATCATCGCCTCGAACACCTCCTTGGCGAGCTTGCCGCTGAGGGTGCGATCGCTGACCCGGCGCAGCATGCCGGCCAGCTGGGCGGCGCTCACCGGCGACTCTTCCAGGGTCTTGCCGGCCTTGTTGAGCGCGCCGAGCAGATCGGTGATCACCCAGTTGGCGCAGAGCTTGGCATCGCCACCGCTGGCCGCCACCACCGCCTCGTAATAGGCCGCCACCGCCAGCTCCGCGGTCAGCACGCCGGCGTCATAGGCAGGCAGCCCGTACTGCTCGACGAAGCGCGCCTTGCGCGCGTCCGGCAACTCCGGAAGGCTGGCGCGGATGCGCTCGCGGTCCTCGGCCGTGACCACCACCGGCAGCAGATCGGGGTCCGGGAAGTAGCGGTAGTCGTTGGCGTTTTCCTTCGAGCGCATGGCCCGGGTCTCGCCGGTGTCCGGATTGAACAGGCGGGTTTCCTGCTGGATGGTGCCGCCGCCCTCGATCACCTCGATCTGGCGCGCGATCTCGAAATCGATCGCCTGCTGCACATAGCGGAAGGAGTTGATGTTCTTGGTCTCGGTGCGGGTGCCGAAAGGCGCCCCAGGCCGGCGCACGGAGACATTGGCGTCACAGCGGAACGAGCCTTCCTGCATGTTGCCGTCGCAGATGCCGAGCTGCACCACCAGCTGGTGCAGCTTCTTGAGATAGGCCACCGCCTCGGCGCTGGAGCGGATGTCCGGCTCAGAGACGATCTCGATCAGCGGCGTGCCGGCGCGGTTGAGATCGATGCCGGTCTGCCCCGGAAACGCCTCGTGCAGCGACTTGCCGGCGTCCTCCTCGAGATGGGCGCGGGTGATGCCGATGCGCTTGACCGCGCCGTCGACCTCGATGTCGAGATGCCCATGGGCCACGATCGGCAGCTCGTACTGGCTGATCTGGTAGCCCTTGGGCAGGTCCGGATAGAAGTAGTGCTTGCGGGCGAACACGCAGCGCTCAGCAATCTGCGCCTGCACCGCGAGACCGAAGCGCACCGCCAGCGTCACCGCCTCGCGGTTGAGCACCGGCAGCACCCCGGGCAGGCCGAGGGTCACGCCATCGGCCTGGGTGTTGGGCGCCGCGCCATAGGCGGTGGCCGCACCGGAAAAGATCTTGGTCTGGGTGAGGAGCTGGCAGTGCACTTCCAGCCCGATGACGGCTTCCCAACTCATGAGGGGTTCTCGGGGGTTTTCGCAGGAGGGGCGGCGTCCGCCGCGGCCGGCAGCCCGCAATCGGGCGCGGGAACCGCAGCGGGGTCCAACTGGTACTGGTAGGCGACCGCCCCCTGACGCGGCGTGGCCGCCGGGGGGAAGCGCCACAGGTTGAGCGCACCGGCCACCGGCGCGGCGAGCTCGGGCGGGTCCGCAGCGACCACCTCGTAGTCGTCGGCGAGACCGTCCGGGGTGATCGCAAACCGCAGATGCACGCAGCCCGGCCGGCGCTGACGCGCCAGTGTCGTCGGATACGGCGGCGATTCCGAGATCAGCGGCTCGTCCGGCAGCTCACGCAGCAGCCGCACGATTTTCGGCGGCCGGCAGTGGGCGTCGAGTTCGGCCTGGGAGGCGGGCGAGTTGTCGGCCTGGAACACCACCGTCTGCATGAAGCTGCGCGCGCTCTTGCCGCTGGGCGGTTCGAAGCGCCAGGTCGAGACGCTGCTCGCGACAGCCGAGTTGAGCAGATCGTCGGGATAGGCGAACAGCACCGCGATCCGCTCGGTCTGGCCGTCATCGGCCACCCGGGCACGGAACTGCACGCAGCGGTTGATCCGGCCCTTTTCGAGCACCGGCTGCGGGTAGACGATCGGCAGCCCGGATACCGGGACCAGCCCGGCGTTGGCCAGCACCTGATAGCCCAGCGGCGTCGGCCGGCCCTCCACAGTGAAGTAGCGATCGTCCCGCACCCGCTCGTCGCCTGCGAGACCCAGCAGCAGCAGCACGCTCAGCAGGATGACCGGACGGATCATCAGAACCCCGCCGGCCGCGCGCGGTGGAAGTCGGTCGCCTGCTGGAACTGGTGGGCGACATTGAGCAGGCGCGCCTCGCTGAAGTAGCTGCCCATCAGCTGGAAGCCGACCGGCAGGCCCTCGCTGAACCCGCAGGGCAGGCTCAGCGCCGGGATGCCGGCCAGGTTGGCGGCGATGGTGTAGATGTCATTCAGGTACATCGCCACCGGATCGTCGGACTTGTCGCCGAAGCGGAAGGCCACATCCGTGGTGGTCGGCGAGAGGATCAGATCGACCTCGGCGAAGGCGCGCTGGAAGTCCTGGGTGATCAGCGTGCGCACCTTCTGCGCCTGCAGGTAGTAGGCGTCGTAATAGCCGTGGGAGAGCACATAGGTGCCGATCATGATGCGGCGCTGCACCTCGGCCCCGAAGCCCTCGCCGCGTGATTTTTTATACAACTCCTCAAGATTCTTCGCGCTTTCAGAACGATGGCCATAGCGCACGCCGTCGAAGCGGGCGAGGTTGGAGCTGGCCTCGGCTGGGGCCACCACATAGTAGGTGGGCACCGACAGCGGCGCGTTGGGCAGGCTGACCTCCTGCACGCTCACACCCAGCTTCTTGAGCTCGGCGATGGCGCCCTCTACGGCCGCGCGCACCCCCGCGGCCATGCCGGGGCCGAAGTACTCTCGGGGCAGGCCGATCTTCAGGCCCTGCAGCGGCGTGTTCAGCGCCGCGCGGTAGTCCTCCACCGGCTGCTCGAGGCTGGTGGAATCCAGCGGATCGAAACCGGACATCGCCTGCAGCACCAGCGCCGCATCCTCGGCCGAGCGCGCCACCACGCCGGCCTGGTCGAGGCTGGAGGCGAAGGCGATCATCCCGTAGCGCGACACCCGGCCATAGGTGGGCTTGATGCCGGTGAGATTGGTGAAGGCGGCGGGCTGGCGAATCGAGCCCCCGGTATCGGTGGCCGTGGCCACCGGGGCGAGTCCGGCGGCGACGCAGGCCACCGACCCGCCGGAGGACCCCCCCGGAACCCGGGCGAGATCCCAGGGGTTCTTCACCGGACCGTAGTAGCTGGTCTCGTTGGACGAGCCCATGGCGAACTCGTCCATGTTGAGCTTGCCCAGCATCGGCATGCCGGCCTCGGCGTGGAGCTTGCGCACGATGGTGGCGTCGTAGGGCGCGACGAAGCGGTCGAGCATCTTCGACCCGCAGGCGGTGCGCACCCCCTCGGTGCAGAAGATGTCCTTCTGCGCGAGCGGAATGCCGGTGAGCGGTCCGCCCTCGCCGCGCGCCAGGCGCGCATCCGCCGCGTCGGCCTGCTGCAGCGCCTGCTCGGCCGTGAGGGTGACATAACTGTTCAGCGCGCCGTCGTGGGCGGCGATGCGCGCCAGGTAGTGCTGGGTGAGCTCGCGGCTGGAGAAGCGCCGCGCCCGCAGCCCGGCGGCCAGTTCGGTGAGAGAGAGCGTGTGCATATCGGGAGGAAAGGGGCGGCAGTCGGATTCGGCGGGGTCGTGGCGGAACGGGACCGGGCCTGACGCCTCCGGTCTCGCGCCTCACGCCTCACATCGGCTTACTCAATGACCTTGGGCACCAGATACAGACCCTCGGCGACCGCCGGGGCATGCGCCTGGTAGATCGCGCGACGATCGCTCTCGCTGATCTGGTCCGGCCGCAGGCGCTGGGTGAGGCCGAGCGGATGGGCCATCGGCGCCACGCCCTCGGTGCGCGCACCGGCGAGCTGATCGACCATGGCGAGGATGTTGCTGAGCTGCTGGGCATAGAGCGGGACCCGATCCGGCGCCAGCTCCAGGCGGGCGAGATGGGCAACCTGCTGCACTTGTTCGGGGCTGAGGCTCATCGAGGGTCAGGACCGTGGGCGGGCGGGGCGCGAGCGCGAGGGGCCGGTCAGAGGGCCTTCGCGGCGGGCGCAGGGGCTCGGCAGCGCTTGCAGGAAGCGGGCCAGAGCGCGAAGTCTACACGGGCTCGCCTTGCCCAAAAAATGTCCGCTCGCTAGAGTTTGCTATCTTTGCTGCCCTGCAGCACTCGCCGCCGGCGAGCCCCTGTGCCTTCGCGGCGCGAGCGGGCCCGGCCACCCCATTTCCTTCTTCGAGCGATCCCCTTCGATGTTCGACGCCGTACGCCGCCTGTTCGTCAACGACCTTTCCATCGATCTGGGAACCGCCAACACCCTCGTCTATGTGCGCGATGAGGGCATCGTGCTCAACGAACCCTCGGTGGTGGCGATCCGTCTCGATACCCGCGGCGCCAAGAAGATCGAGGCGGTGGGCATCGACGCCAAGAAGATGCTCGGCCGGACGCCCACCAATATCAGCACCATCCGCCCGCTGCGCGACGGCGTGATCGCCGACTACACGGTGACGGAGAAGATGCTCACCCACTTCATCCGCAAGGTGCAGAAGGGCCGCATGATGCGCCCGGTGACCCGCGTGGTGGTGTGCGTGCCCTATGGCTCCACCCAGGTGGAGCGCCGCGCCATCCGCGAGAGCGTCGAGAACGCCGGCGCGCGCAAGGTCTATGTGATCGAAGAGCCGATCGCCGCGGCGCTGGGCGCCGGCATCCCGATCGGAGACGCGCGCGGCTCGATGGTGGTGGACATCGGCGGCGGCACCTCGGAAGTGGCGGTGATCTCGCTCAACGGCATCGTCTACGCCGAGAGCGTGCGCATCGGTGGCGACAAGTTCGACGAGGCCATCGTTTCCTATGTGCGTCGCCAGTACAACATGCTGATCGGCGAGGCCACCGCCGAGCGCATCAAGCAGGAAATCGGCACCGCCTTCCCCGGCCACGAGGTGCAGGAGATCGATGTGGTCGGTCGCCACCTCGCCGCCGGCGTGCCGCGCAACTTCACGATGAACTCCAACGAGATCCTCGACGCCCTGCAGGAGCCGCTGGCCGGCATCGTCAAGGCGGTTAAGCAGGCGCTCGAGCGCACCCCGCCGGAGCTGGGATCGGATGTCGCCGAGCGCGGCATCGTGCTCACCGGTGGCGGCGCCCTGCTGCGCGATCTCGACAAGCTGATCTCGGAGGAGACCGGTCTGCCGGTGATCATTGCCGACGACCCCCTCACCTGTGTCGCCCGCGGCGGCGGCATGGTGCTGGACATGCTGGATCGCCAGGGTGATTTCTACAGCCTCGATTGAGGTTGTGATTTTTCCTTGACTTCCACTGTCTTCATTCAAGGATTGATCACGGCATAACCAGGTCCGCCGTTCATCGGAAACCGGGCCGCAGCACCGTCTGGCAAGGCTTCGTGCATTGCAGCGGCGAGGTTCCGGGTCTACTCTCAGCGCCTAGATAATTTGTTGTATAAAGTTTCGGAAGGCGCGTCCTTTGAACACCCTTAGCGTTTCCGATCACCGTCACCTGTTCCCGCGCGGGCCCGGGCTGGGGCTCAAGACCCTGCTTCTGCTGGTGCTCTGCGGCGGCCTGATGGCCGCCGATCTGCGCGACGAGCGCCTCGGCGCCCTGCGCAGCTGGGGCGCCTGGGCCCTGACCCCGGTGCACTGGGTGGCCACCCTGCCCGACCGCGGCCTGCAGCTGCTCGATCACCTGCAGTCGCGCCGCGAACTGCTGGCGGAGAACGCCTTGCTGCGGGAACGCCAGCTGGTGCTGGAGTCCCGCCTGCAGAAAATGGAGTCGCTGGAGGCGGAGAACCGCCGCATCCGCGAGCTGCTGGCCTCCGCCCATGATCTGCAGGAGGAGGTGCTGATCGCCGAGATCCTCGCCGCCAACCAGGATCCCTACCGCCACCAGATCATGCTCAACAAGGGCGCGGCCGATGGCGTCTACCGCGGCCAGGCCCTGGTGGATGCCCACGGCGTGCTCGGCCAGGTGGTGCGGGTGCATCCGGATACCGCCACGGCCCTGCTGATCACCGATCCGGATCACGGCATTCCGGTGGAGATCAACCGCACCGGCCTGCAGACCTTCGCCCTCGGCCGTGGCGATGGTGCCGCGCTGCGGCTGCCCTTCCTGCCCGGCAATGCCGATGTGCAGGTCGGCGATGAGCTGGTCTCCTCGGCGCTCGGCGGCCGCTTCCCGGCCGGCTATCCGGTGGGTCGGGTGGTGGAGCTGCGGCAGACCCCGGGCGGCCATTTCAAGGAGGCCATCGCCTTCCCGGCGGCCCGTCTCAACCAGGGCCGCCAGGCCCTGCTGGTGTGGAACCGCCAGCCCGGTGAGAACGGCAGCCCGCGGCCGGCCGATGGTGCGGTGGCACCGGCCGATCCAGCCCCGCCGACGGCCGCGCCGGCTGCCGCGCCGCCTCCATGAGGCGTCCGCCACACGGGGTGTTCTGGGCCAGTGGCCTGGTCGCCCTGGTCCTCCAGCTGATGGCCCTGCCGGATGCGGTGGCCGCCGCCCGCCCGCTGTGGTTGCCGGTGGTGATCGCCTACTGGGCGCTGACCGAGCCGCGGGTGCCGGCGCTGCTCGGGGCGCTGCTGTTCGGGCTGTGCAGCGACATCCTGTTCGACAACGCGCTCGGCCAGCACGCCGCGGCGCTGGTGGTGGTGGCCTATCTGGTGACCCGCCTGCGCGGCATCTTCGTGCTGTTCCCGCTCTGGCAGGCGACCTTCGCCCTGGCCCCGGTGTGGGCGCTGTATGCCTTCCTGATGTTCTGGATGGACGGTGTGACCCGTCACCAGGCCGATCCCTGGCTGCGCTGGCTGCCGGTACTGGCCACCAGCCTGCTGTGGCCGCTGGCCTTCACCGTGCTCGACCGCCTGGCGCGCCGTCGCCGGCAGGAAGACTGAAGCCCCGATGCCGCGGCGCGAGAAACTCAAGGACCTGCAGCGCGAGAAGGAAACCTTCGCCGGGCGCACCCTGTTCGCCGCCCTGCTCTGTCTGGGCATGGTCGCCCTGCTGATCTTCCGCCTCGCCAATCTGCAGATCTTCAACCGCGCCTACTACGCCACCCGCGCCGACGAGAACCGCATGCGGGTCTCCGCGGTGCCGCCGGTGCGCGGGCTGATGTACGACCGCCACGGCACGGTGCTGGCGCAGAACACACCGGCCTTCGTGCTGGAAGTGATCCCCGAGCAGGTGGAGGATCTGGACGCCCTGATCGAGCAGCTGCGCCCGCTGGTGGCCATCAGCGAGCGCGATGTGGCCCGCTTCAAGGATCGTGTGCGCAAGTCCCCGCGCTATCTGGGGGTGCCGCTGCGCACCAATCTGAGCATGGAGGAAGTCGCCCGCTTCGAGCTCAACCGCTACGACTTCCGCGGCGTCGACATCAACGCCGGCCTCACCCGCCAGTACCCGCTGGGCAGCTCGGCGGCCCATGTCATCGGCTATGTCGGCGGCATCAACGAGGACGAGCTGCAGGTGATCGATGAGGCGCTCTACCAGGGCCTCACCCAGATCGGCAAGATCGGCGTCGAGAAGTCCCACGAGAACGAGCTGCGCGGCAGCCCCGGCGCCCGCATCGTCGAGGCCAACGCCTTCGGCCGTCCGCTGCGCGAGCTGGAGCGTCGTGAGGGCGTGCCCGGCCGCAACCTGGTGCTGACCCTGGACGCCCGCGTGCAGCTGGCCGCCGAGCAGGCGCTGGGCGAGCTCAACGGCTCGGTGGTGGCGCTGGACCCCCGCAACGGCGAGTTGCTGGCGCTGGTGTCCAAGCCGGGTTTCGACCCCCACCCCTTCGTCGAGGGGATCGATGGCCGCCGCTACCGCGCCCTGCTCGAGGACCGGCGCCGCCCGCTCTACAACCGGGCGCTGCAGGGCACCTACCCGCCGGGCTCGACGGTCAAGCCCTTCTTCGCCCTGGTCGGTCTCGAGGAAGTCAATCTCGATCCGGATCACCGCGAGTTCTGCGGCGGCGAGTACACGCTGCCCGGTTCCTCGCGCAAGTACCGCTGCCACAAGCGTCAGGGACATGGCTGGATGGACATGGCCCAGGGCGTGATCAAGAGCTGCGACATCTACTTCTACGCCCTGGCCCAGGTGCTGGGCATCGACCGCCTGAGCGCGGCGCTCGGCACCTTCGGCCTCGGCAGCGTCACCGGGCTGGACCTGCCGCTGGAGAAGTCCGGCATCCTGCCCTCGCGGGAATGGAAGCGGCGCACCCGCCGCGAAGCCTGGTATCCCGGCGAGACCCTCAACATCGGCATTGGCCAGGGCTATCTGACCGTCACGCCCATGCAGCTGGCGCAGATGACCGCCCGCCTGGCGATGCGCGGCGGCGGCTATCAGCCGCGGGTGGTGCACGCCTACCAGGACCCGGTGACGCTCGCCACCACGCCGGTGGCGGCGGTTCCGCTGGCGCCGATCATCAACCGCCATCCGGCCGAGTGGGAGCGGGTGATCGACTCGATGGAGGATGTCTCCCACACCCTCGGCGGCACCGCCTACCGCAGCTTCGGCGATGCGCCCTACCGCGTCGCCGGCAAGACCGGAACCGCACAGGTGGCCGGGCTGTCGCAAGACGAAGAAGAGGCGCCGGAGCTCGGTGCCACCCCCTATCACCTGCGTGACCATGCGCTATTCATCGCCTTCGCCCCTGCTGACGAGCCGCGGATCGCCGTGGCGGTGATCGCCGAACATGCCGGCCATGGCGGCGCGGCGGCGGCGCCGATCGCCCGCCAGGTGATGGATCAGGCCCTGCTCGGCGAGATCCGCTGGCCGGCTTCGCCGTCAGCGAGCGCACCGGCAGCGCCGGCGGCCAGCCCGGTGCCGGCGGCCCCGCCCGCCGAACCGGAAGCCCTCCCCGCTGCGGCTGCGGAGACCGCGGAATGAGCACGCTGCACATCGCCACCCGCAGCCGGCCCCGTCACAGCGGCTGGGATGACTGGTTCGGCGGCCGGCTGCATCTGGACCTGCTGCTGCTGAGCCTGCTGCTGACCCTCGGCGCGGTGGGCCTGCTGGTGCTCTACTCGGCCTCCGGGCATTCGGTGGCCGCGGTGATCAGCCAGGCCCAGCGTCTGGCCATCGGGCTCACGGTGATGGTGCTGGCCGCCCAGGCCACCCCGGAGATGTACCGGGCCGCCAGCCCCTGGCTCTACGCCGCCACCACCGTGCTGCTGATCCTGACCCTGATCCTCGGCGACCACGCCAAGGGCGCCCAGCGCTGGCTCGATCTCGGCATCCTCCGGTTCCAGCCCTCGGAGCTGATGAAGCTCGCCATGCCGCTGTGCATGGCGGCCTTCCTGCACGCGCGCCCGCTGCCGCCCAACTGGCTGACCGTCGGCGTGGCGGTGGCCCTGCTGGGCATCCCCAGCGTGCTGGTCATGCTGCAGCCGGATCTGGGCACCGCCCTGCTGATCATCACCGCCGGCGGCTTCGCCCTGTTCTTCTCCGGCCTCGGCTGGCGCTGGATCTTCGGCGCGCTGGCGGCGGTGGCGGCAGCCGCGCCGATCCTCTGGAACCGCCTGCACGACTATCAGCGCCAGCGCATCCTCACCCTGCTCGATCCGGAATCCGACCCGCTCGGCACCGGCTATCACATCACCCAGTCGAAGATCGCCATCGGCTCCGGCGGCACCTTCGGCAAGGGCTGGATGGAAGGCACCCAGGCCAAGCTCGACTTCCTGCCGGAATCGCACACCGACTTCATCTTCGCGGTGTTCGCCGAGGAGCTCGGGCTGATCGGCGTGATCGCCCTGCTGCTGCTCTATCTCACCATCGTCGCCCGCGGGCTGTTCATCGCCCTGCGCGCCCAGGACACCTTCCAGCGCCTGGTCGCCGGGGCGCTGTCAATGACCTTCTTCGTCTACGTCTTCATCAATATGGGCATGGTCATCGGCCTGCTGCCGGTGGTGGGCGTGCCCCTGCCGCTGATCAGCTTCGGCGGCACCTCGATGGTGAGCATGCTGGCCGGCTTCGGCATCCTCATGTCCATCCATACCCACCGCAAGCTGCTGTCCAACTGAGCGCGCGATGACCTTCTTCCTCGCTTCCCTCCCCCATCGGATGCCACGGCGCTTGTCCTGGCTGCGGCAGGGCCGGGCCGGCGTCGGCGCCCTGCTGCTGGTGGCCGCCAGTGCCCAGGCCGACTACCGCGACCATCCGCGGGCCGCCGAGCTGGCGCGCCAGCTGCGCAGCGAGCATGGCTTCAGCGAGGCGGAGCTGGCCCTGGTGCGGCAGGCGCTGGGGCAGGCCCAGCAGATTCCGGCCCTGATCGAGGCCGAGCAGAAGGCCGCCGAGAAGACCGAGACCTGGACCACCTACGCCGCCAAGCGGGTGGACGAGCCGCGCATCCGCCGGGGCGCCGAGTTTCTCGCCGAGCACCGCGGCTGGCTGGCCCAGGCGGAGCGCGAATACGGGGTGCCGCCGGCCGTGATCGCCGGGGTGCTGGGCCTGGAAACCAACTTCGGCCGCATCACCGGCAAGGCGCGGGTGCTGGATGCCCTGGCCACCCAGGGCTTCGAGCACCCGACCCGGTCGGCCTTCTTCTTCTCCGAGCTGGTGGCCTTCTTCGCCTGGTGCCGCGACGGCGGCCGCGAGCCCACCGCGGCCCTGGGCTCCTATGCCGGGGCCATGGGCTGGGCCCAGTTCATGCCCAGCAATTACCGGCGCCTGGCGGTCGACTTCGACGGCGATGGCCAGCGCGATCTGTGGAGCGCGGCCGATGCCATCGGCAGCATCGCCCGCTATTTCAACGACTACGATCCCGCCCGCCGCTGGCAGCGGGGGCTGCCGCTGGCGGTCCCGGCGAGCCTCACCCGCAGCCTGCCGGCGACGCTGCCGCGCAACCAGCCGCGCGCCACCCACAGCGTCGGCGAGCTGCAGGCGCTGGGGATCCAGCCGGCCACCGAGCTGCCGGCCTCGCTGCGGGCCGGGCTGATCGAGCTGCAGACCGACCAGGGGCCGGAGTACTGGGTGGGGCTCGCCAACTTCTATTCGGTGATGAGCTACAACCCGCGCGTCTACTACGCGATGACCGTCACCCAGCTGGCCCAGGCGATGGCCGCCCGCGATGCCGAGGCCGCCGCGCCGTGAGGCCGCTGCCTCAGCCGGCTCTGCTGGCGCTGCTGCTGGCCCTGCTTTCCGCCGGCTGTGCCAGCCGGCTGCCGGAGCGCGAGGACGAGGCGCGGGCCGCCCCCGTGGTGGTGCCCGCCGGGCCGGGTGCGCCACTGGAGTCCGGCGCCTTCAAGCCGGGCAAGGACTCCGGACCGGCCCCGCACGAGATTCCACCGGGCCTCGACCGGCTGCCCGAGCCGGTGCCGCGGCCGGAGCCCAAGAGTGCCTCGGGCAATCCCAAGAGCTATGTGGTGTTCGGCAAGCGCTACCACGTGCTCGACAGCGCCCGCGGTTACCGCGAGGTGGGCATCGCCTCCTGGTACGGCAAGAAGTTCCACGGCCGCCGCACCTCCAGCGGCGAGGCCTACGACATGTACGCCCTCAGCGCCGCCCACAAGACCCTGCCGCTGCCCAGCTATGTGCGGGTCACCCACCTGGCCAACGGCAAGAGCGTGGTGGTGCGGGTGAACGATCGCGGCCCGTTCCACGACGGCCGCATCATCGATCTCTCCTACGCCGCCGCCACCCGCATCGGCCTGCAGGGCGGCACCGGTCCGGTCGAGGTCGAGGCCCTGGATCCGGGCGCCGTGCCGCCGCCGCGCAGCGTCGACCCGGTGCTGGCCGCCACTCCGGAGGCGGCCCGCTATCTGCAGGCCGGGGCCTTCAGCGATCCGATCGCCGCAGTCTCGCTGCGCGAGGATCTGCAACGCCTGGATCTCGCCAGCATCACCATTCACAGTGACCAGATCGATGGCCTGCCGGTGCACCGCGTGGTGCTGGGCCCCTTCGCCAGTCAGGAGGCCCTGCTCGCCGCCCGCAGCCGCCTCGAGGCGGCCGGGCACAGCGTCAATCCGGCGGTCCTGCCCTGAGCCCTTCCCCTTTTCCACCCCCATGCTGCCTGCCATGAATGCTCGTCGTCTCCTCGCCAGCCTGTTGCTGCTGCCGGGCCTCGCCCTCGCCGCCAACATCCCCGATCCGCCGACCATCGCCGCCAAGTCCTGGGTGCTGATGGACGCCGCCAGCGGCGAAGTCCTGGCCGGCAACAACGCCGAGGCCCGCGTGGAACCGGCGAGCATCACCAAGGTGATGCTCAGCTATGTGGTCTATGACGAGATCGCCCGCGGGCGCGCCAGCCTCGAGGACATGGTGCTGATCAGCGAGAAGGCCTGGCGCCAGGGCATCGACTCGAGCGAGTCGCGGATGTTCCTCAATGTCGGCTCGCGGGTGAAGCTGGAGGATCTGCTGCGCGGCATCGTGATCCAGTCCGGCAACGATTCCAGCATCGCCATGGCCGAGCATCTGGCCGGCAGCGAGCAGGCCTTTGCCGAGCTGATGAACCAGCACGCCAAGCGGCTGGGCATGAAGAACACCCACTTCACCAATGCCCCGGGCCTGCCGGATGCGGAGCACTACACCACCGCCCACGACCTCGCCCTGCTCGGCCAGGCGCTGATCCGCGACTTCCCCGACCACTACCCGATGTATGCGGAGAAGGAGTTCGTCTACAACGGCATCCGCCAGGCCAATCGCAACTACCTGCTCGGCAAGGATCCCAGCGTCGACGGCATCAAGACCGGTCATACCCAGGCGGCCGGCTACTGCCTGCTCGCCTCGGCGCAGCGCGAGGGTCGGCGGCTGATCTCGGTGGTGATGGGCGCGGACAGCTGGGCCTATCGCGAGCAGGCCACCCAGGAGCTGCTGAGCTGGGGCTTCCGCTTCTTCGAGACGGTGAAACTGTTCGGTGCCGAGACGCCGGCCGGCAAGACCGTGGTGTGGAAGGGCGCCCGCCCGGAGGTGGCGGTGGGCACGCTGGAGCCGCTGGCGCTGACCCTGCCGCGCGAGACCAAGGACCGCCTCGAGGTGCAGACCCGCTTCGACGGTCCCGCGATCGCCCCGCTCAGCCGCGGCCAGACCGTGGGCCAGCTGACCGTCTCCCTGGATGGCAAGACCCTGCGCGAGCTGCCGCTGGTGGTGCTCGAGGATGTGCCGGCCGGCAGCTGGTGGCGGCGGCTGATCGACACCCTGCGGCTGTGGCTGTTCGGGTGAACCCGGCGGCGGGCCGCAGCGGGGGGCCGGCGCCCGAGCGCGCCGAGGGGGCCACGCCCCTGCCGGAGGCGCGCACGCCTGCCACCGCTGGAGGCCTTCTGAACCCCGACCGCGCCGAGACCGCGGCGGGGCTGACGGTACGGGCGCTGGGGCTGGCCGATTACGCGACGGTCTATGCGCAGATGCGGACCTACACCGAGGCACGCGATGCGCGCAGCGAGGATCAGCTGTGGGTGGTGCAGCATCCACCGGTGTTCACCCAGGGCCAGGCCGGCCGCCCCGAGCACCTGCTGCTGCCGGGATCGATTCCGGTGGTCGCCAGCAACCGGGGCGGCCAGGTGACCTATCACGGACCGGGGCAAATCGTGGTCTACCCCCTGCTCGATCTGCACCGCCGTGGCTATGGCATCCGCAGCCTGGTGACCCGGCTCGAGCAGGCGATGATCGAGACGCTCGCCGGCTTCGGCATCACCGCCTTCGCCCGCGCCGAGGCCCCGGGCGTGTATGTGGAGCGCGACTTCGGCGCCGGGCCGGAGGCGCGCAAGATCGGCAGCCTCGGCCTGCGGGTGACCCGCGGCTGCAGCTACCACGGTCTGTCGCTGAATGTCGACATGGACCTCGAGCCCTTCTCGCGGATCAATCCCTGTGGCTACGCCGGGCTGCGCATGACCCAGGTGCGCGAGCTCGGCGGACCGGACCTGCCCACCGTGGAAGCCCGCCTGCTGGCGCGTCTGCAGGCCTTGCTCTGAGTCCACCTTCGCGCGCCATTCAACCGGGATTCAGCCGGTGGCGGCATCTTGACCCTACAATCCGCGGCATTCTCCCCGCCGCCTCCCCTTGTCCACCGATCAGCCGAAGACCGTGCCCGAACCGATCTCCGACGCGCTCGTCCGCGCCCGGGCCCTGCGCTTCGCCCACGGACCTCGCACCATCTATGACGGGGTGGATATCGACATCCCGCGCGGCAAGGTCACGGCGATCATGGGGCCCTCGGGCACCGGCAAGACCACCCTGCTGCGCCTGATCGGCGGCCAGTGGCGGCCCGCCGCCGGCAGCGTGACCTTCGACGGCACCGATGTGCACCGCCTGCGCCGCGCCGAGCTCTACAGCCTGCGCAAGCGCATGGGCATGCTGTTCCAGAACGGCGCCCTGCTCACCGATCTCTCGGTGTTCGAGAATGTCGCCTTCCCGCTGCGCGAGCACACCCGGCTGCCGGAATCGATGATCCGGGATCTGGTGCTGATGAAGCTGCAGGCGGTCGGACTGCGCGGCGCGCGCGATCTCTACCCCGAGCAGCTCTCCGGCGGCATGAGCCGGCGCGTGGCGCTGGCACGCGCCATCGCCCTCGACCCGGCGATGGTGATGTACGACGAACCCTTCACCGGCCAGGACCCGATCAGCATGGGCGTGCTGATGCGGCTGATCCGCTCGCTCAACGATGCGCTGGGCCTGACCTCGATCGTGGTCTCGCATGATGTCGAGGAAGTGCTCTCGATCGCCGACTACGCCTATGTGATCGCCCAGGGCAAGGTCCAGGTGCAGGGCAGCCCCGCCGAGGTCCGCGAGGCCGCCTCGCCCTGGGTCCAGCAGTTCCTGCGCGGCGAGGCCGACGGCCCGGTCGCCTTCCACTACCGGGCGCCGCCGCTGCACGAGGATCTGCTCGCCCGTGGAGAGCGGGCATGAACGCGCTGACCCAGGTGGTGGGCGGGTTCCTGGCCGGCCTCGGCCGCGCGCAGTTCTTCCTGGTGCAGCTGCTGTTCGCCCTGCCGGTGTCGCTGCTGCGGCCGCGTCTGGTGATCCAGCAGCTCTACATGGTCGGCGCGCTGTCGCTGATCATCATCGTCATCTCCGGCAGCTTCGTCGGCATGGTGCTGGCGCTGCAGGCCTATCACGCGCTGGTGCGCTTCGGTGCCGAGGATTCGCTCGGCGTGCTCAATGCCCTGGTGATCGTGCGCGAGCTGGGGCCGGTGGTGACCGCCCTGCTGTTCGCCGGCCGCGCCGGCTCCTCGCTGGCTGCCGAACTCGGGCTGATGCGCGCCACCGACCAGCTGTCGGCGATGGAAATGATGGCGGTGGACCCGGTGCAGCGGGTGGCGGCGCCGCGCTTCCTGGCGGCGGTGATCGCCATGCCGCTGCTGGCGGCGATCTTCGCGGTGATGGCGATCGGCGTGGCCGGCGGCCATGCCATCGGCGTCGAGCTGCTGGGCGTGGACGCCGGCAGCTACTGGGGCCAGATCCGCGCCTCGGTGGTGCTGGAGGACATCCGCAACAGCCTGATCAAGAGCACGGTGTTTGGCGTGGCGGTGGCCTGGATCGCGGTCTACCAGGGCTTCCACGCCGCACCGACATCGGAAGGCGTGTCACGCGCCACCACCTCGACGGTGGTGATGTCCTCGCTGGCGATTCTGGCGCTGGACTTCATCCTCACCGCCTTCATGTTCGGCTGAAGGTCCGGGTTTCGGCTTCATCCGCGGTTCATCGCAGCATCTGGAGAGTGCGCACCATGCAATCCCGAGCACTGGAAATTCTGGTTGGCCTTTTCGTCTGTCTGGGCGTGGCGGCGGTGTTCGTGCTGACCTTCCGGGTGGCGAGCCTGGACAGCGTCGGCAGCGGCGATGGCGTCTACCGCGTCACCGCCAGCTTCGAGAACATCGGCGGGCTCAAGCCGGGCTCGGCAGTGACGCTGGCCGGGGTCAAGGTCGGCCGGGTGAAGTCGATCAGCATCGACCCGGTCAGCTTCAACGCCACCGTGCTGCTGGAGATGTCCAACCAGTACAGCACCATTCCCGAGGACTCCAACGCCAAGATCCTCACCGCGGGTCTGCTCGGCGAGCAGTATGTGGGTCTGGAGCCCGGCGGGGCCGAGGAGAGCCTGCGCGAGGGCAGCCAGATCAAGCTCACCCAGAGCGCCCTGGTGCTGGAGAACCTGATCGGCCAGTTCCTCTCGGCGCAGACCGAGAAGAAGGATGATGGCCTCGCCCAGGCGATCCAGTCGCTCGCCGATTCGCTCAAGCCGCCGGCCGCCAGTGCGCCGGCCGCTCCCTGATCTGTTGCCTCACCGGAGAACCGAGATGATGCTTTCCCTGACCCGTCGCAGCCTGGCCGTGCTCGGCCTGCTGCTGGCCCTGCCCGTGGGTGCCCAGCAGGGCGCCGCGGTGAAGATGCCCGCCCAGACCCCGGATGCGGTGATCAAGTCCACCACCGACCAGCTGCAGGACCTGATCAGCAAGAACAAGGCGACCTACGAGGCCGACAAGGCCGCCTTCTACAAGGTGGTGGACGAGCTGGTGGTGCCGCGCTTCGATACCAAGTACATCGCCCAGCTGATCCTCGCCCGCAACTGGCGCGGCGCCACCCCCGAGCAGCGCAGCCGCTTCGAGGTCGCCTTCAAGAACATGCTGATCCGCACCTATGCCGACACCATGCTCGAGTACAGCTCGCAGGTGAAGGCCGAGATCAAGCCGCTGCGCCTGGATCCCAAGGCGACCGATGTCACCGTCAACACCAATGTGCTGCGCACCAGCGGTCCGCCGATTCCGGTCGGCTTTTCCCTGCATGTGGTCGATGGCGAGTGGAAGATCTGGGACATCTCGGTGGAGAACATCTCGGTGATCACCGCCTTTCGCAGCCAGATCGCGGCCGAGGTCAAGACCTCCTCGCTGGATGCGGTGATCCAGAAGCTGGAGGCCGGCCAGGCGATCCGGCCGGTGACCGAGGGCTGAGCATGGCGCTGCCACTGGATGGCGCGCTGGATTTCGCCGGGGTGGGCCGCTGGCTCGCCCGTGCCGACGAGCTGGTGGCGGCCGGGGGGCTGGATCTGTCGGCGGTGAGCCGGGTCGACAGCGCCGGCATCGCCCTGCTGCTGGAACTGCGCCGCCGTGCGGAGCGCAGCGGCCAGCGCCTGCCGCTCAGCGGGGTGCCGGAGCAGGCACGCTCGCTGATGCGCTTCCTGGAAGTGGATACGCTGTTGCTGGACGGCGCTGCGCCGTCGGCCTGACCCGGCATCGCCGGGGCGCCCCCGCACCGGGGAAAGGGAGACCTCGATGATGCTGCGCCTGCCTGTTGCCGCCGCCCTGCTGCTGAGCCTGCTCGGCGGCTGCGCCCACACCCCGCCGGATGAACCCAGCGACCCGCTGGAGGCGATCAACCGGCCGATCTTCCGCTTCAACCAGACCGCCGACCGCTATGTGCTGCGGCCGGTGGCGCGCGGCTATGTCGCGGTGGTGCCGGAGCCGGTCCGCGGCGGCATCGGCAACTTCTTCAGCAATCTGTTCTATCCGACGGTCATCCTCAACGACCTCCTGCAGGGCAAGTTCGCCCAGGGCGGCGAGGATCTCGGCCGCTTCGTGCTCAACACCACCGTCGGTCTCGGCGGCTTCATGGATGTGGCGAGCCGGGTCGGCCTGCCGGCCAATGACGAGGACTTCGGCCAGACCCTGGGCACCTGGGGCGTCGGTCCGGGCTGGTATCTGATGCTGCCGCTGCTGGGGCCGGCCTCCAACCGGGATCTGATCGGCCGCGTCGGCGACTACTACAGCTCGCCGACCACCTACACCGACGAGGAGGCCCTGGAGATCGGCCTCAATGTGCTGAATGTGATCGACACCCGCGCCGGCCTGCTCGACGCCGACCGCCTGCTCGAGCAGCAGTTCGATCCCTATCTGTTCCTGCGCACCGTCTATCTGCAGCGACGGCTGGCCCTGGTGCACGACGGCAACCCGCCGCGCCAGCGCTATGACTTCGAGGACGATTTCGACGAGTGAGGCCGGCCGGCCTCGGCCCGGCGCGGACCGGTCCTCGTCTCAGCCGACCCAGCGGCGCGCGTTCTCGAACAGCCGGAACCAGGGCGTGCGCCCCTGCGGCCAGGCCTGCGGCCACCAGGACCCGGTGACCCCGGCGATGGTGCGCTCCGGATGCGGCATCAGCACGGTGATGCGGCCGTCCTCGTTGCACACCGAGGTCACGCCACCGGGTGAGCCGTTGGGATTGCGCGGATAGCGCTCGGCCGCGCTGCCGTCGGCGTCGATGAAGCGCAGCGCCACCTGGCCCGAGGCCTGCAGACGGATCAGCTGGGCCGGATCCTCGAACTCGGCGCGACCCTCGCCATGGGCCACCGCCACCGGCAGACGCGAGCCCTCCATGCCGGCGAAGAACAGCGAGCGCGAGGGCAGGATCTCCACCTGGCTCCAGCGCGCCTCGAACTGCTCGCTGCGGTTGCGCCGGAACATCGGCCAGGCCTGCGCGCCCGGCACCAGCTCGCGCAGCGCCGCGAACATCTGGCAGCCGTTGCAGACGCCGAGGGCGAAGCGCTGCGGGTCGGCGAGGAAGCCGGCGAACGCCTCGCGCACCCGCGGATTGAACAGGATGCTGCGCGCCCAGCCCTGCCCGGCGCCGAGCACATCGCCGTAGCTGAAGCCGCCACAGGCCACCAGGCCGCGGAAGGTCTCGAGGCTGCCGCCGCCTTCGAGCAGATCGCTCATGTGGACATCCACCGCCTCGAAGCCCGCGGCGTGGAAGGCCCAGGCCATCTCCACCTGGCCGTTGACGCCCTGCTCGCGCAGGATCGCCACCCGCGGCCGCCGGGTGTGGATCGCCGGCAGCGGCGCGGGGTCGAAGCTCAGCTGCAGCTGCAGGCCGGGGTCGTCGGGGCGGGCGAGGTCCGCCGCCGCCTCGGCCACGCAGGCCGGGTTGTCGCGCAGCGCCGCCAGCCGCAGGCTGGTTTCCGACCACACCTGGTGCAGGGCCAGCAGCGGTGCCTGCAGCCGCAGCGCGCCGGCCTGGCTGACGCGCAGCTCCGGCGTCTCCAGCGGCTGGCCGAGATCGAGCAGGCTCAAGCCCCGCACACTGGCCTCGGACTGCAGGGCCGGTACCGCGGCCACCGGCACCTGCAGCAGCAGGCCGAGTTCCTCGCTGAACAGCAGCGGCAGCAGGGCGCGTCCGGCCGGCAGCGCCAGCTCGAGGCCACAGCGGCCGGCGAAGGCCATCTCGCAGAGGCTGACGATCAGGCCGCCATCGCTGCGGTCGTGCAGGGCCAGCAGGCGGCCGGCACGGCGCGCATCGCGGATGAACTCGAAGGCCGCGCGCAGGCTGGCCGGATGGTCCAGATCCGGCACCGCGCCGCCGGCCCGCCCGCTGACCTGGGCCAGCGCCGAATGGCCGAGGCGGTCACGCGCCTCGCCCAGATCGAGCAGCAGCAGGCGGGTGGGGCCGGCGTCGCGCCGCAGCTGCGGGGTCAGGCTGCGGCGCACATCGCTGACCGGGGCGAAGGCGGAGACGATCAGGGTCAGCGGCGCGGTCTGGCGGTGCGCGCGGCCCTCGGCATCGCGCCACTGGGTCTTCATCGACAGCGAGTCCTTGCCCACCGGAATGGCAATGCCCAGGGCCGGACAGAGCTCGGCACCGACCGCCCGCACGGTGTCGTAGAGGCGGGCGTCCTCGTCGTCCTGGCCACAGGCGGCCATCCAGTTGGCTGACAGGCGCACATCGGACAGCCGCTCGATGTCGGCCCCCATCAGATTGGTCAGCGCCTCGCCCACCGCCATGCGTCCGGAGGCCGGGGCGTTCTGCAGGGCCAGCAGGGGCCGCTCGCCCATCGCCATGGCCTCGCCGGTGACGGCCTCGAAGCCGGTCGCGGTGATCGCGCAATCCGCCACCGGCACCTGCCAGGGGCCGACCATCTGGTCGCGCACGGTGAGACCGCCGACGGTGCGATCGCCGATGGTGATGAGGAAGGTCTTGTCCGCCACGGCCGGCAGGCGCAGCACCTGCTCCAGGGTGGCGCGCAGGGTCTCCGGGCGCTCGGCGAGCGCCAGCAGGGCCGGATCGACCGTCGCCGCCGGCGCCGGCAGCCGACGGGCCTGGCGGTGCAGGCGCGGCGGCTTGCCCAGCAGCACCTCCATCGGCAGATCCACCGGCACCGGGGCCGCTGGATGATCCAGCACCTGCAGACGGCGCTCGAGGGTGGCGGTGCCGACCACCGCCTGCGGGCAGCGCTCGCGGGCGCAGATCGCCGCGAAGCGCGGCAGATCGGCCTCGGCGATGGCGAGCACATAGCGCTCCTGCGATTCGTTGCACCAGATCTCCATCGGCGAGAGCGAGGGATCGGCGCTGATCACCTCGCGCAGCTGGAACACACCGCCGCGATCATCGGCATGCACCAGCTCCGGCAGGGCGTTGGAGATGCCGCCGGCGCCGACATCGTGGATCGAGCGGATCGGGTTGTCCTCGCCCAGCGCCCAGCAGGCATCGATCACCTCCTGGCAGCGCCGCTCCAGCTCCGGATTGGCGCGCTGCACGCTGGCGTAGTCGAGTGCCGCGCTGGAGCTGCCGGTGGCCATCGAGGAGGCGGCGCCGCCGCCGAGGCCGATCAGCAGGGCCGGGCCGCCCAGCACCACCAGCCGGGTGCCCTCGAGCACCGGCAGCTTCTCGACATGTGACCGGCGGATGTTGCCGTAGCCACCGGCGATCATCACCGGCTTGTGATAGCCGCGGAGGGCCGGCGCGGACTCGGCGCCGGCGTCCCCGGTCACCGCCGTGGCCGCCTCATAGGTGCGGAAGTACCCGGCGAGATTGGGACGGCCGAACTCATTGTTATAGCTGGCGGCGCCGATCGGGCCCTCGAGCATGATCTGCAGGGCGCTGGCCATCTGGCTGGGCCGCGGCAGCGGCGCCTCCCAGGGCTGCTCGAAGCCGGGAATGCGCAGATTGGCGACGGTGAAGCCGCACAACCCGGCCTTGGGCCGGGCGCCGCGGCCGGTGGCGGCCTCGTCGCGGATCTCGCCGCCGGCACCGGTGGCCGCCCCCGGATGCGGCGAGATGCCGGTGGGGTGGTTGTGGGTCTCCACCTTCATCAGCAGATCCACCGGCTCGGCGTGCTCGCGCCAGACCTGGTCAGCGTCGCGGAAGAAGCGCATCGCCGGATGGCCTTCCACCACCGCGGCGTTGTCCTTGTAGGCCGAGAGCACGCCATGCGGGCTGGCCGCGTGGCTCATGCGGATCATCTGGAAGGGCGAGTGCGGCTGGCGCTCGCCATCGAGGGTGAACTCGGCGTTGAAGATCTTGTGCCGGCAGTGCTCGCTGTTGACCTGGGCGAACATCATCAGCTCGGCATCGCTGGGATCGCGCCCAGCCTGCAGATAGTGGCCGGCGAGATAGTCGATCTCGGCCTCGGACAGGGCCAGGCCCCAGTCGCGGTTGGCCTCGGCCAGGGCCTCGCGGCCGCGTGCGGCCAGGGCCACGCTGCGCAGCGGCCGGGGCGGCTGGTGTGCGAACACCTCAGCCAGCCGCGCCTCGTCCTCCAGCACCGATTCCATCATCGGGTCGTGCAGCAGCGCCCAGCAGGCCGGCGGCAGCTGGCGCAGGCCCTGGAGGAGCAGGACCCGGCCCAGCTCCAGGCGGCGCACCCCGCGCAGGCCGCAGACGCGGGCGATATCGGTGGCCTTGCTCGACCAGGGCGAGGTGGTGCCGACCCGGGGCACCACGAACAGCCGGCCCTCGGCCGCGGGGAAGACCTCCGGCCCCGGCCCGAGCAGGGCGCGCAGGGCGGCACGATCGACCCCGGGCTCGAGATCGGCGAGGAAGAAATCGCGCACCTCCAGGCCCTGGAGGCCGGGCGCCTGGGCCCGCAGCTCGCTGATCAGGCGCTCCACCCGGAATGCGGACAGGACGGTGGCGCTGGGCAGCACCGCGAACGAGGCGGAGGAAGTCATATCAGGGCGGCGGGCGCGGCAGGAAGCGCATTTTACCGGCTGGGGCCGGCGGCCGCGGCGGCTCAGGCCAGCTCGATCCAGCCGGTTCCGTCCTCCTGACCGGCGCAGCGGCACCAGTCCGGATCGTCCTGCAACACCTCGCAGACCGCCGCCCGGGCCAGCGCCGGGCGGTTGTTCTGCTGGGACAGATGGGTGAGCACCAGCGCCCGCAGACGCGGGGTGCGGATGCTGGCCAGCAGGTCGGCCGCCTGGGCATTGGACAGATGGCCGTAGGCGCCGCCCACCCGGTCCTTCAGCCGTGGCGGATAGGGGCCCTCGGCCAGCAGGTCCGGATCGTGGTTGCACTCCAGCAGCAGGGCATCGCAGTCGTGCAGCACCCGCCGCATGTGCGGGGTGACATGGCCGACATCGGAGACGATGCCGAGCCGGCAGCCGGCGCCTTCGATGACGAACTGGCAGGGCTCGCGGGCGTCATGCGGCACCGGGAAGGGCTGCAGGGTCAGGGCGCCGAGGGTCCACGGCCGCAGCGGGTCGATCCAGTGGCGCTGCACGCCCTCGCCATCGCGCCAGCCGCCGGCGCTGCCGCGGGTCAGCCAGACCGGCAGGTCATGCCGCCGTGCCAGCCGCCCGACCCCGCCGAGATGATCGCCATGCTCGTGGGTGACCAGGATGGCGGCGAGCCGGCCGGGGTCGCAGCCCAGGCGCTCCAGCCGGCGCTCGGTCTCGCCGAGGTTGAAGCCGCAATCCACCAGCACGGCGGTGCCGCCGGCCTCGACCCAGGTGGCATTGCCGCTGCTGCCGGAGCCCAGCATCGCCAGGCGCATCAGGCGCGCTTCTCGGGTCCGCCGACGCCGGGGAAGCTCAGCACCTTGGCGGTCTCGCCGACGATCCGCGCCGGTCCCTCCTGACGCACCTCGTCCACCCGCAGGAGCAGGTGCAGCGGCAGATGCAGCCGGCTGACGCCGTCGAATTCGGCCTTGAGCTTTTCCTCGGAGGGATCGACCACCAGGCTGCTGCGGCTGCCAAAGACCAGCTCCTCCACGCTCAGGCAGCCCGGCAGCTCGCCGCTGCCGACCTTGCGGGCATACAGCTCGTAGACCTGGCCGTTCTGGTGGAAGGTGAGGCGGAACAGCTTGCGCAGGCGCGGGGCGGACACTGTGATATTTCGTTGACTTCCAGTATCGGAATCATGACTTCAATCACGGCCATCCGGCAAGCCGCTGGCGTAGCCGTTTTGTCACATTGCTTGACTACTGTGCCCGCTCCCTTGGACACCCCAGGAAGCACGACATGACTTTCCGCATCAACCCGGGTTACGCCCGCAGCGCCCTGGCGGCCGCTCTGGGCATGACCTTCGCCGGCGCCGCCTCGGCCGCCGCCCTTTCGGTCGCCGACCTCAGCCTGCGTGAAGGCGATGTCCGCACCGCTGGCAATGTCATCATCAGCCTGAGCGAACCGGCGAGCAGCGATGTCACCTTCAGCGTGGTCACCCGCGCCGGCACCGCCGAGCAGAGCGTGGACTATCTCCGGTTCCGCCGCGAACTGACCATCCCCGCCGGCCAGACCTCGGTCCCGGTGCGCCTGGTCGCCCTGCCGGACAGCGACGCCGAAGCCAATGAAGAGCTGAGCGTGCGCATCATTCCGGCCACCGTGCCGGCTGGCACCACCATCGACCGCATCGCCGGCGTGGTCACCATCAAGGACGACGACATCTTCCCGAACAGCCTGGTCGGCACCCTCGGCCCGGGCAACGGCACCGCCCGCAATGCCGGCGGCACCGCGGATCCGTACTCGCTCGA
>DASUDX010000026.1:0-24703 GCA_036275365.1 Nevskiaceae bacterium | reverse complement strand
GGGCAGCGGTCGCGGCGGTGCCGGTCGGTCGTGCCGCAGCGGCTGTGGCGGCAACGCTGGCAAGCGCCGGCGCCGGCAGGCCCAGCAGCGTCAGCAGGGCCAGACCCAGGCCCGCCGGGGGCGGGGCCACGCCACCGGCTGCAGACGCCGCCGCCACCCCCGTGCCGGAGCGAGCACCGGCGCTGCCGGCGGCGGTCGATCGCGCGGAGGGCGGGGCCCTGCTGACCCCGTCGGTCGCCGCCAGCCCTGCAACGACGCCGACCGCAGCGGCCGAGACCCCGCCGATGCCGGCATCCGAGCCAGCCCGGTCCGAGCCGGTCCAGCCCGAGTCGACCCGGCCGGATGCCGTGGTTACCGACCGGCCGCCGGGCGCGGTCGAACGGACCGGTCCGGCCGCGCTGACCGAGGTGCCGTCTGCCCCCGCCAGCCCCCTGGCGCCCGCCGCTGAGGCCCCGCGCGCGCTGCCCCGCAGCGAGCCCAGCCTGGCGCCGGTGTCCCAGCCGCTGTCCCTGCTGGCGGCCGGCGCCGAGAGTCTCGATGCGCTGCTCGATCCGGCCCTGCTGAGTCTGTCGGCAGCGGCCCCGGATGCGCTGACGCTTGCCCTCGAGGATCCGGCGCTGGGCCGGCTGGATCTGCGTCTGGAGCTGCAGCGCGAGGCGCAGCGACCCCAGCTGACCGTGCAGCTGCAGGCCGATCCGGCCCTGAGTGCCAGTCTGCGTCAGGCCCTGCCGGGGCTGGCCAGTGCCCTGCGCGCCGAAGGCCTGACGCTCGGTCCGCTCAGCGAGGTGCGCAGCCGTCCAGCCAGCCGCCGTGGCGAGGCCGAGACCGCGATGGCACCTGCCGAGCTGCGCCGCCTGCGGGGCCGCCGCGGGCTGGACCGCTACGCCTGAGTCCGTCTCCAGGCGCGGCGCTGAACACCGGGACGGAAACCCGGCGGGAATGCGTCTTGCAGGCGTGACCCCGGATATCCACTCGTTCCGGAGACGCCCATGGCTGCCGCTCCCGCCGCTTCCGCTCCCGCCGCCCCTGTTGCCGACGCCGCCGCGGCCAAGCCTCGCGGCGGTGGGCTGGGCCTGATGCTGCTGGGGGTGGTGCTCTCGGCCGCCGCCAGCGGCGGCGCGGCGCTCTATTTCCAGCGGGCCGCCCCGGCCGCCGAGGCCGAGGCCCTGGCCGAAGCCCCGGCGGCCAAGCTCGAGCCCGCGCAGTACCTGCCGCTGACACCGGCCTTCGTGGTCAATCTCGAGGACCCGCAGGCGATGCGCTTCCTGCAGCTCGATGTCGAGGTGATGGCGCGCGACCCAGCGGTGATCGAGGCGATCAAGCTGCATCAGCCGCGGATCCGCAACGCCCTGCTGCTGCTGTTCGGCCAGCAGGATCCGGATCAGCTCGCCACCCGCACCGGCAAGGAGGCGCTGCAGGCCCAGGCGCTCAACGAGGTGCGCACCATTCTCGAGGCCGAGCAGGCCGCTGCCGGTATCGAGGGGCTGTTCTTCACCAGCTTCGTGATGCAGTAAGCCGCGACGCCGTTCGTCGCGCCCCCCCGCTGCGGCCCGGGCCGCGGCGGGGTGTCGGCTGTCCGTCGTCCTGGCCACGCCGACAGCGATCGCGGCGCGGAACGCGGTGCCGGCGGGTGCGGCGGCGGGTGACGGGAAGCCGACGGCGGATCCGCGCCGGAAATGCAGCGCGGCCGGGAACGGGACTTGCTCCAGGCCCGGCATGAGCGCCCAGAACCTGCTGTCCCAGGACGAGATCGATGCCCTGCTCCACGGCGTGGACAGCGGCAAGGTCGACACCACCCCGCCGCCAGCGGCCAAGGGCGAGGCCAGGTCCTTCGATTTCGCCACCCAGGACCGGATCGTCCGCGGCCGCATGCCGACCCTGGAGATGATCAACGAGCGCTTCGCCCGTCTGTTCCGCATCGGCCTGTTCAACATGCTGCGGCGCTCGCCCGAGCTCACCGTGGTGGGGGTGGAGATCATCAAGTTCGGCGAGTACACCCACTCGCTGTTCGTGCCCACCTCGCTGAATCTGGTGCGCCTCAAGCCCCTGCGTGGCACCGGGCTGTTCATCTTCGAGCCGCGGCTGGTGTTCACCGTGGTGGAGAACTTCTTCGGTGGCGACGGCAAGCTCGCCACCAAGATCGAGGGCCGCGAGTTCACCCCCACCGAGACCCGGGTGATCCAGCTGCTGGTGCGCCAGGCCTTTGCCGATCTGTTCGAGGCCTGGGCGCCCGTGCTCAACCTCGAGTTCGAGTATCTGAACTCCGAGGTCAATCCCCATTTCGCCAACATCGTCTCGCCCAGCGAGCTGGTGGTGGTCAGCCGCTTCCACATCGAGCTGGAGGGCGGGGGCGGTGATCTGCACATCACCCTGCCGTACTCGATGATCGAGCCGATCCGCGAGCAGCTCGATGCCGGCATCCAGTCCGATCTGCGCGAGCGCGACGAGCGCTGGACCCAGTCGGTGCGCGAGCAGCTGCAGGACGCGCCGGTGGAGGTGGTGGCCGAGCTGGCCCGGGTCAACCTGACCCTGGCCCAGCTGCTGCGCCTGAAGCCCGGCGATGTGCTGCCGATCCCGCGTCCGCAGCGGGTGCCGGTGAAGGTGGAGTCGCAGCCGCTGTTCCGCGGCAAGGTCGGACTCAGCCAGGGCCGTCATGCGGTGCAGATCGAGGAGATCGTGCGCCGTGAACCCTCCCGTCTGTCGGTTTCCCCTGTTTCCTCTCTCAGCGCCTGAGCGCCCTCATGAACGACACCTTCCAGAACGCCAGCCGCGCCCGTCTCGATCCCCTGGCCGATAGCGCCAACCCGGGCCAGGACCTCAATCTCGATGTCATTCTCGATGTCAATGTCACGCTGTCGATGGAGGTCGGCCGCGCCCGCCTGCCGATCCGCAACCTGCTGCAGCTGAGCCAGGGCAGCGTGGTGGAGCTCGAGCGCGCCGCCGGCGAGCCGCTCGATGTCTATGTCAACGGCACCCTGATCGCCCATGGCGAGGTGGTGGTGGTCAATGACCAGTTCGGCATCCGCCTGACCGATGTGGTCAGCCCGGCCGAACGCATCCGCAAGCTGCGCTGAGCGCTCATGGAACTGGCCCGGGCCCTCGGCGGCCTGCTGCTGGTGGTGGCGCTGATCCCGCTGCTGGCCCATGGCCTGCGCCGGCTGCAGGGCCTGCGTCCGGGTGGGGCCGCGGCGCCGCTGCGCATCATCGCCGGCTTGTCGGTGGGCACCCGCGAGCGGGTGCTGCTGATCGAGGCCGAGGGCGAGCGGCTGCTGATTGGCGTCGCGCCGGGCCAGGTCCGGCTGCTGCGCCACCAGGGCCAGAGCTACGCCACCATCGCCGATGCCCTGCCCGGCGCGGCCCGCACCGAGACCGCACCGTGAGCCGGCTGCTGGTCGGACTGGCGCTGCTGTGGGCCGGCCCGCTGCTCGCCGAGCCTGGACTGCCAGCGCTCACCGTCACCAATACCGCCGGTGGCGCCGAGTACTCGCTGAGCCTGCAGGCCCTGCTGCTGATGACCGGCCTGACCCTGCTGCCGGGCCTGCTGATGTGCATGACCGCCTTCACCCGCATCGTGGTGGTGCTGGGTCTGCTGCGCCAGGCCCTGGGCACCGGGCAGACCCCGTCGACGCCGATCCTGATCGGGCTCGCCCTGTTTCTCACCGCCTTCGTCATGCAGCCGGTGTTCAACCAGATCAACGCCCAGGCCCTGCAGCCCTATCTCGCCGGCACCCTGGAGTTCAAGCCGGCGCTGGAGGCGGCGCTGACCCCGCTGCGCGCCTTCATGCTGGCGCAGACCCGCGAGGCCGATCTGCTGACCTTTGCCCAGCTGGCCGGCGATGGCCCCTATGCGCGCCCGGAGGAGGTGCCGTTCACCGTGCTGGTGAGCAGCTTCATCACCAGCGAGCTCACCACCGCCTTCCAGATCGGCTTCCTGCTGTTCATCCCCTTCGTGGTGATCGATCTGGTGGTGGCCAGCGTGCTGATGAGCATGGGCATGATGATGCTCTCGCCGATGCTGGTGAGCCTGCCGTTCAAGCTGATGCTGTTCGTGCTGGTGGACGGCTGGAGCCTGGTGATGGGCACGCTCGCCGCCTCCTTCGCCCGGGCCTGAGCGATGAGCCCGGAGGCGGTGCTCACGGTTGGCCGCGAGGCCCTGCAGCTGGCCCTGCTGCTGGCCGCGCCGCTGCTGATCACCGCCCTGGTGGTCGGTGTGGTGGTGGGTCTGTTCCAGGCCGCCACCCAGATCAATGAAATGACCCTGTCCTTCCTGCCCAAGCTGGCGGCGATGGCGGCGGTGATCCTGATCGCCGGTCCGTGGATGCTGAGGCTGCTGGTTGAGTACACCCGGGGTCTGATCGCCGGCATCCCGGCCCTGCTCGGATGACGGTCGATCTGGAGACGCTGCTCGCCTGGCTGCAGGGCGCGAGCTTCGTCTTCGCCCGGCTGGGCGGCTGCCTGATGGTGGCGCCGATCTTCGGCGGACGCAGCCTGTCGCCGCGCCTGCGCCTGATGCTGACCCTGGGGCTGACCGCGGTGCTGCTGCCGGTGCTGCCGGCGGTCACCCCGCAGCCGCTGTTCTCGGCCGGCTGGTGGAGCGGCATCGCCGGCAATCTGATCGTCGGCATCGCGCTGGGCCTGGTGCTGCTGCTGATCTTCGAAGCCCTGGCCCTGGCCGGCGAGCTGATCGCCCAGGGCATGGGCCTCGCCTTTGCCCAGAGCGTGGACCCGGTCCGCGGTATGAGCCTGCCCCTGCTCGGCAGCTTCGGCCTGCTGCTGGCCAGCCTGCTGTTCATCGCCCTCGGCGGCCATCACCAGCTGATCCGCGGACTGGCACTGAGCTTCGAGTGGCTACCGGCGGCGCAACCGCTGCCCGCCGAGCTGTTCGCCCGCCTGCCGGCGCTGGCCAGCCTGGTGTTCGCCCAGGGGCTGCTGCTGGCCCTGCCGGCGGTGACCGCCCTGCTGCTGGTGAATCTCGCCTTCGGCGTGCTCAGCCGCGCCAGCCCCGCGCTCAATCTGATGTCGGTGGGCTTCCCCGCCACCCTGCTCGCCGGCCTCGCCCTGCTGTGGCTGACCCTGCCGGTCTGGGCCGAGGGCTTCACCACCCTGATGGCGCGCTGGCCCGGCCTCTGGCAAGGCCTGCTGGAGGGCGCCCGATGAGCGAGAGCAGCGCCCAGGACCGCACCGAACGCGCCACCCCCAAACGCCTGCAGGAGGCCCGCGAGCGGGGCCAGCTGCCGCGCTCGCGCGAGCTCGCCACCCTGGTGATGGTGGCTGCCGCGGTCGGCCTGCTCATGGCCCTCGGCCCGCTGGCCCTGCAGGGCCTGGCCGGGGGCTTCGCCGCCGGCCTGCGGCTGGATCCAGCCAGTCTGACCGGCAGCGCCGATCTGCCCGCCGCGCTGGCGCGCCAGCTCGGTGCGGCCCTGTTCGCCTTGCTGCCGGTGTTCGGCGGCCTGCTGGTGGCGGCGCTGTGCGCACCGCTGCTGATCGGCGGCTGGAACTGGTCCAGCGAGGCCCTGCAACCGGATCTCGGCCGCCTGTCACCGCTCAAGGGGCTGGGCCGGCTGTTCTCCCGCGAGGCGCTGGCCGAAGTCGGCAAGGGCCTGCTCAAGGCCGGGCTGCTGGTGGGCATCGCCGTGCTGATGCTGTGGGCCAGCCTGCCCGAGCTGCTCAGCCTCGGCCGGCTGACCCTGCCGCAGGCCCTGGCCTCGGCGCTCGGCCTGCTGCTGGGCGCCCTGCTGGCCCTGTGCGGCGGTCTGGCGGTGATCGCCGCGGTGGATGTGCCCCTGCAGCTGCGCCGGCATCAGCGCGAGCTGCGCATGACCAAGCAGGAAATCCGCGAGGAATACAAGCAGAGCGAGGGCCGGCCCGAGGTCAAGGCACGGGTGCGCCGGCTGCAGCAGCAGATGGCCAACGCGCGGATGATGGAGCAGGTGCCCAAGGCCGATGTGGTGCTGACCAACCCGACGCACTATGCGGTGGCGCTGAAGTACCAGCCGGGCAAGCCGGGGGCTCCGCGGGTGGTGGCCAAGGGGGTGGACGAAGTGGCCCTGCGCATCCGCGAGGCGGCGCGCCGTCACGGCGTGCCGCAGCTGGAAGCCCCGCCGCTGGCCCGTGCGCTGTACCGCGGCGTGGCGCTGGACCAGGAGATTCCACCACGGCTCTATGGCGCGGTGGCCCAGGTGCTGGGCTGGGTGTACCGGCTGCGGCTGCAGCCCGGCGCCCAGGCGCCGGTGATCGGCGCGGTGGAGGGCGGCGAACCAGACCCCTCACCGCCCTCGCCGCCAGGCTAGTCCGGGCTAGTCGCTGGGCGCCGCGCGCAGAATCCCCGGCGGCACCACCAGGCCGCGCTGGGCGATGCCGGCCCGCGAGGCTTCGGTGGCCTCCCAGGTGCGCAGATAGCCCTCGGCCGAGTTGAACAGGGCGCGCATCTGCTCGGCATTGCCTTCCAGGCGCATCTCCTGGACGAAGTCGCTCATCATCCCGTAGTGCGCCGAGCCGTCGAGATCGAGGCTCCAGCTGCGGCCATTGCCCTCGGCATCGCGCTCCTCCGGCTGGAAGAAGGTCACCCCGCTGATCGCCTGGAACTCCGGCAGGGTGTCGAACAGCCCGCCGTCGAACAGGGTGTAGGGGTAGACCACCTCGCGACCCGGGGCGATCTCGCTGCGCGGTCCGGACTGGGCCGACAGCCCGTTGGTGTCGGTGCCGAAGCCGAAGGCGAACAGCCGTCCGGTGTTGGCGGCGGCGTGCACGCTGCGCAGCTCCTCCATCAGGGTGATGTGCTGCGGACCATTGCCGAGGCTGGGATAGATGAACCCGCCGTTGCGCAGGATGCGCATGGCCTGGTCATTGCTCATGCCGCCGAAGGTGCCGTGGGTGGAGACGAAGGGATAGGCCGGGCTCTGCGCCTCGGCCAGCTCCAGGGCCTGGGTCTTCATGCCCAGCTCGAGATGATCGACATCGAAGATCATCCCGAACTCCATCAGCTTGCCGTAGGTGTAGAGGCCGATCGGGGTCAGCCAGCGGGCATTGCACTGGCCCTGCGGGGGGTAGCAGGCGGTGGTGCCGCCGGGACGGCCGTCCTGGCCAGTGAACACGCACAGCGGTGGCGGCGGGCCGAGGTTCTGCATCACCGCGCCTCCGGAATCGCCGAACAGATAGCCGCTGAAGCCCTCGGCATCCTCCTCGGGGCAGGTGTAGGTGGTCCAGAACTCGCCGGTCGGGGTCTCGCTGACTCCGAACGGGTTGTTCACCACATCGCCGGGAATGCCGCCGCTGTTCTCGCGGTTGCCGAGGTTGAGCACCAGACCCTCGAAGATGCCGTTGCCGCCGAAGGGGTTGTCGAACTCGTGGATGGTGATCACCTGGCGGATGCCCAGGCCATGCAGCCGGCGGATCTGGGTGAGCACCTCGTTGTCGGCGCCGGTCTCGGTCATCGCGCAGCTGTAGCGGTTCTCGCTGGCGCCGCTGCCGGTCTCCTCGAACGGCTGCTGGGTGCGCAGCGGGTTGTAGGTGAGCGTGCAGTTGAGCAGGTTGGAGATCTCGATCCCCAGCACCACGGCGAGCTGGCCGTTCTCCACCACCTGGCGCGCCTCGGCCGGGCTCAGCACGATGCGGAAGAAGCCGCGGCCCGGTCCGCCGTACTGGGCGTCGATGTAGTCCTGCATGGCGAACATGCTGCCGACCTGCTGGCCGGCGTTGTTCATCTCGTTGCAGTCGCGCGCCGGGGTGCCGGACACATTGCGCTGCAGCTCGCACAGCGTCTGGTTGTCCACCACATCGTTCACCACCACCCGCAGGCCACCCTTCCAGGCCCGCTCCAGCCACTTCCAGTAGATGGCGTCGTGGGTCAGCGCATCGCGCGCCGGCCAGTCGGTGTGGGTGGGCCAGCCGTCGGTGGCGTGGCCGTCCATGTCCCCGGCGAGCAGGGCGCCCACCGCGTCGCGCTCGCCGCGCGGGCCGTGCTCGGCGGCGCAGTCGGGCAGGGCATGGGTCACGCCGAAGGGGTGGAAGGGGTTGCCGGACTGGGCCCCGCCGAGAAAGGTGGTGGCGCTGATGTGGACATGCACATCGGCCATGCCGAGCACGCGGCCGTCGGCCAGCCGGCCCTTGAAGGTCTCACCCTCGGTGTTGTCATGGGCCTCCGGGAAGTCGGCGCAGCCGCTCACCGGCTCCAGCACGAAGCGCTGCGCCGGGCTGTCCGAGGCGGCGGCCAGGGTCAGCGCACCGCTCTCGTCGATGGCCAGGCGCTGGCCGTCGGCGGCGTCGAAGGTGAACACGGTGGCGGCGATGGCGGGATCGCGGAAGCCGCGGTAGGTCTGGATCTGCTCCGGGGTGGGCTCGCGGTCGAACACCGGGGTGGGCGGGTAGGCGGTGCCATCCCCATCGGCGCGCAGGGTGAACACCGTGGCCTCGCTGGCGTCGGCCAGTGCGGCGGTGGTGGCCGGCGCCGCGGCCGCCAGCAGGCTGCCGCTGCGGGTGTAGAGCAGATAGTCGCCCAGGGCCGAGGCCTTGAAGCGGAACGCCTCGGCCTGGGCCGGCTGGCTGGCGCTGGCGCGGTAGCCCTCGCCGTCGGCGCTGAGCAGCTGGCCATTGCCGCGGGCGCGCAGGGCCAGGCACTGGTTGGCCGCGGCATAGCGGGTGAGGGGGCGTACCTCGCCGCCGCCACTGACGGGATCCAGCCGCGCCGGCCCGCGGGAATCGCCGCAGGCGGCGAGCAGACAGAACACGCCGGCCAGCAGCGGGCGGGGCAGGGGGATCATCGGGCACTCCTCGCGAGCGCGGCGTCTGGAGCGCCGCTGGAGGCCCATTAGGCGATGCCGGGCCGCCTCCCGGCAAGGGTGAGATCAGCTCAGGGCGCTGGCGCCGCCACCGGCGGGCGGCCGATGTGGCGATCGAGGAAGGCGATCAGCCGCTGCAGGTACTCCACGCGGTTCTCCTCCTTGTAGAACCCATGCCCCTCGCCGGCCTTCACCAGTTGCTCGTAGGGGTACTTGCGCTCATCCAGTTTCGACCGCAGGGCCTTCATCTGGCTGTAGGGCACGCGTTGATCGTTGTCGCCATGAACCAGGAACAGGGCGGCCTTGAGCTTGTCGACATAGTGAATCGGCGATTGCTCGCGGGCGACCTGGTCGTTCGGCGCCACCCACCGCCTGCCTTCGATCCGACCGCGTTCGCTGTCCGCCGTGTCGGAGTCCCGCAGCAAGGCCTCGATATCCGTGACGCCCACGAACGAGACCGCGCACCGGTAGAGGTCCGGCTCGCGCACCGCGCTCATCAGCGCCGCATAGCCGCCGTAGCTGCCGCCGATGATGCACAGCCGCGAGGGATCGGCGATGCCCTGTTCCACCGCCCAGCGGGTGCCATCGGTGATGTCGTCGATCAGCGTGGTGCCCCAGGCGTACTTGGAATCCTCCTCGAACTTCACCCCGTAGCCGCCGGAGCCGCGGAAGTTCGGCTGCAGCACCGCATAGCCGCGCGAGGCCATGGCCTGCGAATCGGCTTCCCAGGCCCAGTGGTCGCGCGGACCCTTGGGCCCGCCGTGCGGCATCACCACCAGGGGCAGATTCTTCGCCGGGCGCCCGGGCGGCAGGGTCAGATAGGCGTGGATCAGCTGGCCATCGCGGGCCTTGTAGGTGATGGCCCGGCGCGGGCCCATCCGCTCCGGATCGATCCACTCGCGCTCGGAGAGCAGATAGCGCGCCTTGCCGGTGGCGGTCTCGAACAGGTAGTAGTCGCCCGGGTTGCGATCGCTGTAGGCGTAGAGGATGACCTTGCTGCCATCCTGGGTGGAGGACACCGGCTCGACGAACTCGCCGCGCGCCTCGAAGGACTCCAGCAGCTGGGCATAGCGCTTGCCGAGCAGGCTCTCGTTGTCCAGCACCACCGCCCGCGGCCGGCCCGGGGCGAAGGTCGCCGCGATCGGCTCGCGGGTCTGCGGATCCATCACCACTCGACCGAGATCGCCGTGCTGATCGCAGGCCAGCGTGCGCCGGCTCGGGGTCTCGCCGAGGCTGCGTTCGACCAGGCAGTAGACGCTGCCGGTCTCGGTGGAGCGCAGGAACACCCGCTGGCCATCGCGGGAGAAGCCCAGCGGCAGGATGTAGGCCGAGGCCAGCTCGCCCACATCTTCCTGGATCCAGTCGGCCTTCTCCGAGGGCCGCCACCAGGTGCGGAGGATGTTGCGGTGGTCGGTGACCACCGCGTACCGGACTTCCAGCGCCGGGTCCGCCACCAGATACCCGAAGCCGCCGAGCGGGGCCACGCCGATGCGCTGGCGCTCGCCGCTGTAGACATTGAGCTTGAAGGCGCGGGTGTAGTCATTGCCGCCGGCGAGGAAGCTCTGGGTCTGGATCAGGATGTGGTCCGGATCCTCCGGCAGCGTGTCCAGCACCGTGGCATAGCCGTACTCGGCCGCGTTATTGCGCGCCAGGGTGCCGGTGCTGGCCGCGCCGCGATAGCCGTAGAGATAGGCCGAGCGCTTGCCATCGACATCCACCGCCGCCAGCTCGCCGGTCAGCACCGGCTGGTCCAGCGGGCCCTCGGCGATCGCCGGGGTCATCACCACCCGGTTGTCGGAGACCCACCAGTAGCTCGCCACCTGCTCCTTGCCCGGCAGCTTGTAGGCGCCGACCGGCTTGAGATCGGATACCCGCAGAAAGGCCAGTGCGTCACGGCCGTCGGCCGGCACGATCGCCCCCAGATACTCGCCGCCGGGGGAGATGGTGACATTGCCGAACTGAGGGAAGCGGGCGAAGTGCTCGAATGGCACCGGGGCCGCCGCGGCGGGCGCGGGTGCCGCCGGGGTGTCGGCCAGGACGGCCAGGGGGCTCAGCAGCAGGCAGGCGAGGCAGGTGCGGCGCATGGTCGGGTCCGGGCACGGGGTCGCCTCATGCTCCGCAGGCGCGGCGCGGCTGGCAAGGGGGTTTTTATCCCCTTCGATATGACCAATTTCTGACGAAGCGGGCCGCCCGCCGGCTGGGCGAGAACGGGACTTGCAGCGTGGCCGGCGGACTCTCCCCCTGCCGCCCGATGCCGCCCACCCTGCTCGACCGTCTGCGCCGGCTGCCCCGCGAGGGCCTGGCCGCGCCCCTGGTGCTGATGGCCATCCTCGCCATGATGGTGGTGCCGCTGGCGCCGCTGGCGCTGGATCTGCTGTTCACGGTCAACCTGGCGCTGTCGATGGTGGTGCTGCTGGCGGTGGTCTATGTGCGCCGGCCGATGGAGTTCAGCGCCTTCCCCACCGTGCTGCTGCTGGCCACCCTGCTGCGGCTGTCGCTCAATGTGGCCTCCTCGCGGGTGGTGCTGATGCACGGCCACGAGGGCCCGCACGCCGCCGGCAAGGTGATCGAGGCCTTCGGCAGCTTCGTGGTCGGCGGCAACTATGCGGTCGGCTTCATCGTCTTCCTGATCCTCACCATCATCAATTTCATGGTGGTGACCAAGGGTGCCGAGCGCGTCTCCGAAGTCTCGGCGCGCTTCACCCTGGATGCCATGCCCGGGCGCCAGATGGCGATCGACGCCGACCTCAACGCCGGTTTGTTGACACGCGAGGAGGCCAAGTCCCGCCGCGAGGAGGTCCGCGAGGAGGCCGACTTCCACGGCGCCATGGACGGTGCCTCCAAGTTCGTCCGCGGCGATGCCATCGCCGGCATCCTGATCCTGTTCGTCAACATCCTCGGCGGGCTGGCGATCGGCGTGATCTCCCACGATCTGCCCTTCGCCGAGGCCCTGCGCACCTACACCCTGCTAACCATCGGCGACGGTCTGGTGGCCCAGGTGCCGGCGCTGCTGCTGTCCACGGCGGTGGCGATGCTGGTGACCCGCGTCTCCGCCGCCAGCGATCTGTCCCACCAGGTCAGCGGCCAGCTGCTGCGCGAGCCGCGGGCGCTGGGCATCGTGGCCGCGCTGATGGGCGGCGTCGGGCTGATCCCGGGCATGCCGAATCTGGTGTTCCTGACGCTCGCGGCCGCCTGCGGCTGGGCGGCCTGGAAGCTGTCGCGGCCCAAGCCGGTGGCCGCGGCACCCGCCCTCGGCGGGCCGGCCAGCGCGCCGGCCGAGCTGAGCTGGGAGGATGTGGGCCAGGCCGATCTGCTGGGGCTGGAGGTCGGCTACCGGCTGATTCCCATGGTCGATCCGGGGCAGGGCGGGGCGCTGATGAGCCGGATCAAGGGCGTGCGCCGCAAGCTGACCCAGGAGCTGGGCTTCCTGGTGCCGCCGGTGCACATCCGCGACAACCTCTCGCTGGCGCCCACCGCCTACCGGATCCTGCTGCACGGGGTGCCGCTGGCCACCGGGGTGATCTACCCGGACCGCGAGCTGGCGCTGGACGCCGCCGGCACCCTCGGCAGCGCGCACAGCCAGCTGCAGGGCGGCATTCCCACCCGCGATCCGGCCTTCGGGCTGGAGGCGGTGTGGATCGAACCGGCCGCCCGCGACCAGGCGCAGATGCTCGGCTGCACGGTGGTGGATGCCTCCACGGTGGTGGCCACCCATCTGTCCCATCTGATCCAGAACCACGCCCACGAGCTGCTCGGCTTCGACGAGGCCCAGCAGCTGCTCAACGGCCTCGCGCGCACCGCGCCCAAGCTGGTGGAGGACCTCATCCCCAAGCTGATTCCGCTGTCGGCCTGGGTGCGCGTGCTGCAGGGCCTGCTGGCCGAGCGGGTGCCGATCCGCGCCCTGCGCTCGATTGCCGAGGCGCTCGCCGAGGCGGCGCCGCGGAGTCAGGATCCCGTCGCCCTGCTGGGCGCCGTACGAATCGCGCTCGGCCGCCAGATCGTGCAGGAAATCAATGGCTTCGAGCCGGAGATGGCGGTGCTCACACTGGCGCCGGCACTGGAACGAGCGTTGCAGGAGTCCCTGCATAACGGGGGCAATGCCCTGGAACCGGGACTCGCGGAACGCATGCACCACTCACTCGCCCAGGCCGCCCAGCAGCAGCAGACCCGCGGCGAGCCGCCGGTGCTGCTGGTGCCCCAGCCGCTGCGCAACTGGCTGGCGCGCTTCGCCCGCGCCGCCGCCCCCAGCCTGCATGTGCTGGCCTACAACGAGATGCCGGATGACCGCCGCATCCGTCTCGCCGGACAGGTCGGCGCCGCATGAAGATCAAGCGCTTCACCGCCCGCAGCATGCGCGAGGCGATCCGCCTGGTCCGCGAGGAGCAGGGTCCGGACGCGGTGATCCTCTCCAACCGCCGGGTCGAGGATGGCATCGAGGTGGTGGCCGCCACCGATTACGACGCCGCCCTGATCCAGCAAAGCCTGCCCAGTGCCGCCGAGATCGCCGAGGCCCCGCTGGTGCGCGCCGCGCCGCGGCCGGCGCCGTCTCCGGCCGAGCCGGCGCCGGTGGTGGCGGGCCTCGATCTGCCGCCCCTCAGCGCCCCCGCTGCCAGTGTTCCCGAGCCGCTGATGCGGGAGCTGGGCGATCTGCGCCGCCTGCTGCAGCAGCAGCTCGAGGTGCAGGGCTGGGAACAGTTCAGGCAGCGCCATCCGCTGCGCCTGGGCGTGCTGCGCGCGCTCAGCCAGCTCGGCCTGCCGCCGGAGCTGGCGCGGGAGCTGGCCGCCGAGCTGCCGGCCGATGCCAGCGCCGAACGCGCCCGATTCCTGCCGCTCGGCTGGCTGGCCCGCCGCCTGCCGGTGGCGGCCCCGGATGTGCTGCTGCGCGGCACCGCCCAGGGTCCGAGCGTGATCGCCCTGGTCGGGCCCACCGGGGTGGGCAAGACCACCACGCTGGCCAAGATCGCCGCCCGCTTCATCCAGCGCCACGGCCTGCGCGATCTGGCCCTGATCAGCACCGACACCCTGCGGGTCGGCGCCCAGGAGCAGCTCGCCACCTACGGCCGCCTGCTCGGGGTGCCGGTGCTCGCCGCCGGTACCGCGGAAGAACTCAGCCAGGCCCTGGACAAGCTGCGCGATCGCAAGCTGGTGCTGATCGATACCGCTGGCCAGTCGCCGCGCGACCGCAGCCTGGCCCGCCAGTTCGCCTGCCTGGATCCGGCCGGCCGGGCGATCAAGACCCTGCTGGTGCTGCCCGCCAACAGCGGCACCGCCGATCTCGAGGAAGTGGTGCGCGGCTTCGCGCCGGCCGAGCCGGTGGGCTGCGTGATCACCAAGCTCGACGAGGCCAGCCGTGCCGGCGCCGTGCTCGGCCTGGCGGTGCAGCGGCAGCTGCCGATCCACTATTTCAGCGATGGCCAGCGGGTCCCCGAGGATCTGCACCCGGCGCGGGCCGAGGATCTGGTGATCCGCGCCGTGCGCCTGTCCCGCGAACAGGCGGCGATCGACGATCTCGAGCTGGAAGTCAGCCACGGCGCCGCGCCGCTCGGCGCCCTGATGGCCGGAGCCTCCCATGGCTGAGACCCTGACCCCCGCCATCGCCACCCAGGCCGCCGGTCTGCAGGGCCTGACCCCGGCGGCGCCGGTGCAGGTCATCGCGGTGACCAGCGGCAAGGGCGGCGTGGGCAAGACCAGCGTCTCGGTCAACCTCTCGGTGGCCCTGGCCATGAGCGGCAGGAAGACCCTGCTGCTGGATGGCGATCTGGGCCTGGCCAATGTCGATGTGATGCTCGGCCTGCAGCCCACCTACAACCTCAGCCATGTGCTGGCCGGGCGCTGCAGCCTGGACGACACCCTGATCACCGGTCCGGCCGGCCTGCTGGTGGCCCCGGCCACCAGCGGCAAGCGCACCATGGCCGAGCTCTCCTCGGCTGAGCACGCCGGCATCGTCCACGCCTTCTCCGAGCTCAAGCGCCAGCTCGATGTGCTGGTGATCGATACCGCCGCCGGCATCGCCGATTCGGTGATCACCTTCAGCCAGGCCGCCCAGCAGGTGATCGTGGTGGTCTGCAACGACCCCTCCTCGATCACCGATGCCTATGCCCTGATCAAGGTGCTCAACCGCGATCACGGCGTCTCCCGCATCCAGGTGCTGGCCAACATGGTCGGCAGCCTCGCCGAGGCCCGCGAGCTGCACGAGAACCTGCGGCGGGTGGCCGAGCGCTTCCTCGATGTCACCCTGAATCTGATCGGCTGCGTGCCGCAGGACGACTGGCTGCGCCGCGCCGTGCGCCGCCAGCGCCCGGTGGTCGAGGCCTATCCCAACGCGCCCTCGGCCGAGGCCTTCCGGGCCCTGGCCCGCAAGACCGCCGAATGGGGTCTGCCGAGCGGGGCGCGCGGCAATCTCGAGTTCTTCGTCGAGCGTCTGATCGGCCGCGAGCCGCTGGCTGGAGCCCCTGCATGACCCCCGATGCCACCTATGCGGCGGTTGCCCGTCTGGCCCCGGCGCCCTGGGAGAGTGCCGATGCCGCCTCGGCCTATCTCGAGGACCAGCCAGCCGCCGCACCGGCGCTGGACAACCCCGATCTGCTGGTGCGCCAGCACGCGCCGCTGGTCAAGCGCATCGCCCTGCATCTGGCGGCACGGCTGCCGGCCCAGGTCGAACTCGATGATCTGATCCAGGCCGGCCTGATGGGCCTGCTGGAAGCCGCCGAGCGCTATCGTGGCGACAACGGCGCCAGCTTCGAGACCTACGCCGGTGCCCGTATCCGCGGCTCGATGATCGACGCCCTGCGCGAGTCCGACTGGGCACCGCGCCGGGTCCACCGCCAGCTGCGGCAGATCACCGCCACCATCCAGAAGCTCGAGCAGAAGCTCGGCCGCGAGGTCCGCGATGGCGAGGTGGCCGAGGCCCTGCAGCTGCCGCTGCCCGAGTACCACGCCCTGATCGCCGAGATCGCCCGCGGTCCGGTGCTCTCGCTGGATGCCGAGGACCCCGACCATCCGGCTCATGAGGTCGCCGACCCGGTCAACCCGCTGCACGACCTGCTCGACGACGAGCGCCAGGCCCTGGTCGCCACCACCCTGGCCGAGCTGCCGGAGCGCGAGCGCACGGTGCTCTCCCTCTACTACGGCGAGGGTCTGAACCTGCGCGAGATCGGCGCCGTGCTCGGCGTCACCGAATCGCGCGTCTGCCAGATCCACGCCCAGGCCCTGCTGCGCGCCCGCGCACGCCTGGATGACCCCACCCGCTGAACCCGCAACGGACGCCCCATGGACAAGCCCCTGCGCATTCTCATCGTCGACGACTTCTCCACGATGCGCCGCATCGTCAAGAACCTGCTCCACGACCTCGGCTACACCAACACCCAGGAAGCCGATGACGGCAAGACCGCCTGGCCGATGCTGCTGGCCGGCGGCTTCGACTTCGTGGTCACCGACTGGAACATGCCGGGCATGACCGGCATCGAGCTGCTCAAGGCGATCCGCGCCGAGCCGCGGCTGGCCAAGCTGCCGGTGCTGATGGTGACCGCCGAGGCGCAGCGCGAGCAGATCGTCGAGGCGGCCCAGGCCGGGGTCAACGGCTACATCATCAAGCCCTTCACCGCGGTGACCCTGAAGGAGAAGATGGACCGCATCTTCGCCCGTCTCGGCGAGTCGGTGGCGGCGTGAACACGCTCCAGAGCGGGGCGGCCGATCCGCCTCTCCAGCAGGGTCTGCTGCAGGTGGCGCGCGAGCTGCACCAGCAGCTGCGCGCGCTCGGCTACGACGAGCGGCTGGCCCGGCTGGCCGGCAGCGATGTGCCGGAGGCCTGTGACCGGCTCGACTATGTGGTGCGGGTCAGCGAGCACGCCGCCCACCAGACGCTGGACATCGTCGACGAGGCGCGCGCGGTGGCCGCCGATCTGCAGCTGGCCGCGGCCGAGCTGCAGCGGGTGCTGCCCGAGCTGCCCGAGGCCCAGCGCGAACGGGTACGGCTGGCCGGGGTGACCGTCACCGAGGACGCCGATGCCCTGCGCAGCAAGCTCACCCGTCTGGCCCAGGCCCAGGAGTACCAGGATGTCTCCGGCCAGGTGATCCGCCAGGTGATCGGCCTGGTGCGCAATGTCGAGCACGCCCTGCTCGATCTGCTGCGCAGCAATGGCGTGCTGCCCAGCGAGGCCCCGCGTGGGCGCGAGCCCGGCGGCCTTGCCGGCCCGGCGGTGCCCGGCGTGGTCAAGGGGGCCTCGCAGAGCGATGCCGACGATCTGCTCTCCAGCCTGGGTCTCTGAACATGGGCGCCGAGGCGATGGACGACAGCGTGCGCGAGGACTTCCTGCAGGAAGCCGGTGAGCTGGTCGATCAGCTCGGCCTGCAGCTGATGGGTCTGGAGTCCCAGGCCAGTGCGGACACCCTCAACGCGATCTTCCGCGTCTTTCACACCCTCAAGGGCGGTGCCGGCTTTCTCGGCTGCACCCCGCTGGTGGAACTCAGCCACGCCGCCGAGGAAGTGATCGGCGAGCTGCGCAACGGCCGCCGCTCGATCTCGCCACCGCTGCTCGATGCCTTGCTGGAGGCGCAGAACCACATCGCCGGCCAGCTGGCCAGCGTGGCCGAGCGGCAGCCGCCGGCCGCCGCGCCAGCGGCGCTGCTGGCCGCCCTGCGCGAGGGCGGCGCGGCCAAGACCACCATCGACGAGGATGAATTCGAGCGCCTGCTCGACCAGCTCCACGGCGCGGGCGGGGCACCCGGCACCCCGGTGACGGCCCCCCTTCCGTCCCCGGCGGCACCGGCCCGCCCGCCCGCGGAGCCTGCACCAGCGGCCAGTGCCGCCCCTCCGGCCGAGGCGCCGGCCGAGACCATCCGGGTGGAGACCGCCCGCCTGGACCGGCTGATGAACGGCGTCGGCGAGCTGGTGCTGGTGCGCAACCGGCTCAAGGCGCTGACCCGCGCCGAGGGCAGCCACAGCGCGCAGACCCCGTTGGGCCGGGCGGTGCGCGAGCTCGACTTCATCACCCGCAGCCTGCAGGACGCGGTGATGGCCTGCCGCATGCAGCCGGTGGGCAAGGTGTTCGCCCGGGTGCCGCGGCTGGCCCGCGATCTCGCCCGCAGTCTGGGCAAGCAGGTCGAGGTGGTGCTGCAGGGCGCGGACTCCGATCTCGACAAGAATCTGGTCGAGGCGCTGTCCGATCCGCTGCTGCACCTGGTGCGCAACAGCCTCGATCACGGGCTGGAAACCCCGGAGGTGCGCCGCGCCGCGGGCAAGCGCGAGGCCGGCACCCTGACCCTCTCGGCGCGCCAGGAGGGAGGATCGATCTGCATCGAGCTCGCCGACGACGGCGCCGGCATCGACCCCGAGCGGGTGCGCAGCAAGGCGCTGGCCAAGGGCCTGATCGACGAGGCCAGCGCCGCCCGGCTCAGCAACGAGGAATGCCTGCAGCTGATCTTCCGGCCGGGCTTCTCCACCCGCGAGACGGTCAGCGATCTGTCCGGCCGCGGCGTCGGCATGGATGTGGTGCAGTCCACCGCCCACCGCCTCAATGGCAGCGTCTCGGTGCGCTCGGTGCAGGGGCAGGGCACCCAGGTGAGCCTGCGCCTGCCGCTGACCCTGGCGATCCTGCCGGCGCTGATGGTGGAGGCCGGCGAGCGGCGTCTGGCCATCCCGCTGACCGCGGTGCAGGACGTCACCGATTTCGACGCCACCCGGGTGCGCTCGCTGGAGGGCCGGCCGGTGCTCACCGGCGCCCAGACCCTGCCCCTGCTGGACCTGGCCCGCTGGGCCGGTGCCGAGCAGGCCTTCGCCGCCGCCCCGGGCCGCCGCCTGGTGCGGGTGCGCCTGGACAGCGGCGAGCTGGGCCTGGTGGTCGACCAGGTGCGCGGCCGCGAGGAGGTGGTGATCAAGCCGCTCGGCGAGAGCCTCAGCGGTCTCGCCGGCCTGTCCGGCGCCACCGTCACCCCCGAGGGGCGGGTGGCCCTGATCCTGGATCTCAATAGCCTGGTGAGGGCTGTGGAAACGCCGTCATGGACAAGCTGAGCGTCACCGGCTTCGCGCTGGCCTTCATCGCCCTGATCGGCGGCAGCATTCTCAAGGGCTCCGGGGTTGGCGCCCTGTGGGGGCCGGCGGCCTTCGTCATCGTCATCCTCGGCACCCTCGGCTCGATCTGCGTGCAGACCCCGATGGTGACCTTCAAGCACGGGCTGAAGATGGCCAAGTGGGTGTTCAAGCCCCCGGTGCAGGATCCGCATGCGCTGATCGAGCGCATCCTCGAATGGAGCGGGGCGGCGCGCAAGCAGGGTCTGCTGGCGCTGGAGGCGAGCATCGAGCCGGAGTCCGATCCCTTCATCAAGAAAGGCCTGCAGCTGCTGGTCGACGGTGCCGAGCCGGAGGCGATCCGCAGCACCCTGGAAACCGAGGTCGGCCACAAGGAGCACTTCGATCTCGCCGGCGCCAAGATCTGGGAGGGCATGGGCATTTACGCGCCCACCCTGGGGATCATCGGCGCGGTGATGGGTCTGATGGCGGTGATGCAGAACCTCGCCGATCCCTCCAAGCTCGGCACCGGCATCGCCGCCGCCTTCATCGCCACCATCTACGGGATTGCCAGCGCCAACCTGTTCTTCCTGCCCATGGCCGGCAAGCTCAAGAGCGTGGTGGCGGACCAGACCCGGGTCCGCGAGCTGCTGATCGAGGGTCTGATCGGCATCTCCCGCGGCGACAACCCGCGCAACATCGAGACCCGCCTCAAGGGCTTCCTGCACTGAGGCGGGAACAGGACTTGCACCGCTCCCCGCAGCCGACAAAGGCTTGACGCAAGAGGCGGCGCCATGGCGCGCAAGGGCAAGCACGAGGACCACATCAACCACGAGGCCTGGGCGATTCCCTATGGGGATCTGATCACCCTGCTGCTGGCCTTCTTCGTGGTGATGTACTCGATCTCCTCGGTCAACGAGGGCAAGTACCGGGTGCTGTCGGACTCGCTCTCCAACGCCTTCGGCGGACCGCCGAAATCGCTCAAGCCGGTGCAGGTCGGCCCGCAGCCGGCGCGCGGGGCCGAGGCCCATGAGGCCTCGGTGGCGCCGATGCGCGCACCCAAGGCCAACCAGCTCGGCCCGAGCGTGCCCCCGGTGCAGACCGCGGTGCCGCGCGAGCAGGCGGTGGCGGCGCGCCACCGCGCCCAGCTCGCCCACATGGCCGAGGCGGTGGAGAAGGCCATGCAGGAGCTGGTCGACGATCAGCTGATCCTGATCCGCCGCGAGGCGCAGTGGCTGGAAGTGGAGATCAAGGCCGACATCCTCTTTGCCAGCGGTTCGGCGGCGCTCTCGCCGCTGGCCGAACAGACCCTCGACCGCCTGGGCCAGGTGCTCGCGCCCTTTCCCAACCCGGTGCGGGTGGAAGGCCATACCGACGACCAGCCGATCGCCACCGCCCTCTACCCGAGCAACTGGGAGCTCTCGGCGGCCCGTGCCGCCACCGTGGTCCGGCGGTTTTCCGGCGCCGGCATCGCGCCGACCCGGCTGGCCGTGGAAGCCCTCGGCGAGTTCCGGCCGGTGGCCGACAACCGCAGCCTCGAGGGCCGCAACCGCAACCGCCGGGTGCTGCTGGTCATCCTCGCCACCGAAAGCCAGCCGGTGACCCTGCAGCAGCAGGCCGCTGCGCCGCCGACCGGACCGGCCGGATGAGCGAGGTTCCTGCCCAACGCCGCGCCAGCGACCGCATCAGCCGCTGGGTCGGCTTCGATCTCGCCGGCCAGGCCTATGCCCTGCCCATTCTGCGGGTGCGCGAGGTGCTGCCCGCCCCCGTGGTCGAGCCGGTGCCGGGTGCACCGGCGGAGATTCTCGGGCTGATCAATCTGCGCGGCCGCATCCTCACCGTGATCGATCTGCGCCAGCGCCTGGGCCTCGCGCCGGCCCGTGGCGAGCGCTACGCGGTGATGGTGATCGACGGCGGCGGCGAATGGCTGGGCCTGCGCGTGGACGCGGTCTGCGAGCTGCGCAGCGTGGTCGCCCAGGCGGTGCAGGAGGCGCCGCGGGTGCCGCCCCCGGCCGGCTTCCGGCTGTGCGGGGTGGTGCTGCGCGACGGCCAGTGGCTGCACCTGCTCGATCTCGAAGGGCTGCCGTCGTAAAGGTGACGCCCGCTCCGGGAACGGGCCTTGCCTGAAGGCCCAGCGAGTTCCCCGCCGACCTGGAGTGCGCCATGTCTGTCACCGCCGAGCCCGTCACCCTCAGTCTTCCCGCCGAACTGGGCATGGCCCAGCTGATGGAGCTGCAGGATCAGCTCAACCAGAGCCTGGAGGCCGAGGGCCCGGTGACGCTGGACGCCCACGAGGTGGCGCGCATCCATACCGCGGCGCTGCAGCTGTTCTGCCTGTTCTGCCGCGACCGCCGCGCCACCGGCCGTGCCACCCGCTGGCAGGACCCTTCCCCGGCGCTGAAGAGCGCTGCCGCCCTGCTGGGCATGACCACTCTGCTGCAGCTCTCCCGCGAGGTTTGACATGGGTACCCGGATTCTGGCGGTCGATGACTCCGCCTCGATGCGCCAGATGGTCGGCTTCACCTTGAGCCAGGCCGGCTTCGATGTCACTGAGGCCGAGGACGGCGAGGTGGCCCTGGGCCTGGCCCAGAAAGGCCAGTACGCCCTGGTCCTGTGCGATGTCAACATGCCGCGCATGGATGGCCTGTCGCTGGTGCGCGCCCTGCGCGGGCTGCCGGACTACCGGCACACCCCGGTGCTGATGCTCACCACCGAGTCCACCCCGGAGAAGAAGGCCGAGGGCAAGGCGGCCGGCGCCACCGGCTGGCTGGTCAAGCCGTTCAATCCGGAGCAGCTGGTCGGCACCATCCGTCGCGTGCTCGGGTGATTCCCACCCGCCCGCCTGCGGCTGGCGCGGCCGCCCGGCCGCCCGCTCCCGCCGCACCGCCCGGGCGGCGAACGGGACGATCCCTCGCCCGGCCCGGATCGCCCCTGGCACCCTCTGGAGAGGCCCCGTGACCCTCGATCTCGCCCGTTTCCACAAGACCTTCTTCGACGAGAGCCGCGAGGGTCTCGATGTGATGGAGCGCGGCCTGCTGGCCCTGGACCAGCACACCGACACCGAGGCGGTGCACACCATTTTCCGCGCCGCCCATTCGATCAAGGGCGGGGCGGCCACCTTCGGCTTCAGCGCGGTGGCGAGCTTCACCCACCGGGCCGAGACCCTGCTCGACCAGCTGCGCGAGGGCCAGCGCCAGGCCGACCGCCCGCTGGTGGAGGCGCTGCTGCAGGCGGTGGATACCCTGCGCATGCTGATCGATGCCGCCGAGAACGGCGCCGATCTGGACCTCGCCGCGCTCGAGCGCAGCACCCAGGCCCTGGATGCCCTGCTCGGCAGCGCGCCCGCCCCCGCAGCAGTGGCGGCGGCTCCGGCCGCAGCCGCCCGCCGGGGCTGGCAGATTGGCTTTCGCCCGCATGAGGAGTTGTTCGCCTGCGGCAACGATCCCCTGCACACCCTGCGGGCCCTGGCCGAGCTCGGGACCGTCGAGGCCGAGCTGATCGAGTCCGGGCTGCCGGCCTGGGCCGGCCTGCAGGCCGATCGCTGCCATCTGGCCTGGCAGCTGCGCCTGGACAGCCCGGCCGAGGAGGCTGCGGTCCGCGACTGCTTCGCCTGGGTCGAGGATGTGGCCGAGATCGTGCTGGCGCCGCTCGGCGCCGCGCCCCCAGCCGCCTCGTCCGCATCCGGGCCGGTGGCGGCCGCCGCCGCTGCGCCAGCGACGGAGGCGAGCCCGGCGCCCGCCGCAGCACCGTCCGCCGTGGCCGGTGGAGGTCCGCGTGCCCGTCCGGCCGAGCCGGCGAGCCTGCGGGTGGCCACCGACAAGATCGACGCCCTGATCAATCTGGTGGGCGAGCTGGTGATCACCCAGGCCATGCTGGCCCAGCACGCCATGCGGCTGGACCCGGTGCACAACGAGAAGCTGCTGGCCGGGCTGTCCCAGCTCGACCGCAACACCCGCTCCCTGCAGGAGGCGGTGATGTCCACCCGCATGCTGCCGGTGGAGTCGGTGTTCAGCCGCTTCCCGCGGCTGGTGCGCGACCTGGCCACCAAGCTCGGCAAGCAGGTGCAGCTGCTGACCCAGGGCGAGCAGACCGAACTCGACAAGAGCGTGATCGAGAAGATCGTCGATCCGCTCAACCACCTGGTGCGCAACAGCCTCGATCACGGGCTGGAAAGCCCCGAGCAGCGGCGCGCCGCCGGCAAGCCGGAGCAGGGCACCCTGACCCTGCGCGCCGCCCATCAGGGCGGGCATATCCATGTCGATGTGATCGACGACGGCCGCGGTCTCGACCGCAGCCGCATCCTCGCCAAGGCCCGCGAGAAGGGCATCGCCTGCAGCGAGACGATGAGCGATGGCGAGGTGTTCCAGCTGATCTTCGCGCCCGGCTTCTCCACCGCCGAGCAGGTCACCGATGTGTCCGGCCGTGGCGTCGGCATGGATGTGGTCAAGCAGAACATCCGCTCCCTCGGCGGCACCGTGGAGCTCTCCTCGCGGCCCGGCCAGGGCACCACGGTGAGCATCCGCCTGCCGCTGACGCTCGCCATTCTCGACGGCATGTCGGTGGCGGTCGGCCAGGAGATCTTCATCATCCCGCTGTCCTCGGTGGTGGAGTCGCTGCAGCCGCTACCGGAGCAGATCAAGCCGGTGGCCGGGCAGGGCTGCCTGCTGCGGGTGCGCGACGAGTACCTGCCGCTGGTGGATCTGCGCGAGTGGTTCGGCCTGCCGGGCATCCGCCGGCCGCCACACCAGGCGATCGCCGTGCTGGTGGAGGCGGAAGGACGCAAGCTGGCCCTGCAGATCGACGAGCTGGTGACCCAGCAGCAGGTGGTGATCAAGTCGCTGGAGACCAACTACCGCCGCGTGCGCGGGGTTTCCGGCGCCACCATCCTCGGCGATGGCCGGGTCTCGCTGATTCTCGATGTGGGCAGCGTGGTGCGGCTGGTCCACCAGGCGGTGGCGGCCTGAAACGCCGCCGTCCGTCCCCTCCCGGCACACCGTCCGGCTCCGGGGAACGGAACTTGAAGGGAGAGTCGGGACTGCGTCGGAAAGGGGGGCTCACCCGGGCCTCGAGCCGGAAACCTGACGCAGGCCCGCTGAGCCAGCGCCACCGCCGAGACCGATCCGCATGAGCCTTCCCGCCCACGACACCCAGCCGGTGAACGCGAAGATCGCGGCCGGCCTGCCGAACGAGTTCCTCACCTTCACCCTCGGTGCCGAGGAGTACGGGGTGGACATCCTCAAGGTCCAGGAAATCCGGGGCTACGACACCGTCACCCGCATCCCCGATGCCCCGGACTTCATCAAGGGCGTGATCAACCTGCGCGGCACCATCGTGCCGGTGGTGGATATGCGCCTGAAGTTCCAGCTCGGCCGCGCCGACTACAACGAGTTCACCGTGATGATCATCCTCAACATCGCCCGCCGCGTGGTCGGCATGGTGGTGGATGGGGTCTCCGATGTGCTCCAGCTCAACCCGGAGCAGATCCGCCCGGCTCCCGAGTTCGGCGGTGCGATCACCACCCGCTTCATTACCGGCATCGGCACCCTCGACAACCGGATGCTGATCCTGGTCGACATCGAACGCCTGATGTCCAGCGCGGATCTCGCGCTGATCGACTCCCAGTCCCTCCAGTAGCCCTCTCCCTTCCCGGAGCCCCGCCATGACTCTCTCTCCGCTCTCCCCCGACTCCCGTCTGCGCCGCGCTGCGCTGCTGCTGCCGATCCTGCCGGCCATCGTCGCCGCGGCGAGCTTTGCCCACGGTCACGGCAGCCTCGAGCTGCGCGGACTGCTGGCCATCCTCGCCGCCTGTCTCGCCCTCGGCGGCTCGGCCGGCTGGCAGCTGCTGCGCCTGAGTCAGACCCCCCGTTTCCGCCGTCCGCGCGCCGTCGCGTCCTCCTCCCTGCTCTGATCGAGACCGCTC
>DASUDX010000025.1:0-14462 GCA_036275365.1 Nevskiaceae bacterium | reverse complement strand
AGCTCATAGACCGAGCGCTCCGGCGGCAGCCGCCCGGGTCGGCGGCCGAAGATCTGGGCGCTGGCGGGGGGCAGCCAGGCGCTGCCGAGGCCGGCGGCCAGCAGCCGGATCAGGTGGCGGCGGCGGGGATTGTCGAGGGGCATCGCGGCAGTCCATCAGGGGCGCCATGGCATAGTGCCCGAGCAAGGGAACCGGGGCAGGGCGGTGCGTCACAGGCACAGGCGCGGGCTGGCAAGCCTGCTAGGGCTGGCGGGGCTGCTGCTGGCGGGTTCGGCGCTCGCCTGGCAGGGCGAGCTGTCGCTGGGCCACGACAGCAATCTCAACGCCGCCCGCCAGGGCACCGCGGCCCGCGAGGCCGGCTTTGCCCGGATCCGCCTGCAACAGACGCTCGAGCGTCCGCTCGCCGGCGGGCTGGGGCTCAGCGCCCAGTTCGGCGCCGAGGGCCAGCGCCTGCCGGCCTATCCGGCGCTGGATCATCTGCGCAGCGGCGGGCTGGTGCGGCTGGCCTGGCGCGGCGGGCGTGGCCTGTTCGATCCGACCTGGTCGGCGGCCGCCGGGCTCGCCTATGTCGAGTGGCAGGACCCGCTGCGCGACAGCTGGGAGTGGCGCTGGCTGCTCGGCAGCCGCTGGCCGCTGAGCACCCGCATCGAGGCGCGCCTCGGCCTCACCGGCAGCTATCGCGATGCGCGCTCGGCGGTGTTCGATCTGGATGCGCACAGCGCCACCGCGGATCTGGAATGGCGGCTGCCGCCGGCCACCACGCTCTATCTCGGCTATCAGTACCGCGAGGGCGATCTCAGCGGCACCACCGCCAGCCCCTCCGCCACCCTGCTCGCCGCCGCCCGCGCGCTCGATCGTGACCGCGCCTACGACGGTCGCGGCGAGACTGCCTTTCGCCTCGCCGCCGATGCTCAGGTGCTGAGCCTGGGGCTGAATCAGCGGCTCAACCGGGCCTGGGCGCTGGACCTGCTGGCCCAGCATGTCGAGGCCGAGGCCGATATCGGCACCCGCTATCGCCGCGAGCAGTGGCTGGCCAGCCTGCTGTTCCAGTTCTGAGGCGCGGGAGCGCCCTACAGCCGCGCCGCCTGCAGCCGGCCGACCAGCTCGTCGATGTCGGCGAGGTCGTGGTAGAGGCCGAGGCCGATGCGCAGGCGGTCCTCGCGGACATCGCTGACCACATTGAGCTGGCTCAGGCGCTGCTGCAGGGTGAGGGCCTGCGGGTGGCGGAAGCTGAGGAAGTTGCCGCGCGGCTGGCCCGCCGCCGGGGACAGCCAGGTGCTGTGGGCGCCCTTGAGCCAGAGCGGCTCCAGGCGCGCCAGCAGCTCGCTCTGCAGCTGCTGCACATGGGCGTGGATGGAGGCCGGGCTCAGGCCCTCGGCGAGCAGCCAGTCCATCACCGCGTTGAAGCGGTACAGCCCGCTGGGATCGAAGGTGGCGCCCCACAGCCGGCCGCCGTGTTCGGCGTAGGCCACCCGCCCGGCCTGGGCTTCCACCAGCTGGCCGAAGCCGGCGTACCAGCCGGTGTTGACCGGCCGCAGCGCCTGCCCGGGCGGGGCGTGGAGGAAGCAGATGCCCTCGCCACTCATGGCGTACTTGTAGCCGCCGCCTAGATAGAACACGCGATCGGCCAGGGCCGAGAGATCGGTCGGCATCGCCATGAAGCCGTGATAGCCGTCGATCACCACCAGGGTCTGCGGATCCGGCACGGCGGCCACCGGGGTCTGCAGATCGGTGAGCCGGTAGCCCGAGTTGAAGAAGCACTGGCTGAACCAGATCAGCTCGGCCGGCTGCTGGCGGATCGCCGCCACCCAGCGCGCCGGGAAGGTGTCGAAGGGCTCGACGGCGACGCGCGCCACCTGCACCGCGCCGTCCTCTTCCAGCCGCCGCAGCTGGCGGCTGAGGCTGTGGAACTCGCTGTCGGTGGTCAGGATGCGCGGCCGCGGCGGCAGACAGGACAGCAGCCGCAGCAGGAACTCGTGGGTATTGGGGGCAAACACTAGCGAGCGCGGGTCCGGCAGCTGCAGCAGCCGCGCCAGATGGCCCTGGGCGCGCGGAATCTGCTCGGCGAAGATTGCCGTCCACTTCTCGTCCATCAGCCGGGCGGCGTCCAGCCAGCACTGCTGCTGGGCGTCGAAGCTGACATCGGGCCAGGGGTGGTGGCTGTGGGCGGCTGCGTGCAGACGGCCCGGACGGGCGCCGAGAAAGCGCGAGAAGGCCGGTTTGAGGGAGCGGGGCAGGAGGCTCACGGGGCTTGAACCACGGCAGAACTGCCGCATTGTGACAGGGCGAAACCGGGAACTTCGCCGCGGTGGGAATCGTCTCACCGGCGTTGCTAGACTCCCGTCACCGATCCACCACGAGGTTTATGGAATGAACAACTGGAACGAAACCCCGCGCGCCGTGGCCGCCGCTGGCGGCTACGTTGCCACCCCGACCGCCGAGGCGGCGCAGAAGGTTCTGCGCAACACCTACGGTCTGCTGTCGCTGACGCTGCTGTTCAGCGCCCTGATGGCCGGCGTGTCGATGGCCATCAACGCCCCCTACGGCCTGAGCCTGGTCTGCTCGCTGGTCTCGCTGGGTCTGCTGTGGTTCGTGGTGCCGCGCACCGCCAACTCCGAGGCCGGCATCTGGGTGGTGTTCGCCGTCACCGGTCTGCTCGGCTTCGGTCTGGGTCCGATCCTCAACGGCTACATCGGCCGCTTCGCCAACGGTGGCCAGATCGTGATGATGGCGATGGGTCTGACCGGCGCCATCTTCGTCGGCCTCTCCGCCTACGCGGTGCAGAGCAAGAAGGACTTCAGCTTCATGCGCGGCTTCCTGGTCGGCGGCATCCTGCTGGCCTTCGTGCTGAGCATCGGCCTGCTGGTGGCCTCGCTGTTCGGCTACCAGTTCCAGCCGCTGGCGCTGGCGATCTCCTCGATGTTCGCCCTGCTGATGTGCGGGATGATCCTCTACCAGACCAGCGAGATCGTGAACGGCGGCGAGACCAACTATGTGCTGGCCACCGTCAGCCTCTATGTGTCGATCTACAACCTGTTCACCAGCCTGCTGCACCTGCTGGGCTTCGCCAGCGGCGAGGAGTAAGGGTCAGGAGGTTTGGAGAAACCCCGCTGCGGCGGGGTTTCTTTTTGGGCGGCGCCGGACCGCGATGCGGCGGCGCTATCGCGGCGATGAAAAGCTTTCACTGGCCTTGCGAATGGGAATGCCTATCATCTTCCCATCGGCTGTCCACGGAGCCCGCGATGACCAAGACCCTGTCCTTCGGCCTGCTGCACATCGGCGTCGCCTTCGGCGTGGTCTGGCTGATGACCGGTGACTGGCTGACCGGCGGTCTGGTGGCCCTGGTCGAGCCCGCCATCAACACCGTGGCCTATCACTTCCACGAGAAGGTCTGGAGCCGGCGGCGGCCAGGGGCAATGTCGCCGCGCTTGGCACACGCCCACTAGGGCGGCGCCGGGCACGGCCGGTTAGGCCTGCCGTCAGGGCCGCCGGCGGGCGCCGCTCAGCCGGCCCGCAGCCGGCTGGCGAGGGCCGCGGCGAATTCGACGGTGCTGGCGGTGCCGCCCAGATCGCGGGTGCGCACCCTGGCCTCGGCGATCTGCTGCCGCAGTGCCTGGCGCAGGGCCTGGGCGCGCGCGCCGAGGCCGACATGGTCGAGCATCATCGCCGCCGCCAGCAGCACCGCACTGGGATTGGCGATGCCCTGGCCGGCGATGTCCGGCGCCGAGCCGTGCACCGCCTCGAAGATCGCCACATCCGGACCGATGTTCCCGCCCGGGGCCATGCCCAGGCCGCCCACCAGACCGGCGATCTGGTCGGAGAGGATGTCGCCGAACAGATTGGTGGTGAGGATCACATCGAACTGCCAGGGGTTGAGCACCAGCTGCATGGCGGTGTTGTCGACGATCTTGTCCTCGATCACCAGCCGGTCCGCGTAGCGCTGGCCCACCTCGCGGGCGGTCTCCAGGAACAGACCGGTGAGCACCTTGAGGATGTTGGCCTTGTGCACGATGGTGACCTTCTTGCGGCCGAGCTTGATCGCCTGCTCGAAGGTCCATTCGGCGATGCGCCGGCAGCCGACCCGGGTGTTGATGCCCACGCCCTGGGCCACCGCGCGCGGATCGTCGCCGACCGGGATGTAGTGCTCGTAGCCGACGTAGTAGCCCTCGAGGTTCTCGCGCACCAGCACGATGTCGATGTTCTCGTAGCGTCCGCCCGGCACATAGCTGTAGGCCGGGCGCAGATTGGCGAACAGGCCGAAGGTTTCGCGCAGCCGCACATTGATCGACCGCATGCCCCCGCCCACCGGCGTGGTCAGCGGGCCCTTGAGGGCGAGCCGGGTGCGGCGGATCGAATCCAGGGTGGCGGCGGGCAGGGCGTCGCCGAGCTGCTGGTGGGCCGCGAGCCCGGCCGCCTGGCGATCCCAGGCGAAGGGAGCGCCCAGGGCCTCCAGCACCGTTTCCGTGGCCGCGACGATCTCGGGGCCGATGCCGTCACCGGCGATCAGGGTGGCAGGGATGGCGGCAACGGCAGGCATGAAGGTCTCGAGGGCAGGCCAGGGGGCGCCATGCTAGCGGCGGGTCCGCGGCCGGGCGTGAGGGCTTCCACCCGTTTGCCGACCCCGGAAAACCAGAAAGCCACCGTTTCCGGTGGCTTTCTGGTTTCAACTGGCTCCCGAAGACGGGCTCGAACCGCCGACCCAGTGATTAACAGTCACTTGCTCTACCGACTGAGCTATTCGGGAATGAGGGCGCGCATAGTAGTGAGAACCCCGCCACCGTGCAAGCGTGGAAGACCCCGTCCGCTACTTCTCCACGAAGGCCCGTTCGATCACGTAATCACCGGGTGCACCGATGTGCGCGGAGATCTGGAAACCGCGGGCGTCGAGCAGGGCGGCGGTGTCGGCGAGCATCGCCGGACTGCCGCAGATCATCGCGCGATCGGTCTGCGGATTGAGCGGTGGCAGACCGATGTCGGCGCACAGCTTGCCGTTGTCGATCAGGGTGGTCAGGCGGCCGGTGTTGCGGAACGGCTCGCGGGTCACCGTCGGGTAGTAGATCAGCTTCTCGCGCACCATCTCGCCGAGCAGCTCGTCCTGCGGCAGATCGTGGGTGAAGAAATCGTGGTAAGCCAGCTCGCTGACCAGCCGCACGCCGTGCACCAGCACGATCTTCTCGAAGGCCTCGTAGGTCTCCGGGTCGCGCAGGATCGACAGGAAGGGCGCAAGACCGGTCCCACTGGAGAACAGATAGAGATTGCGCGCCGGCTTGAGATCGGTGATCACCAGGGTGCCGGTGGGCTTGCGCGAGACCAGCAGCTCGTCCCCCACCTTGAGGTGCTGCAGACGCGAGGTCAGCGGGCCGTCCTGCACCTTGATGCTGAGGAACTCCAGATGCTCGGCGTAGTTGGGGCTGCAGATGCTGTAGGCGCGCAGCAGGTTCTTGCCGTCCACCTTGAGGCCGATCATCACGAAATGACCGTTCTCGAAGCGCAGCGCGGGGTCGCGCGTGCAGGTGAAGGAAAACAGCGTCTCGTTCCAGTGATGGACGCTGAGGATCCTCTCGGTGCCGATGGCAGCCACGTCGGTTCTCGCAGAAGGGGAGGGGTCAGCCGGCGATCTTGCGCAGGCGCTCGACGGACTGCGCGAGCACCGCATCGCTGGTGGCGAAGGACAGCCGCACATGGCCCGGGGTTCCGAAGGCCGAGCCCGGCACCAGGGCCACCAGGGCCTCGGCCAGCAGCTTGTCGGAGAGCTCCAGATCGCTGGCACAGCCGAGCGTCTTCATCAGCCCTTCGACCTTCGGGAAGACATAGAAGGTGCCGTCGCCGGACAGGCACTCGATGCCGGGCACGGTGTTGAGGTCGGCCACCAGCCGGTCATGGCGACGCTTGAACGCCTCGCACATGGTGGTGACGCAGCTCTGATCACCGGCCAGCGCCGCCTCGGCCGCCACCTGGGCGATCGAGTTGGGGTTGGAGGTGGACTGCGACTGGATGTCGGCCATCGCGGTGATCAGCTTCTTCGGGCCGGCGGCGAAGCCGATGCGCCAGCCGGTCATCGAGTAGGTCTTGGACACCGCGTGCACGATCACCGTGCGCTCGTAGAGGTCCGGACAGACGTTGACGATGTTGCGGTAAGGCTCGCCGGTCCAGAGGATCTTCTCGTACATGTCGTCCGAGGCGATCAGGATCTGCGGGTGCCGGCGCAGCACCGCGCCGAGCTCGGCGAGCTCCTGTGCGCTGTAGGCCATGCCCGAGGGGTTGCTCGGCGAGTTCAGCCAGAGCATGCGGGTGCGCGGGGTGATCGCCCGCTCCAGCTGCTCGGCGCTGATCTTGAAGCGGCTGGCGGCACTGGTCGGCAGGATCACCGGGGTGGCGTCAGCCAGCAGCACCATGTCCGGATAGCTGACCCAGTAGGGCGCCGGGATCAGCACCTCGTCGGTGGCGTTGAGAAACGCCATGCACAGGTTGTAGCAGCTCTGCTTGCCGCCGCAGGACACCAGGATCTGCGCCGGGCTGTAGTCGAGATCGTTGTCGCGCTTGAGCTTGTCGACGATGGCCTTCTTCAGCCCCGGGGTGCCGCCGACCGGGGTGTACTTGGTGAAACCCCGCGTCAGCGCCTCCCGGGCCGCGTTCTTGATGTGCTCGGGGGTGTCGAAATCCGGCTCGCCGGCGCCCAGGGAGAGCACATCCAGGCCCTTGGCCTTGAGCTCGGCCGCCTTGGCGGTGACGGCAAGGGTGGGGGAGGGCTTGATGCGGCCCACGCGTTGGGCGAGCGGAAAGTCCACGGGCGCGATTCCGGAAGGGGACCAAAAAAGGCGCGCAAGGATATAGGAAACCCCCCAGTTCGCCCACCCACCCGAGCCCCGGGGCCGGCGCCGCGGCTACTCCAGAGGGGCGTGGAAGACGATCGGCGAGGGCTTGGCCACGGCAAAGCCCTGGGCATAGTCCACCCCCAGCTTGCGCCAGGCTTCCAGGGCGGCGCTGTCGCCGATGTTGCAGACCACCAGGCGCCGGCGCAGACCCCGCGCCAGCCGCACCACCGAATCGGCCAGGGTGTAGGCGATCGGATCGTGGGCGAGGTCGCGGTAGGCGCCGGCATCCACCTTCAGGAAGTCCACCTGCAGGCGCTGCACCAGCGCCACCTCGCGGGCGGAACGCCCGGAGAAGTGGTCGATCGCCACCCGGCAGCCGAGCCGCCGCGCCACCTCGCAGAACAGCTCGGACTCGCGGGCCTGATCGACGAAGGCCGACTCACGCAGCTCGAAGCAGATCTTGCGCGGGGCGACCTCCGGATGGGCGGCGAACTGCTCGGCGAGAAAATCGAGCAGGCTGCCATCGGCGAGGGTGGCGGCAGCCAGATTGATCGAGCAGAAGGCGAGGCGCTCGGCGAGATCCGGATGGCGGGTCAGATGCCCGAGGGTGCGGCGGATCACCCAGCGGTCCAGCTCCGGGGTCAGGTGATGGCGCTCGGCCGAGGCCAGGAAGGCGCTCGGCGCGGTCCAGAAGCCTTCCTCGTCCTCCAGCGCGAGCAGCAGCTCGAACACCTGGCCCTCGGCGGCATAGGCGGCCGAGGGCTGCAGCCACTGGGTGCGCAGCTGCAGCAGGTTCTGGTCGATGCCGGCTTGCAGGCGGCGGATCCATTCCGCGTCCTCGGTCTCCTGGCTGGCCCGGCTGTCGCTGTGCTGGTACACCGCCACCCGGTTGCGGCCAGCGCGCTTGGCCTGCTGGCAGGCGGCCTCGGCGCGGTCGAGCAGCTGGCCCGGGCTGTGCTGGCCATCGCTGAACGGCAACAGGCCGAACGAGGCGGTCAGGGTCAGGCCCTGCTCGCCCCAGGGGAAGCGGCTGTCGGCCAGCCGCTGGCGGGCCGTCTCGAGCCGGGCGGTGGCGGTCTCCACATCGACATCGCTGAGGATCAGCGCGAAGCGATCCAGCGCCAGACGAAACACCTCGGCCTCGGTGCTGGCGGCCAGCAGCTCGGCGCTGCGCACCAGCAGGGCGTCACCGGCCTCGCGGCCATGCAGCTCGTTGAGGCGGCGGAAGTGATCGAGATTGGCCTCGGCCAGCACATGCTGGCGCTTCTGCAGCGGCGCGCGGTCGGCCAGCTCGCGCAGGCGCAGCTCGCAGCCGCGGCGGGTCGACAGGCCGGTGAGCCGATCGCTCTGACGCCGCTCCATCTCCACCGCCGGCCGGCTCGGACGGCTGGCCCCCGCCGTCACCCGCGGGCGTACCACCACCACGCAGCCCATGCTGCGGCCATTGCGCAGCCGCACCGGGGTGGCGCTCAGGGCGATCTCGCGGCTGCTGCCATCGGCCAGCGCCAGGAACAGGCCCTCGCTGTAGTCCAGACGGGTGCCCCGGCTCACCGCGAGTTCGGCCAGATTGGGCATCGGCGAGCCGTTCTCACCGCCGACGCGGGCGCGCAGCACCTCGTCCAGCGGCTGGCCGCGGGCCTCGCGCTGGGCGGTGCCGGTGAGCTGCTCGGCCGCCCGGTTGAGCTCCTCGATGCGGCCGCGATCATCGGTGAACAGCACCCCGTCCAGCACCGAGTGCAGGGCCAGCTGGCTGCGCTCCTGGGTCTGGGCCAGCAGCAGCTGCGCGCGCTGACGCTCGTCGGCTTCCACCACCAGCTGGGCATTGGTGGCAATGGCCTGGTCCATGAACTCGCGCAGCTGGCGGACCCGCTCGTTGTACCAGTGCGCCAGCAGGCCGAGCTCGTTGCGCGGCCGCTCATCGAGCTGCACCTGCAGGGAGTCGCTGCTGCTGCCGGCGCTGGAAAGCTCGGCGGTCATCCGCCGCAGCGGGCGGATCACCAGCCAGCGCAGACCGCCAAACAGCAGCAGCCAGGCGATGGCAAGCCCGCCGCCGATCACCACCAGGGTCTGGGTGAACAGATAGCGGGCGCCGCTGAAGCCCTCCTCGGCCGAGGTCACGCGGATCAGCTGCCAGCCGCTCACCGGCAGCTCGAAGACGCTGGCATAGGCAGCCGCCTCGAGCACGGCGTCGCGTTCCAGGGCCATCTGCTCGGGCGCGGGGGCGCTGCGCGCGGATTCGCGGTTCCACAGCTGGGCGAGCGCCCGCTCCGCCTCCGGGCGGGTCAGCTCGCGGGTGCGCTCCTTGAGCTCGGAGACCTTGCCGGCGTCGTACAGCGCCGACTGTACCGAGCGCGACTGGAACTCCTCGTCACGACGGTGCAGGCGCAGCGCCAGGCTGTTGTAGGCCGGCTCGCGCTGGGCCAGTTCGGCCAGATTGTGCGGCGGCTTGTCACCCCAGCGCTGCGCGGCGCGATCGGCCCCGGCCAGCAGACGGCCATCGCGCATCACCAGCAGGCTGTAGCCCGGCTGGCTGGCGGTGAGGGTGGCGAAGCGGCTGGCCAGACGCTCGCGCGAGAGGCTGGCGGTGACCACCGCGCGGACGCCGCCCGGCCCATAGACCGGCAGGCTGCAGCTGATCACCTCCTGGCGGGAGAGCAGCTCGCGGTAGACCGGGGTCCAGTAGCAGCGGCCGTCGCGGGCATAGAGCGCGGGGGTGAACCAGGGCTCGTTGAGGTAGGCGATGCTGCGCGGGTCGTTGTAGTCCTCGCGCAGGGGAAACTGGCCGGAGGAGTCGCGCAGCCACAGCCGTCCCTGGCGGCTGCCGCGCTCGCCGATCATCCAGATCCCCACCGAATGCAGCAGGCCCTCGCTGCCCTCCTGCTGCAGCAGGCGCGGCACCAGGCTCGCGGCCAGCGCCGGCGGTTCGGGCACCAGGGTGGCCAGCTGGCGGGCGAGATCCTCGGTGCGATCGGTGATGCGCTCGACCTCCCCGGTCAGGCGCAGGCCGCTTTCGACCTCGTAGCGGAAGCTCTCCTCGACCAGCTCGTCGCGCACCAGCAGCCCGCCCACCCACCAGGCGGCGGCGCCCACCACCAGCATCAGCCCGGCGAACAGCGCGCCCAGCTTCACCTGCAGGCTGTGCAGGGGCTGGAGAGCGAAGGTCGCCTCGGCGCCCTGGCGGGATTGGGATTTCATCGAGCTCGACATGGTTGCTCGCGGCAGGCGACCTGAATCATTGCACAGGACCCGCGCCGCCCGGCATGCCGGCCATCGCCGCTGCCGCGCCGTGTGGCGTCAGCCTGAGCGGACTGTCAGGGGCTGCCGCCACCAGTCGCCTCCGGGGGCGATGCCCAGCACCTCGCAGCGCTGCGGATGCCAGTCGGCCAGCACCAGCCGCTCCACCGGACCGGTCGGACTCTGCAGCCAGTGCTCGGCCGGCCGATGGGTGTGGCCGTGGATCACCCGTCTTGCTCCCGAGGCGCGGACTGCGGCGGCGATGGCGGCCTCGTTGACATCGAGGATGTCATCCGGCTTGACCCGGGTGGCGGCGCGGCTGGAATCGCGCAGGCCCCGCGCGATGGCCTCGCGCCGGCCCCGTGGCAGGGCCAGGAACAGCCGCTGGGCCGGCCGCCAGCGGGCAAAGCGGCGCCAGCGCTGGTAGGCGCGATCGTCGGTACACCAGAGATCGCCGTGGGAGAGCAGGGTGGGCACGCCGCCGAGCGGCTCGACCACCGGATCGGCCAGCAGTACCGCGCCACTGGCGCGGGCGAAGGCCGCACCGAGCAGGAAATCGCGATTGCCCACCTGCACCTTCACCGCCACGCCGGCGGCGCTCAGCGCGGCCAGGGCGTCGATCTCCGCCCGGTACCAGTCGAGGCCCAGATCGTCACCGATCCAGGCCTCGAACACATCCCCGAGCAGATAGACCGCCTGCGCCTCGCGCAGCCGCGGGCTGCGCAGCCAGTCCAGTAGCGTCTCCCGCAGCGGCGAGGGCCGTGGCGGCAGGTGCAGGTCGGAGAGCAGCCAGCTGGTGGCCACGCGGGCCGAGACCGGCTTACTCGAGGACGCTGGCGCGCTCGATCAGCACCGGCGTCACCGGCACATCGCGACCAAACGGCGGAATCCGCCCGGTGGGCGTGGCGGCGATCTTGTCGACCACCTCCATGCCCTCGGTGACGGTGCCGAACACCGCATAGCCCCAGCCGTCCTGGCCCGGGTAGTCGAGGAAGGCGTTGTCCGCGTGGTTGATGAAGAACTGCGCGCTGGCCGAGTGCGGCGCGCTGGTGCGGGCCATGGCGATGCTGCCGCGCACATTCTTCAGCCCGTTCTTGGCTTCGTTCTCGATCGAGCCGCGGGTGCTCTTCTCGCGGTAGCTGGCGTCGTAGCCGCCGCCCTGGATCATGAAACCCGGGATCACCCGGTGGAAGGTCACGCCGCTGTAGTGGCCGTCGCGCACATACTGGAGAAAGTTGGCGACGGTCTTCGGCGCCTTGGCGGCGTCGAGTTCGAGCGTGATCGCGCCCATCGAGGTCTCGAGTTTCACGCGGGGCTTGGCGGTATCGGCAGCGGCGGTCATGGGCACTCCCAGGGTCAGCATCAGGGTGAGGGCTTGCAGAATCCGCCGCAGGCGCTGGGCAACAGGCATGGTGATGAATCCGGCAATGCAGGGACCGCCATGGTAGCGGCTGGCGCGCCTGGGCCGCTCAGGCCGCCACCGCCAGGCGGGCGCGCTCCACCGCCTCGCGGGCGGCGTCGTAGAGCTCGAGTCCAGCCGTGGCGCGGGTGACGCCCTCGGAGAGCTGGCGGCGGAACAGCCGGCCGCCGGGCTCCCCGCGGTACAGGCCGAGCAGATGGCGGGTGAGGCTGGACAGCCGCGCCCCCGCCGCCAGTTCCTGTTCCACGAAGGGCCGCAGCCGCGCCAGCACCTCGGCGCGGCTCGGCACCGGCGCCGCGGGATCGAACAGGCGCTGGTCGACCGCGGCCAGCAGATAGGGGTTCTCATAGGCCGCGCGCCCCAGCATCACCCCATCCAGGGTCTGCAGCAGCTCGGCGCAGCGATCGAGATCGAGCAGGCCGCCATTGACCACCACGGTGAGCTGGGGATAGTCCTGCTTGAGCCTCAGCACCCGCTCGATCTGCAGGGGCGGGATCTCGCGGTTCTCGCGCGGCGAGAGTCCGTTCAGCCAGGCCTTGCGCGCGTGGACGATGAACACCTCGCAGCCGGCCTCGGCAACGGTGTCGATGAAGCGGCGCAGAAAGGGCTCGTCGTCCTCGTGATCCACCCCCAGCCGGTGCTTGACCGTCACCGGCAGGGTGGTCGCGCGGCGCATCGCCCGCACGCTCTCCGCCACCCGCTGCGGCTCGCGCATCAGGCAGGCACCGAAGCGGCCCTCCTGCACACGGTCGGACGGGCAGCCGCAGTTGAGGTTGATCTCGTCATAGCCCCAGCGCTCGCCCAGCTCGGCGCAGCGGGCCAGGGCCTCCGGCTCGGAGCCGCCGAGCTGCAGGGCGAGCGGATGTTCGACGGCCTCGTGCCGCAGATGGCGCCCCGCGTCGCCGAACAGCAGGGCGCCGGTGGTCACCATCTCGGTGTAGAGGCGCGCGTGGCGGCTCAGCTGGCGGTGGAACACCCGGCATTCGCGGGTGGTCCAGTCCATCATCGGCGCCACGCAGAAGCGCCAGGGCGAGAGGCGCGGCTCAGTCACCGGCCACCGTCATGCGGTCGAGCAGCAGCGACCCGCAACGGGTGCCGGCGCGCGCATCCACATCGGCCCCATGGGCGCGGATGCCGGCGAACATGGCGCGCAGATTGCCGGCGATGGTCAGGCCCTCCACCGGATAGGCGATGGCCCCGCCTTCCACCCAGAAGCCGGCCGCCCCTCGCGAGTAGTCGCCGGTGACGCCGTTGACGCCGCTGCCCAGCAGCTCGGTCACCAGCAGGCCCTCGCCCATCTCGGCGAGCAGGCCGTCGAGGTCGAGCCGGCCCGGACTCACCACCAGGTTGTAGACCCCGCCGGCGTTGCCGGTGGTCTCCAGTCCCAGCTTGCGCGCGCTGTAGCTGGACAGCAGCCAGCCCTTGAGCACACCGGCCTCGACCAGCTGCCGGCGCTCGGTGGCCACGCCCTCCTGGTCGTAGGCGCTGCTGGCCATCGCACCGGGCAGATGCGGTTCCTGGACCAGGTCGAGGAAGGCGGGAAACACCGGCTGACCCAGGGCATCGAGCAGGAAGCTGGCGCGCCGGTACAGCGCCGAGCCGGCGATGGCGTTGAGGAAGCTGCCGAACAGGCCGCGTGCCAGCTCCGGCGGGAACAGCACCGGACTCTCACGGGTGCTCAGCCGGCGCGGCGACAGCCGGGCCACCGCCCGCTCGGCGGCGCGCTGGCCAATCGCCTCCGGGCGGGCCAGGCGGGCCGGGTCGCGCCCGCCGTCCCACCAGTAGTCGCGCTGCATGCCCTGGCCATCCTCGGCGATCACCGCCACGCTCAGCGAGTGCTGGGTACCGCGGCGATGTCCGAAGAAGCCATGGCTGTTGGCATAGGCCGACACCCCGCGATGGCTGGACAGGCTCGCACCCTCGCTGTGGCGGATGCGGGGATCGTGGGCCAGCGCCGCCGCCTCGCTGGCGCGGGCCAGATCCATCGCCTGCTCCGGGCTCAGGTCCCAGGGATGATCGAGATCCAGCGGCGGGAAGACGCGCGCCATCCGCGCGGCCGGGGCGAGGCCGGCACAGGGGTCTTCCTCGGTGTGGGTGGCGATGGTCAGCGCCGCGCGCACCGCCTCGGCGAGCCCGCCGGGGCTGAAGTCGGCGGTGGTGGCGCTGCCGCGACGCTGGCCGCGGTAGACGGTGACCGAGAGATCGCGATCACTCTGGAACTCAAGGCTCTCCACTGCGCCCTCGCGGATGCTCAGGCTGAGGCCCCGTGAGCGCGAGATCTGGGCCTCGGCGGCGCTGGCGCCGCCGGCGCGGGCGCGGTCGAGCACCTGGTCGAGCAGGGCCTGGAGAGACGCGGAGTCCGGCAGCCGGTCGGAGGAGGGGTCCATGCGGAGACGCGCAGCGGTTGCGGGGCCGGCAGGATCGCAGAAACAAACACGCCGTGTCCCGCGGCGCGGGACACGGCGTGGGCAAGGCTGGCTTACTGGCCGAACGGCACCAGACGCACCGCCAGGGCATCCACCACCGGCGTGCCGCTGGGACCGATCAGGCCCAGGGTGGTCGGCGCGCCATTGGCCGGGTTGATGCGGATCAGCGTCGATTGCGTGCCGCTCAGATGCAGGGCCGCCAGCGACAGACCGTTCTGACCCCCGGCGATGTCGAAGCCCGCCGCATCCGAGGCCAGGGCCGCCGCCGCGAACAGGGTCGAGGCGGTGCGGATGGTCATCTCGTCCCCGTTCTCCGGCGCCACATAGACGCAGCGGGTGTCGCTGGCCAGCACCAGCTGGGTGCGCGCCACTCCGTCCGCCGGGGCGCTGGCGAAGCTGTTGAGATAGGCGCTGCCAATCACCACCGGCGCGGTCGGCGTCAGGCTGACGCACTGCGCGCTCTGATTCGGCGGCGTGGCGGTGCTGGGCAGCAGCAGGCCCTCGTCGGTGAAGGTCTCGCCGGATTCCGGACGAGTGCGCAGGTACTGGTCGTCGCCACCGACGATG
>DASUDX010000024.1:0-7238 GCA_036275365.1 Nevskiaceae bacterium | reverse complement strand
TCCGCCCCGGACCGGATCATCGGCAGCCTCGCGCAGGTCCGCGCCGGCGCCTATTCGCCGCGCGCTTCGTCGAGCAGCTTGTACTTGCGCAGCAGCCCGCGGAACTGGTGATAGGTCAGCTGCAGCAGGTCGGCTGCCCGGCGCTGGTTGAAGCGGGCCTGCTCCAGGGCCTGCTGCAGCAGGCGGACTTCAAAGCCGGCGACCTCGGCCTCGAAATCCAGCGGCAGGCTGGGCGCGCTGAGCGCCGGCACCGGGGGCGCCGGCGGGCGCGGCGGCTCGCCCTCCGCTGCCCGCGGCAGGCTCACCCGCGGCCGGTAGGGTGAGGCGAAGGGATCGAACTCGATCTGCTCCACGCTCTGGCGGGCCTGCTCGAGACGGTAGACCGCGCGCTCCACCACATTGCGCAGCTCGCGCACATTGCCAGGCCAGTCGTGGGCCAGCAGGGCCCGCTCGGCGGCCGGAGAAAACCCGGCGAAGTACTCGCGGTCCAGCTCGCGCGCCATGTTCTCGGCGAACTTCTGGGCCAGCAGCAGGATGTCCTCGCGCCGCTCGCGCAGGGGCGGCAGGGTGATCACATCAAACGACAGGCGGTCCAGCAGGTCCTCGCGGAAGCCCCCGCGCGCCGCCAGCGCCGGCAGGTCCTGGTTGGCCGCGCCCACCAGCCGCACATCCACCTTGAGGGTCTCCGAGGACCCGACGCGCTCGAACTCGCCGTACTCGACCAGGCGCAGCAGCTTCTCCTGCAGGCGCAGGCTCATGCTGGCCAGCTCGTCGAGGAACAGGGTGCCCCCCTGGGCCAGCTCGAAGCGACCGATCCGCGGCCGCGAGGCGCCGGTGTAGGCACCGGCGACATGGCCGAACAGCTCGGACTCCAGCAGCTCCTCGTTGAGCGCCGCGCAGTTGAACTTCACATAGGGCTTCTGCCAGCGCTCGGACAGGAAGTGCAGGCGGGCCGCGATCAATTCCTTGCCGGCGCCGCGCTCGCCAATGATCAGGACCGGTTTCGCCAGCGGCGCAACCCGGGAGACTTTTTCCAGCACGGCCAAGAAGTTATCCGACTGTCCGAGAATCGGATCGGGGGCTTCGCGTGTGAACATGGGCATTTCGGCCGAGAGGTGGTTTTTTCTACCATGTCTTGACCAGCCCTGTCCGGCGGACACCCTCCGGACACTCGGGTGCCGACCATAACTTGTTATTTTTCATGTACTTGCACTCCTGGCCAGGCTTGGCACGGCGCTCGCTATAGAAGGCGGGCAACCTCGCCTCGCCGGAGTCCACCATGAACAAGTCCACCCTCGCCCTGCTCTCCCTCGCCAGCCTGAGCCTGATGGCCCCTGCGGCCCAGGCCGACGATGGCCTCGCCCAGCGCGCCGCCACCGGCGTTGGCTACTGGATCGCCGCCCAGGGCAATGCCGCCCTGCGCGAAATCCAGCGCGAATTCGAGCAGCAGCTGCGCCAGACCCTGCAGCCCCTGCTGCCGGATGCGGCGCCCGCCAGCGCCGGCGCCGTCGAGACCGGCCTGCCGGCGGTCGATATCCCCCCCGCCACGGTGACCTACTCGCTCTGAGTCCGTCCCCGCCTGATCGAAACCGGAGTCATCCAGATGGGTATTTTTTCGCGCCTTTCCGACGTCATCAATTCCAACATCCACGCCATGCTCGACAAGGCGGAGGATCCGGAAAAGATGGTGCGCCTGATCATCCAGGAGATGGAGGACACCCTGGTGGAAGTTCGCTCCACCAGCGTCCGCACCCTGGCCCGCCGCAAGGAGCTGCAACGCCTGATCGCCCAGCTGCAGAGCGAGATCGAGGACTGGCAGGCCAAGGCTGAGCTCGCCCTGAGCAAGGACCGCGAGGACCTCGCCCGCGGCGCCCTGGCGGCCAAGAACCGCGCGGTCGAGCAGAGCGCGCTCTACCAGCGCGAGCTCACCCATGTCGATGAGGAGGTGGTGAAGCTCGACACCGACACCGCCAAGCTCAAGGCCAAGCTCGCCGATGCCCGCAGCCGCCAGAAGGCCATCGTGCTGCGCTCGCAGTCGGTGTCCTCGCGCCTGAAGGTCGCCAGTACCATCAGTGATCGCAAGATGGATGATGCGATGCTGAAAATGGAACAGTACGAAGGCAAAATCGACCGCATGGAAGCCGAGCTGGAGGCCTATGACCTGGGCACCCGCTCGCTCACCGACGAGTTCGCCGCCCTGGCGGTGAAGGAAAAGGTGGATGACGAGCTGGCGCAGCTGCGTGCCAAACTCGGCAAGACCCCGCCCTCACCGCAGAGCTGAACCGTTGCCTGATCACCGCCGCCTCAAGTAGGGAGAGCAGACGTGGAAGCAGTGGTTCCGCTGATGGCGATCATCGCGATCTTCATCGTCTTTCCGGCCATCGTCTTCGGCTATCTGCGCGACGTGAAGCGTGACCGGCTCAAGCTGGAGAAGAGCGCGGACGCCCAGACCGGCAGCGTGGAACTGGAGCGACTGGCCGAACGGATGGAACGCCGTATCGAGTCCCTGGAGAAGATTCTCGACGCCGAGGCGCCGGGATGGAGAAACCGTCATGGCTAAGTGGTCCCGCAACAGCAACTTCCGCCGCTACCCCCGCGAGGGCTGGATCGCCGGTGTCTGCGAAGGCCTGGCGGTGCACTTTGACTGGAACGTCAAGCTGATCCGGGTGCTGGCCATCATCGGCTTCTTCATGAGCGGCTTCTTCCCGCTGGCCGTGGTCTATGGCGCGCTCTGGTATGTGATGGACGAGGACAACGGCCCCAGCCCGGCGCAGAGCCGCGAGAGCACGGCCGGTGCCAGCCGCTACGAGGCGCGCGACGAGAGCTGGCGCCCCAGCGGCCGCGCCCCGGCCAGTCGTGAGGACCTGCGCGAACGCTTCGAGCACATGGAGCGCCGTCTGCGCGGCATGGAAGCCTGCGTGGCCTCCAACGAGCTCGAGCTGCGCCGCGAGCTGCGCAAGCTGGAAGGCTGAGCCGCTCAGCGGCCCTGGAGCCGGTGCAGCAGGGCCGGCAGCGCGTCGATGGCGCGCTGCCGCACCCGGTGGCGAACGACGCCGCTCACCTCGGTTTCACCGGGGTTGATCTCGATCGTCGGCAGACCCAGGCGTGCGGCCTGCACCACCGGCGCGGCGATGTAAGGAAACACGCTGGTGGTGCCGATGCTCATCACCGCATCGACCCCCCGCGCCAGCACCTGCTCCAGGCGCTCGATCGCCGCCGCCGGCAGCGCCTCGCCGAACAGCACCACCTGCGGGCGCAGGCTTTCGCCGCAGGCCGGACAGGCCGGCGGCAGCCCGGACAGCTCGGCAAAACTCGAGACCGCTGGCGCGGCGCCGCAGCTGTCGCAGCGCAGGGCATGCAGGCGACCGTGGATCTCGATCACCTCGCGCTGACCGGCGGCCTGGTGCAGGCCATCGATGTTCTGGGTCAGCACGCTCAGCTGGGGGATCACGCTCTGCATCAGCGCCAGGGCGCGATGCCCGGCATGCGGCTGCACGCCGCGGCAGGCCTGCTCGATCTGGGCGAGGTATTTCCAGGTCAGCGCCGGCCGGGCGCGCAGCATGGCACCGGACAGCGCCTCCTCGATCGGCAGCCCGTCCTCGGTCAGATCCTGCTCGTAAAGCCCGCCGATGCCACGGTAGGTGGGCAGGCCGGCGTCCGCGCTCATGCCGGCCCCGGTGATCACCAGCACTCGCCGCGCCCCGGCCAGGGCCGCCGCAGCCGCGGCCAGTTCAGCATCCATCTCGGCAGGAGCCCTCGTCGGCAGGCGGAATCCACGCGCTGCGCCAACCGGCGCGAGCCTCCATACTTTGCACGAATCCGCCCTGCCTTTCTCGATGCCGCGCAAGCCTGCCCATGAGCAGTTGGACACCCTGCAGATCCTCCGCGATCAGGCGTTCGAGCTGTTCGGCCGCAATGGCTATGAAGGGGTGTCGATCGGCGACATCGCCACCGCCACCGGTCTGAGCAAGGGCGCGCTGTACTGGCACTTCAGCAGCAAGGAAGCGCTGTTCCTCGATTGCCAGGCCCGGCTGCATGGGCTGTTCGACCACTACATCTTCCATCCGATCCAGAACGAACCGCAGCCCACCCTGGGCGTTCTGCTGCTGTTCCGCGGGCTCGAGCAGCTGGTGCGCGATCCGCGCGTGCAGCAGGGCATCGGCGGCTACTGGCTGATCCCGGTGTCGACCGAGACCAGCCGTCTGGTGGCCGCCCAGCGCGGATTCGAACAGCGCTCCCAGGCGGTGCTGGCCGCTGCGCTGGAACGCGGCGTCGCCGCCGGGCTGTTCAACCTCGGCTCGGATCTCGATGACATGGCGCGGGCGGTGATCGCCATCGTCGAGGCGGTGGTGCTGCCGCTGCGTCACCAGAGTCCGGAAGAGGTCCACCGCATCCTCGCCGTGCTGGCGCGCACCTTCTTCCGCGCCTATGCCCGTCCGCAGGACCTCGCCGCCCTGCTCCACCAGTTCTGATGGCCAGTGCTGCCGGCGTCCGTGGCCGGGTCTACAGCGTCAGCGAGCTGCAGGAGCGCCTGCGCGGTCTGATCGAGGCCGAGCTGCCGAGCCTGTGGGTCGAGGGCGAGCTCTCCAGCTTCACCCGGCCGGCCTCCGGCCACTGGTACTTCACTCTCAAGGACGCCCGCGCCCAGCTGCGCTGCGTGATGTTCAAGGGCCAGAACTACACCGTGCGGCCGGTGCCCGCCGAGGGCGACCGGGTGCGCCTGCGCGGCAGCCTGTCGATCTATCCGGCGCGCGGCGATCTGCAGCTGATCGTCGAGGCGCTGGAGCCGGCCGGCCAGGGCGATCTGCTGCTGGCCTTCGAGCAGCTCAAGCGCCGGCTGGCCGCGGAGGGCCTGTTCGATCCGGCCTTGAAGCGGCCGCTGCCGCTGCGTCCCCAGCGGCTCGGCCTGATCACCTCGGCCAGCGGCGCCGCCCTGCACGATGTGCTCACCACCCTGCAGCGGCGCGCCCCGCTGCTGGAGGTGACCCTGTGGCCGGTGCCGGTCCAGGGCAGCGAGGCGCCGGCCGCCATCATCGCCGCCCTCGCCGGCCTGCCCCGTCGCGCCCCGGTGGAGCTGATCCTGCTGGTGCGCGGCGGCGGCTCGATCGAGGACCTGCAGGCCTTCAATGACGAGGCGCTGGCCCGGGCCATTCGCGGTTGCGCCGTGCCGGTGATCAGCGGGGTCGGCCACGAGGTGGACCTGACCATCGCCGATTTCGTCGCTGACTGCCGCGCGGCCACGCCCACCGCCGCCGCCGAACTGGCCAGCCCCGATCTGCACCAGCTGGCCGCCGATGCCGGGCTGCGCCTGGAGAGCGCCGGAAGACGCCTGCAGCGCCGCCTGCAGCAGCACATGCAGGCGCTGGATGCCCTCGATCAGCGTCGCGAACGCCAGCATCCGCGCCGGCGGCTGAGCCTGCTCGGCGAGGCCCTGAGCGCCCGCCGCGGGCGTCTGCACCCGGCGCTGAACCAGCACCTGGCCCGGGCCGCCGAGCGCCTGCGCCAGCGCGGTCTGCGCCTGCAGGCCCAGCATCCGGGCGGGCGGATCGAGCCCGCCCGTCAGGCCCTGCAGGGTCTGGAGCGGCGTCTGCAGGCGGCGCTGGCGCTGCGGCTGGAGCAGTCTCGCCAGGCCCTGGCCCATCGCCAGAGCCTGCTCGCCAGCCTGCATCCGGAGGCGGTACTGGCCCGCGGCTACGCGGTGGTGCGCGATGCCCACGGCCGGGTGCTGCGCGACGCCGCCGCGGTGTTCGCCGGCGAACATCTGGCCCTGCAGCTGGCACGCGGGCAGCTATCCGCCCAGGTGCTCGGAGCGCCGGAGCCGCCGGCTTGAGTGCGGTCGCGGGCCTCGCCGGGCTGGGCCCCGGCGAGCTCTACTCGCTGGCCTGCGGGCTGTGCTGGGCGGTGGCGGTGATCCTGTTCAAGCGCGCGGGCGAGCAGCTGCCGCCGTTTGCCCTGGGCCTGACCAAGAACAGCCTCGCCCTCGGTTTGCTGCTGCCCACCGCCTGGCTGTTCTCGGGGCCTCTGCCGGCCCTGCCGGCGAGCAGTCTCGGGCTGGCGGCGCTGTCCGGGCTGCTGGGGATTGCCCTGGGCGACACCCTCTATTTCCGCGCCCTCAACCGCATCGGGGCGGCGCGCATCGCGGCGGCGCAGACGCTCTACTCGCCCTTCGTCATCGTGCTGTCGCTGGCCTTTCTCGGCGAACGGCTGTTGCCGGTGCAGTGGTGGGGGGTGGTGGCCGTGCTGGCCGGCATTGCACTGGTGACCTGGGAGCCGGCGCAGGCCTCGGTCTCGCGCCGCGCCCTGCTCGGCGGGGTGCTGCTCGCCATCACCTCGGTGCTGGCCATGGCCCTGGGTGTGGTGATCGCCAAACCGCTGCTCGAGCGCCACGACTTTCTGTGGATCGTCTGCCTGCGGGTGGCCGCCGGGGTGCTCGGCATGAGCCTGTGGCTGCTGCACGGCGAGACCCGGCAGCGCCTGCAGCAGGCGCTGCGCGCCGTCCATGACTGGCGGCCGATCCTGCTTGGCGGCTTTCTCGGCACCTATGTCTCGATGCTGCTGTGGCTGGCCGGCTACAAGTACACCCAGGCCTCGATTGCCGCCGTGCTCAATGAGCTGGCGGCGGTGTTCATCGTCCTGCTGGCCGCGGTCTGGCTGCGCGAGCGGGTCAGCCGGCGCCAGCTCGCCGGCATCGCCCTGGCCCTGCTCGGCGTGCTGCGCGTGCTGATCGTCTGAGTGGGCCGGGGCGCGTCGAGGGGTACGGATCGCTCCAGAGGCATTCTTCCTACTGTGCCGGCGGCGCGCAGGGCGTGTAATTCCGCCGGTCCGAATGATCTTGGGAGTCCGTCATGGATGGCAGTGCCGCCCGATATGACCTGTTGCTGCGCAACGCCCTGCTCTTCGATGGCCGCGGCGGCCCGCCGCGCGCCTGCGATGTCGGCATCCGCGGCGAGCGCATCGCCGCCATCGGCGACTCCCTGCCGGCGCTGGGCGTTGGCCAGGTGATCGATCTCGGCGGTCGCTGGCTGATGCCCGGCCTGCTCGACGTCCACACCCACTTCGATCTCGAGGTGGAGCTCGAACCCCAGCTGCCGGAGGCGGTGCGCCACGGCAGCACCACGGTGGTGGTGGCCAACTGCTCGCTGGGCGTGGCCTTCGGCAACCAGCGGCGCAATGGGGAGGACCCGATCGTCGACTGCTTCGCCCGCGTGGAGAACGTCCCCAAGCCGGTGCTGCGCAAG
>DASUDX010000023.1:0-9753 GCA_036275365.1 Nevskiaceae bacterium | reverse complement strand
GTCAGAACGGGTTCGAGACTGACGCCTTTTTCCGTGAGTGCGTAGTCCACCGGGGCGGGAACGCCACTGTGCACGGTGCGGCGCACGACGCCATCCCTCTCGAGTTCTCGCAGGTGCAGGGTCAGCATCCGCTGGGTAACCGTCGGGATAAGGCGGCGCAGGGCGTTGAATCGCACCGGTCCCTGGGTAAGGGAAAAGGCCCCGCCCCCCTGAGGGCGGGGCCGTGGAGTCCAGACCCGCTCAGGCGGCGGCGCGCTTTTCCTCCGGCGCCGAGTGGCGAATCAGATGATCGAAGGCGGAGAGCGCCGCCTTGGAGCCTTCACCCATGGCGATGACGATCTGCTTGTAGGGCACGGTGGTGGCATCGCCGGCAGCGAACACGCCGGGCACCGAGGTCTCCCCGCGCTCGTTGACGACGATTTCGCCGCGCGGCGAGAGCACCACGCCCGAGCCCTTGAGCCACTCGCTGTTGGGCAGCAGACCGATCTGCACGAAGATGCCCTCGAGCTCAAGCCGGTGCAGCTCGTCGCTGCCGCGATCGCGGTAGATCAGACCGGTGACGCGCTGACCGTCGCCGGTCACCTCGGTGGTCTGGGCGGAGACGATCACCCGTACATTGGTCAGGCTGTAGAGCTTGCGTTGCAGCACGGCGTCGGCGCGCAGCTGGGCGTCGAACTCGATCAGGGTGACCTGGCTGACGATACCGGCGAGATCGATGGCCGCCTCCACGCCGGAGTTGCCGCCGCCGATCACCGCCACGCGCTTGCCCTTGAACAGCGGACCGTCGCAGTGCGGGCAGTAGGCCACTCCCTTGTTGCGGTACTCGTTCTCCCCAGGCACGCCCATCTGGCGCCAGCGCGCGCCCGTGGAGAGGATCACCGTGCGGGCCTTGAGGCTGGCGCCATTGGCCAGCCGCAGCTCGTGCAGGGACTCGCCGGGCAGCAGCTGCTCGGCGCGCTGCAGGTTCATCACCTCCACCTCGTACTGGCGCACATGCTGCTCGAGAGCGGCGACCAGCTTGGGCCCTTCGGTCTCCGGCACCGAGATCAGGTTCTCGATGCCCATGGTGTCGAGCACCTGGCCGCCGAAGCGCTCGCTGGCGATGCCGGTGCGGATGCCCTTGCGCGCGGCATACACCGCCGCTGCCGCGCCGGCCGGTCCACCACCGACGATCAGCACATCGTAGGGGGCCTTCTGGTTCAGCTTCGCCGCCTCGCGCTGGGCGGCGCCGGTATCGAGCTTGGCGAGAATCTCCTCGACGCCCATGCGGCCGGCGCCGAAGGACTCCCCGTTGAGGAAGACCATCGGCACCGACATCACCTGCCGCTGCTCGACCTCGGCCTGGAAGCGCGCGCCATCGATGGCGACATGGCGGATGCGCGGATTGAGCACCGCCATCAGATTGAGCGCCTGCACCACATCCGGGCAGTTCTGGCAGGACAGCGAGAAATAGGTCTCGAAGCGGTAGTCGCCATCGAGATCGCGGATCTGCTCGATCAGATCGGGCGCCAGCTTGCTCGGATGCCCGCCGACCTGGAGCAGGGCCAGCACCAGCGAGGTGAACTCATGCCCCAGGGGAATGCCGGCGAAGCGCAGGCTGATCGCCTGACCCGGCGTGCCCAGGGTGAAGGACGGACGGCGCGGATCCTGGCCGCCCTCATCGACGCGAATCTGCGTCGAGCAGTCGCGCAGGTCGGCCAGCAGCGCACGCAGCTCGCCGGATGCCTCCGAGTCGTCGAGGCTGGCGACGATCTCGATCGGTCGCGTCACCCGGGTCAGGTAGCCCTTGAGCTGGTCCTTGAGTTCGGCTTCGAGCATGACAGTCTCCGAATAAGCAGTACGCGCAGGCTGACGCTGGCCGAGTGGCCAGCGGCAGCGCTGTGAGGAATCAGGGCGGCGCGGGGCAGGCCCGCGCCGCGGGGGATCAGATCTTGCCGACCAGATCCAGGGAGGGCTTGAGGGTCTTCTCGCCTTCCTTCCACTTGGCCGGGCAGACCTGGCCCGGGTTCTCGGCGACGAACTTGGCCGCCTTGAGCTTGCGCAGGGTCTCGGTCATGTCGCGGGCGATGGCGTTGTCGTGGATCTCGGCGGTCTTGATGATGCCGTTGGGATCGATCACGAAGGTGCCACGCAGGGCCAGGCCCTCCTCTTCGATGTGCACATCGAAGGCGCGGGTCAGCTGATGGGTCGGATCGCCAACCAGCGGGAACTTGGCCTTGCCCACCGCCGGCGAGGTTTCGTGCCACACCTTGTGCGAGAAATGGGTGTCGGTGGTGACGATGTAGACCTCGGCGCCGAGCTTCTGGAACTCCGCATAGTGGTTGGCGGCGTCCTCGACCTCGGTCGGGCAGTTGAAGGTGAAGGCAGCCGGCATGAACACCAGCACCGACCACTTGCCCTTCAGGCTCGCCTCGGTGACCTGGATGAACTCGCCCTGCTGGAAGGCCGTGGCCTTGAAGGGCTTGACCGGGGTGTTGATCAGCGACATCGGGAGTAAACCTCCTTGTTGGTGGGACGGGGAGAATAGGGACGGGTTGGCGGCTTTCAAAATTGAAAATCACCAACCCGCCGTTAGGCCCTGCCTATCGAGCGTCCCGCCGGGGCGGGTTCAGGCGCCCTTGGCCCAGGCCTTGCACCAGCCGGGTCCGGCGACCAGCTTGCCGCCGACCGCGCCGCAGGGGGCGTAGCCGCCCTTTTCCTGGGCCTTCTGATAGAGGATGCAGTTGGCGCAGTTGGAACCGGCCTTGAACAGCGGTTCCTTGGCCGGGTTCAGGGTGGCGGCGTTCTCGACATAGGCCAGCGAGACCGCCAGCGGATCCTTGGGGTCGAGCTTGGCCGGCGCCTGGGCGGCGACCCGCAGCGGCAGGGCAGACAGCGCGCCGATACCGCACAGGCGCAGGAATTCACGACGGGAAGGGCTCATGGACGGCTCCTTTGGCAGACCGCGGCTGGAAGGAGCCTGCAGTGTGCGCCCCCCTCGTGGAGGACGGCGGCTTTGTCGAGGGGCTGCCATGAAAAACGCCCCGGCACCAGAGGCACCGGGGCGTCGCCAAGCACCAGCCGGGCTCAGGGCAGCACTTTCAACTCCACCCGCCGGTTGAGCTCACGGCCTTCGTCGGTTTCGTTGTCCGCCACCGGGCTGCCCTCGCCGTAGCCGGCAGCGGAGAGCCGGCCAGCGTCGATGCCGGCCGCCACCAGGTAGTCGAGCACGGCCTGTGCCCGCTGCTCGGAGAGGCGCTGGTTGTAGGCCTCGCTGCCGCGGGCATCGGTATGGCCACCGACCTCGACCTTGATCTCGGCCGCCGCCTGCAGCGCCGCCACCACATCGTCGAGGAGGGTGCGGGCATTGGCGGTGAGCGTGGCCTTGTCGAAGTCGAAGGTGACCCCGCGCAGCACGATCACATCACCGGTGCCGCAGCCGCGCAGATCGACCTTCTCGCCCGGCCCCGGCGTCTTGCAGGGCGGCGCCTCGGGTTCGGCCACCGGCAGCGGACAGCCGGTGGCGTCCACCGCGGTGCCGGCCGGGGTATCCGGGCACTGGTCGACATCATCCAGCACGCCGTCGCCGTCCGCGTCACCCACCGGAACCACCTCGGGCACGGGCTCGGGTTCCGGCTCCGGGATCGGCGGCGGGGTGTAGAACAGCGGGAACAGCAGGCCGACATTGAGCACCGCGTCCTCGAAGCTGTCGGTGCCGCCCTGGCCGGCCAGGGGCTCGTCGTGGGCGTCCTCGCGGAAGCGGGCTTCCAGGCGCAGGGCGGCCGGGTTGCCGCCCAGCTGGAACGCGGTGAGGTAGCCCAGACCGGCGTCGAACACGCTGCTGTCGTAGTCGATCAGGCCACCGTTGGCGGCCACCTGGTTCTTGCCCTCGGCGCTGTAGCCGCCGATCACCGCGTACAGATTGCGCAGGGCCCAGTCCTCGGGGAAGGGGAAGATCAGCAGATTGCCGCCGTAGCCCACCACCTCGGTGGGCGAGCCCACGGTGGTGTTGGCCTGGTCATTGAAGTGGGTGTAGTAGGCGCTGCCTTCCACCGCGAGAAAGCTGAACACCCGCGCGCCCACCGAGAACTGGCCGCCAACCCCGTTCTTGGTGGCGCGCGCGCTGTCGTCGATGGTGAACGAGAGCATCGGCGAGAGATAGATCGGCCGGCCGGCGTCGTTGATCAGCTTGGCGCTGGTGCCGTCCTGGGCCATCAGCGCCGGACTCAGCACCGCGCTGCCGATGGCCATGCCGGCCAGAAACGTCCGCATTGCTTTCATTCTTACTCCTCCAGGTGTACGGCAGATCGCCCGATGCGCCGGGCCGGGACTTCAGTGGACGGCTCGGTGATGACCTTCCCAGAACGGCTTCCGCAGCTCGGTCTTGAGGACCTTGCCCGCTGCCGAGATCGGCAGGGACTCGCGCAGCTCCAGGCTGCGGGGGCATTTGTAGCCGGCGATCAGGCCCTTGCAGTGGGCCGTCAGCGCGTCGAGCGTGAGGCTGGCGCCGGGCTTGAGCACCACGGCGGCATGTACCTTCTCACCCATGTCGGGGTCGGGAATGCCGATCACCGCGCAGGCCGCGACCGCCGGGTGGCCGGCGAGGGCGTTCTCCACCTCGCTGCAGTAGATGTTCTCGCCGCCGGAGATGATCAGGTCCTTGAGGCGGTCGACGACGAAGACGAAGCCCTCCTCGTCGAGATAGCCGGCGTCGCCGGTGCGCATCCAGCCCCCCTGCAGGGCGGCCGCCGTCGCCTCCGGCTGGTTCAGATAGCCGATCATCAGCGCCGGGCTGCGTATCTGGATCTCACCGATCTGACCGGTGGGCAGCGGGCGATCCTGGTCATCGTGGATACGGATCTGCACATGGCAGGCGGCGCGGCCAGCCGAGCGCAGCCGGCCGCTGGCGCGCTGCTCCGGGCGATGCCATTCCGGGCGCAGCACCGTGCCCACTGCGGCGATCTCGGTCAGGCCATAGACCTGGTAGAAGTCGACGCCGGGCAGCGCCTTCATCGCCCGCTCGAGCAGGGCCTCGGCAATCGGCGAGGCACCATAGGCGAGGCGCCGTACCGAGCGGAAATCGAAGCCGGCGGTGGCCGGCGCATCCACCAGCGCCTGCAGCATCGCCGGGACCAGCAGCAGATCGGTGACGCCGAAGGCCTGTACCGGCTCGCCCACGGCATCGGCCCGGAAGACCGGCACCATCACCTGGGTGCCCCCGCGCAGCAGCAGGCCGGTGGTCATCATCAGATCCGCCAGATGGAACATGGGGGCTGCATGCAGGCCCACCGATCCGGTGGCGAACAGGCCCTCGCTCATCAGGCTCAGCGCCGAGGTGGCGAGGGCGGCGTGGGTCAGCTGCGCGCCCTTGGGCCTGCCGGTGGTGCCGCCGGTGTAGAACACGCCGAAGATCTCGTCGCCCGCGAGCCCTGCATCCCCGATGGCGGTGGACGCGCCGATCAGCGTCTCGAGGTCGATCAGCCCGTCCGGGCAGACCCCCTCGCCGCAGTAGAGGGCGAAGCGCAGGAAGGGGCAGGCCTCCATGAGCGACTCGACCTCGGCGGCAAAGCGATCGTCGAGGAAGATCGCCACGCTCTCGGCGTCCCGCAGCGCCTGGATCACTTCCGCGAGGCTCCAGCGGACATTGAGGGGCGTGACCACCGCGCCGGCCCAGGGCACGGCCAAGTAGTAGGTCAGATAGTGATCGCTGTTGAGGGCGAGCATGGCCACACGGTTGCCATCGCGAATCCCGAGCTTGCGCAGCCCCCCGGCCAGGCGAGCCACCCGATCGTGTAGCTGGCGGAAGGTCTGGCGACGCGTGCCGCAGGCGGTGGCGAGGGCCTCCGGGCGCTGCTGCACCGCGCGATGCAGGGACTGGGTGAACGGCATCCGGTGTTCCTCATCCTCTCGATCCGGGGCGTCAGAATAGTCGTCCAGCGCATCCCCGCCGTCATCACCGATGAGTCCAGGCGCTGGCGAGGCCGGGACCGGAGGGCGGGCGCCGGCCATCGCTGCGGGAGGGCCCCGGGCTCGCCAGACCTTGACCCAACACGCCTCGCAGGCCTGCGGTGGCGTGCCGCCCGCGCGCCGCTCAGCCCGGGTGGGCGCTGCCTCCGCGGGCGGCCGGGCGCGTCTGCGTGTAGGAAGTCGCCGGAGACGGTCCGCAGAAAAAGGCGGCGCCGAGGTCATCGACCGGCGCCGGCGCCGTCGGCAAGCCCGCTGCGACGGCCGCGCGCTCGGCAGGCCTCGTCCGCGTGGGCCGGGGCAGCGGCGATGGCCGGATCAGGGCCCGATGGCCGGCGGTCAAGCGCCCGGCGATGGTCGCCGCACCCATCCGCCCACCCGGTGGCAAGCCCAGCTCAGGCAACCGCGAGCCGCGGCCGCCTCGCTATGCTCCCCGGGAGAAGCAACCGCCGCCGCTGGTGGCGGTGGCGCCGCCCCGGCGGTTCCACCGGCAGGGGCGGGCGAGGGCCGGCGGCCACCGCCGGCCCCGAATCCCCCCGGCACTACCCGTTGTGGTGGGGGCGGGCGGAGACAAACATCGCAAGGTGGGGTACAGGCCGGCACAGACCGGCCGTAGTGCAGGCAGGAGACAGGTGCGTGCAGACGAGCAAGCGACCGGCGATGACCCGTCCGCAGGGGGTTGATCCCCCCGGCTGGGCGCGCGCCCGGCTGCCGCGGCGCTGCCCAGCCGTCGCTGGCCTGGTCCGTCCCACCGCTGCCGTCTGACAGGCCCCTACGCCCTCTCCATGGACAATCTCCGATTCCGCATCGCTCGCTGGGTCATCGCGCATCGCGGACTGGTTTCGGTGTTCTTCCTGCTGCTCACCGTGGCCTTTGCCGCGGGCATCCCGCGGGTGGAAATCCGGACCATCTTCAAGGACCTGCTGCCGACTGACGATCCCTTCGTCCAGGTCTACTTCGATCATCCGAACTTCGGTAATCCGCTGACCGTCTCGGTGATGATCAAGCGCAAGGACGGCAGCATCTACAACGCCGAAACCCTGCAGAAGATCTGGCAGTTCACCCGCGACATCGACCTGACGCCGGGCATCGACCACGACCAGCTGATCTCGATCTCCACCGAGAAGCTGCGCTACGCGGAATCGACGCCCTTCGGCATCGACATGCGGCCGCTGATGGACGACAAGATCCCGTCGACGCCGGAGGAGGTCGAGGACTTCCGCCGCCGCATCGAGCAGTCGCCCAATGCCCGCACCTTCTATGTCTCGCGCGACGAGACCGCGACGCTGATCAACGCCACCTTCCTCGACTCGGTCGACTACGGGGTGGCCTTCGACTTCATCCAGGATCTCAAGGCCAAGGCGGAGGACGAGAACCACGAGATCTATGTCGCCGGCCAGCCCATCCTCACCGGCTGGGTCTACAAGCTGCAGGACCAGACCTACGAGATCTTCGGCATCACCCTGGGCCTGCTGACGCTGGCGCTGATCCTGTACATGCGCAATGTGGCGGGCGTGGTCACGCCCATCGTCTGCGCGCTGATCGCGGCGATCTGGGGCTTCGGCTTCATCGGCTGGCTGGCCAAGCCGGTGGAGCCGCTGCTGATGATCGTGCCGCTGCTGCTGGTGGCCCGCACCTTTTCGCACTGCATCCAGTTCACCGAGCGTTTCTATGAGGTGCTGCATCACCTCAAGGACAAGCGCAAGGCCGCCGAGGTGACGATGGGCGTGATGATGGCGCCCTCCATCCTCGGGATCATGACCGATGTCTTCGGCATCGTCTTCATCGCCGTGGCGCCGATCGAGACCATGTACAACCACGCGCTGTTCTGCGGCGCCTGGGCGCTGTTCATCATCCCCACCGGGGTGTTCCTGATCTCGATCCTGCTGTCCTATCTGCCGACCCCGAAGAATGTCGACGAGATCTCCGGTGGTGCCGACAAGGAGTCGGGCATCCACCTGTTCCAGAAGAACATGCTGAAGCGGATCGCCCTGCTCACCTACGGGCCGCAGGCCAAGGCGACCGCGGCGGTGGTGGTGGTCATCGGCGCCTTCGCGGTGTACTTCACCTCGCAGCTGAAGATCGGCAATCCGGTGGAGGGCAGCAACCTGCTCTGGTACGACTCCGAGTTCAACACCGCGGTGCGGGCGATCAATGCCCACTTCCCGGGCATGAACACCCTGGAGATCGTGATCGAGGCCAAGGCGCGCGACATCGACAACCGGGTGGCGCGCACGCCGGAGGTGGCGGCGGTATCGGCCAAGATCCAGGCCATCGTCGAGTCCGACCCGGTGCTGCCGCCGCGCGCCACGCTCTCCTTCACCGACTACATGATGGAGGGCAACCGCCTGTTCTCCGGCGGCCATCCCAAGTGGCTGCCGCTGGACCCGACGCCGGCCGCGGTACGCGCCGCCGGCACGGCGGTCACCTTCGGCACCAACCCGGTCAACTTCAGCCACATCAGCGATTTCGAGTTCCAGAACTCGACGATCTCGCTCTGGTACCAGGACAACAAGCAGGAGACCGTGGATGCCGCACTGGCCAGCGCGCGGCGCGCGGTCGAGGCGGTGGGCGAGGACCACGAGAACTTCCGCGTGCGCATGGCCACCGGCTTCATCGCCCTGCAGCAGGCGATGAATGTGGTGGTGGAGCGCTACCACTGGTTCATCCTCGGGCTGGTGAACCTGGCGATCATGTTCATCGCCGCCTATGCCTACCGCTCCTTCGTGGCGGCGATCATCCTGCTGATCCCGGTCAATCTCTCCAACTTCCTGCTCAACGCGGCGATGTACCTGCTGGGCATCGGCCTCGATATCAACGCGGTGATCGTGGCGGTGATGGGGGTCGGCGTCGGCATCGACTACGGCATCTACCTGCTCTCGCGGATCTGCGAGGAGTTCACCGCCCAGGGCCAGGACTGGGGCAAGGCGATCACCGAGGCCCTGACCACCACCGGCAAGGCGATCATGTTCACCGCCACCATCATGCTGGTCGGCATCATGCCCTGGTACTTCCTGTCCGATCTCAAGTTCATGGCGGACATGGGCCTGCTGCTGGTCGCGATCATGCTGATCAACATGCTGCTGTCGCTGATCGTGCTCCCGCTGATCGTCTGGTTCGTAAAACCCAAGTTCGCGGCTCGCGAAGATCTGGCGGTGGGCGAGAACATCGATCTCAACCAGTTCCTGGACAAGCCAGCCGCCGGCCTGAACCTGGCTGCGGCGAAGTAGGCCCCGTGATCATCGAACCGACCATCCCGCGCCGGTCTCGCCGGCCGTCCGGAGGCCGCCGGATGCCCCCGGCCCGCCTCCACCGCGCCGCGGGCGAGACCGCGCGGATGCGGCGGTCCGGCCCTTTCTAGTTTTCCTTTTGCGAGAGATCCCGATGCGCCTACCGCTTGGAATCACCACTGTGCTGGCCAGCCTGGTCGCGGGGCTGGCGGTGGCCAGCCTGCAGACCGCCGCGCCGAAGGCTGCGGAGCTGAGTGCGATCCGCACCGGCATTCCGCACGAGGCCCTGTTCTCGGCCGCCATCCAGGGCAACGACGGGCTCGCGGTCGGGGCCGGTGGCTCGATCCTGAGCTCGGCCGATGGCGGTCTGACCTGGACCCCGGAGAAGGCCCCCACCGAACTGAGCCTGCTGGGGGTGGGCATGGGGGGGCGCCATCGCGTCGCGGTGGGACAGATGGGCGTCATCCTGGTCAAGGAGGATGCCGGCTGGGTCAGCGTGGACAGCGGCACCCAGGAGCGCCTGATGGCGGTGGATGTCCACGCCAGCGGCCTGGTGGTCGTGGCCGGCTCGTTCGGTGCG
>DASUDX010000022.1:0-36074 GCA_036275365.1 Nevskiaceae bacterium | reverse complement strand
GCTGGGAAGTGATCACCGGCGGCGGCTGAGGAAGAATCCCCATTTTGCCGGCCGGCGGCGGATTTCCTTTCCCTTTCCGCCGGAAACCGGCTAGAGTGGAGACGCAGTCGTTTCAAGCATGTTTCTGGTTGGTCTCCCTCTCCGCTGTCCGGCGGTGTGGTCAAAATCTCCCGGCTACCTTTCTTGATCGCTTGCAAAACAACGGGCTATGCCCTTTTTATTTTTTGTTTTGAAAGGAAGTTCATATGAGCAACACCGGCACCGTGAAGTGGTTCAACGAAGCGAAGGGCTTTGGGTTCATCACTCCGGAAGGCGGCGGCGAAGACCTCTTCGCGCACTTCAAGGAGATCCAGGGCACGGGCTTCAAGACCCTCAAGGAAGGCCAGCGCGTCGAGTTCGTCGCTGCCCGCGGCCCGAAGGGCATGCAGGCGACGAAGATCAAGGCGCTCTAAGACAGCCCCTATGCCTGGAGGACGGCCAACCGTTCCTCCCCGAAGCCCCGCCCCGGCGGGGCTTCTTTTTTTAGCGGCGCCGCTTCGGCTTGAGCAGGGTGCCGGTGCAGCGCGGCGAGCCGCAGCGGCAGGCCCATAGCGCCTTGAGGCGGGCGCTGTGGCGCACCTCCAGCACGATCCCGTAGTCGTAGGTCAGCTCCTCGCCGGCGGCCACCGGGCGCAGGGTCTCCAGCCACACCTGGTCCCGCCGCGGGTCGCCGTCGCGGGCCTCCACCACCAGCGCCTCGCAGTTCGGCTCGCAGCTGTGGTTGAGCCAGCGCGCGATGTTGCCCTGCTGGTTGCCGTCCACCACGAAGCGGTCGTTCAAGGTGAACAGGAAGGTGTGGCCGGACTCGATGCCGCCGTCGTAGAGGCGATCGGCCTGGGCGTGGGTCAGACGGCGGCCGCGGTACTCGATCAGACGCAGGCCCGCCGGCAGATCGCGGGCGGCGAACACGCCGTTGCCATGGATGGGGGAACGGCGCAGCAACAGATTGCGGGGCATGCGGAAAAGAGGCGGGGAAGACGCGCTTGGGCGCCTGCGGATTGTCCAGCAAAAAGGCGGCGCCTGCGTTACCGTGCGCGCGCTCCATGGCCTCGCCCCCCCCTCCCAGCCAGCGGCAGATCACGCTCACCCTGGGCCTGAGCCAGCTGCTCGCCTGGGGCTCCAGCTACTACCTGCTGGCGGTGCTGGCACGGCCGATGGCCGACAGCTTCGGCCTGTCGCCGGTGGTGATCTACGCGATGTTCTCGGCGGCCCTGGTGGTGGCGGGCCTGCTCGGGCCAGTGGTGGGCGCCCGCACCGACCGCCGCGGCGGCCGCGCGGTGCTGCGCGTCTCCAGCATCGCCTTTGCCCTCGCCCATCTGGTGATGGCCACCGCCCCGCATCCGGCCTGGCTCGCGTTCGGCTGGCTGCTGCTGGGTGCGGCCATGCCCTTCGGCCTCTACGACGCCGCCTTCTCCACCGCGGTGGGGCTCTACGGCGAGCAGGCGCGGCGCACCATCGTCGGCATCACGCTGATCGCCGGCTTCTCCTCCAGCCTGAGCCTGCCGATCAGCGCCTTCATGGAGGCCCAGTTCGGCTGGCGTTCGGCCTGCGCGCTGTGGGCGGTGCTGCATCTGACGCTGGGGCTGTTCCTGCACAGCCAGAAGCTGCCGCGCGGCGGCGGCCGGCTCAGCGAGGCCAGCGCCGGCGAGGGTGAAGCCCTGGCGCCACCCTCCGCGGCCCGGCTCTGGCTGCTGGCGGCGATCTTCGCCGCCGGGGGCTTCGTGTTCTCCGCCTATGCCGCCCATCTGCCACGGGTGCTGGAGGCCCTGGGCGCCACCCCGATGGCGGCGATTGCCGCGGCCTCGCTGGTGGGCGTGGCCCAGGTGGCCGGACGGGTGCTGGAACTGGGCGCCTTCAACCGCCTGCCCGGGCTGTTCTCGGCCCGCCTGGCCACCGCCCTGCATCCGCTCGGCGCCCTGCTGCTGCTGGCGGCGGGTCCGCCGCTGGCGGCGCTGTTCGCCGTGCTGCACGGCGCCGGCCAGGGGATCATGACCATCGTCAAGGGCACCCTGCCCCTGCAGCTGTTCGGTGCCGCCGGCTTCGGCAAGCGCGCCGGCCTGCTCGAAGGACCCTCGCGCTTTGCCCAGGCCAGTGCGCCGCTGCTGTTCGGTCTGGCGGTCGAGCACTGGGGGGCGCAGGTGCTGTGGCTGTCGGCCGCGCTGACCGCCTTCGCCTTCGCCGGGGTCTGGTCGCTGGGCGCCGGGCGCCGTCCTCAGTAAAGCCCGAGCGCAAGCCCGGTGGCCAGGGTCAGGCCCAGCTCGCGGGCGGCGGCGAGATCCGCCTCCGCCGGTTCCCCGCGCACGATCAGCGGCTCGGCCACCCGCTTCCAGCGGTAGCCGGTGGCGATGCGTTCCAGCGCCGCCACCGCACCGCGGCCATCGTTGCCGGCACTGACGAACATCGCCCAGGGCAGGCCCACCGTGCGGCCCTCGGCCGGGTAGTAGGTGCGATCGAGGAAATCCTTCACCGCCCCGCTCAGATAGCCGAAGTTCTCCGGGGTGCCGATCAGCAGGCCCTCGGCCCAGAACAGGTCCTCGAGGCTGGCCTGCAGGGCGAGACGACGACGCAGGGCGAGCCTCTCCTCGCAGGCGGCAACGCCAGCCGCCACGGCCGCCTCGAGCCGGGCGGTGCGGCCGGACTGGCTGTGGTGGATCAGCAGCAGCCGGCGCACGCCAGGAGCCCTACTGCAGCGGCCCGAGATAGTCGAGCTTGCCGATCTCCACCCCGCCCTGGCGGAGCAGGTTGTAGGCGGTGGTGCAGTGGAAATAGACATTGGGCAGCACGAACTTGAACAGATAGTCGCGGCCGCTCAGCCGCAGCGTCAGCCGCGGCGTCTTCAGCTCGATGGCGCGGCCCTCGGCGCCGTCAATCTGGGCGGGGGTGAGCCCGCCGAGAAAGGCGAGGGTCTTGTCGATGCGGCCCTGCAGCTCGCCGAAGGTCTTCTCGCCATCCTCGAACTTCGGCGCCTCGATGCCGGCCAGCCGCGCGCCACAGCCCTTGGCCATGTCGCAGGCGATCTGCACCTGGCTGGTCAGCGGCAGCATGTCCGGGAACAGCCGCGACTGGGTGAGGTTGAGCGGATCGAACTGACGCGCCTCGGCATGCGCCGAGCCCTTGCCCAGCACCGCGCGCAGATTGCTCAGGGCCTGGATCAGGACCGGGATGGACGACTCATACATCGACAGACTCATGAAGGGCTCCGCAGGAACAGGGTGAAGGATCGACCTACCAGCTGCCGGTGCTGGCCATGCTGGCCCAGGGTTCACGCGGCGGCAACGGGGCACCGGCCTGCAGCAGCTCGATGGAGATGCCGTCCGGCGAGCGCACGAAGGCCATGTGGCCATCGCGCGGCGGCCGCAGGATGACCACCCCGCCGGCCTGCAGACGCTCGCACAGCGCATAGATGTCATCCACCCGGTAGGCGAGATGACCGAAGTTGCGACCGCCGGTATAGGACTCGGGGTCCCAGTTGTAGGTCAGTTCCAGCTCGGCGCCGGCGTCGCCCGGCGCGGCCAGGTAGACCAGGGTGAACCGGCCCTGCGGGACCTCGCGGCGGCGCACTTCCTGCAGGCCGAGCAGATCGCGGTAGAAGCGCAGGGAGGCATCGAGATCGGTCACGCGGACCATGGTGTGCAGGTACTTCATGATCGGGATCGGTCAGGGGCTGACAGCGGAGTTGGGGCTAGACCCTGCGGATGCAAGGGCCGCCCGCCGCGGGGCCGGGCCGCTATCCTGCCGGCATGAGTGAAGACCGCCTGATCGATCTGGAGACCCGTCTCGCCTTCCAGGAGGACGCGCTGCGCGTGCTCAGCGATGCGCTGGCCGCCCAGCAGCGTCTGCTCGAGCGCCAGGAGCGCAGCCTGCGCGAGCTCACCGCGCGCCTGGCCAGCCTGGCCGAGGCCGGGGTCAGCCGCGGCACCGCGGCGGACGAGATTCCCCCTCACTACTGATGCCGAGGTCGCGCCATGTTCGAGTCCAGCCTCACCGTCAAACCCAGCGCCGTGCCGCTGCCGGAGCAGGACCTGCCGCTGGCCGCGCCGGGCAGCCCACCGGCCCAGGCGGTGCTGGCCGGCGGCTGCTTCTGGTGCACCGAGGCGGTGTTCCGCGCGCTCGACGGCGTGCTGGAGGTGATCTCCGGCTATGCCGGTGACGGCCCCGAGAGCGCCACCTATGAGCGCGTCTGCAGCGGCCGCACCAACCACGCCGAGGTGATCCGGGTGGTCTATGACCCGGCGCGGGTCCGCCTGGGGGCGCTGCTGCGGGTGTTCTTCGCGGTTGCCCATGACCCCACCCAGCTCGACCGCCAGGGCAATGACCGCGGCCGTCAGTACCGCTCGGCGATCTTCTACGCCGACGAGGCCCAGCGGCAGGTGGCGGCGGCCTACATCCGCCAGCTGGACCGCGCCGGCGTGTTCAACCGGCCGATCGTGACCCGGCTGGAGCCGCTGGAGGATTTCTTCGAGGCCGAGCCCTATCACCAGGACTACGCCGCGCGGAACCCGCAGCAGCCCTACATCGCGCATGTCGCCCTGCCCAAGGTCGACAAGCTGCGCGCCTTCTTCGCCGGTGAGCTGCGGCCCTGAGTCCGGCAGTCGCTTAAGCTCTGCGGGGTATGGAGACCCTCCGCCGCTACAGCCGCATCTGCGGGACCGGACGCTATCTGCCGGATCGCATCGTCACCAATCGCGAGCTCGAAGCGCGCATCGACACCAGCGATGAGTGGATCGTCTCGCGCACCGGCATCCAGGCCCGCCATGTGGCGGCGGACGCCGAGCTGACCAGCGATCTGGCGCTGCACGCGGCGCGCCAGGCGCTCGCCGCGGCCGGACGGGAGCCGCAGGAGATCGATCTGATCGTGGTGGCCACCACCACGCCGGACATGGTGTTTCCCTCCACTGCCTGCCTGCTGCAGGCCAAGCTGGGGATCAAGCAGGGCGCTGCCTTCGATGTGCAGGCGGTGTGCACCGGGTTCATCTATGCGCTGGCCACCGCCAACGCCCTGATCCTCAGCGGCGCCCACCGGCGCGCCCTGGTGGTGGGCGCCGAGGTGTTCTCGCGCCTGCTCGACTGGAACGACCGGCGTACCTGCGTGCTGTTCGGGGACGGCGCCGGCGCGGTGGTGCTGGAGGCAAGCGACACGCCCGGCGTGCTCGGCTGCCACCTGCATGCCGACGGCAGCCAGGGCCATATCCTGCAGGTGGCCGGCGGCATCGCCGAAGGCAAGCTGCGCGGCAATCCCTTCCTGGAAATGGATGGCGCCGCGGTGTTCCGCCTGGCGGTGCGGGTGCTCGACGAGTGCGCCCGCGAGGCGCTCGGCCAGCAGGGCCTGAGCCCGGCGCAGATCGACTGGTATGTCCCCCACCAGGCCAATCTGCGCATCATCAACGCCATCGCACAGAAGCTCGGCCTGCCGCCGGAGAAGGTGGTGAGCACGGTGGCCCAGCACGGCAACACCTCGGCTGCCTCGGTGCCGATCGCCCTCGACTGCGCGGTGCGCGATGGCCGCGTCCAGCGCGGCCAGACCGTGCTGCTGCAGGGGGTCGGCGGCGGAATGACCTGGGGCGCGGTGCTGCTGCGCTACTAGGGCGCGACCCAGCTCGAGACCCAGCCCGCCGCCGTCCACCGGTGGTGGCTGCGGCGGTGACCGGCCGCGGCAAGCACCAGCAGATCCAGCGAGTGGATCTCGATCTCGATCACGCCGAAGCGGTCCCGCGCCTGATGCTCATCCTCGTCAAGCCGCAGCGCGCTCACCGGGTCCGCCGCCGGCGTGCCCGGCGCCGCCTGCTGTTGATAGCAGCGCCGGCTCATCGCCCGCGACTGCGTCCAGGCCTGGTCGGCCAGCGGGCTGTCACCGGCCACCCGGGCGCCGCCGGCGAGCCGCAGCTGCCGCTTCAGTCCGGCGTCGTAGATCAGCAGCTGGCAGGCCGGGTGGCGTGACAGCTCCTGCCACTTGGCCGAGCGCCGGTCCGAATGCAGGCGCAGGCGGCGGGCCGGCGCATCCACCGCCCTCAGCACCAGCGTGCGCACCTGCGGCTGACCCTGGGCATCGACAGTGGCCAGCGCCGGGGTGTGGGCGGCGCTGTGGCGCTGCTGCACGCCCTGAGCAAGCCAGGCCCAGGCCATCTCCAGGCGCTGGCCGAGGTCCTCCTCCACGGGGCTCAGGCCGGACGGCGCCGGCGCACCAGCGCCTCGAAATACGGGATGGCCTTGAGCAGGCCCTCGCGCAGCGGCACCTTCGGCTCCCAGCCGAGCTGCTCGCGGGCGCGGCGGATATCCGGCTGGCGCTGGCGGGGGTCGTCCTGCGGCAGCGGCCGGTACTCGATCTTGGACCGTGAGCCGGTGAGCTCGACCACCAGCTCGGCCAGCTCGCGGATGGTGAACTCGCCCGGGTTGCCCAGATTGATCGGGCCGGTGATCTCGACCGGCGAGTTCATCAGCCGCACGAAGCCTTCCACCAGATCGTCGACATAGCAGAACGAACGGGTCTGGCTGCCATCGCCGTAGAGGGTGATGGGCTGGTTGCCCAGGGCCTGGACGATGAAGTTCGACACCACCCGGCCGTCGCTGGGATGCATGTGCGGGCCGTAGGTGTTGAAGATGCGCGCCACCTTGATCTCCAGCCCGTGCTGGCGGTGGTAGTCGAAGAACAGGGTCTCGGCGCAGCGCTTGCCCTCGTCGTAGCAGGAACGGTAGCCGATCGGATTGACATGGCCCCAGTAGTCCTCGGGCTGGGGATGCACCTGGGGATCGCCATAGACCTCGCTGGTCGAGGCCTGGAAGATGCGTGCCTTCACCCGCTTGGCCAGACCCAGCATGTTGATCGCCCCGTGCACGCTGGTCTTGGTGGTCTGGACCGGATCGAACTGGTAGTGGATCGGGCTGGCGGGACAGGCCAGGTTGTAGATCTGGTCCACCTCGACATAGAGCGGGAAGGTCACATCGTGGCGCATGAACTCGAAGCGCGGATGGTCCATCACCGCCCGCAGATTGTCGCGGGTGCCGGTGAAGAAGTTGTCCACGCAGAGCACCTCGTGCCCCTCCGCGAGCAGGCGGGCGCAGAGATGGGAGCCGATGAAGCCGGCCCCGCCGGTGACCAGAATGCGCTGCGGACCGAAGCCGGAATCGCGATAAGCCATGGAGAGGTTCGAACAGGGGAATCAGGATCCGCCGCTGCGGCCGTAGACATCCTCGAAGCGGACGATGTCATCTTCGCCCAGATACGCACCGGACTGCACTTCAATCAGATCCAGCGGCAGCTTCCCGGGATTGTGCAGGCGGTGGGGGGTGCCGACCGGAATGTAGGTGGACTGGTCCTCGGTGAGCATGAACACGCGCTCGCCGCAGGTCACCTCGGCGGTACCGCGCACCACCGTCCAGTGCTCGGCGCGGTGATGGTGCATCTGCAGCGACAGCCGCTGACCCGGATGCACCTGCAGCCGCTTCACCTGGTAGCGCTCGGCCAGGGCCAGCGTCTCGTACCAGCCCCAGGGCCGGTGGACGCGGGGATGCTGCAGCGCCTCGGTGCGTCCCTGGCCGCGCAGCCGCTCGACCAGCCGGCGTACATCCTGGACCTGATCCCGCGCCGCCACCAGCACGGCGTCGGCGGTCTCCACCACCACCTGGTCACTCACCCCGAGCAGGGTCACCAGGCGCGAGCTGGCGTGCACCAGGTTGTCGCGCGCCGCCTCCAGCAGCACATCGCCCTGCCAGCGATTGCCGGCGGCATCCCCGGCCGGCAGCGATGCCAGATAACGCCAGGAGCCGACATCATCCCAGCCGGCATCGAGTGGGATCAGCACGGCGTGCGGGCTGCGCTCCATCACCGCGACATCGATCGACACCGCGCGACAGGCGGCAAAGGGCGCCGCTGCCAGCCGCAGAAAATCGACATCCGGGCTCGCGGCGGCCACCGCCTCGCCACTGTGGTGGCACAGCTCGGGCTCCAGGCGGCCGAGCTCGTCGAGCATCCGCCCGGCGCTGAAGACGAACATGCCGCCATTCCACCAGTAGCCCCCCTCGGCCAGATAGCGCTCGGCCCGCTCGCGCGCCGGCTTTTCGACGAAGGCTTCGACCGCCAGCGCGGCGCCACGGGCGGCACCGGTGCGGATGTAGCCGAAGCCGGTCTCGGCGCGGGTCGGGCGGATGCCGAACAGGGCGATGTGGCCGGCCGCGGCCTGCAGCAGAGCCTCGCCGGCGGCCGCCACGAAGGCCTCGCTGTCGGCGATGGCCTGATCGGCAGGCAGCACCAGCAGGCGGGCCTGCGCACCGTGCTGCTGCTGGACCCAGTGGCTGGCCGCGGCAATCGCGGCCGCGGTGTTGCGGGCCACCGGCTCCAGCAGGATGGTGGCACCGCTGACGCCGGCCTGGCGCAGCTGCTCGGCGACGATGAAACGGTGCGCCTCTGCGGCCACCACCAGCGGCGGCTGCAGCCCGCTCAGGCGGCGCACCCGCTGCAGGGTCTGCACCAGCAGCGAGGACTCGCCGAGCAGCGGTAGAAACTGCTTGGGGTACTGCTCGCGCGAGAGCGGCCACAGCCGGGTCCCCGAGCCGCCGGCCAGTAGGACCGGAACCACCGCCGCCGCCGTCATGCCGACTCCGCTGGAAGATGTCTCGGGGCATTCTGCCCAAGCGACCGGCGGCCTGCGCGGGCGGTTGTGCGACACTTTCGGCGATGAAAGCCATCATCCTCGCCGGAGGCTCCGGCACCCGCCTGCAGCCGCTGACCTTGGTCACCTCCAAGCAGCTGATGCCGGTCTACGACAAGCCGATGATCTACTACCCGCTCAGCACGCTGATGCTGGCGGGTCTGCGCGAGATCCTGCTGATCTCCACGCCGCAGGATCTGCCGGCCTTCCAGCGGCTGCTCGGCGATGGCTCGGCCTGGGGCCTGTCGCTGGCCTACGCCGAGCAGGCCCGGCCCGAGGGGCTCGCCCAGGCCTTTCTGATCGGCGAACGCTTCATCGCCGGCCAGCCCTGCGCCCTGATCCTCGGCGACAACCTTTTCTTCGGTCACGACCTCTCCGAGCGCCTGCAGGCGGCGGTGCGGCGCACCGAGGGCGGGACCGTGTTCGCCTACCCGGTGCGCGACCCTGAGCGCTACGGGGTGGTCAGCTTCGATGCCGACGGCCGTGCCATCGACATCATCGAGAAGCCCTCGCGTCCAGCCAGCCGCTTCGCCGTCACCGGCCTGTACTTCTATGACCAGCAGGTGGTGGAGCTGGCGCGGGAGATCCGCCCCTCGGCGCGGGGCGAGCTGGAGATCACCGATCTGAACCGGGCCTATCTGCGTCGCGGCCAGCTGCGGGTGGAAAAGCTCGGTCGCGGCGATGCCTGGCTGGACACCGGCACCCACGACTCCCTGATGGAAGCCGCCCAGTTCGTCCAGACCCTGGAAAAACGCCAGGGCCTGAAGCTGAGCTGCCCGGAGGAAATCGCCTGGCGCCAGGGCTGGATCGACAGCGCCCAGCTGGCCCGCCTGGCCGCTCCGCTGGCCCGCAGCAGCTATGGCCAGCACCTGCTCGGCCTGCTCGAGGACCGGGTGTACTGATGCGGGTGGTGGCCACTGCCCTGCCCGAGGTGCTGCGCCTGGAGCCGGTGGTCTACCAGGATGCCCGCGGCCTGTTCCTGGAGAGCTATCACCAGGCGCGGTTCCGCGAGGCCACCGGCCTTGTCCTCGACTTCGTGCAGGACAACCACTCGCGCTCGGCGCCCACCGTGCTGCGTGGGCTGCACTACCAGCTGGGCCGGCCGCAGGGCAAGCTGATCCGTGTGCTCCGCGGCCGCATCTACGATGTGGCGGTGGACCTGCGCCGCTCCAGCCCGCGGTTTGGCCAGTGGGTGGCCGAGACGCTCGATGCCGAGCAGCACCACCAGCTGTGGATCCCGCCGGGCTTCGCCCACGGCTTCCTGGCGCTGGCGGAGGGCGCCGAGGTGGCCTACAAGACCACCGACTACTACGCCCCGGCCGAGGAGCGCACCCTGCTCTGGAACGATCCCGCCCTGGGCATTCCCTGGCCGCTCGCCCCCGGCCAGGCACCGCTGCTCTCGGCCAAGGACGAGCGCGGCCAGCCGCTGTCGGCAGCCGAGACCTATCCCTGATGCGGATTCTGCTGACCGGTGGCAGCGGTCAGGTCGGCACCGCCCTCAGCCGCTGTCTGCCCGCGCTCGGCGAGCTGCTGGCCCCGGCGCGCAGCGAGCTGGACCTGGACGACCCGGACGCCTGTGCCGAGACGGTGCGGCGGCTGCGTCCGGATCTGCTGATCAATGCCGCGGCCTACACCGCGGTGGATGCCGCCGAGCAGGACCCGGCCCGGGCCTGGCGGATCAATGCCGAGGCGCCGGCGGCGATGGCGCGGGCGCTGGCGGCCAGCGGCGGCTGGCTGCTGCACTACTCGACCGACTATGTCTTTGATGGCCAGGCGCGCTTGCCCTACCGGGAAGACCAGCCCACCGCCCCGCTGAGCGTCTATGGCCGCAGCAAGCGGGCCGGGGAGGAGGCGATCGCGGCCAGCGGCTGTCCACACCGCATCCTGCGCACGGCCTGGGTCTATGCCGCGCAGGGGCGCAACTTCCTGCTCACCGTGCTGCGCCTGGCCCGCGAACGGGAGAGCCTGCGCATCGTCGATGACCAGATCGGCAGCCCGACCTCGGCCGAGGCGCTGGCCGTGGCCACCCAGGCGCTGATCCCGTCCCTCCTGCGGCACCCGGAAGCGGACGGTCTGCTGCACCTGAGCTGCGCTGGGCAGACCTCCTGGGCCGGCTTCGCCCGCGCCATCGTCGAGGGCGGCGCCCGCCGCGGCCTGTGTCCGCTGCGGCCGGTGGTCGGCATCCCCAGCCAGGAGTACCCGACCGCGGCGCAACGCCCGGCCTGGTCGGTGCTCAGCGGCGAACGGCTGTGGCAGCAGCACCGGCTGCGCCTGCCGGACTGGCCGGTCGCGCTGGAGCGCTGTCTCGACCAGCTGGCGGCTCAGCCGCCGCCGTAGTGGCGAGCGAGCCAGTGGCGGTACTCGCCACTGCGCACCTGGTCGATCCACTCCGGGTGCTCGAGATACCAGTCCACCGTGCGGGCGAGACCGCTGGCGAAGCTCTCCCGGGGCGCCCAGCCCAGCTCGCCTCTCAGCTTGCGATCATCGATGGCATAGCGGCGATCGTGGCCCGGGCGATCACGCACATGCTGGATCAGCCGGGCATGCGGGGCTGCCTGCGGACGCCGCTCATCGAGCAGGCGGCAGAGGGTCTGCACCACCGTCAGATTGCTCAGCTCGGCGCCCCCGCCGATCGCATAGGTCTGGCCCGGACGACCGCGATCGAGCACGCAGCGCAAGGCCCGCGCGTGGTCCTCCACATAGAGCCAGTCGCGTACCTGCTGGCCATCGCCGTAGACCGGCAGCGGCTGCCCGGCCAGGGCCTGCAGCAGCATCAGCGGGATCAGCTTCTCCGGAAACTGGCAGGGGCCGTAGTTGTTGGAGCAGTTGGTGATCAGGGTGGGCAGGCCATAGGTGTGCTGCCAGGCGCGCACCAGATGATCCGACGCCGCCTTGCTCGCCGCATAGGGCGAGTTGGGCCGGTAGGGGCTCTGCTCGTCGAAGGCCGGCGCCTCCGGCGTGAGGCTGCCGAACACCTCGTCGGTGGAGACATGGTGGAAGCGGAAGGCGGTCTGCGCCGCGGCCGGCAGGCCCTGCCAGAAGCGCAGCGCCTCCTCCAGCAGCACCAGGGTGCCGCGCACATTGGTGTCGACGAACAGGGCGGGGCCGGCGATGGAGCGATCCACATGGCTCTCGGCGGCGAGGTGAACGATCGCCCGCGGCTGCACCCGTGCCAGCACGGCGGCCACCGCCGCCGCGTCGCGGATGTCGGCCTGAACCAGCTCGAAGCGCGGCGAGCGCAGCGCCTCGCCCAGCGAGGCCGGGTGCCCGGCATAGGTGAGGGCATCCAGGCCAACGATTGCTTCCCCGGTCTCGGCCACCAGCTGGCGGACCAGGGCCGAGCCGATGAAGCCGGCCGCTCCGGTGATCAGCAGGCTCATGGCTGCTCCGGAATCCGGGCGAGCACGCGCCGCAGCGCCTCGCCGGTGCGCACCTCCGCACCCAGAGCGGCCAGCATGATGAAGACGCCGGCCAGCCGCCGGTGGAGGAAGACGATCTCGCGCGGCGGCATCTGGAAGTGCACGGACAGCGCGTTGCGCGCCGCCATCTGGGCGGCCCGCATCGGCAGGTCCGACGCTCCCCAGCGGTAGCCACCGGCCGGGCTCCACAGCGCCGACGGCACCCGCGGATCGCCGTCCTCACGGAACGGTTCCACCACCACCTCGCACATCGCCGCAAAGGCCTCGTTGACCGCCGCCGGGACCTCCGGCTTCATCAGGCCGATCTCGCGGGCGCCGCGGGCGACCAGGGCGCGATCGCCCTCCAGCGCGCCGCGGACGATGCGCGAGTAGCGCTGCACGAAGCCAGGCTCGAAGCGCCGGGTGGCGCCGAAATCGAGCAGCACGATGCGGTCGCCCTCGGCCTCGTCCGGGCGGATCCGGTAATTGCCGAAATGGGGATCGGTCTGCACCTGGCCCCAGACGAAGAACTCCTCGAGAAACAGCTCGACGAAGGCCTCGCCGAGCGCGTTGCGGCGCGTCTGGGAGAGCCCCTGCACCCCGGCATGGCGCACATGCAGGCCGGTCTCGAAGCTGGTGGTGAGCACCCGCGAGCCGCAGTAGTCCGGCAGCACCTCGGGCACCCGGTAGCGGCGATCGCTGGCCAGCCGCCGTCCGAAGTCCTCGGTGAAGGCGCGCTCGGCGCGATAGTCCACCTCGCGCAGCAGCATCTCCCGCAGCTCGGTGAAGATCGGCTGCAGGTCCAGCCCCTTGGGGGTCAGGCGGGTCATCACCAGCAGCCGCGAGAGGGTGCGGATATCGCTGTCGATGGCGTCGGCCACCCCGGGGTACTGGATCTTGATGCACAGCTCCAGGCCGTCCCGCCGGCGTCGCGCCCGGTGGGCCTGGCCCAGGCTCGCCGCAGCCAGCGGGCGGGTGTCGATGTCCAGCTCGGCCAGCCGGTCGCGGCCGAGCTGGGCCTCCAGCACCGGCGCCACCACGCCCCATTCCACCGGCGGGGTGTCGTCCTGCAGGCTGGCCAGCACCTCCACCGCCTCCGGCGGCAGAAAATACTGCCCCCACAGCGAGAGCATCTGCCCGGCCTTCATCACGCTGCCCTTGAGACGGCCCAGCTCGGCGGCCAGCTCCTCGGCCTGGCGGCGGTAGAAGCTGCGGTCGGCCTCGTCGCGCGACACCTCGCCGCGGAACAGATTGGCGATCGAGTGGGCGACGATCTTGCTGCCGGCGCCGAGACCGAGTCGGGTCAGCGCCAGGTTGCGCTCGAACGGCTTGGTCTTCAGGCCGCTCAGGGCCGGCTTGTTATGCTCTTCGCGATCCGCCGCCATGACCTCGCGCCACCTTATGTCCACCCCGCTCGCCCGTCAGCTGCTGTCTCCGGAGCGGATCGATCCGCTGGTCAGCGACCTGGTGGCGCTGATCCACTCGCACGTCAGCACCCGCGGCGGTCTGCGCGGCATGACGCTGAGAACCGGCCTCGGCCTGCTCAAGAGCACACGGCCCGATCTGCTGGAGCGCGCGGTGCGTCGTCTGCTGCCGGAGTTCGCCGTGGCGCTGGAACCGCTGCATCAGCAGTCCCAGGCACAGGGCGAGCCGCACTTTAGCCGGTTCCTGCAGGGCCATGCCGGGGCGGCCATCGAGGCCCTGCTGCGGGTGGCGGATGCCCGCGCCGCCCAGGCCGGCAGCGCCGGCGTGCGCAGCACCTACCAGCGGCTGCGCGGGATCGCCGAGGACGAGCTGCGGCAGGTGCTGCCGCGCCTGGGCGAGCTGATCGAGGCGCGGCTGCGCGCGCCCTGATCCTCAGAAGGCGCTGGCGGGCGCCTCGCAGCGCAGGCTGGTGTCGTTGCGCACCGGATAGAGCCGGGCGCCCTCGGCCATCTCGGCCGGTGCCGCCAGACGCGCGCCCTCGGCGGCCAGATCCTGGGCGCGCCACTGCTGCCACTGCTGCTGCAGACGCTGCTGCAGCGCCAGCGCCCCTTCGCTCTGGATCTGGCTGACGGCGTCGCGCAACGGTGCCGGCATGGCGGCCGCGGGGCCGGACAGGGCGGCGCCCATCAGCAGGGCAAGCAGGCAGCGGGTGGGAACGGTGCGCATGGGGCTCTCCTCATTGACCGGGACCCGATCCGGTCCCTTGCCCCTGTCAGATGCGCCATCCGGAAAAACGGTTGCAGGCCCGGCGGAAAATCCTCAGCCGCGGTTCAGCGGCCGTAGCGGTTCTTGACCGCCGCCGGCAGGAACTCGCTCTCGCGCATGTCGCTGAGGTTGAAGCGGGGCGGCACTTCCTCGGCGAGCAGGCGGGTGGCGAAGTAGCGGCCGTCCTTGAGGTCGTAGGTGACCACCGGCATGGCATTGGCCGACTGCGGCAGCTGCGCCACCAGATGCCCTTCCTGGAACCGCCAGAGGGTCTTGTCGTCGCGGTCGTAGTTCTCCACCAGCAGGACATTCCAGGAGTCCTCGTCGACATAGAACACCCGCTTGCCGAAGGCATGGCGCTTGCCGCCGCGCTCGGTGGCCTCCACCACCCACACCCGGTGCCGCTCGTAGCGGGCGTGGGTGGGGTCGAGATGGCCGGGGCGCAGCAGCTCGCTGTAGCGGCGGGCGCTGTCGGAGAGCCGGTAGGCGTTGTAGGGCACGATCAGCTCGCGCTTGCCGACCAGACGCCAGACATAGCGGTCGAAGGCGCCGTTGTACATATCGACCATGTCGATGAAGTACATCGCATCCGAGCCGGGGAAGGGCTGGTCGTACCCCACCGGCGGGATGCGGAACATCCGCGGAATCTTCGGCGGCATCACCCAGACGCCGCGGCCGTCCTGCTCCGAGTTGGCGGTCTCGTGGACCAGGGCGAGGAAGTCGACCTCGTTGCGGCCCTTGCCGAACCAGGTGAGGTAGTAGAGCAGCACATTGCGCTGGGCCAGATCCAGCGGGTCGCGGATGCTGCCGTAGCGGAACAGCACACGCTCGGTCTGCCGCAGGTACTGGGCGGACCCGCTGGGCTGCACCACGGCCTGGCTGGTCTGCAGCAGGGCGGAATCGCCGCGGTAGCGCACCCGGTGGTTCCAGAGAATCTCGACCCCGTTCTGCGGCTTGGGAAACGGAAAGCCCAGCCGGGCCCCGCTGAGCGCATCCGACCCCAGCAGCTTGGCCCGGCCCTGGTTGGCCTGGGTGGCGTCATAGATCGGCTGCGGGTAGCTGACGCTGCGGCGCGTCTCGTAGACCGGCAGCGCATAGCTGGGATGGCGCTGCAGCAGCTGCTGGTGACCCTGGCTGAGCAGGCCGCGGTACTGGGCGAGATTGGCGGCGGTGATGGTGTAGAGCGGCCGGTCGCTGGGATAGGGATCGCTCAGAGCCCCGCCCTCGCGATAGCGCGCCGGCCACTGGCTCGGCGCCAGCCCGCCGGTCCAGGCCGGGATGCTGCCGTCGGCATTGCCGGCGCGCTCGGCCCCGACCGGGGTCAGCGGGTCCCCGCCATCGGCGCTGGCGGCGGCGCGCGAGGCCAGCGTCTGCCCGCCCGGATCGGGTGCGGCGAGGGTTACCGCCTCGCCCAGCAGCCGGCCGGACAGCGTCACCTCCTCGCTGCGATCGCGGATGCGGGCGGCTGCCAGCAGGGCCTGCTCACGCGCCTTGCCCGATTCCAGGTACTTCACCCACTCGCTGGCGAGCTTGGCCTGGGCCGGAAACTCGCCGGCGCGGCGGAAGGCGTTGAGCGCCGCATCGATGTCGGCCTGCTGGTAGAGCGCCATGCCCAGGGTCAGGAACTCCGGCCCGCTGCCCTTGCCCAGGGCCACCGCCTGGGCCAGCGACTGGGCGGCCTGCGGATACTCCTCGCGGTCCATGTGCAGCTGGGCTTTCTGGCGGAAGGCCTCGGCGCTGGGCGCCCGGGCGATCACATCCTCCAGCGCCGCCAGCGCCAGCTGCGGCTCGCGGGCATTGATCCACAGCGTGGCCAGCAGCTGGCTGTTGGCGGCACTGGGCGGGAGCGCGCCCGAGGACAGCCAGCCCTGCAGCAGCGAGCCGGCTTCGAACGGTGCACCGATCTGGGCGGTGAGGGTGACCAGCCGCAGCCGATCCTCCGGCTCGGTGAGAAAGCCCAGCCGGCTGCTGATCTCCAGCGCCGCCTGCGCCCGCTCGCGGTCCCCGGCCTTGAGCGCCAGCGCCACCAGGCGCGCCCAGTCCTCGCGCTGGCTGGGGTCCTCGCGCAGGGATTCCTGCAGCAGCGGCAGCGCCTCGCGCTCGCGGCCAGCGCCCAGATAGGCCGCCAGCAGCGCCCGCTTCCAGCTCGGGTCCGGGGTCTTGGTGGCGGCCAGCGCGCGCTGCAGCAGGGGAATCGCCTCGCTCCAGCGCTTGGCCTCCACATAGGCCGCGCCGAGGGCCACCAGGGTCTCCGGCGAGGCATTGCCCTGGCGCACCTGGGCCTCGAGCTGGGGCATCAGCTGCTTGTAGTTGCCGCTGGCGAGCAGCAGCTGGGACAGATCCCGCCGCATCGCCTCGGCGGCTGGCCCGGACAGCGCCTGGGTGGCCAGGGCCTGTTCCAGCAGCCTGGCGGCACGGGCGAAGTCCTTGGACTGGGCGGCGGCACCGGCCAGATCGCGCAGCAGCAGCGCGCGGGCGTAGGGATCGGTGGTCTGCTTGAGCAGCTCGTCGGCCGATTTCTGCTCGGCCGGCGGCGGCGCCCCTGGCAGCTCGCGCACCTCGCTGCGGTATTGCTGGGCATGGACGCCACCGCTGATCGCCAGGGCGATCAGCAGCGAGAGGCGCGAGGCGTGGGGCGTGAGGCGGGCGCCACCACCCCTGCGGGCGGACGGCGCCTGGGTGGGGCCGGCAGGCGCCATCCTCCGGTCCGGAACCGGATGAGCCACGCCCGAGGATCGATCAGAACCCATCACGCCTCGCCTCTCACCCCGCACCCCTCATGCCTCACGGTCATTGCCAGTTGTACGCACAGTCGGCCGGGTCCATCAGCACCCGCTGCTTGACCTCGCGGGCGCGATCGGAGGGCTCGTAGATCCAGTTGGCCACGCTTTCGATGGCGGCGGCTTCGTAGACCCCGCGCGGCAGGGCATCGACGATCTTGACATCCTGCACGCGGCCGCTCTGCAGCACGGTGAAGACCACCTCCACCCAGCCCTTGATCTTCTGCTTGCAGGCCCACTCGGGCATTTGCGGACGGGCGGTGGAGAGCGGGATCAGCGGCTTGCCGACGAAGCCCTGGCCCTTGCCGAAGCCGCCCCCGCCGGAACCGCCGCCGCCGCCGGCGAAGCCGCCGAAGGACCCGCTGCCCCCGAGGCTCAGGCCCCCGCCCAGACTCAGCGGCACGCTCACCGAGCCGATCGCCGCCGGGGCCGAGAAGCTGGGCAGACTCACCGCGGGCAGGGCTGCGCGCGCCAGCGAGGGCGGCGCCGAGGGCGGCGGTGGCGGAGCGGAGTCGGGGCGGAAGGGCTCGGGCGGCGGCCGCTCGCTGGGCGGTTCCACCGCCACCACCTCGATGTCCTCGAGGAGGGTGAGGCTATCGCCCGGTGCAGGCTCCGGCTGGTGGATGACCAGTGCCATCGCCAGGAACAGCAGGAACACCAGCAGCACCCCGGCCAGCAGGGCCCCGATCCAGCGCAGACCGGGGCCAGCGCCGGTCTCCAGGGAGGGGCTGGCCGCGTTCATCCGCCGGTCTCCAGCCGCAGGTCGCGGGCCCCGGCCGCCAGCGCCGCGTCGTTGACGCGGATCACCGCTTCCACCGGCGCGTCTCGGCCCACCCGCAGGATCACCGGCCGGTCGCGCTCGCGCAGCAGGACGCCGAGGCGCTCCTGGAACTCGGCCACGCCCAGGGTCTGACCCTGCAGCTGGATCTGGCCATCGGCACGCAGCTGCACCAGCAGCTCGGCGCGCGGGCTGCGCTGCCACCAGGAGTAGCCGAAGGCGGCGATGATGGTGACCGCATAGATCGGCAGCCGCCACCCGCGATAGCCACGGCGGCGCGGGGTCGCGGAAGGGGGCGGTCGGGAGAAGCGGCGCACCATGGCGGTCTCAGCGCGGCTGGGCGGCGACCGCCACATCGGCGATGCCGGCGAGGCGGACCTCGTCCATGGCTTCCACCATCAGGCCGGCGCGGGCGTCGCGGTCAGCCTGGATGATCACCGTGGGATTGGGGTGCTGGGCCTTGAGCTTCTCGATCGCCACCCGCAGGGTGCGGATGTCGACCCGCTGCTTGTCCACCCAGATCTCATTGGCCGAAGACACGCCGACGAAGATGTTGGCGCGGTCCTCCTTCTTCGCGGTCTCCGCCTGCGGGCGGTTGACGCGGATGCCGGACTCGCTGATGAAGGTGGTGGTGATGATGAAGAAGATCAGCAGATTCATGATGAAGTCCAGCATCGGCGCGAGGTCGATGCCGGTGTCTTCGGAGTCCGGGGCGTGCTTGCGGAACTTCATCGGCGCTACTCCGGGCTCAGCAGATCGGTCAGCCGCTCGGTCTCGCGCTTGACGCGGTCACCGAAGCGGTGGATGGAGTACATGCCGGACAGGCTCACCGCCAGCCCGGCCAGGGTGCAGACCATGGCGTGGGAGACGCCGGAGGCCATGGTGTTGGGATCGGCGCGGCCCTTGAGCGCCATCACATCGAACACCTCGAGCATGCCCAGCACCGTGCCGAGCAGGCCCAGCAGCGGGCACATCGGAATCACCACCCGCATCACCGGCAGGGTGGCGCCCATCTCCAGCTTGAGCTGGGAGATCCACATCAGGCGGATGCGCCGGGCCTCCCAGGAGCGCCGCTCGGCGCGCGCCGCCCAGGCCGTCTGCACCGCCCGCAGGCGGCGCGGAAAGACGCGGGTGAACCACCACCAGCGCTCGACGATCAGCGTCCACATCACCAGGCCCGCCGCCACCAGCCACCAGATCACCCAGCCGCCGGTGTCGAGGAAATCCGCCAGCGCGCCCCAGGCCTGCAGCAGGGCCTCGCTCATGGGGCGCCTCCGCGCCGCGCCGCCTCCAGGCGTTCGGCCAGCAGGCCGGCGCATTGCTCGTCGAGGATCTGGGTCAGCACCCGCGAGCGCGAGGACAGGATCGAGTTGATGAACAGCAGGGGGATGGCGATGCCCAGACCCAGCACCGTCGCCACCATTGCCTGAGAGATGCCGCCGGCCATCAGCCGCGGATCGCCGGCGCCCTGCTCGGTGATCACCTGGAAGGTGATGATCATGCCCACCACGGTGCCAAGCAGCCCGAGCAGCGGGCCGGCGGCGACGATCATCCGCAGCAGAGTCTGGAAGCGCTCCAGCCGCGGGGTCTCGCGCAGCACCGCCTCGGACAGGTGCAGTTCCAGCACCTCCGGGTCGTTTTCGGTCTCGTTCTTGAGCACGGCCAGCACCCGGCCGAGGCTGTTGTCGGGCCGCGGCTGACGGGTGTCCTGCAGCTGACGGCGCACGCGCCGGCTCTCGGCGGCGAGGAAGACCAGCTGGTAGACCGCCAGCACCGTGCCGAGCACGCCGATGACGATGATCAGATAACCGACCTCGCCACCCTGATCGATGCGCTCGCCGAGGGTCGGCTTGAGGGTGTAGAGATCGAGCAGCTCGCCGCGCGAGGGGTCGATCAGCACTGGTGCCAGCTCGCCGCCGGCTGCCTCGAAGTCCTCGGCCAGGCCCTGGTAGGCCCGTGGCTGGCGCGCCAGCGCCGCCAGCCGGCCATCGTCCTGCAGGGTCAGGTACTCGCCGCCGGTGAAGGCGCTGAACAGGCCCACCCGGGTCACCGTGGCCTCGCGGCGGGCCCCTTCGGCGTCGTCGATCTCGGCGCTGAACCGGGTCACCTTGCCGCCTTCGGCGATCTCCTCGGCCAGCAGGAACCACAGCGCCTCGATCTCGCTGATGCCCGGCACCTCGCGGCCTTCGGCGAGGGTGTTGAGGGTCTGCAGGCGCTCCGGCATCTGCGCGGTCACCAGCGATTCCGCCGCCTCGGCGTGGAACTGCCCGGCGGTCTCCTTGACCGCGCTGTAGACCTGCCCGGACTCGCCGATCCGCGCCGTGAGCTGTTCGCGCAGGCGGGCGATCTCGGCCTGGGCCGCATCGAAGCGGCTGCGCGCCTGGGCCGCCCTCGCCTCGGCCTGGGCCTGGGCGGCCTCGGCCCGTGCCAGCTCGGCCTGCTGGGTGGCCTTGTTGCGCAGGAAGCGGGCCTCGCGCTCCTGGTTGAGCCGGGCCGAGTCGCGGCTGGACTCGCGGATCTCCTGCAGCAGGGCATCGAGACCCGCCGCCGGCGCGGCGGGCGCCGCCGCCCGCGCCGATGGCTTGGCAGACGGCTTGGCCGGCGGGTTGGCCGGGCTCTGGGCCAGCAGTGCCGCCGGCAGCAGCGCCAGCAGCAGGGACAGCATCGGTCGCAGGGTACGGGCGCTCACGGCTGGCCTCCCGCCACCGCCCGCACCGGCAGGGTGAGCAGATCGGGCGAGATCGCCTCGCGGGCCATCTTCAGGCCCTGGCGCAGATCGCCGCGGTAGCGTCGCTCCAGCGGCTGCCACTGGCGCCGCACCGGGTCGTAGACGCTGGCGTCACGGCCGTCGAGGCTCAGGGCATAGAGCGCGGTGCGGCCGACCCGCAGCAGCTCCACCGCCTTGCCGTCCACCTCGGCCCGCTCGGCGCCCAGGGTGCGGCCGTAGCCGGCCTCGATGCGGTAGGCCTCGAGCAGGCGCGCAAACTTCTCGCCCAGTCCCACCGCCGGATCGCCCATCAGCCGCCGCAGGGCGTCCACCCGCTCGCGCCGCTCGGCCTGCAGAAACGGCAGATCCGCGGCAATCAGCTTGTCCAGTGCATCGAGCATGCGCAGCATCAGCGGCAGGATCTCGCGCTCGGTGCGCTCCATCTCGGCGATCTGCCGCTGCAGCGAGGCGCGCTCGGCTTCCTGGGCATCGGCGAGCTCGCCGAGCTGATCGGCATAGACCGCCAGCTGCTGCGCCTGCCAGCTGGCGTTGCGGTAGCGCTCGAGCAGCTGACGGGTCTGGTCATCGAGGCTATCGATGCGATCCTGCGAGGCGCCGGCGGCCCGGTTGGCCTGGATGGTGGCCTGGATCGCCTGGTCGACCGGATCCTGCGCCCGGGCGGGGCCGATCGGCAGGCAGAGTCCGGCGAGGACTCCGATCAGGAGGATTCTGGACAAGCGCATCTCCGGTTCGCACAGGATGGTTTCAGCCGGGCGCCAGGTACATGGCCCGCGCCGATGCCCGGATGCTACCGGCTGCCGGGCACCCTCGCACGGCACGGTGCATCGGCTTAGGCTTGCAGTCCCCCGGCACAAGGACGATCGCCACTGTGAGTGCCCTACAGACCCATCTGCTGCTGGCCGAGTTCTCCGACCCCGAGCGCGAGCGCCAGGGGCTGCCGCCGCTGGAGATCCAGTCGCTGCAGCGGCTGTCCACCCATCTGGCGGGATTCGGCGGCGAGCAGCTCGGCTCCCAGCCGCGCCACCTGCTGGTGGCGTTTCCCTCCGCCGGCAATGCCCTGGCCGGGGCCAACTGGCTGCGCAAGGAGATGCTGGCCGGCAACAGCGGGGTGGAGATCCGCCTGCTGATCGGCAGCGGCGAGGTGGAGCGCGAGGGCGACCGCCTGCGCGGCAGCTGGGTTCACCAGCTCGGCGGGCTGGTGACCCGTCTGCCCGCCGGGGGCATCGGTCTGCTGGCCCCGACCGTCGCCGCCCTGCCCGAACCACGGCCGGGCCTGCTCAAGCTCAGCGAGAACCTGCTGATGGTCGCCGGCAGCGCCGCCAAGGGCGAGGCCAGCGATGACGCCACCCGCCACTCGCCCCTGCGCGGACGCAGCGGGCCGGCCTACCCCGAGCTGCAGCTGCGGGTGGCCGGGCGCAACCGGGTGCTGCGCCACGCCGACTGTCCGGCCATCGTCGGCCGCGGCGCCGACTGCAACATCACCGTGAATGCCCCGCTGGCCTCGCGGGTCCACGGGCGCATCGAGGTGCAGGACGGCCGTTTCTACTACCTCGATGACAGCCGCAACGGCAGCTGGGTGCTCGGCAGCAGCGGCGACGAGGTGCGCCTGCATCATGAGCGCACGGTACTGATCGGCGATGGAGCGATCAGCCTCGGCCAGCCGATCTCGGCGCAGACCGGCGAGGTGCTGCGCTACAGCTGCCGGCCGGTGACCTTGAAGCTGGCCCGCGAATCCGACGACGGCACCCGCATTCTCTGAACGGAGTCCCCATGGCCCAGGCCCACAGCCCCCGCTTTCTCGCCCTGGTCGACTCGCTGCGCGGGCGGGTGGCCGAGATTCCGGCCGAGGCGCTGGCCGCAGCGCTGCAGGCCGATCCCCAGGCCCTGCTGGTGGATGTGCGCGAGGCCTCCGAGTTCGCCGCCGGCCATGTGCGCGGCGCCGTGCACCTGGGCAAGGGGGTGATCGAGCGCGACATCGAGCAGCAGGTCCCCGATCCCGACCGCCCGCTCTATCTCTACTGCGGCGGCGGCTACCGCTCCCTGCTGGCGGGCGAGGCCCTGCAGCGCATGGGCTACCGGCGGGTGGTCAGCGTGGCCGGCGGCTGGAAGGCGCTCAGCGGCCTGCTACCGGTGGAGACCCCGTCCGGACCGGCCGGCTGAGCTCACTGCACCTTGAGCGGCGGGCGCACGATCAGTGCCTGCAGGTTGTCGCGCAGCTGGCGCGCGTCGTAGGCGCCCGGCTGCTCCGCCGGCTTCTCGCCCTTGAACAGCAGGATGTCGGCCTGGGCCTCGTACTCGGTGGAGGGCACGCTGGTGCCGATGCCGATGCCGACCGCGCTGCGCGGATACCAGCCCCAGCCGAAGCCACCGAAACCGCCCGTGACGGTCTGGGTGTAGCGGGTGTCGGCCTCGGTATCGCGCTCGGCAAACACGAAGTAGTCGTAGCCGTTGTCCAGGGTCAGCTCGGCGGCGCGGAACAGCAGGTAGTTCTCCACGGTTTCGCGCGGCGTCAGCGAGTTGCCGGCAAAGCGCACCCGGAAGCGGTTGTTCTCCAGCTTCTGGTCGGCGTAGCCCTGGCCCTCGGTGAGTGGCTGGTAGGGAGTGACCGTGGCGCAGCCGGCGAGTAGGAGCAGGGTCAGCGACAGGGCGGGCAGGACTTTCATGGCGACTCCGGATACGAGCAACGAGCAAACGCGCAGAGCGTGAATCAGAGCAACTGAATGGGGCCTGAAATCCCGCCGTCTAGCCTTCGTAACGGACCTCGGCGAGGTAAAGAAGCTGCTCGCCGGACGGTAGGCGAACGCTGACCTCCTCCCCTTCGCTGCGACCGAGCAGGGCGCGCGCCAGCGGGGAGTCGACACTGATGGTGCCCTGGGCGGCCTCGGCCTCATCCGGACCGACGATGCGATAGCGCCGCGGCTGGCCGTCGGCGTCCTCGATCCGCACCCAGGCGCCGAAGAACACCTGATGGCGCCGCTCGGGGGCCGGGGCCTGTCCGGCGGCGCGCAGCAGCGGCAGGCGCCGCTGCAGGTAGCGGACCCGGCGATCGATCTCGCGCAGTTCCTTCTTGCGGTACTGGTACTCGGCGTTCTCCGAGCGATCACCCTCGGCGGCGGCGGCGGCCAGGGCCCGGACCACTTCCGGACGGCGCTGGCCCCAGAGCTGCTCGTACTCGGCCCGCAGCCGGGCCAGGCCCTCGGCGGTGATGTAGGGCGACGCCCCGCTGGGCTCGGCGGCGGCCTCCTCGGCCTCCTCGCCAGCGGCGTCCTCACGCATCCAGCCGCGGGCCATGGCTACTGCAGCATCGCGGTGGCCCGCGCCAGCCGTTCCGCCTGGATGCGGTTGAGATTGCGGAAGATGGTGGCGGCGATCGACGGGTAACGCCGGCGCAGGCGCTCGAGGTCCTGGCTGTCGAAGCGCAGCAGGCGCACCGGGGTCAGTGCATCGACATTGGCGGTGCGGCGCTGGCCGAAGTAGCCGGCCTCGCCCATCACCGCGCCGCGGGTCATGGTGGCCAGGCGCTTGCGCTCCTCGCCGCGCTCCAGCCAGGCCTCGACAGTGCCATCGACGACCACATACATGTCGCGGGCGAGATCACCCTGGGTGATCACCCGCTGCCCGGCCGGCACCGCCTCGAGCTTGGACATCAGGGCGAACACCCGCGCCTGGCGCAGCGACAAGCCGGACAACAGGGGAATGGTGTGCTGCGGGCTCTGGCCGAGGTCCAGGCGCAGCAGATCCCAGAGGGTGACGATGCGCAGCCGCGAGCCCAGTGCCGGCGTCAGCAGCAGCTCCGAGACCCAGGCCAGCAGCAGGGTGAAGGCGGCCAGCAGGCCGAACTGCACCTGGGTGAGCAGCTCGCTGCCGGTGAACACCAGCAGGCCGCTGCACAGCGCCACCGTGGTCAGCGTCACCGGCTTCAAGGTGGCGGCCAGGGCCGAGCGCACCGCGGCGGTTTCCGAGCCGGTGGCGCGGGCGTGGCGGTTGAAGCGGGCGAGATAGTGCACGGTGTCATCGACGGCGATGCCGAGCACGATCGAGGCGATCAGGCTGTTGGTGGGATTCAGGGGAATGCCCAGCAGCGAGAGGGTGCCGAAGTACACCGATACCGGCACCAGATTGGGCAGCATCGCCCACAGCCCGGCGCGCAGCGAGGTGAACATGAAGGCGAGCATCGCCCAGATCGCCAGCGAGGCCAGCAGCAGGGACTGCCACTGCCCCGAGCCGATCTCGTTGACGGTGCGGGTGGCCAGCACCGGGCTGCCGGTGAGCTTGCCGTTGAGCGGCGGCGGCAGCTGGCGCAGGCGCGCCTCGGCACGCTCGGCAAAGGCGCCGATGGCGATGGAATCGCGCACCTTCAGACGCACCGTGATCAGGGCGGCGCGGTAACGCGCGTCGATCGCCCGCTCCAGCTGCTCGCTGCCACCGAACAGCAGCAGCTGCTTGATCGCCGCCGGGTCATCGGGAATGCCGAAGTAGGCCGGATCGCCGCTGTTGAGGCCCTGGTTGAGCAGCTTCAGATGATCGACATAGCTGGCGGTGGCCCCGACCTCGGGCTGGCTGCGCAGCCAGGCCTGGAGCTGATCGATCTGGGCGACCAGCCGCGGGTCGGTCAGGGCGTCATCAACATAGGTGTCGATGAAGACGAAGGCCAGGTTGGCGCCGTTGAACTCGGCATTGATCGCCTCGTACTCGACCCGTACCGGCGCCTGTTCCCGGAAGGCCCCGATGTAGTCGGCCCCGACCGGAATCGAGGAGGCGAGCCAGAGATTCACCGGCACCAGGATCAGGCCGACGGCGATGATCTGGTTGCGCCATTTGATGTCGAAGGCGGCCAGCCGGCCGGCCCAGCGCTGGGTGAGCTTCTCGCCGCGCTCATGGGCGCGGCTGCCGGTGCGCAGCAGATGGAGCAGGGCCGGCAGGACGAACAGGGTGTTGATCACCAGCGCCATCACGCCGAGGCTCGACAGCAGGGCGAACTGGCGGATCGAGGGCAGCACATTGGGCAGCAGCGCGAGGAAGCCGGCGATGGTGGTGATGCCGGAGAGCATCAGCGCCGGGGTCATGTTGCTCATCACCTCCAGGCTGCGGGCTGCCCGCTCGGCGCGGGTGCGGGCACCGCTGCTGAAATGCTCGGAGAGCACATGGATGGCGTAGGCCAGCCCCAGGGTGATCACCAGCGGCGGGGTGATCACCGTGACCAGGTTCAGCGGCAGGTCCAGGGCGGCAGCGGCGGCGGCCGTCCACAGCAGCGCCTGGGTGGCACAGAACACCACCGCCAGCGTCGAGCGCAGGCAGCGGAAGGCCAGGAACAGCATCACCACGATCAGCGCATAGATGGTCGGGATGATGAATGCCAGCGAATCGAGCAGCGCCTCGGTGGTGGCGGCCTGTACCACCGGGCTGCCGGTGATCCACACCGAGCGGGCGCCCTGCGCCTGCGCCAGTTCGCGGAAGCGGTCGATCGGTCCGCGCTCGCCACCGGCCAGCGCGGCCGCATCCAGCGAGATGGCGAGCAGGGTGCGGCGCCCATCGGCGCTGACCAGGGTGCCGGCGTACAGGGGATTGGCCGCCAGCTCGTTGGCCAGCAGCGGAATCCGCGCCGGATCGGCCGCCGCCTGCTCGGTGAAGCTGCTGACCTCGAGGTCCTCGCCCTGGGCCAGCAGATTGGGCGCGGTGGCCAGCGAGAACACGCCTTCCACCCCGGGCAGCTGCTCGAGGGCGCGGGTCAGCGCTGCGATCTGTGCCAGCGTGGTCTCGGCGAAGATCGCCTCATACTCCACCGCCATCAGTACGGCATCGGCGTCGCCAAACACCTCGCGGGCACGCTCGAACACCTGGCGGTCCTGGTCCGAGGGCGGCAGCAGGCGATCGGTGCTGACATCGATGGTGATGCGCGGCCGGCCGGTGTCGAGATCGATCACCTGCGCGGCTGCCGCCAGCGACAGCAGCAGGGCGAGCCCCAGCACCGTGGCCGGGTGGCGGCTCAGCCAGTCGATGAAGCGGGCGTAGCCGCTCATGGGCTCAGCCGCCGATGTAGAAGGTGCGCGGGTTGAACAGGCGGTCGGCGAGGTCCTCGCCCGACTTCACGCCGGTGATGCGGATGATGGTGTGGGTCTTCTGGCGCAGATCGTCCATGCGACCCTCGCTCAGATACCAGTGGGGGCCGGTCTGCACCAGGCTCTTGGCCGCCGCCTGGAAGCGCTTGCGCACCTGTTCGGCCTCGATGAACTCGGCCTTGAGCGCCACGCAGCTGGCCTGATCCACCCAGGAATGAATGCGCTCGAAGCGCGACTGCACTGCCGGGTCCGGCTTCATCGACAGGCGCCAGACCGGACGGCCGTCGAAGGTCTCGCTGCCTTCAAGAGTCACCTCGCCGCCGGTGAAGGCGTGATTGATCTGCTTGATATCCGCATACGAGATATCGGTGCCGAACAGCGGGTTGTCCTTGCTGCCGCCGAGGATGCGCCGGGTCTTGTTGAGCGCCGGCAGGTAGACATACATCTCGTCATCCTTGGCGGTCTTGGCCTCGCGCATCAGGTAGGCCGCGCCGCGCATGTCGGCCGGAGCCTGCAGGCTCAGCATCGAGCGCACCAGATTGTCCTCGCGGGTGGCATAGAGCCGTCCCTGCATGACCCGGGTGCTGCCACCCTTGTCGAGCGACTTCAGCTCGAACTCCTTGACCTGCAGGGTCATCGGCAGATTGGTGCGCATGCACTGGCCGATCTCCTCGGCGGTCTTCGGCGTGGCGTTCGCCCCCACCGTCAGCGCCAGCAGCGCCAGCCCCAGCCCCGCCCGCAGCCGCCGCAGCGCCCTGCCCTGCTCCCGCCCCTGACTGCGCCCCATGTGCATCCCCTGCCATGCCCCAGTGCGGTCAGCTTACCCGAGGCCCCGGGGGGACAAGCGAGGGTTAGCTCTCGATCGAGCCCCGCAGCCGCGCCAGGGCCACCGGGGCTGCGGCCGCGGCCGCCGCACGCACCGCCGGATCCGGATGCAGGCGCGCCCGCGCCTGTTCCAGCCAGGGCCGGTAGCCCTCGGCCCCGAGGGCGTGGATCAGCCCCTCCAGCCGCTGCAGGGCTGCCTCGGTCTCCTCAGCCCCCAGCACCTCGGCCGGCAGGGCCAGCTGCGCCAGCCGCGCGGAGATTTCCCACAGCGGGGCACCCATGCGCTCGGCGCTCTGCACCGCCTCGCGCGCATGGGCGGCGGCCTCCTCGGTACGGTCCAGGGCCAGCAGGGCCAGGGCAAGGCTTGCCAGCACGGTGGGTTCGAAGGGATGGGCGAGCTGACCGCGGGCGGTCAGGGCGCGTGCCTCCAGCAGCGGGGCGAGCGCCGCCTGCGGGCGCTGCTCGAGCCGGTAGGCGAGTCCCAGCGAGCGCAGGGCCAGCGCATGGAAGTAGTCGCTGCCGAAGGCGCGGGCGCGCTCCAGGGCGTTCTCCGCCAGCGCCACCACCCCCTGGCTGCGGCCGGCGAACCAGGCCCACTCCACCCGGTTGGCGACGATCCAGCTGGCCCCGCGCGCCTCGCGGTCGGCCACCACCAGGGTGGCATCGAGCTCGCGGCGGGCGCGCTGCAGATCGCCGCGCCAGAGATCGCTGAGGGCCATGAAGGCCCGCGACAGGCAGTTGTCATCGTCGATCGCGCCCTCGCGCCAGTGGCTGCCCACCACCGCGTCGATCGCCGCCAGCCCTTCGCTCAGCACCCCGGTGGTGGCGAAGTTCATCAGCAGCGGCAGACGGAAGCGCACCACCAGATCCTGCAGGCGATGGCGCGCCGCCAGCGCCAGCGCCTCGCGCGAGAGCTGCAGGGCCTGGCGGGCATCGCCACGATGCAGCTGCTCGTTGCCGTAGGAAATCATCAGCTCGCCGAGCACGGTCGGGTCCCCCAGCCGCTCGGCGCGCTCCCGGGCCTCGCGATAGCGGCACTCGACCTCGCTCTCGGCGATGTGGAAGAACTGCGCCATGCGGATCACCCCGGCGCGCGCCATCACCGCCAGGGCGTCAACCGCCGGTGTGGCCGGCTGGGGGTCGAGATGCCGGATCACCTGCTGGAAGTGGTCGAGGGTGATGCGCAGATCACGCCCGGCCCACCAGCGCGCCGCGGCCAGATTCCACGGCGCCGCCTCGAGGGCATCCCCGGCGCAGGCCAGGTGATGGGCGATGCGGGCGGCATCGGGATGGGGCACCGGCCGGCCCAGCGCGGCGGCCAGCCGCCGGGCCAGCCGGCGATGGCGGTCCTGGCGCTGGCTCTCCAGCTGCATGCCGTAGGCGACCTCGCGCACCAGCGGCTGGGCGAAGCGATGGCGGCCCTGCACCTCCGCGATCAGCCCGTGGCGCACCAGCGCACCGAGCTGGTCGTCGACCCAGTCGGAGCCGGCTTCCTCGTCGGCCAGCCAGGTGGCGTCGAAGTCCGCGCCGGCGACCGCGGCGGCCTGCAGCAGCACCTTCTGCCGGCTGGGCAGACGGTCGATGCGGGCGGCGATCAGATCGTGGACGCTGTCGGCGATCGGCCACTGCTCGATCGGTCGGGTCAGCCGCCAGGCCGCCGCTGCGCCCTGCAGATGCCCGGCCTCGGCCAGCGCGGCGATCGCCTCCTCGACGAAGAACGGATTGCCGGCGGCGCGCTGGGCGATGCGCAGCGCGAGGTCGGCCAAGTCCGGATCCTCGCCCAGCTGCACCGCCGCCAGGGCCTCCAGCACCGGCTCCTCGAGCGGGGCCAGCTCCAGCACGCGGCGCCCGGCGCGGCGCAGGGCGTCCAGACGCTCGCCCTCGCGGCCCGAGAGCAGCAGCAGGCAGTGCCGGCCAGCCACCGCAGCCGCCAGCCGCAGCAGGAATTCCTGGCTGGTGTCGTCGATCCACTGCAGATCGTCGACCCAGATCACCCGTGGCCGCTCGCCCTCCACCAGCTCCTGCACCAGCCGCTGCAGCATGGGCGCGCGCAGCCCGGCCACCTGATCGGGGGCCAGGCCCGGTCCATCGGCCACGCCGAGAAACTCCTCGACGAAGGCCCGCGCCTCGGCGTGCGGCAGCGCCGGGCCCAGCTGTTCACGCACGGCGCGCCGGACCCGTTCGGGCCCGCTGCCCGGCGGCACGCCCAGCCGCGCCCGCAACAGGGTCTGGCCGATCGCCAGGGGCGGCGCACCGGCATACGGATGTCCGCTGGCCGACCACACCGGTACCGCCAGCGGCGCCAGGAACTCCCGGCACAGCCGGGTCTTGCCGATGCCGGCCGCCCCGGTCAGCACCAGGGCCTGCCCGTCCCCGGACCGGGCCCGCTGCCAGAGGCTGGCGAGCAGGGCGGATTCCGCCTCGCGGCCGAGCAGGGGCGTGGTGGCGGCCGAGGTCGGCGGCTCGGTGGGGGCGGTTTCGCCCCGCCAGCCCAGCAGGCGGTAGACGCCCACCGGCTGCTCGAGACCCGGCAGCAGCTGCTCGCCCTCGGCGGCCAGCAGGAACTCGTCCTCGATCAGGCGGGCGGTGTAGCGCGACAGGGCAATCTCACCCGGCGGGCAGTGCTGCTCCAGCCGCGCCGCCAGGTTTACCGTCAGGCCCTGGGCGGTGTAGTCCATGCGCAGGTCATCGCCGATGCGGCCGACGATGACCTCGCCGGTGTTCAGGCCGATCCGCAGCCGCAGCCGCTGGCCGTGGCGCTGCTCGACATCCTGCGCCAGCACCGCCACCGCCTCCTGGATGGCCAGCGCGGCGCGGGCGGCGCGGGCGGCATGGTCCTCATGGGCCAGCGGGGCGCCGAACAGGGCCATGATGCCGTCACCGGTGTACTGGTTGACGGTGCCCTCGAAACGATGCACGGCGCCGCTGAGCAGGGCGAACAGCCGATCGAGCACGCCATGCCAGACCTCGGCACCGAGCAGGGTGGCGAGCCGGGTCGAGGCCTTCACATCGGCAAACAGCACCGTCACCCGCTTGCGCTCGCCGATCAGGGCCGCGCGCTCGCGCAGCACCTTCTCGGCCAGATGGGCCGGGGTGTAGGTGGCAGGGCCCTGCTGCAGCCGGCTGCCGCACTGGTTGCAGAAGCGGGCCTGTGGCGGGTTGTCGGCCCCGCATACCGGGCAGCCGCTCATCGCCCGCCTCGCCGGGGGCACTTCGTGATCGGGGGCGGCTGTGCCATCCTCGACTCCTGACGGTCGTCTCACACAGCTTAGAACGCCGACCTGCCCATTTGCCGGAGATCACATGCGCCTGCCAGATGGCTTCCACGGATGGATGCTGGGCCTTGCCCTGTTGCCGCTGACGGCGCTGGCACAGTCCTCCCCGGCCGAGTCCGGTGACCGGGCCGAGCTCGAGGCACAGATCCGCCTGCTGGAAGCGAGGGTGAGTGCCCTGCAGCGCAGCGAGGAAAGCTGGATCGAAGGCATGCGCCGGGCCAGCGAGGTGGAACGCGCGCTCAAGCAGCGGGTCGCCGAGCTCGAAGCCGGCGCGGCGGCGGTCGAGGCGCCGGCCGAAGCGGCCGAAGACGAGATCGGCGCCGTCCAGCTGGCCGCCTTGCGCGAGGAACGGGAGACGCTGGCGCAGGCCCGTGCCGGTCTGGAGGCGAGCCTTGGCCAGCGTGAGCGCGAGAACCAGGCCCTGCAGGCCCGCGTCGCCGAGCTGGAGACGCGCCTGCAGACGGCGGCACCGGCACCGGCACCGAGCCTGGAGGCGCTGCGGCGCGAGCGCGAGGAATTGCGCCAGGCCCGCACCGGGCTGGAGGCGAGCCTCGCGGTGCGTGAAGCGCAGATCAGCACCCTGCAGGCCCGCGTCGCCGCCCTCGAGGACAACCGGGTGGCGCCAGTGGCCGATGATCCGGAGGCGGCCGCGATCCGCGCCGATCTGGTGGCCCGGCTGGCCGTTCGCGAGGAGCAGATCGAGGCCCTGCAGCAGCGCCTCAAGGCCCTGCAGGAGCGCCAGAGCCAGGCGCCCTCGGCCGGCGATACCGACTGGCAGATCGAACGCCAGGACCTGCTGGCCAGCCGCGACCGTCTGCAGGCCAATCTGCAGGAACTGGAACAGCAGCTGGCCACGCTCCAGCAGTCGCGCAGCTCGGCGCTGGAGGCGGTGCGCGAGGCGCGTGCCGCCGAGTCGGCCCTGCAGGCCAAGGTGGCGGAACTCGAGCAGGGCCTGCAGCAGGCCAGCGCCGAGCGGGCCGCGTCCACCCGCGAGGCCCGCAGCCAGGCCGGGCTCGAGGCCGAGCGCGATCGCCTGCAGAGCGAGGTGCAGGCTCAGACCCACCGGCTGGCCGAGCAGGCCGGCCAGATCGCCGTCCTCGAGGAGCAGCAGCAGGCGGCGCAAGCCGCTCTGGCGGCCCTGCGCGAGCAGGAGAACCAGTGGCAGGCAGACCGGGCCTCGGGCCAGCAGAGCGAGGCGGCGCGCCAGCAGCTGAGCCTGGATGTGGCTGCCGCCCGGCGTGCCGAACAGGACCTGCGCGAGCAGCTGACGCAGCTGCAGGCGGCGCTGGCGGCGCGCGATCAGGCCCTGGCGCAGGCCCGGCTGAGCGCCGAGCAGGCGACCGCCGAGGTGGCTGCCGCGCGGGCGGCCCGGGATGCCGCGCTGGAACAGACCCGCCGGGTCGCGGAACAGGCGGAACAGGAGCGCCGCGAGGCCGGCCGGACGCTGGCGGCGCTGCAGGCCGAGCGGGCGATGCCCCCTGCCCGTCCGGCGCCAGAGCCGGCCGCCGCCCCGGTGCCTGCCCCGGCGCCGGCCCCTGTCCCGGTCATCAACACCCTCGCCCTGCCCGAGCCGCCCGCCAGTCTCCCGGCACAGGCGCTGGACGCCGATACCTGGCGGACCCGCGCACCGACCCGTCTGCACCTGACCCCGGACGCCCGCGGGGAAACCGTGATGACCCTCTCCGCCGGGGTCACCCTGCGGCGTCACGGCCGCGCCAGCGAGGGAGACCGGTGGCTGGCGGTGAGCCTGCCGCAGTCGGGCATCGGCGGCTATGTGCCGGTGGCCAGCGTGGAGCCGATCACGCCCTGAGCGGCCAGGAGCCGGTCCTGGCCTGACCGGGACTGATTCAGCGCTGGAAGCGTTCCTTCCACTCCGGATACGGCATGCCGTAGACCCGCTGCCGCGCCGCAGCCTCGTCGACCGCCAGCCCGCGGGCCTGGGCCTCGGCCAGGTACCACTTGGCCAGGCAGTTGCGGCAGAAACCGGCGAGGGTCATCAGCGCCAGGTTCTGCACATCCTTGCGGCTGTCCAGATGGGCCAGCAGCCGGCGGAAGGCCGCGGCATCCAGGGCGTCCTGCTCGGCAGGGCTCATGTCTCACTCCTTGGTTCAACAACCTGAGACCCGGACTGAGGGGTCTCCCACTTTCGGTCTGGCATGGCTTTCGCGTATGAATACCCCTACCGTTTGTCGTCTTTTTGCGTCCGTTGGTCTACCGCCCTGCGTAGCAACGGTTGGTGCCCACTTCCTGGGGAAGTCTGCCGTGAACCGAGTCCATCGTCTCCTCTCCGCCCTTCTGTGCGGTCTCTCCGTCGTGGCCGGCGCCACGCTCAGCCCGGCTCTGCAGGCCCAGGAGGCCGGCACGGTCCGGTTCTCGGCCCGGGTCTACCGGGTCACCGAGGGCGAAGGCCCGCTCACCGTCGAGCTGCGCCGCGGGGGGGATGTCTCCGCCGCCGCCCGGGTGGTGGTCCGCACCGTGCCCGGCAGCGCCAAGCCCGGGCTGGACTACACGGCGGTGCGCCAGGTGGTGCGTTTCGGCCGGGGCAGCGATCGCGCCAGCTTCAGTGTGCCGGTGCTCGACGATGAACTCGGCGGCAAGACCCGCGCCTTCAGCGTGGTGGTGGAGGGCGAAACCCGCCGCGCCGCCCCGCTGGCCAGCGCCCGCGTGCTGATCCTTGAGGACGATGTACCGCAGGTGTGCATGGCCGAGGGCGAGGAACGGCTGCTGGCCGAGTGGAGCGGCACCGCCCCGCTGGCCCCGCTGGGCATTCCGGACGGCGCCGTCAACAACCCCTTCGAGGTTCCCGCGGGCTGCCGGTATGACCAGCTGGCAGTGACCATCGACTGGGGCAGCGATGTCGAGGATCTCGACCTCGATGTGGTTGGCCCCACCGGCGAGATCGTCGGGTCCTCCGCGGCTGGCGGCACCAATACCGAGACCGCGCTGATCGCCACCCCGCAGCCGGGCGGCTACGTGTCGGTGACCAAGAGCTTCGCCAACGCCAACACCGCCTACACCGGCAAGGCCGTGCTGCGTTGCAGCACCACCGGTGGCTGCCTGCAGGATCTGGCGGTGCGTCCGCCGCGGCCGCTGCCCAAGGACACCCGGGTGATCGTGGCCGACATCGATTCGGCGATTAACCCCTACCACGAGTTCTTCTACGAGGGCAGCCGCATCTATCCGGACCGCGCGCCGTCCTCGGTCAGCCGCGCCGTGCTGGCCGAACTCGGGGTGCGTCCGGAGAATGTGGTGAAACTCACCCGGACCGGCGATCTGGCCGCGGACATCGCCGCCGACCAGGCCTTCTGGGATCGGGTCAAGCCGGGCGAGCTGTATCACTTCGTCGGCACCAATCTGGTGGTCACGGCTCTGCATGGCGGCCCGGTGTTCCTCAAGCCGGATCCGGCCAAGAGCGCCCATGGCGTCGGCACCGGCGGCGCCGTGCTGGCTGCCAACCCAGAGGCGGTGCTGCTGTTCGTCGAGGTCAACAACAGCCTCGGCAGCGCGGCCTCCCATGGGCTTGCCTTCCGCCACCCGGCGGTGGACATCATCACCACCAGCTACGGGGTCAGTCTCGGCGTCCCTGGCGTCGGCCCGATTCCCGGCACCGGCACCGGTTTCCCGGCGCCGGAAACCGCCGCCTTCCTCGACACCTACCGCGGTGTGGTGCTCAACGGCAAGCTGCACTTCAGCTCGGGCGGCAATGGCTCTGGACTGACCCCGCTGCGTGCCGGTGCCGGCCCCTGGTGGAGCATCGGCGTGTCCGGCTTCGAGGAAGACTCCTCGAATGGCGACACCCAGGTGTTCTCCGGCAACTTCCCGGATTTCGTCTCCGACTTCACCCAGGAACTGCCTTACTGCCACACCGCTCAGGACTGCTATGTGACCCAGAGCGGCACCAGCTTCTCCACCCCACGCGCCGCCGGTGTGGCCTCGCGGGTGCTGCTGGAAGCCCGCCGCAGCCTCGGCCACCGCGGTGGCATCGTCGATATCGACGGCCAGAAGCAGATGGCGGCCGGCCAGGGCAAGGCCATCAGCAACTGGTTCCTGCGCCGCTCGCTGGAACAGGCCGCCTATGTGCCGGGCATCGGCGAGTACGACCCGGTCGAGGGTGTGTTCGATCTCGGTGGCACCCCGATCAACCCGATCGCCCCCTGGCTGCAGATCGGCTGGGGCGACCTCACTGCCAACCCCAACAAGGGTGTGGTCAAGGGCGCACTGACCCATCTGGGCTTCGGCACCGCGCCGGTGAGCAAGGGCACCGGCTTCTGCGAGTTCCAGACCGAGGTGGTGCTGGCCCGCAAGCAGTACTGGGACGAGGTTGCACCCAATCTGCCCTCGGTGTTTGGTGGTGAGACCACCGGCAGCACCCCCGAGGTGGATCCCTTCCTCTGGTGCGCGTCTGGCCTGCCCAACCATCCGGAGAGCAACGACCCGGGCGGCACCCCCGCCCCCGCTGAGGATCAGGACGGCGATGGCATCGTCAACGAGGCTGACAACTGCCCGGAAGCCGGCAACGCCGATCAGCGGGATACCGATGGCGATGGTCAGGGCGATGTCTGCGATGTGCCGCCGCCGGTCGACAGCGACGGCGATGGCATCAGCGACGCAATGGACAACTGTCCGTTCGTGGCCAACGGCCAGCAGGATGACGAGGACTTCGACGGCATCGGGGATGCCTGCGATACCAATGAAGGCCAGGTCGAGCCCGGCCCCGGCCGTACCGTGGTTGCCACCTTCGAAGGCAGCGCCGGCACCGTCACCACGCCGGTGATCTGCTCTGGCTGCGGGACCGATCCGGCCTTCAGCTTCCACCGCTTCCGCTATGTGCTGCCGCCGCGTGACGCCTACACCGCCCTGGAAGTGGTGCTGAACTGGAGCACTCCGGCCGAGATCTTCTCGCTCGAAGTGCTGGACCGTAACGGTGTCAGCCGTGGCTTTGCCGGCTTCCAGGCCCGCACAGCGCGGGGCACGCCGACGCCTGGCGCCAGTTCGCTGACGGTCACCGTCAGTGAACCAATCGAGGGGCCGTACACCATTCTGGTGAAGGAGGATCTCACCGCGGGTGGGATGCCGTTCGAGGTGGTGGTGACCACCATCTGCCCGGCGACCGGCTGCAATGGCGAGATCGAGCCGCCGCCGCCCGATCAGGACGGCGACGGCGTACCGGATGCGCAGGACAACTGCCCGGCGGTCAGCAACCCGATGCAGACCGACAGCGACAACGACGGCGTCGGCGATGCCTGCGAGACCGCGCCGGCCGACGGCGATGGGGATGGTGTGCCTGACGCCACCGACAACTGCCCGGCGGTACCGAACAGCGACCAGGTCGACAGCAACGGCGATGGCATCGGCGA
>DASUDX010000021.1:0-5092 GCA_036275365.1 Nevskiaceae bacterium | reverse complement strand
GCCGCAGCAGCGGATGCTGGCTGCAAGCCGGGGGGCGGGGCCGCGATGGCGCATCGCGGCGCCAGTCACTCCTCGTGTACCCTGCGCGCCCCTCGTTGTTTCCTCCTTGCGCTGCGCAACAGCGGTCTCCGCCGCGGCGAGCAAACCCGTGTGAACAGGCCCTACGCATGCGGATCGGCCCCCATCTGATCGACCCGCCGCTGATCCTGGCACCGATGGCCGGGGTCACCGACCGGCCGTTCCGACAGCTCTGCCGCGACCTCGGCGCCGGGCTGACCGTCTCCGAGATGACCACCGCCGATGCCAGCCTCTGGCACACCGAGAAGTCGCGCCTGCGCCGCGACCACGCCGGCGAGCCGGGGCCGATCTCGGTGCAGATCGCCGGCTATGACCCGGCGATGATGGCCGAGGCGGCGCGCTTCAATGTCGAGCACGGCGCGCAGATCATCGATCTCAACTTCGGCTGTCCGGCCAAGAAGGTCTGCCGGGTGGAGGCTGGCAGCGCGCTGATGAGCGACCCGCCGCGCATCGCGGCGATCTGCCGCGCGGTGGTGGCGGCGGTGTCGGTGCCGGTCACCCTCAAGACCCGCACCGGACCGCATCCGGGCCAGCGCAACGCGGTGGAGATCGCCCGCCTCGCCGAGGACGCCGGCATCGCCGCCATCACCCTTCACGGGCGTACCCGCGCCGATCACTACCGCGGCGAGGCCGAGTACGCCACCTGCGCGGCGGTCAAGCGCGCGGTGGGGATTCCGGTGATCGTCAACGGCGACATCCAGGACGCCGCCAGCCTGCGCCGGGCGCTGACCGAGAGCGGCGCCGACGCGGCGATGATCGGCCGCGCCGCCCAGGGCCGGCCGTGGATCTTCCGCGAGCTGGGCGCGGTGCTGCGCGGCGAGCCGCTGCCGGCTCCGCCCAGCGCCGCCGAACGCGGCGCCCTGCTGCTGGGCCATCTGCAGGCCCTGCATGCGTTCTACGGCGAGGGGCGCGGTCTGCGCGTGGCGCGCAAGCACATCCAGTGGTACTGCGAGGGGCAGCCGGGCTCCGAGGCCTTCTGGGCGGCGGTGCGCGATCTCACCGAGGCCAGCGCCCAGCGCGAGGCGGTGGCGCGCTACTTCGCACAGCTTGCCGAGCTGCCGCTGGCCGCCTGAGCGGCCTACCAGCGCAGGTCGTCGGGGACCACATAGTCCTTGTACGGATCGTCCTCGGCCGGGGCGGCGTCCGCCTTGGGCGGGTCGATCACCGCCCGCGCGTCCACGGCGCGCACCCGCTCGGCCTCGGCCGCCGGCAGCAGCTCGTAACGGCCGTCGAGCTTGACGATCAGCACCGTGCCCGCCGCCAGCCGCGCGCGCAGCGCGCCGTCGGCGGGGATGCGGCGGATCTTCGGTCCGTCCACAAAGTTATAGAGTTCCTCACACTCCACGCGCGGCAGGCGGTGGGCTTCCACCAGCTGCTTGATCTGCGCGCGGCGCGCCGCCTGCTGCTGCTTTTCCTGCTGCTTGCGGTTGTGCTCGCGGTCCTGCGCGGCCTTGGCCATCGCCGCCAGCTGGGCCAGGCTCGGCCCCTCGTCCGCCTTGGCGGCGGCCGGCTTCCTCGCCTGCTCCACCCGCTGGCGGTGCGCCTGCTGGCTGTTCTGCTTGGCCTTCTTGGGGTCGAGCAGTCCGGCGTTGAGCAATTGATCGCGCAGCGACAGGCCCATGGCACTCGGCGGACGAAAAGAGGGACGCGCATGGTCCGGCACCGGCGCGCGGGCGCGCAAGCCCGGCGGTCGGGCGGCGGGCAGCCGATGCCAGCGGCGACGCCCCCCGGGGCCTGAACCGGCGCTAGTCCGCGCTCACCCCGTGCGAGCGGATGACCGCGCCGCTGTCGGCCTCGAACACCGCGACAAAGCCCTTGCCGAGCTCGGCCGAGCCGCCATCGCCCAGCACCACCCAGCGACCCTCGGCGCTGTAGGCCCGGTAGGGCGACTGGGCGCGGGTGGCCACCTCGCCGAACTGCTCGGTCCACAGCGCCCGCGCGCGGCCGATGGCCTCCTTGCCGCTGGCGATCGGGCCGGCGGCCGGCTGCTCCTCCATCCGCTCGGCGGCCGGGATCGCGGCCAGATAGGCGCGCACCCAGGGCTGCCAGACGCTGGCCGGCACCGCCACCGGGGTCAGCGGGCGCGGCGCGGTGGGCGGGCGCAGATGCAGGTCATACGGCGGCGCCCAGGCGGTGGGCAGGGCCACGGCGCGCTCGGGACCGAGCATCCGGTTGAGCTGTTCGCGCACCTCGCGGGCGGTGTCGATGGGGCTCGGCGGCCGCGGCGGGCGGGTGTAGACGATGCGCTGGTCGCGCCCGTCGATCACCACCAGCCAGGGCGTGTAGCGCAGCCCGTAGGTGCGGGCCACCGCATCGGCCTGCACCAGCACCGGAAAGCTCAGCCCGCGCTCGCGCAGCACGGCGGCCGGGTCGCGCGTCTCGCGGATGTTGAGCGTCCACACCCGGACCCCGGCGGCGCGGTAGTCGCGGTGGATGTCATCCACATAGGGCTGCAGCGCCCGGCTGAATGGACACCAGCTGGGCCAGAACATCAGCACCGTCGGCGCCCCCGCGGCGTCCTCGGGGAAGCGCACGGTTTCACCGTCCGGGGTCTGCAGCGTCCAGGCCGGGGCGATGGCCGGCGGCGCCACCGCCGCAGCCGCCAGGGGCAGGGCCAGCAACAGGGCGGCGAGGCCGCGCAGGGATCGACTCATGGCAGCGGTTCGAGACTCTCGGCGGGCGGGGGCTCGGCGCCCCGGTTGCGGTCGGCGATCTCGGCGCGGAAGCTGGAGAGCGCCTGCTTCACCGTCTCCCGATGCTCCGCACCCAGCCGCAGCAGCAGCTTGCGGCCGGCCGAGGCGGACTCGAGATTCGGATCGGCGTACTCGTAATAGACCCGCGGCCGCACCAGCTCGATCACCAGCGGCGGCTCGGGCGTGGTGAGCAGGTGGTCGATCACCTCCACCAGGCGGTCGTTGAAGTGGCGGCCGCCGTTGCCCATATCGGTATAGGCCTGCTGGAACAGCGGGTAGTAGCGGAAGTACAGCTGCGCCATCAGCGGCAGATCGAGCGCCGCGAGCGCCTGCATCGCCTCGTCGTAGCGGTCCTGGTTGGCCGGGCTCACCAGCAGCCGACCGCCCTCCTCCACCACCAGGAAATCACCCGGCGTGCGCCGCACCGGCCGCAGCTGGCTGTTGACCCGCTCGCGCGGCAGCTGATCGACGGTAATCACCAGCCGGCGCACCAGGGCATCCGGAATCAGGAAGCTCTCATAGGGCCGGGCCCCGAGCAGGCGGCGCAGGGCGTCGTTGAAGCTCTCGTCCGGCTGGCCCTGGGCGGCGCTGTCCGCGGCCGGCTCGGGCACCGGGTGCAGCACCGGATCGGCCGCGGCAGGTGGCGCGGGCGTCTCCGCCGGTGGCGCGGCCACGGGAGCGGAGCGGCCGGCTTCGCCGCGCCAGAACCACCAGGCGATCGCCGCGCCCACGGCGAGCAGCGCCGCGGCGGCCAGCAGGCGCAGCGGGGTCACGCGCCACCTCGCGAGAGCGGTGTTGTCATCTTCATCTGATCACCATACGGGGCACAAAGGTTGGAAGCCAGCCGCCGGGTGAAGTTCAGTGCTCGAACAGCGAGGGCTGCGAGGGCGGCAGCGCATCGACGAACTGCGCGAGCCCCACGCCCACCAGCCGGTAGCGCTGCGCAGCCGGCGCCTCGACCCGCGCCAGGCAGCGCAGCGCCAGCTCGGCGAGGGCCTCGGCCGAGGCCGGAGGATCGGAAGGCGTGAGGCTGCGGGTGAGCTGGCGGAAGTCCGCGGTCTTGAGCTTGAGCACCACGGTGCGCGGAATGCGCGGCGTCTTCTGGCGCGCGCGCCAGGTTTTCTCGGCGAGCCGGACGATGTGCGGCGCCAGCTCGGCCGCCGGCAGATCCTCGGCGAAGGTGTCCTCGGCGGAGACCGACTGCACCGGGCGATCGCCACGCACCTCGCTGCGATCCATGCCGCGGGCCAGCTCGTAGAGGCGCAGCCCATAGCGGCCGAAGCGCTCCTCCAGGGCGGTCAGCGGCAGCGCCTGCAGCTCACCGACCGTGCTGACGCCCAGCGTGCCGAGGCGCCGCGCCATCGCCGGCCCCACCCCGGGCAGGCGCAGCACCGGCAGCGGGGGCAGAAAGCCGGCCACCTGGGCGGGGGTGATCACGAACAGCCCATCGGGCTTGCGCCAGTCCGAGGCGATCTTGGCCAGGAACTTGTTGGGCGCGACCCCGGCCGAGGCGGTCAGACTCAGCTCGCTGCGGATCTGCTGGCGGATGGTGCGCGCCACCTCGGTCGCGGTGGCGAGGCCCGAGCGATTCTCGGTGACGTCGAGATAGGCCTCGTCCAGCGATAGCGGCTCCACCTGCTCGGCATGGCGCAGCAGGATTTCGCGTACCGCCCGCGACACCGCCCGGTAGCGGGGGAAGTCCGGCGGCACGAACACCGCCTGCGGGCACAGCCGCTCGGCCTTGATCGCCGGCATCGCCGAGCGCACCCCGAAGGCCCGCGCCTCGTAGGACGCCGCACAGACCACCGAACGCGCCCCCTTCCACGCCACCACCACCGGCCGGCCGCGCAGGGAGGGGTCATCGCGCTGCTCCACCGACGCGTAGAACGCATCCATGTCGATGTGCACGATCTTGCGCAGCGGGGGCTCGCTCATGGGGGGATTGCAGCAAAAACGACGAACTGGTGGCCACTCGTTCGGGATGCCGAACAGCCTTCGATCAGAGGACCATCGAAGCCGAGAAGACCGGCACAGGAAACCTGGTTGGAAAACGGTAGGTTTTCTATCTTCGGACCCATCCACATGGGTTGTCGCATCGCGCAGGAATAAGTCAGGGACAATCATGGGGTTGCGCCATTTCAGCGTCATTCCCCTTCCCCGCCCCCTATCCTTTACGTACGCTGGGGTGAACGGGTTACTCGTTCTCGGCAGGGAGGTTTTTCCGATGCTGTTATTCCGCATTCGCCCGCTATGGTTTTTTTGCGTGCCCGCTCTGGTTCTCTTTCACACCTCTCTGGGCGCCCAGACCCCCTCGGAGACAG
>DASUDX010000020.1:0-36838 GCA_036275365.1 Nevskiaceae bacterium | reverse complement strand
CGAGCGCTGCCGCGCGGCCTGATCGAGCGCCTGCTGGGCCTCGGCGATCAGGGCCCGCGACCAGCGCTGCGGATCCTGCTCGGCCAGCGGCACATACCGGCCCTCGGCATCGCGGCGGGCCTCGCGGCGCGCCTCGCAGTGACAGATCAGGGCCAGCAGGCCAAGCACCTCGGGCTCCTCGGGCAGCAGTTCCGCCAGCAGCCGCGCCAGGAACAGCGCCTCCTCAGCGAGGCCGGCGCGGCGGGCGTCGGCGCCCTGCGGGTCCTCCCAGCCGGTGCCATAGGCGGCATAGATCGCCTCCAGCACCGCCTCCAGCCGCTCGGCGCGCAGCGGGCCCTCGGGCAGCTCGAAATCGATGCGGGCCTCGCTGATCTTGCGCTTGGCCCGCACCAGCCGCTGGCTCATGGTCGCCGGTGCCACCAGGAAGGCACTGGCGATGCGCGCCGCGTCCAGGCCCAGCACCGCCTGCAGCATCAGCGGGGTGTGCGCCTGCCCATCGATGGCCGGATGCGCGCAGAGAAACAGCATGTGCAGGCGCTCGTCGGGCAGCGGCGCCGGTGCGGTGGGGTCGATCTCGGCCTGCTCGGCCAGCCATTCCAGCACCGGCTGGGCCTCGTCGCGCACCTGGTGGTGGCGCTGGCTGTCGGTGAGCCGGTTGCGCGCCGCGGTCAGCAGCCAGGCCTCCGGGTTGGCGGGCACGCCGCGCCGCGGCCAGGTTTCGAGTGCGGCGACGAAGGCATCGGCCAGCGCATCCTCGGCCGCCGCCAGCTCGTGGGTGCGGCGGGCGGTATAGGCGAGCAGCCGGCCATAGGCCTGGCGCGCCGCCTGCTCCGCCTCGCGGTGGAGCGGCGACGCACCAGGGGTCACGGCCTCAGCCATTCGGCGGCGGCGGCATCACCGGGCGCACCTCGACGCCGCCGCGCGCCGCATTGGGGGCACGGGCGGCCCAGTCCAGCGCGGCATCCAGGGTCGGCACCTCGATGATGAAGTAGCCGCCGAGCTGCTCCTTGGTGTCGGCATAGGGACCGTCCTGCACCAGCCGCCGGCCTTCGCGCAGACGCAGCGAGGTGGCGGTGTGCGGCAGCTGCAGCCCGTTGCCGGAGACCATGATCCCGGCGCTGGCGATGGCCTGCACATAGGCGGTCCAGCCGCCCCAGTAGGCGGGGGCCTCGGGGCCGTCACGGCGGGCGGCGTCGGCGGGGTCTTCCCAGAACATCAGCATGTACTGCATGGCATTGCTCCTTCAGTGAGACCGCGGCAGGAACGCCGTGGCTCTTCCTTGACGGGCCAGACCCGCCGATTTCGACATCAGCCAGCCGGCAGCAGCCACAGCAGGCCCAGCCCCAGGGCCAGCCGGTACCAGGCGAAGGGCACGAAGCTGTGGCGGCTGATGAAGCCGAGCAGCCAGCGCACGGCGATGAAGCCGGTGGCGGCGGCCACCGCGAAGGCCAGCGCCAGCGGGCCCCAGGCCTCGCTGGCCCGGGCCTGCTCGTCGCCGAGGGTCTTGAGCAGGCTGTAGCCGGTGGCGGCGAACATGGTGGGAATGCCGACCAGGAAGGCGAACTCCGCGGCCCGCGGGCGCAGGGTCAGCCCGGCCAGCATGGCGGCGAAGATGGCCGCCGCCGAGCGCGAGGTGCCGGGAAACACCCCGGCCAGCACCTGGGCCAGGCCCACTGCCACCACCACCGTCCAGGTCACCGTCTCCGCCAGCGGCTGGCGCTGGACCCAGGCCTCCACCGCGAAGATGGCGAACGCACCCAGCACCAGCGCCGCGGCCACTGGCCGCACGGTCTCCGGCAGCTCGGCGCCGAGCGCCTTGGCGGCCAGGCCAAGCACGGCGGTGATCAGGAAGGCCGCGGCGATCTTGCGCAGATAGTCGGCCTGCGGCGGCTCGCGCCAGCCCTGCGCGAGCTGCCAGAGCCGGGCGCGGTAGACCAGGGTGACGGCGAGGATGGCGCCGGCCTGGATGGCGATGTTGTAGAGCTCGCTCTGCCGCGGCAGCCAGTGCTGGGCGATCAGCAGATGGCCGGTGCTGGAAATCGGCAGGAACTCGGTCAGGCCCTCGATCACGCCCAGGATCAGGGCCACCAGCCATTCGTTCATAGTGGAGGTCGGCAACGGTGCGGGGACAAGGGTAGGCGATGAGCGAGAACCCAGTGGTGCTGGTCACCGGCGCCGGACGGCGCATCGGCGCGGCGATCGCCCGTCAGCTGCACGCACAGGGCTGGCGGCTGCTGCTGCACGCACGGCGCGAGGCCAGTGAGGTCAGCGCGCTGGCCGCCGCACTCAACGCCGAGCGCGCCGAGTCGGCCCACCCGCTGCTGGCCGATCTGCTTGATCCGGCCGCTTGCCGCGGGCTGGTCGAGGCGGCGGCCGCGCGCTGGGGCCGGCTCGATGCGCTGGTCAACAACGCCTCGTCCTACCGCGCCACGCCGCTGGCCACGGTGACCCCGGCGCAGATCGAGGATCTGGTCGGCAGCAATCTGCGCGCGCCTCTGCTGCTGGCGCAGGCGGCGACCCGGCAGCCGGGCTTCCGCGCCATCGTCAATCTGCTCGATGTCCATGTGCGCCGGGTGCGGCCCGGCTTCTCCGCCTATCTCGCCGCCAAGGCCGGGCTGTGGACGCTCACCGAGGTGCTGGCGCTGGAGCTGGCGCCGCAGGTGCGGGTCAATGCGGTGGCGCCCGGCCACATGATCTGGGCCAGCGAGTCCCAGCTCTCCAGCCCCGAGCAGCGCGCCGAGCTGGCGCGGATTCCGCTGGCCCGGCTGGGTGGCGCCGAACCGGTGGCGCAGGCGGTGGCCTTTCTGCTGTCGCCCGCGGCGGACTATCTGACCGGCGTGGTGCTGCCCGCCGATGGCGGGCTCAGGCTCGCCTGAGCCGGGGCGCGGCTGATCAGCACCGTGCCGGCGACGATCAGCGCCGCACCGGCGAGCATGGTCAGGCTGATGGTCTCGGCGAGGAACAGCGCGCCCCAGAGCATGCCGAAGGCCGGCATCAGGAAGGTCACCGTCAGCGCCCGGGTCGGGCCGACATCCTGCATCAGCCGGTAGTAGAGGAGGTAGGCGATGGCGCTGCAGAGCAGGGCCAGGGCCAGCAGCGCGCCCCAGGCCAGCGGACCGGGTGTGGCCAGCGGCCGGGCGCCGAGTGCCAGCGGCAGCAGCAGGACCGCGGCGGCGATCTGGCTGGCGGCGGCGATGTGCGGCGCCGGCACGCCGCGGGCGCTGCGCCGCACCACCACCCCGTTCAGACCGTAGCAGGCCGAGGCGCCCAGGCAGGCGGCACAGGCCCACCAGAAGCCGGGGCCGTGGGCGATCTCATCGAAGCCGCTGATCAGGGCCACGCCGGCAAAGCCCAGCGCCAGGCCCAGCAGGGCGCGGCGGGTCAGCGGCTCGGCCAGGAAGGCGGCCGAGAACAGCGCCCCGAACAGCGGCGAGGTGGCGTTGAGAATCACCGAGAGGCTGGCCGGCAGATGCAGGGCGGCGTAGCCATAGAGGGTGAAGGGGATCGCCGAGTTGAGCAGGCCGATGGTGAAGAACACCCGGCCGTGGGCGCGCCAGTCCGGCCGGTTGCCGAGCAGCAGCAGCCAGAGCATCAGCGCGCCGCCGGCGATCAGCGCGCGCAGCTCGCCGGTGAGCAGCGGCCCGAAGCTCGGTGCCGCCAGCCGCATGAACAGGAACGAGGCACCCCAGATCGCCGCCAGCAGCAGCAGGCGCAGCCAGTCCGCGCGACGCATCAGAGCAGGGCCGGGGCGCGCGCGCCCTCGATCTCCAGCAGGCGCTGCTTGCGCCACAGCCCGCCGCCATAGCCGCCGAGCTGACCGGACTTGTTCACCACCCGGTGGCAGGGGATGAGGATGGCGATGCGGTTGCAGCCATTGGCCGTGCCCACCGCCCGCACCGCGCGCGGCGAACCGACCTGCTCGGCCAGCCACTCGTAGCTGCGGGTCTGGCCCGGGGGAATGGTCTGCAGCGCCGCCCACACCTGTTCCTGGAAGGCGGTGCCCGGCGCCTGCAGGGGCAGGTCGAAGCGCTGGCGGCGACCGTCGAAATACTCGCCGAGCTGGACCCGCAGCCGCGCCAGCAGCGGACTGTCCCCGGGCACGGCGGGCAGGCGCAGACGGCGCTGCAGGGTGGCGAGCTGGGCTTCCAGCAGGCGCCGGTCGGTGAACTCCAGCAGCACGATGGCCTGCTGGCTCGCCCCGGCCAGCAGCGGGCCCAGCGGTGATTCGATCCAGCCGATGCGCAGGCAGTCCTCCGGCGCCTGGCCGGGCGGCGCGCCGAAGTGCCGCTCGAAGGCGGCGCGGAAGCCGGAGAGCGAGGCATAGCCCACGCCGGCGGCCACCTCGTCGCCGGAGGCACCGGCGCGGATCTCCTGGAAAGCCTGGTTCATGCGACGCCCTCGTGAGTAGGCCGTGAAGCTCAATCCATAGTGCTGCTGGAACCAGCGCCGCACCTTCTCCGGCGTCAGCCCGCGCGCGCGCAGCTCGGCGGCGCGGATGCGCCGGCCCGGCTCGGCGTCCAGCTCGGCGATCAGCCGCGCGGCCCAGGCCGGCGGCTCGCCCCCCGCCTCCAGCGGCCGGCAGCGCTTGCAGGCGCGGAAGCCGGCGAACAGCGCCTGCTGGATGGTGGCGAAGTAGCGCTGGCGGTCGCTGCGCGCCGGCCGCGCGGAACAGGACGGCCGGCAGAAGATGCCGGTGCTGGCCACGCCAAACCAGAACACGCCGTCATAGCCGGCATCGCGGCGGGCGATCGCCTCGCGCATCTCCTCGGCCTGCGGCAGCTGGTTCATGGCGCGCAGCCTGCCAGCGCGGAGGCGGGGCTGCCTACTGAAAACGCGACGTCATATCGCCGCCTCGGCACCCTGGCGGTTCAGCACCAGCGCCAGACGGGTGTCGCCGGCCGGCGCGCCGTCCACCCCGTGACGGCGCTCGAGAAACTCGAGCTGGTCCTGCTGATCGAGGCGGATCAGGCTGGTGCAGCGGGTGCCGTAGCCGGGGCGGCGGATGAAGGGAGGCGACAGCGCCCGCTCCATCACCAGGCCCACGCCGGTGTCCGGCAGCGCCTCGTCGGCAGCCACGGTTTCATCGGCAAAGGCGGCGAGCAGCGCCGGCTCCTGCCCGTCGTCCAGATAACGGGCCAGCGCCGCGCGGGCACGCTGCAGCTTGGGCCAGGGCGTGTCCAGCCCGGCGTTGGAAAGCCCGTACAGCCCCGGCGGCAGGCTCTCCCAGCGCGGCTTCAGGCGGTTGGTGGCGTAGATCAGCTCCTCGCCGTCCCACAGCAGCAGGTTGTAGCCGGCGTACTCGCTGGCGCTGCCCCCCAGCAGCTCGGCCCAGGCGCAGGCCGGCTCCGGGCTGGCGAGGAACTCCGCCACCAGCGCCCCGCGCGAGCGCTCGGCGCTGCGCAGCAGGGGTTCGCGCACATTGGTCACCGCCGCCAGCCGCCCCCCCCGGTGCACCCCCAGCCAGCTGCCGCCGGCCTGCAGATCGCGCCCGCCGAGGATCTCCGGCGCCTGCGGCCAGGGACCGAGCGGCGCGCTCGGACGCTCGTGGAACTCGTCGCGGTTGGCGATGAGCACCAGCGGATAGCGGGGATGCGACTGCCAGGCGACGGCGATCAGGCACATATGGGTTTCACAACAGGGCGCGAGCAGGTACGGTCGCCAGCATAGGACAGCCCTCTGTTTCCGGCACATGGCCCTGACCGCCTACGAGCTCGACCAGCTGCGCCGCCTGCGCGAGTGGCAGGCCGCACCACCGCCCCCGGTGGCGCGCTGGATGGGCCGTGCCAGCGGCCCGGCCAGCCGGGCGATCCAGAACGCCCTGCCCACCGCCTGGCTGGCCGGGGTGCTGGCCCAGGTGCAGAAGACCTCGCGCCGGCTCGATGGCCGGGACCGCCTGCTCCGCGCCGCCGGGGTCCGCCGGATCGAGGACTTGCAGACCGGGCCGCTGGAGCACTGCGATGCGCTGGCGCGGCGGGTTCAGCAGCGCGCCGCGGCGCTGGCCGGTGGCACCGGCGCGGTGCTCGGGGTGGCCGGCGCGGCGGGGCTGGTGGCCGATGTGCCGGCGCTGCTGCTGCAGGCCTTCCGGGTGATCCACCGGACCGGGCTCTGCTACGGCTGGCCGCCGGAGCACCCGCAGGCCGGTGCCCTGAGTCTGGCGGTGTTCGCGCTCGCCTCGGCCAACAGCGTGGAGGAGAAGCAGAGCGGGCTCGAGGCCCTCGACCGCACCCCCGCCGACGCCCTGGCAGCGGCCTGGCGCGATGGTCTGGAGCGCGCCGCCGAGCGCGAGCTGGCCAAGGAGCTCGCCACCGGCAGCCTCAACAACCTGGCCCTGCAGCTGGCCCGCCATCTCGGCTGGCGCAAGGCTGCCGCCAGCGCGCCGCTGGTGGGCGCGGTGGTCGGTGGCTCGGTGAACGCCTGGTATGTCTGGGATGTGGCGGCCACCGCCCGCTACTGCCATCAGGCGCGCTGGCTGCGCGAGCGCCACGGCGCCGCGGCACTGCCCGAGCAGGCCAGCGAAGCGCTGGCGGCGCCGGGCTAGCGAGCGGCGCGGCGCGGCCAGCGGGCGAGCAGATCCCAGGCGCCGAACAGGGCACCGCCGACGATCAGGGCCTGCGACAGCGGGCTGTGGAAGTCGTAGTCCGGGTGATGGCGGAAAGCCAGATGCAGCCCCAGATGCACCACCAGAAAGGCGCTCACCGCCCGCTGCCAGCCGGCGCGCCGGCGCGGCTCCGGATGACCGACGCCGTGCTGCAGCAGGGCCACCAGCGGCACATGGGCGGCGATGAAGACCAGCGCCCCCAGCGACTCCGGCAGCCAGGCGGTGACCGGCAGCACCCGCCACTCCTCGCGCAGCACGGCATCCAGCTCGTGGGTGAGCAGGGCGGCATAGCCGAGCTGGAAGCGCCACTCGGCGGTGCGGGCGTCGCTCATGCGTAGCTGGGGTCGAGCCCCAGGGCCGGGCCGTGGCGGCCGAACCAGTCGAACAGCTCGGCGGTTTCCACCCACTGCGGCTCGTAGGTGTTGGTGAGCCGCCACAGGCGGCCCTCGCGCCACTGCGATTCCTCGCGGCAGGGAAAGCCCAGGGACGGCAGGCCCGGGTGCTCGTAGCGGGTATAGGTGTAGGCGAGCACGCGATCAGGCCCGTCGCCGCGGGTGGCGGTGCACTGCTGGAAGCGCTGCGCCAGGCGACGATCAAAGCCGCGAATCGAGCGGGCGAAGCCGGCGATCACCGCGGCGCGCCCGACCACCCGCTGCGGAGTGGGCAGGCCGTGGACCTCGTAGACCGCGTCTGGATCGAGCAGGGCTTCGAGGCGGCCCCACTGATCGTCCGCGACGCAGGCCTCGAAGGCGGCGAACCAGCGGCGATAGTCGGCGATGCGGTCCATGGCGATCAGGCGAACTGGGCCGGACGGCTGCGCAGGCTGCCCACCAGCAGGTAGAGCAGGGGGCCGAAGCTGCCCAGGGTCAGGGTCAGCAGCACATAGGGCCAGGGATTGCGGCCGCTGCGGCGGGCGTCGCCGATCATCCAGACGATGGCCAGGGTGCAGGCGATGATCAGATCGGTCAGCACCTGCAGCCCGGCGCTGCTGGTGAAGTGGCTGGTGAAGATGCCGATGTAGCCGTGGTCGCGCAGGGCCACCGCGGTGAGCGCGGCGAAGGGCAGCAGGATCAGCAGCAGCAGGACGGTGCGGTTCATGGTTGGGCTCCAGTGGGGCCTCCACCTTGTGCCGCCGCCGGTCTGGGCTCAATGACCTTGCAGGTCATCGGCTGATGACGCGGGAGGTCATCGCCAGGCGGCGAGGGGCGGCGCATCATCCGCGCATGAACCGCCTGCCCTCCTTCTCCGATGTCCTGCGCGAGACCCGCCAGGCCCGGCGTCTGTCCCAGCACGAGCTGTCACGGGTGACCGGGGTCTCGCAGCGCCATCTGAGCTATCTCGAATGCGGCCGCGCCCGCCCGAGCCGGCCGATGGTGCTGGCGCTGGCCCGCAGCCTCGGCCTGCGGCTGCGCGAGCAGAACCGCTGGCTGACCGCCGCCGGCTTCGCGCCGCGCTTTGCCGAGCGCTCGCTGGAGGACGCCGACATGCGGCCGGTGCACGAGGCGCTGGCGCGGCTGCTCGAGCACGCCGAACCCTTCCCCGCCCTGGTGGTGGACCGTGCCTGGAATCTGGTGCGCGCCAACCAGGGCGCGCTGCGCCTGTTCACCGCGCTGCTGGGCGATGTCACCACCCTGTGGCGGCGCATCGGCGGCGAGGCGCCGATGAATCTGCTGCAGCTCAGCTTCCACCCGGACGGGCTGCAGCGGCACATCGTCAATCGCGCCGAGGTCACCGCCTGGGTGCTGGCGCGCACCCGCCGCGAGGCCGAGGAGCATCCGGAGGTGCGGCCGGTGCTGGACACCGTGCTCGGCTATCCGCAGGTGAGCGAGTTCCTCGGCGCGCTCGATCCCGAGCATCTGCCGCCGCCGGTGCTGGTGGAGCACTACCGCTTCCAGGGCGAGGACTACCGGCTGTTCTCGGTGCTCTCCAGCTTCGGCACGCCGCTGGATGTCACCGCCGATGCCCTGCGCGTCGAGCACTTCTTCCCCGCCGATGCCGCCACCCGCGACCATCTGCTGCGGCTGGCCGGGGCCTGAGCCGCGCCCTCAGTCCAGCCAGGCGCTGTCGCGCAGGCGCAGATACAGCGGCGGCTCCTCGCGCGGCAGGCGCTGTTCCAGCCAGGCCAGCATGTCGATCCAGATCCGCAGCGACTGCGAGGCGGTCGGCATCAGCCCGGCATGCGGCAGCTCCAGGGTGATCACCGGGATCTGCCGGTTGAGGCCGGCGAAGTTGCCCAGCGAGCCGGGATAGGTGCCCAGCGGATGCAGGCGCAGAAAGCCGAAGCGCTCGGGCGGGGCCAGCGGGCCGTCGAAGTCGAGCAGGCCGTAAGGCGCATGCACGGAGACGATCGCATCCGGCTGGAACTGCTCGATCTGCTGCATCAGCCAGCGCGACTCCGGCTCCGACAGCGGGCCGGGGCCCGGATAGCGGCGCGGATCGGACCCGGTGCGGCGCTGCCAGTAGTCGAGCGCCTCGGCGGTCCAGTTGGCGGAGGGAAAGTTGCGGTTGAGGTCCACCCCGGCGCCATTGGTGCGGGTGGCCGGCCGCGCCAGCAGACCGTCCGGGTTGGCACAGGGAATCACCCGCCAGTGGAAGGGCTGGACCCGTTCGGTCTCGAGCTTGCGCATCCACTGGAACACCACGCTGACCGAGGACAGCTCATCGCCATGGATGCCGCCGATCAGCAGCACCCGCGGCGGGATCTCGCGCCGGCTGCGCGGGGCGTAGTCGCGCGCCAGCAGCGGAAAGCCCTGGCGGCTGGCGCCCTGCGGGGCGCCAAAGCCGGCCTGCAGGCAGCCCTCGGGGCTGAGGCTTTGCAGGCGCCGGCCAAGCCGCTCGCAAGCCCGCTCCACCGAGGCCAGCGGGATCATCGCCTGCGCGGCCGGCACCACCGCGCAAATGAAAAGCCCGGCGAGTAGCCGGGCCCGGATTTCCCGCCGCCGCGTCACGAGCGGGCTTTGCGAGCCTGCTCGATCAGCTGGTTGACCACCTGCAGCATCTGCTCGAAACCGCCGGCCATCGGCGCGCTGGTGTAGTACTGGCCGTTGACCACGATGGTGGGCACGCTGGAGATGCCGTAGGCCTTGGTGCGCTGATCGGCGCGCCGCACCTGGGCATCCACCGCGAAGCCGTTGAAGGTGCCGGCGAACACATCGGGCAGCACGCCGCTGCGGGCGACGAACAGGCTGCTGATCTGCGCCTCGGTGTTCATCGCCTGACGCTGCACATGGATGGCCTCGAACAGCGGCTTGTGCACCTTGTCGAACAGCTTCAGCGACTCGGCGGTGTAGAACGCCTTCTGGTGCAGCACGCCGTGGGGGTAGCCGAGGCTGGTCGGGATCTGCACGAAATCCACATCCGCCGGCTTGCTCGCCGCCCAGGTCTTGATGATCGGATCGAAGGCGAAGCAGTGGCCGCAGCCGTACCAGAAGATTTCCTCGACCAGGATGCGCTTGGGGTCGGGGGTGGACTGGGCCTCACGGACCTTCTTGTAGTGCTCTCCCTCCTTGAACGCGCCGGTCTGCGCCGAGCAGGCGAAGGTGGTGAGCGAGAGAGCAACGAACAGCGGGCGCAGCCAGGAGCGCATGGGAGTTCCTTATTGGAGACCGTTGAGATAGCTGGCGAGGGCCTCGATCTCCTCATCGCTGAGCTGGGAGGCCACCGCCGCCATCATCTGACCGTTGGCACCCGCGGCCCGTTCCCCGCTGCGGTAGGCCTTGAGCTGCAGCGCGGTGTAGGCGGCGTGCTGGCCGGCCAGACGGGGATACTTGGCCGCCGCGTTGCCTGTGCCGGTCGGCCCGTGGCAGCCACTGCAGGCGGGAATGCCACGGCTGGCCACGCCGCCGCGGTAGATCTTCTCGGCCACCGCCACCGAGGCCTCGCTGGCGACGCCCGGGCTGGCGGCCTGGGCCGCGTAGTAGGCGCCGAGGTCCTTCATGTCCTGCTCGGAGAGGTTCATCGCCTGGCCGAGCATCACCGCGTTCTGGCGGGCGCCGCTCTTGTACTGCTTGAGCTGCTCGGCGATGTAGGCCGAGTGCTGGCCGGCCAGCTTGGGCCACTCCGGTACCGCACTGACGCCGGCGGGGCCGTGACAGGCCGCGCACACCGCCGCCTTCGCCTCGCCCGCCTTGGCATCGCCGCCGGTGAACAGATCCGCGGCACCCTGGGCCTGGGCCATCAGGGGGGTGCAGAGGGCGAGCAGAAGCCAGATGCGCTTCATTGAAAACGACTCCTAGGGTCAACGGTGAACCCGCCGCGGGCGGGTGCCGGGCGGGCGGTGCAGGGTGACGCGCCGCGGTTTAGCCGCTATTTTGCCGCACGATTCTACACGCCGCCTCCCGTGACGCCCAAGCCTGAAGGCCCTGCGCCCGCCGCGTCCGCGCCGCGCCGCAACCCGCTTGCCCAGACCCGTTTCCTGCTCTCCTGCGCCCAGCTCACCCAGCTGCCGCGCGACGGCCAGCCGGAAGTCGCCTTCGCCGGTCGCTCCAACGCCGGCAAGTCCAGCGCGCTCAACGCGCTCTGCGGCCAGCGCCAGCTGGCGCGGGTCAGCAAGACCCCCGGGCGCACCCAGCTGATCAATCTGTTCGCGGTCGGTGCCGAGGACAGTCCGCGGCTGGCCGATCTGCCCGGCTATGGCTATGCCGCCGTGCCCGAGGCGGTGCGGCGCGGCTGGGGCGCGCTGATCGGCGGCTATGTGGAAACCCGCGCCACCCTGCAGGGCCTGGTGGTGATCATGGACATCCGCCATCCGCTGACCGATCACGATCGGCAGCTGCTGAGCTGGGCCCGCGACGCGCGCCGGCCCTGCCATGTGCTGCTGACCAAGGCCGACAAGCTGGGCTTCGGCGCGGCCAAGAACCAGTTGCTGGCCACCCGCCGCGAGCTCGAGGCGCAGAATCTGGAGGCCCGGGTGCAGCTGTTCTCGGCCCATGCGCCGCAGGGACTGGACGAGGCGAGAGAGCGGGTGGCGGGCTGGCTGGGAATGAGCCCGGCGGCCTGAGCCCGGGCCGCCCAAAAGAAAGACCCGGTGACCAGGGGACGGGTCACCGGGCGAGGTGCTCCGGCTTGGGGGTGCCGGACCCGCCCAGGGAGTGGAGGCGGGGAGTGGGAAAGGGAGGATCCACACTCGGGAACTTGGATACGGCGGCCCGCCGAGAAGTTCATCGAGGGCCCCGCCGGCCCTGCGCAGAATCCGGGCACTCTGGTGGAAGTGCCTGTTTGGACGGGAATTAAAGTTGGGCCGCGGAGTCCTCGGAGCGGGCGTGCCCGACCGCCTGATGGGCGCTGTCCCAGTCCTGTCCAAAGCCGTAGTCGGCCACCAGCGGCACCGCCAGCCGGCGCACCGCGCACATCCGCGCGGCCAGCCGCGGCGCCCACTCGCGCAGGGCCTCGGCCGGGCCTTCGAAGACCAGCTCGTCGTGCACCTGCAGGATCATCCGGATCGCCGGCTGGGCGCTGGCGAGCCAGGCCTGCAGCTCGATCATGGCGCGCTTGATCAGGTCCGCCGCGGTGCCCTGCAGCGGGGCGTTGATGGCGGTGCGCTCGGCGTACTGGCGCTGCGCCGGGTTGCGGGCGTTGATCTGCGGCAGATAGAGCCGGCGACCGAACAGGGTTTCCACATAGCCGTCGCGGCGGGCGCGCTCGCGGGTGCCGTCCATGAAGGCGCGCACGCCGGGGTAGCGGGCGAAGAAGCGGTCGATGGTCTCCTGCGCCTCGTTGCGGCCGATGCCCAGATTACGCGCCAGCCCGAACGCCGAGATGCCGTAGATCAGGCCGAAGTTGATCGCCTTGGCGGCGCGCCGCTGCTCGGGGCCGACCGCCTCCAGCGCCAGGCCGAACACCTCGGCGGCGGTCGCCTGGTGGATGTCCAGTCCCTCGCGGAAGGCGCGCTGCAGGCGCTCGTCGCCGGAGAAGTGGGCCATCAGGCGCAGCTCGATCTGCGAGTAGTCGATCGAGCACAGCTGGTGACCCGGCTCGGCCACGAAGGCCTGGCGGATGCGCCGCCCCTCGGCGGTGCGCACCGGGATGTTCTGCAGGTTGGGGTCGCTGGAGGACAGCCGGCCGGTGGCCGCCACCGCCTGGTGATAGCTGGTGTGGATGCGTCCGGTGCGCGGGTTGATCGCCTGCGGCAGCTGCTCGGCATAGGTGCTGCGCAGCTTGGAGAGGCCCCGCCAGTCGAGGATCAGCCGCGGCAGCGCGTGCTCGGCGGCCAGCTGCTCGATCACCTCCTCGGCGGTGGAGGGATCGCCCTTGGGGGTGCGGCCCAGCACCGGCAGGCCGAGGCGCTGGTAGAGGATTTCGGCCAGCTGCTTGGGCGAGCCGAGGTTGAACTCGCCCCCGGCGGCCTGGAAGGCCTCGGCCTGCAGGCGCTCCATGCCCTCGGCGAGCTCGCGGCTGAGGCTGCGCAGGCGCTCGGCGTCCACCCGCACGCCGGTCTGCTCGATGGCCGCCAGCACCGGCACCAGCGGCATCTCCAGGGTGTCGAACACCTCGCGCAGCGCCGGCACCGCCGAAAGCCGCGGATACAGGGCCTGGTGCAGGCGCAGGGTGATGTCGGCATCCTCCGCCGAATACTCGGCGGCGCGCTCCAGGCTCACCTGGTTGAAGCCGATCTGCGCCTTGCCCTTGCCGGCGACATCCTCGAACTTGATGGTGGTGTGGCCCAGATGCTTCTCGGCCAGGGTGTCCATGTCGTGGCGGCCGCTGGCGGCGTCGAGCACATAGCTCTCGAGCATGGTGTCGTAGGCCAGCCCCTGCACGCGGATGCCGTGGCGGACCAGCACATTGCAGTCGAACTTGCCGTGCTGGGCGAGCTTGGGTCGCTGCGGGTCCTCCAGCAGCGGGCCCACCGCGGCCACCACGGTGGCGAGCGGCAGCTGCGCTGGCGCGCCGAGATAGTCGTGGCCCACCGGCACATACCAGCCCTCGCCCTCGCGCACGGCGAAGGCGAAGCCGACCAGCCGGCACTGGTTGGCGTCCAGCCCGTCGGTCTCGGTGTCGAAGCTGATCAGCGGCGCCGCCTTCAGCGCCGCCACCAGCTCGGCGAGGGCGGACTCGTCGAGCACCAGCCGCGCCTGGGTGCGCGGCGATGCGCTGGCGCTGGGCGGCGCGGGCCCGGCGCCGGCCGCCGCCGGCGCTGGCGGTGGTGCTGGCGGCGCCGGCTCGCGCGCCCCGCCGGCCATTTCCTCGGCCCAGCGGTGGAAGCCCAGGCGACGGTACAGCGCGAGCAGGGCCTCGGGCTGCGGTGGGTGGCGCAGCAGGGCCGCCGGGGTCACCGGCAGGGCCACCTCGCAGTGGATGGTGGCGAGCCGGCGGCTCAGCGGCAGCTGGGGCAGGGCGGCGCGCAGGTTCTCGCCGAGCTTGCCCTTGATCGTCGGCGCCGCGGCCACCACGCCGTCCAGCGAGCCGTGCTCCTGGATCAGGCGGGCGGCGGTCTTCTCGCCGACCCCGGGTACGCCGGGAATGTTGTCGACGCTGTCGCCCATCAGGGTCAGGTAGTCGACGATGCGCTCGGGCGGCACCCCGAACTTCTCGCGCACGCCGTCCGGGTCCAGCCGGCGGTTGCGCATGGTGTCGAGCAGATGCACCCGCGGACCGACCAGCTGGGCCATGTCCTTGTCGCCAGTGACGATCAGCACCTCGTCGCCGGCGGCCTCGGCCTGGCGCGCCAGGGTGCCGATCACATCATCGGCCTCCACCCCGGGAATCTTCAGCAGCGGATAGCCCAGCGCCTGGATCAGCTCGAGGATCGGCTCGAACTGCGCCTGCAGCTCGGCCGGGGTCTCGCTGCGGTTGGCCTTGTACTGCGGGTACCAGTCGTTGCGGAAGGAACGGCCGCTGTCATCGAACACCACCGCGATGCGGCGGGCATCGATCTCGCGATCGAGCCGGCGCAGCATGTTGGCGAAGCCATAGATCGCCCCGGTCGGCTCGCCCTGGGCATTGGTCAGCGGCGGCAGCGCGTGGAAGGCGCGGAACAGCCAGTTGCTGGCATCGATCAGCAGCAGGGGCGAGGGCATCGGAGGTCAGCCGGCGGTCGGCAGCAGGGCTTCGCCGCGCACCAGGTCCTCGAAGCGCTCGCGCGCCCGCACCAGATGCTGCTGGCTGCCATCGACCATCACCTCGGCGGCCCGCCCCCGCGAGTTGTAGTTGCTGCTCATGGTGAAGCCGTAGGCGCCGGCCGTGCGCACCGCCAGCAGATCACCGGCTTGCACCGCCAACTCACGGTCCTTGCCCAGCCAGTCGCCGGTCTCGCAGACCGGACCGACCACGTCGTAGCGCTGCGCCGCACCGGCGCGCGGGCGCACCGGCACGATGTCCATCCAGGCCTGGTAGAGCGTCGGCCGCAGCAGATCGTTCATTGCCGCATCGACGATGCAGAAGCGCTTCTCCTCGCCGCTCTTGAGCGCCTCCACCCGCATCAGCAGCACCCCGGCATTGCCGGCGATGGCCCGGCCGGGCTCGCAGTGCACGGCCAGCTCGCGACCCGCCAGGCGCGGCAGCAGCCGCGCTGCCCAGTCCTGCGGCGCCACCGTCTGCTCGTCGCGGTAGCGCACGCCCAAGCCGCCGCCGACATCGATATGCCGTAGGCGGATGCCGCTGGCGGCGAGGCGGTCGACCAGGGCCAGCATGCGCTCCAGGGCATCGAGCAGCGGCGCGTCGTCGAGCAGCTGCGAGCCGATATGGCTGGCGATGCCGACGATCTCGATGCCAGGCAGCGCGGCGGCCTGCCGGTACAGCTGTTCGGCCTCGGCCAGGCTCACCCCGAACTTGTTGGCCTTGAGCCCGGTGGAGATGTAGGGATGGGTCTTGGCGTCGACATCCGGATTCACCCGCAGGGCGATCGGCGCACGCTGGCCGCGCGCCGCGGCCAGCCCCGCCAGCCGCTCCAGCTCGGCGGCCGATTCAACATTGAAACAGCCGACGCCGGCGACCAGCGCCTGCTCGATCTCGGCGGCGGTCTTGCCGACGCCGGAGAAGACCACCTTGCGGGCCTCGCCCCCGGCCGCCAGCACCCGGCTGAGTTCGCCGCCGGAGACGATGTCGAAGCCGGCGCCGAGGCGCGCCAGCACCTGCAGCACCGCCAGATTGGAATTGGCCTTCACCGCGTAGTGCACGGCGTGGGGCACCGCCGCCAGCGCGCTGTCAAAGGCACGGTAGTGGCGCTCCAGGGTCGCCCGCGAATAGACATAGGTGGGCGTGCCATGGCGCGCGGCGATCTCGCGCAGCGGCACCGATTCGGCGTAGAGCTCGCCGTGGCGGTAATCGAAATGGTCCACGAATCAGGGCAGGGTCGGGCAGAAACAGGGCCGGCCTCAGGGGCCAGGGGGCGCCGACGGCGGCGGCGGGGATTCGGCCGGCGGGGCGGGCGGCGGCGCGGCGGGCGGGTCGGGCTGGCGCAGCGGGCCGGCCTGGCCGCAGCCGGCGAGGGCCCCGACCAGCAGCAGCAGCGCGAGCCCGCGGGGAAGCACGGTGTTCATCGCGGCAGTCTACCTGCCGGACCCCGCCGCGGCGGCGGCGCGTCACAATTCCCGCATTCCAACCGGAGGTGGCGATGAGGCTGCAGGAGCAGGCGGACCGCGTGATAATCGAGCCCGAGGCGCCGGCGCGCGCGGCGGTGATCTGGCTGCACGGGCTGGGGGCGGATGGTCATGACTTCGTGCCGGTGGTGGCCGAGCTGGGGCTGCCCGCCACGGCGGCGGTCCGCTTCGTCTTTCCGCATGCCCCGGTGCGTCCGGTGACCCTCAACAACGGGCTGCCGATGCGGGCCTGGTACGACATCACCGGCCTCAACCGGCGCGGGCTGGGAGATCGCGCCGGGCTCGATGCCTCGCAGGCGCGGGTGGAGGCGCTGATCGCCGAGCAGGCGCAGCAGGGGATTCCCAGCACGCGGGTGGTGATCGCCGGCTTCTCCCAGGGCGGGGCGCTGGCCCTGCACGCCGGCCTGCGCCACGCCGCGCCGCTGGCCGGCCTGCTGCCGCTGTCGACCTATCTGCCGTTCGCCGACCGGCTGGCCGAGGAGGCGAACCCGGCCAACCGGGCGGTGCCGATCCTGATGTGCCATGGCCAGTACGACCCGGTGCTGCCCTATGCGCTGGGCGAGGAGTCCTGCGGCCAGCTGCGCGCGCTGGGCTATGCGGTGGACTGGGCGGCCTATCCCATGCAGCACCAGGTCTGCCTGGAACAGATCCAGCGCATCGGCGGCTGGCTCACCCAGCGCCTGGCCGGGGCCTGAAACGACGAAGGCCACCGCGCGGGTGGCCTTCGCCGGGTGGGGAGCCTCGCTCAGTTGTCCTCGAGATAGAACTCGTAGGCGCCGCTGCCGGTCTTGGCGCGCACCCGGAAGCGATAGGTGCCCGCCGCCGCGGTGTAGCTGAGATCCTCGCTGGCGCCCGGGCCGTCGGCGGTGGCCACGGTGGTCCAGGTGCTGAACAGGAAGCCGCTGCGCTGCTGCAGGATCAGCTCGTAGTCCGATCCAGCCGGGCCGCGCAGATAGCCGCGGATCACCCCGCCGTTGCTGCTGTAGCCGCCGCTGCCCGGGTGGAAGGCGCTGCCCCCGGTGGCCAGCGTCCCGGTGTAGCGGGTGCAGCTGGTGCAGGGCGCCGTGGGCACGCTGGGATCGGTCACGGTGACGGTCTGGGTCTCGCTGTCGGTCTGGCCGACCGTGTCGGTGACGGTCAGCGTCACGCTGTAGCTGCCGGCCGCCGCATAGCTGTGGCTGAGCTGGGCGCCATTGCCACCGCTGCCATCGCCGAAGGTCCAGCTGTAGGCGGCAATGCCCTGGTCATCGCTGGAGCCGCTGCCGTCGAAGGCCACGGTCAGGCCGCTGGGGGTGGCGGTGAAGCGCGCCACCGGGGCGGCATCCACCGGACCGCCGCCGCCGCTGTCCTCGAGATACAGCAGCAGGTTGGGCGATCCCGGACGGGCATCGCTGACCTTGTTGGGGGTCGCCGCGGCCACCAGGGCGTCGCGCACCTGCTGGGGCGTGGCCGCCGGGTTCTGGCCCAGATACACCGCTGCCACACCGGCCACCAGCGGCGAGGCCATCGAGGTGCCGGAGAGGGTGGCGGTGCCGGTGTTGCTGGTGGAGCTGGCCGAGACGATGCTCGAGCCCGGCGCGTAGAGATCGAGGCAGGTGCCGAAGTTGCTGAAGCTCGAGCGGGCGTCGGTGCTGGTGGTGGATCCGACGGTGATGGCCGTCGGCTCGCGGGCCGGGGAGTAGTTGCAGGCATTGCTGTTGTCATTGCCCGCGGCCACCGCGGCGACCACCCCGGCATTGACCAGATTGCGCACGGCGGTGTCGGTGGCGGTGCTGGCGCCGCCGCCGAGGCTGAGGTTGGCCACCGCCGGCTTGATGTGGTTGGCGGTGGTCCAGTCGATGCCGGCGAGAATCACCGAGTTGGAGGAGCTGTTGCCACAGCCGAACACCCGCACCGGGTGGACGATGGCGCTCTTGGCCACGCCATGGCGGGTGCCCATGGCGGTCCCGGAGACATGGGTGCCGTGGCCGTTGCAGTCGACCACATTGTTGGGGTCCACGGTGCCGCCGCCGAGCAGGCCACCGCCATCCGGCGCGAAGTTGCGCCCGGTGCCGATGCGGCCGGTGAAATCCACATGGTTCGGATTGATGCCGGTGTCGATCACATACACATGCACGCCCTGGCCGGCCCCATCCGGATAGGTGAAGGACTGGTCCAGCGGCAGGTTGCGCTGGTCGGTGCGGTCCAGGTTATAGCCCGGGTTCGCCTGGGTGGCGTCGAGGCGGATGGTCTGGTCCGGTTCCACATGCAGCACCCCGGGCAGGGTCTGCAGCAGCTCGGCCTGCACCGCGGTCAGGCGCACGGCAAAGCCGGTCAGCGCATGTTCGTAGGTGGCCAGCACGCTGCCGCCGCCCACCGCGGCCAGCAGGGTGGCGATGGTCTGATTCAGATCCAGGCCGGCGAACGGGGCGAGATCGACCAGCACGATGTACTGGTCGGCGATGCGGCTGTCGGTGCCGGTGGCCGGCAGCAGCGCCTGCTGGAGCAGGCCGCCGGGCGCGGCGGAGACGGGGGCGGCGGCGGCGGCCGCGAGACCGCTGGCCAGCAGAACGGAACGCAGGGACATCGGGAAGCTCCAGAAGCCGAGGTGACGCGGCATTCTGGGTGAGGCCGCAACCGCCCCGGCAGTCCGCCGACGCCGCCATCCCCTGTCGGCATCGGCTGACAGCGCCGGGGGGCGCGGCGGTGCTCCCCGAAGAATTGTTTCCGCTTTTAAATCAGCCTGTTGCGGGATCAGACATCGAGATTGCCAACCATCAGGGCGTACTTCTCAATGAAGTCCCGGCGCGGCTCCACCTGCTCGCCCATCAGGGTGGTGAACATCTGGTCGGCGGCCACCGCATCCTCGATCTGCACCCGCACCAGCCGGCGCACCGCCGGATCCAGCGTGGTTTCCCAGAGCTGGCTGGGGTTCATCTCGCCAAGGCCCTTGTAGCGCTGCACATTGAGGCCGCGGCGGGCCTCGGCCATCAGCCAGGCATAGGCCTCGTCAAATCCGGCCACCGCCTGCTCGCGCTCACCGCGACGCACGCGCAGCCCGTCGGCCGGCAGCTCGCCGAGCCGGCGGCGCAGCTCGCCCATGCGACGGAAGTCATTGGAGGCGAAGAAGTCCAGGCCGTAGAGAATGCGGTGCTCCAGGCCGTGCAGGCGGCGGCTCACCTGTAGCTGCAGGCCTTCGGCGGTCTCGCGCAGCTCGGCCTCATAGCGGCCCTGGGCGCCCAGCCCTTCGTTGAGGCGCTGCCGGTAGCGGCTGGCCCAGGCCTGGCGCTCGGCGGGGGCGTCCGGCAGCGGGGCCGAGCGCGCGAGCTGGCGCAGGCTGTGCGACTCATAGCGCTTGCCCAGGCGCTCGATCATCCCCTCCACCTCGGCGTACTCGCGCAGCCAGGCCGCCAGGGCGCCGGGGGTGGCCGGTTCCGGCAGCAGGTGGGCGTCCTGCAGGGCGCTGTTGATCAGCCAGGCCTGCAGCTCGTGGTCGTCCTTGACATAGGCCTCCTGCTTGCCGGACTTGACCTTGTACAGCGGCGGCTGGGCGATGAACACATGGCCGCGCTCGATCAGCGTGAACATGTGCCGGTAAAAGAAGGTCAGCAGCAGGGTGCGGATGTGGGCGCCGTCGACATCGGCGTCGGTCATCAGGATGATGCGGTGGTAGCGCAGCTTGTCCGGGCGCATCTCGTCGCGACCGATCCCGCAGCCCAGGGCGGTGATCAGGGTGCCGACCTCGGCGGAGGACAGCATCTTCTCGATCCGCGCCTTCTCCACATTCAGGATCTTGCCCTTGAGCGGCAGGATCGCCTGGAAATGGCGGTCACGCCCCTGCTTGGCCGAGCCCCCGGCGGAGTCCCCCTCCACCAGGAACAGCTCGGATTTGGAGGGATCCTTCTCCTGGCAGTCGGCCAGCTTGCCGGGCAGGCCGGCGATGTCGAGCACGCTCTTGCGCCGGTTGAGCTCCTTGGCCTTGCGGGCGGCCTCGCGGGCCCGGGCCGCCTCCACCACCTTGGCCGCGATCAGCTTGGCCTCGCGCGGGTTCTCCAGCAGGAAGTCCTTGAGCTTGTCTCCGACCAGGCTGGAGACCACCGGGGTGACCTCCGAAGACACCAGCTTCTCCTTGGTCTGGCTGGAGAACTTGGGGTCGCGGATCTTGATGCTGAGCACGGCGGTGAGGCCCTCGCGGGTGTCCTCACCAATCATGGTGATCTTCTCTTTCTTGACGATGCCCTCGGCTTCCAGGTGATCGCCCAGGATGCGGGTCAGCGCATTGCGGAAGCCGGTCAGGTGGGTACCACCGTCCTTCTGCGGGATGTTGTTGGTGAAGCAGTAGACGTTCTCGACATAGCTGTCGTTCCACTGCAGGGCCGCCTCCACCATGACGCCGTCCTGCTCGGCATTGATGTAGAGGATGTCGCCGTGGATCGGGCTGCGCGCCTTGTTGAGAAACTCGACGAAGGCCTTGATGCCGCCCTTGTACTCATAGACGTCCTCGCGGCCGCTGGCCTCGTCCTTGAGCACGATGCGCACGCCGGAGTTGAGGAAGGACAGCTCGCGCAGGCGCCGGGCGAGGATGTCGTAGTGGAACTGCAGATTGGAGAAGATCTTCGGGCTCGGGTAGAAGCGCACGGTGGTGCCGCGCTTGTCCGAGGGCCCGCGCACCGCGAGCGGCGCCACTGGATCGCCCAGCCGGTACTCCTGGTGGTGATGCTGGCCGTCGCGGTGGATATCCAGCAGAAGCACATCGGAGAGGGCGTTGACCACTGAGACGCCGACCCCGTGGAGGCCGCCGGACACCTTGTAGCCGCTGCCGCCGAACTTTCCACCGGCGTGGAGCACGGTCATGATCACCTCGGCGGCGGACCGGCCCTCCTCGGCATGAATATCGGTCGGAATGCCGCGGCCGTTGTCGGCGACCGAGACGCTGCCATCCCCGTGCAGCTGTACCAGCACCTCGGTGCAGTAACCGGCCAGCGCCTCATCGATGGCGTTGTCCACCACCTCGAACACCATGTGGTGGAGCCCGGTGCCGTCGTCGGTGTCGCCGATATACATGCCGGGACGCTGGCGCACGGCCTCCAGCCCTTTGAGGACCTTGATCGCCGTGGAGTCGTACTGTCCGGGAACCTGATTCATCGTGATCCTTGCCTGACCGCTCGTCTGTCAATGAAGTCTGTGGACCGCGCCATGTTCCACGTGGAACAGCGCGTGATCCCTGCCCTGCAATGCCGGCGGCGGCTCGAACGCCGTCACCCATACCTGGCCGCGGTAGTCCGCCAGCCCCTCGGCCAGCCGCGCCTGAAACGCAGCCGACAGCTCGGCCGAGAAATCGTCCAGCAGCAGCACCGGCGTGACTCCGGCCGCGGCCATCAGCCAGTCCGCCTGGGCGAGGATCAGGCTGGTCACCAGCAGCCGCTGCTGTCCGCGGCTGACCTGGCGCACCGCGTCCCGCCCCTGCCACCGCAGCTTCAGCTCCGCGCGGTGCGGCCCCTCGCTGGTCTGGCCGAGCTGCCGATGCCGCGGCAGGTGGGCGTCGAGTGCCGCCGCGAAGCTCTCGGTCGCCCAGCCGGGCTGGTATTCCAGCGCCAGCTCCGCAGTGCCCAGCAAGGCCTCGGCCCGCGCCGGCCAGGTCTTCATGATGCCGGCGACCTGGCGCCGACGGGCTGCGTCGAGGCGCTGCCCGGTCGCCAACAGCTCTGGATCAAACGCACGAACCACGGCATCCGCAGCCCCACTCGCCAGGGCGCGGTTGCGCTGCTGCAGGCAGCGCGCGTACTGCCGCCAGACCGCGAGGAAATCAGGTTCCACGTGGAACACACCCCAGTCGAGAAACGCCCGGCGAAAGCCCGGCCCCTCATCCACCACCGCATGCTGGGCGGACTCCAGCACCTGTACCGGAAGGCGCCGAGCCAGCTGCGACACCCCGGCCTCCTGACTCTCCACCCGCGCCCGGATGCCCTCGGGCGTCCACTGCAGATCGCAGCGCTCGGTGAACTGGCCATCGACCGCGTGATCGGCCGCCACCCACCAGCGCGCCTCACCGCGCTTGAGCAGATCGCGCAGCCGGGCGGTGCGAAAGCTACGGCCGCGGCTGAGCACGAACAGCCCTTCCAGCAGGCTGGTCTTGCCCGCCCCGTTGCCGCCGACGATCACATTCAGTCGTGGGTGCAGGTCCAGTGAGAACCCCTGGTGGCAGCGCAGGGCGGCCGCCCGATAGCGCGTCAACACCGGCCCTCACAGGCGCATCGGCATGATCACGTACTTGCTGCCGCGGTCGCCTTCGGCATGCAGCAGGCCGCTGGAGTCCGCGTTCTTCAGCTCCATCACCACCCGCTCGGCGTCGAGCGCGGCCAGCGCGTCCATCAGGTAGTTGACATTGAAGCCGATCTCCAGAGCCGCGCCCTGGTATTCGACCTCCACCTCTTCCTCCGCTTCCTCGTGCTCCGGGTTGTGGGTCTGCAGCTTGAGCTCGCCGTTGCTCAGCTGCAGCCGCACCCCGCGGAACTTCTCGTTGGACAGGATGGCGGTCCGGGCCAGGGCCCGCCGCAGCGTCTCGCGATCACAGAGCACCTGCTTGTCGCCGTTGTCCGGGATGACCCGCTCGTAGTCCGGGAAACGCCCGTCGATGGTCTTGGTGCTCAGCCGGACCACATCGAGATCCACCTGCACCTGACCCTGGGCAATCTGCAGCACCACCTCTTCATCGCTGGCATCCAGCACCCGGGCCAGCTCCTGCACCGACTTGCGCGGCAGGATCGCCTGGAAGCTCTCGCTCACCCCGGTGTCCCGGGTCAGCTCGCTGAAGGCCAGGCGATGCCCATCGGTGGCCACCGCGCGCAGCCGCTTCGGGTGCACATCCAGCAGCAGGCCGTTGAGGTAGTAGCGCACATCCTGCTGCGCCATCGCGAACTGGGTGCGCTCGATCAGGCTCTTCAGCTCACGGCGGCTGACGGTGACGCTGCGGCCACCGCCGCTGCTGCTGAAGGCCGGGAATTCCTCGGCGCGCAGCGTGGCCAGCGAGAAGCGACTGCGACCCGAGCGCACCGCCAGGCGGTCCTCCTGCAGCTCCAGGGTCAGCTCGGCCCCCTCGGGCAGGCCCCGGCAGATATCGAACAGCTTGCGGGCGGGCACGGTGATGCGACCGGGCGCCAGATTCTGGACGCGGGCACGCGCCACCAGCTCCATCTCCAGGTCGGTGCCGGTCACGGTCAGGCTGTCGTCCTCGACCACCAGCAGGAAGTTGGATAGCACGGGCAGGGTCTGGCGGCGCTCCACCACGCCGACGACGGACTGGAGAGTCTGCAACAACTCGTTGCGCGATACCTGGAGTTTCATAGTCGTATCAGGGTGCTCTTACAGAGTCTTGGATTGATAGGGCCGCCGTCCAAAGTAGAGAGAACAACGGTTTTTCTATTTGAATCAGATGCTTGTCTTGTTGATCCGCCATCGGAACCGGGCCCGGATCCAGAGCGGAGAGGCTGGGGATGCGCTGTGGATGGATTTCCGCCCCCGCGCTGCCCCCATCTTGTCCACAGGGCGGCCGCGGGCTTTCCCGCCGCCTGTCCCCAGCGCCTCAGTAGCTGAGCTGACGGACCAGATTCTCATAGTCCTCCCGCAGACGGCTGTCCTCGGCCTTGAGCTTGCCGATGGTGCGGCAGGCATGCAGCACCGTGGTGTGGTCTTTCTCGAAGGCGCTGCCGATCTCCGGCAGGCTGTGCTGGGTCAGCTCACGGGCCAGCGCCATGGCGATCTGCCGCGGCCGGGCCAGCATGCGCGAGCGCCGCGGCGAGCGCAGTTCCTTGATCGGAATGTTGTAGTACTTGCTGACCGTGGCCATGATGTTGTCGATGGTCACCAGCCGCTCGTAGTGGGCCATCATGTCGCGCAGGGTGTTGCGCACATAGTCCACCGTGACCGCCTCGCCCTGGAAGCGCACCCCGGCCGACAGCCGCAGCAGCGCGCCCTCCAGCTCGCGCACATTGGAGCGCAGGCTCTGGGCAATGAAGAAGGCCACCTCGGTTTCCAGCTTGAGGCCGAGGGTTTCGGCCTTGGCCAGCAGGATCGCCACCCGCGTTTCGAGGTCCGGCGGTTCGATCGAGACGGTCAGCCCCCAGGTGAAGCGCGACTTCAGGCGCTCGTCGAGGCGGTCGAGCTCCTTCGGGAAGCGATCCGAGGTCAGCACGATCTGGCGCCGGGCCTCGATCAGGCTGTTGAAGGTGTGGAAGAACTCTTCCTGGGTCGAGGCCTTGCCGGCGAAGAAGTGGATGTCGTCGATCAGCAGGGCATCCGCGGTGCGGTAGTAGGCCTTGAACTCCTCGGTGCTGTTGTGGCGCAGCGCGCCGACGAACTGGCTCATCCACTGCTCGGCACCGACATAGACCACCCGCCCGCCCGGGTTGCGCGCCAGCAGGGCGTTGCCGATGGCGTTCATCAGATGGGTCTTGCCCAGGCCGGTCGATCCGTAGATCAGCAGCGGGTTGTAGTCGACCCCCGGGGATTCCGCGACCCGCTGGGCGGCGGCGCGCGCCTGCGAGTTGGACTTGCCCTGGATGAAGGTCTCGAAACGATGGCGCGGATCGAGCTTGCCGCTGTGGTAGCGCCGCTCGAGCTCGCCGCTGTCGCTGCTCGGCGCCACCGGCCGCGGTTCGGCCGTGCCCGGGCTGAGGGTGGCCACTTCCACCACCACATCGTCGCCCTCGCAGACCAGCAGGGCGCGCTGGATGGCGCTGCTGTAGTCGGCCTTGACCCGCTCCATGATCATGCGGTTGGGTGCCAGCAGCAGCAGCCGGTCCGGCTGGCGCCGCACCTGCAGCGGCCGCACCCAGGTGCTGAGATCCTGCTGGCTGATCTGGCCCTCCAGCCAGCTCAGGCAGCGACCCCAGAAATCATCCTCCGCCATCGCACCTGCCATCCTGGAGTCCACGCCGCCTCGCCACGAGGGAAAACAGATCCTCGCCGGTCGCCCGCACGGCGCCGGAAACAGAGGATCGGAGCGGGGCTAGTCTATCGCCTTGGCGGGCAGTTATCCACAGCCTGCCGCGGTCCTGGTTGCTGGCCGCGGGGGCCATCGCTACAATCCGCGCCCTTTTGCTCAAGTCGCCAGTGCTGACGCCATGAAACGCACGTTCCAGCCCCACAACCTGCGCCGCAAGCGCACCCACGGCTTCCGCGCCCGCATGGCCACCGTCGGCGGCCGCAAGGTGCTGGCCCGTCGTCGCGCCAAGGGCCGCAAGCGGCTGATTCCCTGATCGAGCCGGGCCCGCCGGTGCTGCCGCTGCGGAGTCGCTTTCCGCGTCAGCGGCGGCTGCTGAAGGGCCCGGAGTTCAAGGCGGTGATCGAGAACGGTCACCGTGAGGGCGGTCGGCTGCTCACCCTGCTCGCCCTCCCCGCTGTGCTCGGGCCCCGCCTGGGGCTGGCCATCTCCAAGAAAGCGGCCGCCCGGGCCCATGAGCGCAACCGGATCAAGCGCCTGATCCGCGAATCGTTCCGCCAGAACGCCGCCACCCTGCCGGCCGTGGATCTGGTGCTGATGGCCCGGCCGCCGGCGCAGACGGCCGACAACGAGGCCCTGCGCAAGGATCTGGACCAGCTGTGGAGACGATTAAGACAGCGCTCGCGGGTCTCGAACGCGGCCTCGCCGCGCTCCTCATCGGCGCCGTCCAGCTCTACAAGCGGCTGATCAGTTCCTGGCTGCCGCCGCGCTGCCGCTTCCACCCCACCTGCTCCACCTATGCCCTGCAGGCCCTGCACCGGCATGGGCCCTGGACCGGCAGCCGGCTGACCCTGTGCCGGCTGCTACGCTGCCACCCCTTGAACCCCGGCGGCGTGGACCCGGTCCCCGATCGTCTTGACCGACCCTGATCCATGGACAACCGTCGTTTCCTGCTGATCGCCCTGCTGGGCGTCGTCCTGTTCTTCCTCTACCAGGCCTGGCAGAAGGATTACGCACGCCCGGCGGCCGCGCTCGCCGCGGCGGCGAGCAGCGAGGAGATCCCGGCCGCGCAGACCGGCGAGGTGCCCAGCGCCGTGCAGGCGCCGGGCGCTGAGGACACCCCTGCGCCGGCCGCGCCGCTCAGCGCCCCGGCGAGCGCAGGCGAGCGGCTGGTGGTGGTCACCGATCGCCTGCGCGCCGAGATCGCCCTGGATGGTGGGGATTTGCGGCGCCTGGACCTGCTCGGCTACCCGGTCTCCAAGCAGCAGCCGGACCAGCCGCTGACCCTGCTGGATGATCGCGGCGCCAGCTACTTCGTGCTGCAGAGCGGACTGGGCGGTGCGCGCGAGCCGGTGGTGAGTCATCTCAGCCGCTACACCGCCGCCAGCCGCGAGCTGCGCCTGGCGCCGGGGGAGAACGAGGTGGTGGCGAGCCTGGAGGCGCGCGGTCCGGCCGGCGAGACCGTGATCAAGCGCTACCGCTTCCGTCGCGACAGCTACCAGGTCGCCCTCGAGCACGAGGTGCTCAACAGCGCCGCCGAGCCGCTGCTGTTCAGCCCCTACACCCGGCTGGTGCGCCGGCCCAGTGCGGCGGCCGACAGCGTGCCCTTCGTGCCCACCTTCCTCGGCGTCGGCTTCTACGAGCAGAAGGACGGCGGCGAGGGCTACCGCTTCCGCAAGATCGCGCTGGCCGATCTGCCGGAGGAAACGCTGGACCGCAGCCAGCCCGGCGGCTGGCTGGCGGTGATGCAGCACTACTTCATCGCCGCCATCCTGCCGCCGGGCGGCGAGCCGCAGCGCTACAGCGCCAAGCCGGCGCGCGACGGCAATCTGCAGTCCCAGGTGCTCGGACCGGCGGTGACGGTTGCCCCCGGGGCGCGCGCCACGGTGGCCACCGAGCTCTATCTCGGGCCCAAGCTGCAGACCCGCATCGATGCGGTTGCACCCGGTCTGGAGCTGACCGTGGACTACGGCATCCTCACGCCGATCTCCGAGCCGCTGTTCTGGGTGCTCAACTGGCTGTACGAGCAGGTCGGCAACTGGGGCTGGGCGATCGTGCTGCTGACCCTGCTGGTGAAGGCCCTGTTCTACAAGCTGTCCGAGGCGCAGTACCGCTCGATGGCGAAGATGAAGCACTTCGCCCCGCGCATCCAGGAGATCAAGGACCGCTACGGCGACGACCGCGAGCGCCTGTCCAAGGCGATGATGGACCTCTACAAGAAGGAGGGCTTCAATCCGCTCGCCGGCTGCTGGCCGCTGCTGGTGCAGATGCCCGTGTTCTTCGCCCTCTACTGGGTGTTCCTGGAGTCGGTGGAGCTGCGCCAGGCCGACTGGCTGCTGTGGATCAACGATCTCACCGCGCCCGATCCCTACTATGTGCTGCCGGTGCTCTACGGTCTGAGCATGTGGGCGATGCAGAAGCTGTCCGGCCAGAACGCGACCCTGGATCCGATGCAGCAGCGCATCATGAACATCATGCCGATCGCGCTGACCGCCTTCTTCGCCTTCTTCCCCTCCGGTCTGGTTCTGTACTGGCTGGTGTCGAACCTGGTCAGCATCGCCCAGCAGGCCTACATCACCCGCAAGATCGAGCGCGAGGGCTTCGGGCAGAAGAAGCCCGCCTGAGCCGTGGACCGCAACGGCGCCGCCCGCACCATCGCCGCCCTGGCCAGTGCGCCGGGGCGCGCCGCGGTGGGCATCCTGCGCTGCTCGGGCCCCGCGGCCGGGACGATCGCCGAGGCCCTCACCGGCCGGGCACTGCCGCCGCCCCGTGAGGCGCGGCTGCGGCAGGCCCGGGCCGCCGACGCCAGCCTGATCGACGAAGGCCTGCTGCTGTGGTTCCCCTCGCCCGGGTCCTACACCGGCGAGCCCAGCTTCGAGTTCCAGGCCCATGGCGGGCGGGTGCTGCTCGACTGGCTGCTGCAGCGGGTGATCGAGCTCGGCGCCGAGCCGGCCCGCCCCGGGGAGTTCACCGAGCGCGCCTTTCTCAACGGCCGGCTGGACCTGGCCCAGGCCGAAGGGGTGGCGGCGGTGATCGAGGCCGCCAGCCGCGGCGCCCTGCGCGCCGCCCAGCGCTCGCTGCAGGGCGAGTTCTCCCAGGCCCTGCAGCCGCTCGCCGAGGAACTGCTGGCCCTGCGCGTGTTCGTCGAGGGCGCGCTGGACTTCTCCGACGAGGACATCGACTGGCTGGGCGCCCCCGAGCTGCATGACCGGCTGCAGGCGCTGGCCGCAAGCCTGCAGCGGCTCACCGAGGGCGCGCGCCTGGGCCGGCGTCTGCACGAGGGCCTGACCGTGCTGATCGCTGGTCCGCCCAACGCCGGAAAATCCACCCTGCTCAACCGCCTCGCCGGCAGCGAGGTGGCGATCGTCAGCCCCGAGGCCGGCACCACCCGCGATCTGCTGCGCGAGCCGCTGATGCTGGGCGACCTGCCGCTGACCCTGGTCGACAGCGCCGGGCTGCGCGAGACCGGCGACCCGATCGAGGCCGAGGGCATGCGCCGGGCCCGGCAGGCGCTGCAGCAGGCCGAGCTGGTGCTGCTGATCAGCGATGCCCGCGAGCCCGCGCCCGATCCCCACACCCTGCTCGGCGCGGGCGCCGCCGAGCGGCCGGTCTGGCTGCTGCGCAACAAGGCCGATCTGAGCGGGGACGCGCCGGGCTGGCGGGGCGAGCCGCCGCAGCTCAGCCTCAGCGCGGCCACCGGCGCCGGCTGCGAGGCGCTGATCGAGCGGCTGCGCGCGCACGCCGGCCTGCTGGCGGCGGACGAGATCCCGGTCTATGCCGCGCGTGGCCGCCAGCTCGAGGCCTTGCGCGAGGCCGCCGGGCATCTCCAGCAGGCCCGGGCCGGACTGGGCCTCGCGCCGGCCGAGCAGGTCGCCGAGGAGCTGCGGCTGGCCCACGACGCCCTCGGGCGGGTCACCGGCGCGGTCGGCAGCGAGGACCTGCTCGGCGCCATCTTCTCCCGCTTCTGCATCGGAAAATGAGCCCGACGCCCGCCCCCCGCGCCCTGCGCCTGCGCCGCGGCAGCCGCCAGCTGGAGGTCGAGTGGCCGGACGGCCGGGTGGACGCGCTGTCCTTCGAATACCTGCGCGTGTTCAGCCCCTCGGCCGAGGTCCAGGGCCATGGCGGTGGCGAGCCGGTGCTGGTGCCGGGCAAGCGCGCGGTGGACCTCCTCGCGGTGGAGCCGGTGGGGGGATATGCGGTGCGCCTGCGCTTCTCCGATGGCCACGCCAGCGGGCTCTACACCTGGACCTGGCTGCGCGATCTCGCCACCGGACAGGCCGCCCACTGGGCCCGCTACGAGCAGCGCCTGGCGGCCGCCGGCATGTCGCGCGACTCGGCGCGGGTGACCCTGGCCGGGCTGCCGCCCGCCCGAAGCTGAACGCGGCCGCGGCGGCTCAGCGGGCGCACCGTAGAATGCCGGACGCTCGCTCCGCCGCCTCGCCATGACCGACCCCCGCCCGCCGCGCCCGACCACCCACTTCGGTTTCCAGGAAGTGCCGGTGACCGAGAAGCAGGCGCGCGTGCGCGGCGTGTTCGATTCAGTGGCCAGCCGCTACGACCTGATGAACGACCTGATGTCGATGGGCGTGCACCGGCTGTGGAAGCGCTTCGTCATCGATCTCGCCGGGGTGCGCGCCGGCGAGCGGGTGCTGGATGTGGCCGCCGGCACCGGCGATCTCACCCGCGAGTTCGCCCGCCAGGCCGGGCCACGCGGGCTGGCGGTGCTCTCCGACATCAACGCCGCCATGCTCGGCGAGGGCCGGCGCCGGCTGGTCGACGCCGGCGTGCTCGGGGTCCCCGCCGCCCAGGCCAATGCCGAGTGCCTGCCGTTTGCCGAGGCCAGCTTCGACTGCGTGACCATCGGCTTCGGTCTGCGCAATGTCACCGACAAGGACGCGGCCCTGCGCAGCTTCCACCGCGTGCTCAAGCCCGGTGGCCGCCTGCTGGTGCTGGAGTTCTCGCGCCCGCTCAACAGCGGCTTCGCCAAGGTCTACGACCAGTACTCGTTCAAGCTGCTGCCGCTGATGGGCCGGCTGGTCGCCAACGACGAGGCGAGCTACCGCTATCTGGCCGAATCGATCCGCATGCACCCGGATCAGGACACCCTCAAGGGCATGATGGAACGGGCGGGTTTTGCCCGGGTGCAGGTCTACAACCTCACCGGCGGGGTGGTCGCGGTGCACCGCGGATATCGCCTCGAATGACCCCGCCGCTGCTCTGCGCGGGGCTGGAAATCGCGCTCAACCGGACCCTGGCACTGGAGCCCGCGGTGCTGGCGCAGTGCCAGCGCCTGTCCGGCCGCCGCATCGAGCTGTGCGCCGAGACCCTGGGCTGGACCCTGAGCCTGGAGTTCCACGCCGCCGGGGTGCGCGTGCTGCCGGTGGCCGAGGGCGAGCCCGATGTGCGCCTGCGCGGATCGCCGGCCGAGCTGATCGGCCTCGGCCTGCGTCAGCTGCGCGGCGAGCCCAGCCTGGGCGGGTTGCGGGTGGAGGGCGATGTCGAGCTGCTGCAGCGGTTTCAGCGGATGCTCGCCGAGGCGCGCCTCGATCCCGAGGAATGGCTGGCGCCGCTGATCGGCGACACCCCGGCGCACCGTCTGGCCCAGGGGCTGCGCGGCCTGTTCGGCTGGGGCCGGCAGAGCCTGTCCACCCTCGGGCTCGACACCGCCGAGTATCTGCGCGAGGAGACCCGTGACCTCGCCCGCGCCGCCGATGTGGAGGACTGGATGCAGGCGGTGGAGACCCTGCGCGAGGATGCCGACCGTCTGGAGGCGCGCCTGCGTCGCCTCGAGCAGGCGCGGGCATGAGCACGCCCTCGCGCCTGCAGCGGCTGTGGACCATCCAGCGGGTGGTGCGCCGCTATGGCCTGATGGAGTTTCTGCGCCCGGAGCGGCCCTCGCGCGATCCGCGACCGCGCGGCGAGCGTCTGCGCAGCGCCCTCGAGGAGCTCGGCCCGCTGTTCGTCAAGCTCGGCCAGATGCTCTCGACCCGGCCGGATCTGCTGCCACCGGACCTCGCCGAGGCCCTGGCCGGCCTGCAGGACCGGGTGCCGCCGTTTCCCTCCGAGCAGGCGCGGGCGATCATCGAGAAGAGCCTGGGCCGGCCGATCGGCGCGGTGTTCGCCGAGTTCGAGGAGCGCCCGCTGGCCTCGGCCTCGGTGGCTCAGGTGCACGCCGCGCGCCTGCACCCGCAGGCCCCGGGCGATCCGGGCTTCGAGGTGGTGGTCAAGGTGATCCGCCCGGGCATCGAGCCGGTGATCCGCCAGGACCTCGCCCTGCTGCGCCTGCTCGCCGAGCTGGCCGAGCGCTACAGCGCGGCGGCCCGGCGCATCCGCCCGACCGCGATCGTCGCCGAGTACGAGCCGGTGATCCTCGACGAGCTCGATCTGATGCGCGAGGGCGCCAACGCCGCCCTGCTGCGCCGCCAGTGGCTGGGCAGCCCGCTGATCTATCACCCGCTGGTGTTCTGGGACCACACCCGGCCGGAGGTGCTGGTGATGGAGCGCATCCACGGCCTGAGCATCCGCGAGCTCGACCGCCTGCGCGCGTTGGGCGTGGATTTCCAGGTGCTGGCCGAGCGCGGGGTGGAGATCTTCTTCAAGCAGACCTTCCTGCACAACTTCTTCCACGCCGACATGCATCCGGGCAACATCTTCGTGGATGCCAGCAACCCGGCCGCGCCCAGCTATCTGGCGGTGGACTTCGGCATCGTCGGCCAGCTCACCCCCAACGACCAGCGCTACCTGGCCGAGAACTTCCTGGCCTTCTTCAACCGCGACTACCGGCGCGTCGCCGAGCTGCACATCGAAAGCGGCTGGATTCCCGAGGGCACCCGGGTCGAGGCCTTCGAGGCCGCCATCCGCACCGTCTGCGAGCCGATCTTCCAGAAGCCGCTGAAGGACATCTCCTTCGGCTTTTTCCTGCTGCGCCTGTTCCAGATCGCGCGGCGCTTCAACTACCAGGTGCAGCCGCAGCTGGTGCTGCTGCAGAAGACCCTGTTCCAGATCGAAGGGCTGGGCCGCCAGCTCTACGACGAGCTGGATCTGTGGAAGACCGCCAAGCCCATCCTCGAGGACTGGATGCGCAACCGCCTCGGTCCGGCGCGGCTGCTCGAGCAGGCCCGCCGCGATGCCCCGCAGCTGGCCGAGACCCTGCCTGCCCTCGCCAGCCAGGCGCTGCGGGCGCTGGAGCGGGGCGATGGCCCCGGCAGCGCGCGCCGCGCCATCGAAGGCCTGCGCGAGGAGCTGCGCGCCCAGCACCGCCAGCGCCTGCAGCTGCAGCTCGCCGGCCTGCTGCTGATCGTGGCCGTGCTGCTGCACGCCCTGCTGCCGGCGAGCGCGCCGCTGCCCCTGCTCGGCGCGGGCGTCGCCGCCCTGCTCGGCTGGCGCGCCTGGCGCCGCCACTGAGCCGAGCCCCGGCCGTGGACCCGGCCAGCGATGCGGATCGGCAACGGCGGCTGGCGGCCCTGCTGGCCCACTGGCTGCCGCCGCTGCCGGAGGCGCTGGCGACGCTGGCCCGCTATGTGCGCCCGGTCAGCTACCCGGCCGGCGCGGTGCTGGTCGCCGAGGGTGAGCCCGCCGACGATCTGGTGCTGCTGGAAACCGGCGTAGTGCGCGCCTATGTCCTGCGCCACAACAAGGAAGTGAACCACCGCCTGCTCAACGCCCCGGCGGCGGCGCTCGCCTACCGCAGCCATCTGCAGGGCCGGCCGGCCGACGAGACCCTGCAGGCGCTGAGCCCGGTGCAGGGCTTGAAGGTGGCCTTCCGCCGCTACCGCACCGAGCATCCGGGCCTGCTCGCCGAGACCTTCCGCCGGGTGCTGGCGGAAACCCATGCCGAGGCGCTGCAGCGCCGCCTCGATCTGCTGCAGGGCCGCAGCGCCGCCCAGCGCTATGCCTACTTCCTGCGCCATCAGGACCCGCAGGTGATCGCCACCACCCCGGGCTTCCACATCGCCTCCTATCTCGGCATCACCCCGGAGTCGCTGAGCCGGGTGCGCGCCCGGCTTGAGAAAGATCAATGACGGGCGCGCGCGGGAGCGGCAGGCTGCAGGGGTAGCCCTTGCTGGAGCGGCCGATGCCTCCCCTGAACACGCGATACCGGTGCCGCCAGCGGGAGGCCCGGCAATCGCCGGCGCTACAGCGGGAGCGGCGGCCATGAGCCTGCTGATCTCGGTCTGCCTGCTGGTGGTCGCGGTGATCCACCTGCTGCCCCTGGTCGGGGTGCTCGGTGCCGCCCGGCTGGAACGGCTCTACGGCCTCGCCTTCACCGATCCCACCCTGGTGCTGCTGATGCGCCACCGCGCGGTGCTGTTCGGCCTGCTCGCGGTGTTCCTGGCCATCGCTGCCGTGCACCGGCCCTGGCAGGGGCCGGCGCTGGTGGCGGGCGCGGTCAGCGTGATCAGCTTTCTGCTGCTCGCCGCGGCGCTGCCGGAGCGCAGCCCGGCGATCCAGACCGTGCTGCGCGCCGACCTCATCGCCCTGGTCGCGCTGGTGGTGGCGGCGGCGGCGCGTCTGGCCAGCCGCTGAGCGCCGGCGGCCTCAGAGCCCCCTGGCGATGGTCAGGCCCTTGAGCAGGTTCAGCGCCTCGTAGAGGGCGTAGTCGTTCTCGGCGAGCTGGGTTTCTTCCTCGGCCAGCTTGCGCCGCGCTTCCTCGGCCTCGCGGGCGCGGGTGCGGGCGGCCTCGTCCTGTTCCTGATCGTTCTTCAGGCTGCCGGTGAGGCTGGCCTCGGTGACCGGCTCGAAGCCGGCCAGGGTTTCGTCCTTGCTCACCTTGAGCGGCTGCAGGGCGATGTCCGGGACGATGCCGTCGCCCTGGATGCTGCGGCCCGAAGGGGTGTAGTAGCGGGCGGTGGTGAGCTTGATCGCCGACTCGTTCTGGATCGGCAGGATGGTCTGCACCGAGCCCTTGCCGAAGGTCTTGCTGCCGATCACCACGGCGCGCTTCTGGTCCTGCAGGGCGCCGGCGACGATCTCGCTGGCCGAGGCCGAGCCGCCGTTGACCAGCACCACGATCGGATTGCCGGCCAGCACATCGCCGCTGACCGCATTGAACTCGCGGCCCTCGCCGGCCTCGCGGCCGCGGATGGAGACGATCGCACCCTTCTCCAGGAAGGCATCGCTGACCTTGACCGCCGCGTCCAGCACGCCGCCCGGGTTGTTGCGCAGATCCAGCACCAGGCCCTTGAGCGGGCCCTTGGCCTCGGTCTGCAGCTTGGCCAGGGTCTTGTCGAGGCCGGCGCCGGTTTCGGTGGTGAAGCTGGAGATGCGCACATAGCCGAGCCCCGGCTCGAGCAGGCGGCCACGCACGCTGGCGACATTGATCACCGCCCGCTCCAGATCCAGCAGCACCGGGGCGGTGGCGCCCTCGCGGGCGATGGTCAGGCGGATCTTGGTGCCGGGCTCGCCGCGCATGCGGTCGACCGCCTCGTTGAGGGTCAGGCCCTTCACCGGGGTTTCGTCGATCTTGACGATCAGATCGCCGGGCTTGACCCCGGCCTTGGCCGCCGGGGTGTCGTCGATCGGCGAGACCACCCGCACGAAGCCGTCCTGCATCTGCACCTCGATGCCCAGACCGCCGAACTTGCCGGTGGTGGTCACATTCATGTCGGCGAACTCGTCCTTGTCCAGATAGGCCGAGTGCGGATCGAGCCCGGAGAGCATGCCGCGCACGGCGTTCTCCAGCAGGGTCTTGTCGTCCACCGGCTCGACATAGCTGCTCTTCACCCGGTTGAGGATCTCGACGAAGGTCTGCAGGTCCTTCACCGGAATGGCCTCGGCCTCCGACCGGGTGGCCAGCACCCCGGACGACAGGGTCACGGAGGCGCCGAGCAGGACGCCGGCGCCCAGCGCCAGCGGAACGGTGAGGCGGGAGGCCATGAGCGAGAAACTCCGGAGATTCAAGGGTGGACGGGGTTCGCAGCCGCGGAGGGCGGGGTTCGGAACCGCCTGCGAAGGTAGCACAGACCTTTTTGCCGGCTGCGCGGTTCAACCGCTGTCCGGTCTTGGTTCCGGCGCCAGACGGGGCTGGCGGGACCGTCCTTGTCCGTACCCCACCCCCCACCTATGGTATGTGCTCGAATACGCCCCCGTATGGAGCCGCCTGCCGCCATGGCCACCCCCGCCACCCGCATTCCCCTGACCGCCGAGGCCTGGACCGAGGTGGCCCTCGATGCCATCGCCAGCGGCGGCATCGAGGCGGTGGCGGTGGAGCCGCTGGCGCGCCGCCTGGGGGTGACCAAGGGCAGCTTCTACTGGCATTTCGCCAGCCGCGAGGCCCTGCTGCAGGCCGCCTTGGCGCGCTGGGAGGAACAGGAAACCCGCGAGCCCTTCGCCCGCGCCGAGGCCGAGCAGAGCCCGCGCGAGCGCCTGCTGACCCTGTTCCGCCGCGCCGCCAACACCCCGCAGCGCTCGGAGCGCGTGCTGCTGGCGCTGTCGGCCTCCGACCATCCGCTGGCCCGCGCCTGCGTGCAGCGGCTGGCCGAGCGCTGGCGCGCCACCGTGGAGGACTGCTACCGCCGTCTCGGCTGCGATCCCCAGGACGCCCGCAACTGGGCGACCTTCGCCTTCTCGACCTATGTGGGCACGGTGCGCCTGCGTCGCGACAACCCGGATGCCCTGCCCTCCGGCCCGCGCTTCAACGACTACCTGCGCTTCCTGATCCGCGCGCTGATTCCGCGCAGCGCCGCCAGCGAGGACGCCAGCGACCCCCGCCGCGGGGCTGCCGGTGGCCTCCCCACCCTGGACCGGGCCGGCTCCTGACCGGCCTTCCCGCAAGGAGATGCCCATGTTCCTGACCGCCCTCATCACCGGCCTGCTCGCGTTCTGGGCGCTAGCCTTCATCGGGGCCCCGCTGTGGCTGTGGACGGCGCTCGCCGCCGCGGCCTGGCTGGCCGCGGCCACGCTCGGTGCGGCCAGCACGGCGACCCTGGCGCTGGCCGGCGTGCCGGTGGCGCTCCTGGTGCTGCTGAGCCTGGTGCCGCTGCGCCGGGCCCTGCTCACCCGGCCGCTGTTCGCCGCGTTCAAGAAGGTACTGCCGGAGATGTCCTCCACCGAGCGCGAGGCCCTGGAGGCCGGGGATGTCTGGTGGGAGGCGCAGATGTTCCGCGGCCGGCCGGACTGGAAGCAGCTGCTGGAGTTCCGCTACACCGCGCTGACCCGCGAGGAGCAGCGCTTCCTCGAGAACGAGACCGAGCAGCTCTGCCGCATGCTCGATGACTGGAAGATCGAGTTCGAGGATCGCGATCTGCCGCCCGAGGTCTGGCAGTTCATCCGCTCGCGCGGCTTTCTGGCCATGCTGATCAAGAAGGAGTTCGGCGGCCTCGGCTTCTCGGCGGTGGCGCAGTCGGCGGTGGTGACCAAGATCGCCAGCAAGTCGATCACCGCGGCGGTGACGGTGATGGTGCCCAACTCGCTCGGCCCCGGGGAGCTGCTGATGCACTACGGCACCCCCGAGCAGCAGCAGCGCTGGCTGCCCGGGCTGGTCAGCGGCGAGGAGCTGCCCTGCTTCGGCCTCACCGGCACCGAGGTCGGCTCGGATGCCACCGCCATGCCGGATCTCGGCGTGGTCGCCTATGGCGAGCACGAGGGCCAGCGGGTGCTCGGCATCCGCCTGAGTTTCAGCAAGCGCTACATCACCCTGGCCCCGGTGGCGACGGTGGTGGGGCTGGCCTTCAAGCTGCGCGATCCCGAGGGTCTGCTCGGCGGCGAGCGGGGCGAGCTGGGCATCACCTGCGCGCTGGTGCCGGCGCGCCACCCGGGCGTGCAGATCGGCCGCCGGCACTA
>DASUDX010000019.1:0-8123 GCA_036275365.1 Nevskiaceae bacterium | reverse complement strand
CCCGTTCAACCCGACCAATCCGCAGTCGCCCTATTACATCCCGGGCACGACCGCACAGGACATCGGCCGGGCTGACGCGGCCGCCGGACTGGTCGGGCTGGGCGCGGTGCTGCGTCGCATGACCGAGCTGGGTCCGCGTCTCTTCACCCAGGCGGTGGACACGCTCAACATCACCGGCGGATTCGACGGCAACTACGACCTGCTCGGCACCTTCGCCGGCTGGGACGCCGGCTTCTCCTTCGGCGAGAGCCGCCAGGTAGACGAGAACGCCGGCCTGCTCGACATGACCCGCGTCTCCCGCGCCCTCGGGCCGCTCAGCAACTGCGTCGACACGGTCGCACCGGACGGCACCACGATTCCGGCGCCCCCGGGGGCAAACGGCTGTGTTCCGCTGGACATCTTCGGCGGTCCGGGCACGATCACCCCGGAAATGCTCGACTACATCAGCTACACCGCGCTGGATCGGGCCCGCGCCCGTCAGTGGTACTTCTACGCCAGCACCAACACCAGCATCCCCACCAGTGGCGTGCTGGCCGGTGATCTCGGCGTGGCAGTGGGTGGCGAGTTCCGCCGCAACTTCTACGAAGGCCAGCCCGATCCGCTCAAGATCAACGGCACCAGCAGCACCAACTCAGCGACGGCCTCGCGCGGCGCCTACAGCGTGACCGAGTTCTTTGCTGAGGTCTCGGCGCCTCTGGTGCGCGATCTGCCGTATGCCCAGAGCGTCAACCTGAGCCTCGCCGGTCGCTACTCGGAGTACGACATTCTGGACCGCACCTTCGACAAGCCGGTCGGCAAGATCGGGCTCGAGTGGCGGGTGGTGGATGACCTGATGCTGCGTTCCACCTACTCCCAGGCCTTCCGGGCGCCGTCGATCACCGACCTGTTCCTGGGCGCGGCGACCAGCTTCCCCGAGGTCACCGACCCCTGCTCCGCCCCAGAACCGGGCTCGAATGCCGAAACCAACTGCACCGCGGACGGCGTGAATGGGGTGGATCAGACCAACTCCCAGATCCCGACCATCTTCGGCGGCAATACCGAGCTCGATCCGGAAACCGCAACGTCCTTCTCCGCCGGCCTGGTGTTCAGCCCGACCTTCATCCCGGGTCTGGACCGCTTCAACATGACGGTGGACTACTTCGACATCGATCTCGAGGACTTCATCAGCTTCGTCGGCACCGGGCAGATTTTTGCGCTGTGCTACGACGCGGATCCGAACAATCGCGCACTGTGCGAGAACGTCAACCGCAACCCGGGCAACGGGCAGATCAGCTCGATCGACAACACCGCGACCAACTTCCTGGGCCTGCGCACCAGCGGCATCGACACCAACATCGACTGGGTGCTGCCGGTGCTGCGTGACTACGGCAGCCTGAAGTTCCAGCTTGACTCGTCGTATGTGCTGACCTACGAGCAGACCACGCCGACCACCACCGGTCCGGTGACCTTCGGCTTCGTCGGCGTCAACACCGGTACGGGCGGCATCCCGCGGGTGAAGATCAACACCACCCTCGAGTTCGCCACCGGCCCGTTCACCGCCTCCTGGAACACCCGCTACATCCACTCGATGTTCGAGATCTGCGATGACGGCTTCGGTGATCCGGGCGCGGCGGAAGGCGGTGGCAACCCGACGCCGATCCTCACCCTCGACCAGTACGGGCTGTGCTCGGGTCCGGACACCGAGAACTTCGGCCTGATCAACAAGCTCGAGGCGGTGCTCTACCACGACTTCGTGTTCGGCTACGACCTGCCGGCGCTGGGCACCAACCTGACGCTGGGCGTGATCAACGCTCTGGACAAGGACCCGCCCCGTATCGGCACGGCCTTCGCTAGCAGCTACGATCCGACCATCTATGACTACAAGGGCAGCCGCACGGTGTATCTGAAGTTCATCAAGAGCTTCTGATCCCACCCCTGGGCCACAAAAAAACCCCGCCTCGGCGGGGTTTTTTTGTGGGCTCGTCTTCAGCGCCAGGCCATCACGACCACACTCCAGATCAGTGGGCGCGCACCGCCTCGCTGGCTGCTGCGCCGCCCACCGCCGGCGTCTCCGCTGGCTTGGGCTCGGGCAGACGCTCCAGGGCGTGGCGCAGCACTTCCTCGATCCAGCGCACCGGCTCGATCACGAGCTTGGTCTTGATATTCTCCGGGATATCCGCGAGGTCCTTGACGTTCTGCTGCGGGATCACCACGGTGCGGATGCCGCCACGCTGCGCAGCCAGCAGCTTTTCCTTGAGCCCACCGATCGGCAGCACTTCTCCGCGCAGGGTGATCTCGCCGGTCATGGCCACATCGGCGCGTACCGGAATCTGGGTCAGTGCCGAGACCATGGCCGTGCACATGGCGATACCCGCCGAGGGACCGTCCTTGGGGGTCGCGCCCTCCGGAACATGGACATGGATGTCCTGGCTCTGGTGGAAGCCGGGGTCGATGCCCAGGGCCTTGGCGCGTGAGCGCACCACGGTGAGCGCCGCCTGGATGGACTCCTGCATCACATTGCCCAGCGATCCGGTCTGGGTCAGCTTGCCCTTGCCGGTCGACAGCGCCGCCTCGATCGACAGCAGCTCGCCACCCACCTCGGTCCAGGCCAGGCCGGTGACCTGGCCGATCTGGTTCTTCTCCTCGGCGCGACCGTAGCGGAAGCGCGGCACCCCGAGATACTTGTCGAGATTCTTCTCGGTGACGCGCACCCGCTTGTCGCTGGGCTTGAGCAGCACCTGCTTGACCACCTTGCGGGCGATCTTGCTGATCTCGCGCTCCAGATTGCGCACGCCAGCCTCGCGGGTGTAGTGGCGCACGATGTCGCGCAGCGCGCCTTCGGTGATCTCGAGCTCGGCCTCCTTCACCCCGTTCTGCTTGAGCTGCTTGGGCACCAGGTACTGACGGGCGATGCCGAGCTTCTCGTCCTCGGTGTAACCGGCCAGGCGGATCACCTCCATGCGGTCGAGCAGCGGCCCCGGGATGTTGAGGGTGTTGGAAGTGGCCACGAACATGACATCGGACAGATCGAAGTCGACATCGAGGTAGTGGTCGTTGAAGCTGCCGTTCTGCTCGGGGTCCAGCACTTCGAGCAGGGCACTGGACGGATCGCCGCGGAAGTCCATGCTCATCTTGTCGATCTCGTCGAGCAGGAACAGCGGATTCTTCACGCCCACCTTGTGCAGGTTCTGCACGATCTTGCCGGGCAGCGCGCCAATGTAGGTGCGGCGATGGCCGCGGATCTCGGCCTCGTCACGCACCCCGCCCAGGCTCATCCGCACGAACTTGCGGTTGCAGGCCTCGGCGATCGAGCGGCCGAGGCTGGTCTTGCCCACGCCCGGCGGTCCCACCAGGCAGAGGATCGGCCCCTTGAGCTTCTTCACCCGGCTCTGCACGGCGAGGTACTCGAGGATGCGCTCCTTGACCTTTTCCAGGCCGTAGTGGTCCTCGTCGAGCTTGGTCTGCGCCAATGGCAGATCGATGCGCGCCTTGGTGGTCTTCTTCCAGGGCACGCCAGTGAGCCAGTCGAGATAGTTGCGCACCACCGTCGCCTCGGCGGACATCGGCGGCATCATCTTGAGCTTCTGCAGCTCGGCGCGGGCCTTGGTCTTGGCCTCCTTGGGCATGCCCGAGGTCTCGATCTTGCGCGCGTACTCCTCCTGCTCGTTGGGGGCGTCCTCGCCCTCCCCCAGCTCCTTCTGAATGGCCTTCATCTGCTCATTCAGGTAGTACTCGCGCTGGTTCTTCTCCATCTGCTGCTTGACCCGGCCGCGGATCTTCTTCTCGATCTGCAGCACATCGATCTCCCCCTCCATCTGGGCGAAGACATGCTCCAGACGGGCGCGGGCGTCGATGATCTCCAGCACCTGCTGGCGATCCTCCAGCTTGAGATTGAGATGGGCGGCGATGGTATCGGCCAGCCGCCCCGGTGCATCCATGCTGGCCAGCGAGGGCAGCAGCTCGGCCGGCACCTTCTTGTTGAGCTTGATGTACTGCTCGAACTGGGCCAGCGTCGAGCGCACCAGCGCCTCCGCCTCCTTGCCCGTCGCCGCCGCCTCGTCCGCCGGCAGCGGACGGGCATCGGCCGTGAGATAGGCGCCGCTGAAATCGAAGCCGAAGATCTGGGCGCGGTCGACCCCTTCTACCAGCACCTTCACCGTGCCATCGGGCAGCTTGAGCATCTGCAGGATGCTGGCCAGGGTGCCGACGCTGTAGAGATCCTCCGGCCCCGGATCATCGGTATCGGCCGTGCGCTGGGCCACCAGCAGGATGCGCTTGTCATCCTGCATGGCGGCGGTCAGCGCCTTGATCGATTTCTCGCGGCCGACGAACAGGGGGATGGCCATGTGGGGATACACCACCACATCGCGCAGGGGCAGGACGGGCGTGGAACGGTCAGGGTTTGCGGCCACGGGAGGATCCGGTGGAGGCGCGGTGAGGCGCGGGAGGCTGCTCGATTATTGCAGATGCGGTCCGCGCGCCCGGATTCAACGGCCCGGCCACCGTCGCCAACGAAAAACCCCGCGCGCGGCGGGGTTCTTCGGCACAGACCTCCCGGGTCAGGCGCTGGTCTTGAGCTCGCGCCGCGGCGTCTCCGCGTTCTCGTAGACGATGAAGGGTTTGGAGTCGCCCTTCACCACCGCCTCATCGACCACCACCTTGCTGACATTCTGCATCGACGGCAGGTCGTACATCACATCGAGCAGGATGTTCTCGAGAATCGTGCGCAAGCCGCGAGCGCCGGTCTTGCGTTCCTTGGCCTTGCGGGCGATGGCGCGCAGGGCCTCCTCGCGGATCTCGAGCTGGCAGCCTTCCATCTGGAACAGCTTGGCGTACTGCTTGATCAGCGCGTTCTTCGGCTCGCGCAGGATCTGCATCAGCGCCACCTCGTCGAGCTCCTCGAGCACCGCGGCCACCGGCAGACGACCGACGAATTCGGGAATCAGGCCGAAGCGGACCAGATCATCCGGTTCCAGCAGGGACAGCATGCGGTTGATCTGCTGGGACTCGGACTTGGACTTCACATCCGCGCCGAACCCGATCCCGGTGCGCTCGGTGCGCTGCTGGATCACCCGGTCCAGGCCGGCGAAGGCGCCACCGCAGATGAACAGGATGCCGGCGGTGTTGACCTGCAGGAACTCCTGCTGCGGGTGCTTGCGACCGCCCTGCGGCGGCACCTGGGCGATGGTGCCCTCGATCAGCTTGAGCAGGGCCTGCTGCACGCCCTCACCGGAGACATCGCGGGTGATCGACGGGTTTTCGCTCTTGCGGGCGATCTTGTCGATCTCGTCGATGTAGACGATGCCGCGCTGCGCCTTCTCGATGTCGTAATCGCACTTCTGCAGCAGGCGCTGGATGATGTTCTCGACATCCTCGCCGACATAGCCCGCCTCGGTGAGGGTGGTGGCATCGGCGATGGCAAACGGCACATCGAGCAGGCGCGCCAGGGTCTCGGCCAGCAGGGTCTTGCCCGAGCCGGTCGGGCCGATCAGCAGGATGTTGGACTTGGCCAGCTCCACGCCATCGCTGGAGCCCTTGGCCGAGAGCCGCTTGTAGTGGTTGTAGACGGCAACCGAGAGCACCTTCTTGGCCTGTTCCTGGCCGATCACATACTCATCGAGAACGGCGCGGATCTCCTGCGGCTTGGGCAGGCCCTTGGTCTGCGGCTTGGCGTGCACCTCCTCGCGGATGATGTCGTTGCAGAGATCGACGCACTCATCGCAGATGTAGACGGAGGGGCCCGCGATCAGCTTGCGAACCTCATGCTCGCTCTTGCCACAGAAGGAGCAGTACAACACCCGCCCGTTTTGAGCACCGCCGCGCAATTCACCGCTCATCGCCACTCCTGTGTCACCGACCGGGGCCGGGCGTCACCGCCTGATCCCGAATCTACATCCGCCCGCCGCCGGCCGCAAAAATCGCGCCCGGCGTCGCGGCCCTGTCTCAGCTCGCCACCACCCGCTGGCGCAGGATGTGGTCGACCAGACCATAGTCCTTGGCCGCCTCGGCACTCATGAAGAAATCCCGCTCGACATCGCGGCTGATGCGCTCCAGCGGCTGGCCGGTGTGGTCGGCGTAGAGCTTGTTGAGCTTCTCGCGCAGATAGAGGATCTCGCGGGCCTGGATCTCGATGTCCGTGGCCTGACCCTGGGCCCCGCCGGAGGGCTGGTGAATCATGATCCGCGAGTTGGGCAGGGCGTAGCGCTTGCCCTTGGTGCCCGCCGAGAGCAGGAAGGAGCCCATCGAGCAGGCCTGGCCGATGCACATGGTGGCCACATCCGGCTTGATGAAGTTCATCGTGTCGTAGATCGACATGCCGGCGGTGATCACCCCGCCCGGCGAGTTGATGTACAGATTGATGTCCTTGTCCGGGTTTTCGGATTCCAGGAACAGCAGCTGGGCCACCACCAGATTGGCCATGTAGTCGTCGATCGGGCCGACGATGAACACCACCCGCTCCTTGAGCAGGCGGGAGTAGATGTCGAAGGCACGCTCGCCGCGGGCAGTCTGTTCGACCACCATGGGCACGAGGCCGCCGGTGGCCTGGGGACGGAAGGAAGTCATCGGTACTCCTGGATCGGAAAAGGGCTCAGGCGGCGGCAGGGGCCGGAGGCGTCAGCAGCTGCTCGAGCGTCATCTCCGGCTCGCTGGGGGTGAGCCCGGCCAGCAGCGACTCCACCACCTGCTCCTCCAGCACCATGGCGCCCAGGCCCTGCATCAGCTCCGGGCGGCTGCGGTAGTACTGCTTGACCTGCTCGGGCTGTTCGAAATCACCGGCCAGCTCGTCCAGCGCCTTGGCCACGCGGGCGGTATCGAGCTTGATCTGGCGCGACTTGATCACCTCGCCGATCAGCAGGCCCAGGCTGACCCGCTTGCGCGCGGTGGCCTCGAACAGGGCCGCCGGCAGCAGGTCGGCCAGTCGCTCGGCCGGAACATTCTGTAGGTTCATGCGCGAGGCCGCCTCGCCGCGCAGGCGCGGGACCTCGGCATCGATCAGCGCCTGCGGTACCTCGACCGGATTGGCCGCCAGCAGCTGGTCCAGGGTCTGGGTCTTCAGCCGGTTGCGGATGGCCTTGTCGCGCTCGGCTTCCAGGGCGGTGACCGCCTTGGCACGCAGGGCCTCGGCCGAGTCCACCCCGTGGGCCTGGAGGAAGGCCGGCTGGTCCAGCGCCGGCAGCTGCACTTCCTTGACCTCGTGCAGGGTGATGGCGAACTGGGCGGTCTTGCCGCGCAGGTTCTCGGCGCGGTAGTCGGCCGGGAAGGCGACATCGATGGTGAAGGTCTCGCCGGCGCGGTGGCCGATCACCCCCTGCTCCATGTCCGGCAGGTACTGGCCGGAGCCGATCTCCATCTGCGCCTTCTCGGCCTTGCCGCCGGCAAAGGCCTCGCCAGCCACGCTGCCGTCGAAGTCCAGCGTCACCACATCGCCGCTGGCGGCGGCGCGCTCGACGCTGACCAGCTCGCGCTTCTGCCGGCGCAGGTTGTCGAGCAGGCGGCTGATGTCGGCCTCGCCGATGGTCACTCGCGGACGGTCGACCTGGAGGCGGTCCAGGCCGCTGAGCTGGATCTCCGGATAGACCTCGAACTTGGCCACATACTCCAGAGGCTGGCCCGGCTGCTCAGCGGTGACTTCGATCTGCGGCTGTCCGGCCGGCTGCACGCCCGCCTTGCCGAGGGCCTCGGGATAGCTCTTCTGCACCAGATCGCTGACCGCCTCGACCCGGGCCGAGGGGCCGTACTGCTGTTCGATCACCTTGCGCGGCGCCTTGCCCGGACGGAAACCGGGGATGCGGGCGCGGGCCGATACCTGCTTGAGGCGCGCCTCGACCGCGGCGCTCACCCGCTCGGCGGGGATGCGGACCGTCATCTGGCGCTGCAGGCCACCGGGGGCTTGGATTTGTACGTCCATCGTCTACTCTGGTGTGGAAATCGAAAGAGGGCCGGCGGTGCGGGGCGCGCCCCGCGGGCAGGCCCGACGGCGCCGGTTGGTGCGAAAGGCGAGACTCGAACTCGCACGCCTTGCGGCACGGGAACCTAAATCCCGGGCGTCTACCTATTCCGCCACTTTCGCCCGACGCCCCGGCAGGTCCCGCGAGTATAGCCGGGGAGGCCTGGAGGCCGTGCTGACGCGGCCGGCGCCCGCC
>DASUDX010000018.1:0-3259 GCA_036275365.1 Nevskiaceae bacterium | reverse complement strand
AGCAGGCGTTCCACCCGCGGCGCGGTGAGAAACAACACCAGCGTGATGGCCAGCACCGCCAGGGTCAGCCCCAGTACCGCCAGCACCAGGGGGAGCGGCTGATCGCGGGTCAGCAGCATCACCGTGGTCAGAGCGCCGGGGCCGGCGATCAGCGGGATCGCCAGCGGAAACACCGCCACCTCGTCGCGCCGCGCCGCCTCGCTGCGCTCCTGGGCGGTGGGCGCAGTGAGCCCGGAATGGCGCACCAGCAGCATGTCCATGGCGACCAGAAACAGCAGCACCCCGCCGGCGATGCGAAACGCCGGCATGCCGATGCCCAGATAGTCGAACAACCGGCTGCCGGTGAAGATGAACAGCGCCAGCACCGCGGCGGCGATCAGCACCGCCTTGATCGCCGTGCGGCGCCGCTCCGCGGGCTCGCGGCCGCGGGTGAGTGCGGAGAACATCGGGGTCAGCCCGAAGGGATCGATCACCACCAGCAACAGCACGAAGGCCGCGGGCAGCGCGGCGATCACCTCGATCACACGCCGCCCTGCCGCCGCGCGCGGCGCGCCCGCACCCGCTGGTTGAGCAATTCCACCGCAAAGCTGAACGCCATGGCAAAGTAGATGTAGCCCTTGGGTATGTGGAACTCGAGGCCGTCGGCGATCAGCGCGGTGCCGATCAGCACCAGGAAGGCCAGCGCCAGCATCTTCAGGCTCGGGTGGCGGGTGATGAATTCGCCCACCGACCCGGCGAACGCCATCATGAACAGGATCGCAATCACCACCGCGATGATCATCACCGGCAGATGATCGGCCATGCCCACCGCGGTGATCACCGAATCCAGTGAGAACACCAGGTCGAGCAGTGCGATCTGCACCAGCATCAGCGGATAGCTGGCGCGCCCCGGCGGTGCCGGCGCATCCAGCACATGGGCCGGATCCGTCTCCTCCATCTCGTGGCCGATCTCCATGGTCGCCTTCACCAGCAGGAACAGGCCACCCAGGATCAACACCAGGTCGCGCCCGGAGATGCCCTGCCCCAGCACGGTGAACAGGTCGGCGGTGAGCTTGACGATCCAGGCCAGCGAGGCCAGCAGGACCAGGCGCAGGATCAGCGCCAGCGACAGGCCGATCAGCCGCGCCGAGCGCTGGCGCGCCCGGGGCAACCGCTGCACCAGGATCGCCAGGAAGATGATGTTGTCGATGCCAAGTACGATCTCCAGGGCGGTCAGGGTCGCCAGGGCCATCCAGGCCTGGGGATCGGCAATCCAGTCAAACACGTGGGGTTCTCTCCTGCTGGCCAGAAAACGCCGGCGATTGTCCACCAAAGCCGTAGCCGGGTCATCCCGTCCTCCGGCCGACCGGCGACGTCAGCGCCGGCGCCCGCCCAGCAGCGAACCCAGTACGCCGCGTACCAGCTGACGCCCCAACTGGCTGCCGATGGCGCGCAGCGCGCTCTTGGCGGTGGCCTCGAGCAGGGTTTCCCGCTGCCGCCCGCGCCCGGCGGGCGACACCGGCTCCGGGTCGATGACCGCAGCCGCGTCGCGCTGCGCGCGTTGTGTCAGCAGTTCGTGGGCGGATTCGCGATCGAGCGGCTGGTCGTAACGCCCGGCCAGCGGCGAGCGGGCGAGCTGCTCGGCGCGTTCGGCATCGGTCAGCGGGCCCAGTCGCGAGCGCGGCGGATAAATCCGCGTGGGCGCCACCGGCGTCGGACTGCCGCGCGCGTCGAGCACCGAGACCAGCGCCTCGCCCACGCCCAGCTCGGTGATCAACCGCTCCACCGCCACACCCGGATTGGCCCGGAAGTTCTGCGCCGCGGCGCGCACCGCTGCGCGATCCTTGGGGGTGAAGGCACGCAGCGCGTGCTGCACCCGGTTGCCGAGCTGGCCGAGCACCGCCTCGGGCACGTCCTGTGGATTCTGGGTGACGAAGTAGATGCCGACGCCCTTGGAGCGGATCAGCCGCACCACCTGCTCGATCTTCTCCAGCAGCGCCTTGGGCGCGGTATCGAACAGCAGGTGTGCCTCGTCGAACACGAACACCAGCCGGGGCCGGTCGCGGTCGCCCACCTCGGGCAGGTTCTCGAACAGCTCGGCGAGCAGCCACAGCAGAAAGGTGGCGTAGAGGCGCGGCCGCGCCATCAGCTGGGTGGCATCGAGCAGGCTGAGCACACCCTGGCCGGAGAAGTCGGTGCGCATCAGATCGGCGAGATCGAGCGCCGGTTCGCCGAACAGGGGCGCCGCGCCCTGCTCCTCGAGCACCAGCAGGCGGCGCTGGATGGCGCCCACGCTGGCCGCGGTGATATTGCCGTAGGCCGCGCCGAGCTCCCGGGCGTGGTCGGCCAGCCAGCCGAGCAGCGCGCGCAGATCCTTGAAATCCAGCAGCGCCAGCCCTTCGTCGTCGGCGATGCGAAAGGCAGCGTAGAGCACGCCGGTCTGGGTATCGTTCAGCTCCAGCAGCGCGCTCAACAGCAGCGGGCCGAAATCCGCCACCGTGGTGCGCAGCGGGTGGCCGCGCTTGCCCTCCAGATCCCACAGCAGCATAGGGTTTCCCCGCGGCTGATAGTCGGCGATGCCCAACTCCCGGATGCGTGCCAGCAGCTTTTCGCCGGGCTCCGCGGGCCGCGCCAGGCCGGCCAGATCGCCCTTGACGTCGGCCAGGAACACCGGCACTCCGGCCGCGGAAAAACCCTCGGCCAGGGTCTGTAGGGTGACCGTCTTGCCGGTCCCCGTGGCGCCGGCGATCAGGCCGTGGCGGTTGGCCATGGCAGCCAGCAGCGCCTGGGGTTCGCCGGCCATGGAGAGGCCCAGGGGTATCTTGGTCTCGCTCATGCCACCTCCCGATCAGCTGCCGAACGCCATGGGCCTGCAACCGGATTGCGGCGCAGCGGCCTGGATTCAATCCCGCGCCAACACCCAGCGGTGCACCTCGGAGGGACCGTCATAGAGGCGGAAGGCGCGGATGTCGCGGTAGATGCGCTCGACCACGGTATCGGCGGAGATGCCCATGGCGCCCAGCACCTGCATGGAGCGGTCCACCACCCGGCCCAGCGCCTCGGAACAATGCACCTTGCACATGCTGGTCTCGGCGCGCGCCTTGTCGCCCTGGTCGAGCAGCCAGCAGGCGTGCCAGGTCGCCAGCCGGCAGGTGTGCAGATCGATGCGGTTATCGGCGAGCATGAAACCCACGCCCTGGTGTTCGATGATCGGCTTGCCGAAGGCGATGCGCTGCTTGGCGAAGGCGCTGGCGATGTCGTGGCAGCGCTGCGCCGCGCC
>DASUDX010000017.1:0-24338 GCA_036275365.1 Nevskiaceae bacterium | reverse complement strand
CTGATCGTCACCGCGCTGGTGCACCTGCTGTTCGTATTCGTGAACCTGCGCCAGACCTCGGGCCCGGTGCTGGAGCGCCCGGGTGATCTGGCGGCCCTGCTCACCAATCTGGAGCCGCGTGATCTGCTGTTCGTCGACGAGATCCATCGCCTCTCGCCAGTGGTCGAGGAGGTGCTCTATCCGGCGATGGAGGACTACCAGCTCGACATCCTGATCGGCGAGGGCCCGGCGGCGCGCTCGATCCGGCTGGATCTGCCGCCCTTCACCCTGGTGGGGGCCACCACCCGGGCCGGCGCGCTCACCGGGCCGCTGCGCGACCGCTTCGGCATCATCCAGCGCCTCGAGTTCTACTCGGTGGAGGACCTGCGCTTCATCGTCACCCGCAGCGCCGGGATTCTCGGCGCGCCGATCGAGCCGCAGGGTGCGCTGGAGATCGCCCGCCGCGCCCGCGGCACGCCGCGCATCGCCAACCGCCTGCTGCGGCGGGTGCGGGACTACGCCGAGGTGCGCGGGGAAGGGGTGATCACCGAGACCATGGCCGCCGAGGCGCTGCGCCTGCTCAATGTCGATGCCAACGGCTTCGATCTGATGGATCGCAAGCTGCTGCTGACCCTGATCGAGCGCTTCGACGGTGGCCCGGCCGGGCTGGACAACCTCGCCGCGGCCATCGGCGAGGCCCGCGACACCATCGAGGATGTGATCGAGCCCTATCTGATCCAGCAGGGCTATCTGATGCGCACCCCGCGCGGCCGCATGGCCGGCAAGCTGGCCTACCAGCACTACGGCCTGCGGGCCCCCAACCGGCTGGACAGCCCCGATCTGTTCGCCGAGCCGGGCCCCGGCTGAGATGAGCAGCGGCCCTGCCCCCGATCCCGCCCGCGCCGTCTTCATCCTGGCGCTGCGGGTCTACTGGGAGGACACCGATGCCAGCGGCGTCGTCTACCACGCCAACTATCTGCGCTGGTACGAGCGGGCCCGTTCCGAGTGGCTGGCCGCGCGCGGTCTCGATCAGGAGCGCCTGCGGGTGGAGCAGGGGCTCGCCTTCACGCTGGCCGGCATCGAAGTCAGCTACCGGCGACCGGCCCGGCTCGGCGATGCCCTGCGGGTGACGGTCGACCGGATCGAGCAGGGTCGCGCCAGCCTGGTGTTCGAGCAGTCGATCTGGCGCGGCGAGGACTGCCTCAGCCGCTGCCGCGCGCGCGCCGGCTGCGTGGAGGCCCAGGGCTTCCGGCCGCGGCCTCTGCCTGGTTTTTTCCACCCGGGTTCAGCCTAGAGGCGGGTAGGGCCCGCCTATAATCACGCGCCCTGGCGCCGCGCGGTGCGCGCCCAGACCCATTTCCGTACTTCAGACCTCGAGGTCGCTGCTCCATGAATGCCGAACTTTCCGTGGCCCATCTGATCAGCCAGGCAAGCCTGCCGGTGCAGGCGGTCATGCTGCTCCTGCTGCTGGCCTCGGTGGCGTCCTGGGCGGTGATCTTCTCCAAGCGGGCCTTTCTCGCGCGGGTTCGCAACGAGGCGGAGAAGTTCGAGGAACGCTTCTGGTCCGGCGGCGCCCTCACCGATCTCTATGACGCCACCCGCCGCACCAAGGAGGAGGAGGGCCTGGCGCCGATCTTCGTCGCCGGTTTCGAGGAGTATGCGCGCCAGCAGCAGCACGGTCGGATCGACCCCGAGGATGCCCTGGCCGCCGTCCAGCGGCAGATGCGGGTGGCCCATGTGCGCGAGGTGGAGCGCCTCGAGCACGGCCTGAGCCTGCTCGCCACCATCGGCTCCACCAGCCCCTATGTCGGCCTGCTCGGCACCGTCTACGGGATCATGAATTCCTTCATCGCCATCGGCAATGTCAAGCAGGCGAGCCTGGCGATGGTGGCGCCGGGCATCGCCGAGGCGCTGATCGCCACCGCCATGGGCCTGTTCGCGGCGATTCCCTCGGTGATCGCCTACAACTTCTTCACCCGCAGCGTGGAGCGCATCGAGAACCGCTTCCACACCTTCTCCGATGAGCTCACCGGCATCATCGAGCGGGGCCTGCGCGGGGGCAAGCACTGATGGCCGCACCTGCGCCGGGCCGCGGCAACGGCAAGCGCCGCATGAATGCGGACATGAATGTCGTGCCCTATATCGATGTGATGCTGGTGCTGCTGATCATCTTCATGGTGACCGCGCCGCTGCTGACCCAGGGCGTGGAAGTGGAGCTGCCGGAAACCAGCGCCGAGAGCATCTCGGTGGAGGACGAGCCGATCACCCTGTCGGTGAACCGCCGCGGTGAGCTCTATCTCAACATCGGCGAGAACACCGGCAGCGCCCTCAGCGACGAGCAGGTGGTGCAGCGCGCCGGCGCGGTGATGCGCAACAAGCCGGAGTCGATGTTTCTGGTGGAAGGCGACGCCCAGGCCTCGTATGCCGATGTGGCCCGCGCCATGACCCTGCTGCAGGCCGCCGGGGTCAAGAAGATCGGTTTCGTCACCGATCCGGTGGCCGCCACCAGCGAGCGCGCAGGCGACGCCCGGAGCCGGCGCTGACCCATGCAGGTTGAACGCCGTCACTGGCTCAGCGCGGTCGGGCTGCATCTGGCGCTGGGGCTGTTCCTGGCGGTCGGGGTGCGCTGCGCCCCCCAGCTCGAACCGCCGGCGGCGATCGAGGCGGTGCTGATCACCGGGCAGAACAAGCCCGCCCAGCAGACCGAGCCCAAGCCGCCGGAACCCGAGCCGGCGCCACCCGAACCGGAACCGCCCAAACCGGAGCCGCCCAAGCCCGAGCCGCCGAAGCCAGAGCCGCCGAAGCCCGAGCCCCCCAAGCCCGAACCGCCCAAGCCGGATCCGGAGCTGGTCAAGCGCCAGGAACAGGAGAAGCAGCGCCAGGAGGCGCTCAAGCGCGAGGCGGAGCTGAAGAAGGCCGAGGAGGCCAAGCTCGAGGCCGAGCGTCTGCGCAAGAAGGCCGAGGAGGAGCAGGCCCGCAAGGAGGCCGAGGAACTCGCGCGCAAGGCCGAGGAGGAGGAGAAGCGCCGCCTCGAGGAGGAGCGCAAGCGGGCCGAGGAGGAGGAACGCCGCCGCATCGCCGAGGAGCGTCGCCGCAAGGAAGAGGAGGTGCGTCGCGCCCAGGAGGCCTTCGAGCGGGCGATGATCGCCGAGGAGGCAGCACGCGCCGAGGCGGCCCGCATCGGCAAGATCCAGCAGACCTGGGCGCAGCAGCTAAGCGCGGCGATCGCCCGCAACTGGCTGCGTCCGCCGGGACTGGCCGACACCCTGCGCTGCACCGTGCAGGTGGACCTGCTGCCCAATGGACAGGTGGTCAATGCGCGGATCTTGAATTCCTCCGGCAACCCCGCATTCGACGACTCGGTGCTGAAGGCGATCTACAAGACCGACCCGATGCCGCTACCCTCGGATCCCGCCGCGTTCCAGCGCGTGCTCAAACCCACTTTCAGCCCCGCCGACCTGCAGCGTCTGGGCGGCGGCTAGGACTCTGTCATGACCCGACTTCCGATCCGACTCCCACTCCGATCCTGGCTGCTCTGGCTGGGCGCCCTGCTGGCCTTTCCGGCCAGTGCCCAGCTCGAGTTCACCGTGACCGGCGGCGAGACCGGGGCCCAGCCGATCGCCATCGTGCCGTTCGCCGGCAACGAGGGCCTGCCCACCGACATCGCCCAGGTCATCGAGGCCAATCTGGTGCGCAGCGGCCAGTTCTACGGACTGGCCCGCGCCGACATGCTGGAAAAGCCCAGCGACCCGGCGCGGATCAATTTCCAGAACTGGCGGGCGGTCAACATGGAAAACCTGGTGATCGGCCGGGTGATCCGCGATCCCGGCAGCGATCGCACGGTGGTGCGCTTCCATCTGCTCGATGTCTATCGTGGGGAGCAGCTGATGGCCTTCGACATGCCCCCGGCCGAGCCCCAGCGCCTGCGCTATGTGGCCCATCAGATCTCCGATCTGATCTACGAGAAGCTGACCGGCATCAAGGGTGTCTTCAACACCAAGATCGCCTATGTCTCCTCGACCGGCTTCGGACCCAATATCTCGTTCCGGCTGGTGGTGGCTGACGCCGATGGCGAGGTCCCCCGTGAGGTGGCGACCTCGCGGGAGACGCTGATGTCGCCGTCCTGGTCCCCGGATGGCAAGCGCCTGGCCTATGTCGGCTACGAGCGCGGCCGGCAGTCGATCTACCTGCACACCCTGGCCACCGGACGGGTGGAGAAGCTGGTCTCCGAGAAGGGCATCAATGGCTCGCCGGCCTGGTCGCCGGACGGCACCCGGCTCGCCGTGACCCTGTCCTTCGAGACCAACCCGGACATCTATGTGATCGATCTGGCGACCCGCCAGCGCACCCGCATCACCGCCACCGAGGGCATCGATACCGAGCCGTCCTGGTCGCCGGACGGCCAGGAGCTGGTGTTCACCTCCGACCGCGGCGGCAGCCCGCAGATCTACCGGGTCTCGGCCCGGGGCGGCGAGGCCCAGCGCATCACCTTCCAGGGCCGGCAGAATCTGCGCCCCAACTACTCGCCCGACGGCAAGTCGGTGGTGCTGGTCAACTATGACGAAGGGCGCTATCGTATTGGGCTGCTGGATTTGCAGTCCGGCAGCCTGAGAATCCTCAGCGACGGCCGTCTGGACGAGAGCCCGAGCTTCGCACCCAACGGGGCGGTGGTGATCTACGCCACCCAGACCTCCCAGGGGGCGGAGCTCGCCACCGTGACGACCGACGGACGGGTACGGCAGCGCATGCGTCAGGCAGGCTCCGTACGCGAACCGGCCTGGGGGCCCCTCGCCAAGTAGGCAGGGGTTTCCGGGCGGCGGGCGCAGGCAGGTCAGCAGCGTTTTTTCAGATTCAGCAGTTCACGTTCCCTCAAAACAAGCATCGGGTTTCAGGAGTCATTCCATGTTGAAGCAGGTTCTGATCACGGGTGTGGTCGCTACCGTTCTCGCCGTTTCCGGCTGCGCGGGCAAGGGCAAGAAGGGCGCCGCCGGCGCCGACGCCGGCAGCGGCTTCGCCACCAGCGGCACCGGCGATGATTCGATTGCCACCGGCCGGGTGATCGGCGGCAGCGGGTCGGATGACACCTCTGGGCTCGATCTGTCCCAGCGCACCGTCTACTTCGCCTATGACAGCGCCGAGATCAGCGTCGAGACCCGCTCGATCGTCGAGCGCTTCGGCCGCTTCCTGGTCGCCAACCCGACCAAGCGCGTGCGCCTGGAAGGCCATGCTGATGAGCGCGGCACCCGCGAGTACAACGTGGGCCTCGGTGAGAACCGTGCCAACGCGGTGCGCGAAGTGCTGCTGGGCATGGGCGTGTCGGCCAGCCAGATCAGCGTGGTGAGCTATGGCGAGGAGCGTCCGGCGGTGCCGGGCAGCGATGAGGCCGCCTACGCCAAGAACCGTCGCGTCGAGATCGTGCAGCTGTAAGTCGTTCTCCCGTCCTGGAGTCTGTCGTGATGATCACCCGCCGTCTTCCCCTCGCCGTTCTGCTGACCCTCAGCGTCACCGGCTGCGCGGACTTCGGCGGGCCGATCAACAGTGCCAATCCCTCGGCGCTGTCGCCGGAGGAGCGCCGGCTCCAGGATGTGGAAACCAAGACCGCCCAGCTGTCGCGTCGCCTGGATGCGCTGACCAGCAATGGCGCGGATCAGGAGCTGACCCGGCTGCGCGAGGAAGTGCGCAGCCTGCGCGGCGATATCGAGAAACTGCGCTTCGATACCGATTCCCGCGAGCGCTCCAGCAAGCAGCTGTATCTGGATCTGGACGCGCGTCTGGCCCGCCTGGAGACCGGCGGCACCGTCAGCATCACCCCGCCGCTGGCCGGGGCCTCGGCACAGCCGCTGCCGGGCGCGCCGGGCACGCTGTCGGCGGTGGCGCCAGCCCTCGCCTCGGCGCCGGCGCAGGCGACTGTCGCCTCGCCGGAGGAGGAGAGCGCCTATCTCTCCACCTTCGATCTGCTCAAGAACGGCAAGTACGACGAGGCCATCAGCGGCTTCCGCGGCATGCTGGAGCGCTTCCCCCAGGGCCGTTATGCCGACAACGCCTGGTACTGGATGGGGGAGGCCAATTATGTGAAGCGCGACTATGGCAAGGCGCTGGAAGCCTTCCAGTCCCTGGTCGACAAGTTCCCGCAGAGCGCCAAGCTGCCGGATGCGCTGCTCAAGGTGGGTCTGTCCAATCTCGAGCTCAAGCGGGATGTCCAGGGCAAGGCCGCCCTGCAGCGGGTGGTGCGTGAGTTCCCCAACGCCAACGCGGCCAATCTCGCGCGCCAGCGCCTGCAGCTGATCGGCGGCTAGCGTGGCGGGGGTCGCCCCGGCGGCCTCGGGTGAGGCGCCGTCCACGGCCGCTGCGGCGGCCGGCGAGCGGCTCAAGATCACCGAGATCTTTCTCTCCCTTCAGGGCGAGTCCTCCTTCGTCGGCTGGCCCACCGTGTTCGTGCGCCTGACCGGCTGCCCGTTGCGCTGCCAGTACTGCGATACCGCCTACGCCTTCCACGGCGGTCAGTGGCGGTCGCTCGAAGAGGTCCTCGATCAGGTTGCGGGCCTCGGCGCCCGCCATGTCTGCGTCACCGGGGGCGAGCCCCTGGCCCAGCGGGCCTGCCTGGGCCTGCTGACGCGGCTCTGCGACGCCGGCTACCAGGTCTCGCTGGAAACCAGCGGGGCGCTCGACATCCACCCGGTGGACCCGCGGGTGGCGCGCATCGTCGACCTGAAAACCCCGGACTCCGGCGAAAGCGCCCGCAACCGCTGGGAGAATCTGGCCAGCCTGCGCGGCCATGACGAGCTCAAGTTCGTGCTCTGCAGCCGTGCCGATTACGACTGGGCGGTGCAGCAGCTGCACCAGCACCGGCTGGCCGAGCGCTGCACGGTGCTGTTCTCCCATAGCCATGGCCAGCTGGCGGCGCGTGATCTGGCCGACTGGATCGTGGCGGACCGGCTGCCGGTGCGCTTCCAGACCCAGCTGCACAAGGCCCTCTGGGGCAACGAGCCCGGCCGATGAGCGCCGGCCCTGCGGTGGTGCTGCTCAGCGGCGGACTGGACTCCGCCACGGTGCTTGCCATGGCCCGGGAACGCGGCCATGCCTGCCATGCGCTGTCGGTGTCCTACGGTCAGCGGCATGCCGCCGAGCTGGGCGCGGCACGGCGGATCGCCCAGCGGCTCGGCGCCGTCGAGCATCGCGAGCTGCAGGTCAATCTGGACCAGGTGGGTGGCTCGGCCCTGACCGATCCCCGGCTGGCGGTGCCGGAGACGCCCACCGAGGGGATTCCGGTCACCTATGTGCCGGCGCGCAACACCCTGTTCCTGGCGCTGGCGCTGGGCTGGGCCGAGGTGATCGGCGCCCGCGATCTATACATCGGCGTCAACGCTGTGGACTACTCTGGCTACCCGGACTGCCGGCCGGCCTTCATCGCCGCCTTCGAGCAGCTGGCGCGGCTGGCGACCCGCGCCGGGGTGGAGGGCGCAGCCCTGACCGTCCACGCGCCGCTGATCGCCCTGAGCAAGGCCGAGATCATCCGCGAGGGGCTGCGGCTGGGCGTCGATTACGCCGAGACCGTGTCCTGCTACCAGGCCGATCCACAGGGGCGCGCCTGCGGTCGCTGCGACGCCTGCCGGCTGCGCCGCGAGGGCTTTCTCGCCGCGGGGCTGGCGGACCCCACCCGCTACCGCTGAACAGTTCAATCGCAGCGGGTTTTTCCAGTATCCTGCGCGGCCTCGCGGGTCGTTAGCTCAGCGGTAGAGCATCCGGCTTTTAACCGGTTGGTCGAAGGTTCGAATCCTTCACGACCCACCATCCGCAGCCGTGCCAGCCGGCCTCCCGCCGGCGTACCGGGCGGTGCCGCTGCGGATCGGCCAAATCCTTGATCGCGCAGGGTCTTGGGCGCCCCCGACATGGTAAAATCGGGGATCGCTCCGGCGGCTCGTGGGACGGGCTGGCGGAGCCTCCTTTGCCGACCCGAGCGCCATGACCGATTTCGCCAAGGAAGTGCTGACGATCAATCTCGAAGACGAGATGCGTCGCAGCTATCTCGATTACGCCATGAGCGTGATCGTCGGTCGTGCCCTGCCCGATGCGCGCGACGGCCTCAAGCCGGTGCACCGCCGCATCCTCTGGGGGATGAAGGAGCAGAACAACGACTACAACAAGCCCTTCAAGAAGTCGGCGCGCATCGTCGGCGATGTGATGGGCAAGTACCACCCGCATGGCGACTCGGCGATCTACGACTCGATCGTGCGCATGGCGCAGCCGTTCTCGCTGCGCTATCCGCTGGTGGACGGGCAGGGCAACTTCGGCTCCATCGACGGCGACAACCCGGCGGCGATGCGTTACACCGAGATCCGCATGTCGCGGATCGCCCACGAGATGCTGGCGGACATCGACAAGGAAACCGTCGATTTCCACCCCAACTACGACGGCTCCGAGCAGGAGCCCTCGGTGCTGCCGACGCGGATTCCCAACCTGCTGGTCAACGGCAGCGCCGGTATCGCGGTGGGCATGGCGACCAACATCCCCCCGCACAACCTCTCCGAGGTGATCGACGGCTGCGTGGCCCTGATCGACGATCCGGCGATCGAGCTTGCCCAGCTGATGCAGCTGATCCCGGCGCCGGACTTCCCGACCGCCGGCCTGATCCTCGACGCGCATGGGCTGGCCGAGGCCTATGCCAGCGGCCGTGGCCGCATCGTGATCCGCGCGCGCACCCACTTCGAGACGGTGGGCAACGACAAGCAGGCGATCATCGTCACCGAGCTGCCCTACCAGGTGAACAAGGCCAAGCTGCAGGAGCGCATCGCCGAGCTGGTCAAGGAGAAGAAGGTCGAGGGCATCGCCGAGATCCGCGACGAGTCCGACAAGGACGGCATGCGGGTCTACATCGAGCTCAAGCGCGGCGAGAACGCCGATGTGGTGCTCAACAACCTGCTGCAGAACACCCAGATGCAGGTCACCTTCGGCATCAATATGGTGGCGCTGGAGGATGGGCAGCCGCGCACCCTGTCGCTGAAGCAGCTGCTGGAGATCTTCGTCCGCCATCGCCGGGAGGTGGTGACCCGGCGCACCCGCTACCTGCTGCGCGAGGCGCGCAAGCGGGCCCATGTGCTGGAGGGCCTGGCGGTGGCGCTGGCCAACATCGACGAGATCATCGAGCTGATCCGCCGCAGCCGTACCCCGGCGGAGGCCAAGGCCGGGCTGATGGCGCGCCACTGGGCGCCCGGGCCGGTCTCGGCCATGCTCGAACGCGCCGGCGCCGATGCCAGCCGGCCGGAGGCGTTGGACGCCGGCTTCGGCCTCTCGGCGGCCGGCTACCGTCTCTCCGACGCCCAGGCCCAGGCGATTCTCGATCTGCGCCTGAACCGGCTCACCGGCCTGGAGCAGGACAAGATCCACCAGGAGTTCCAGGACCTGCTCAGCGCCATCCTCGACTACCTCGACATTCTGGCCAGCGAGACCCGGCTGATGGCGGTGATCCGCGCCGAGCTGCTGGAGATCAAGGAAGCCTATGGGGACGCCCGGCGCACCGAGATCACCGACGCCGCCCTGGACATCGCCCGCGAGGATCTGATCCCGCCGCAGGACATGGTGGTGACCCTCTCCCATGAGGGTTATGTCAAGGCGCTCCCTCTGACCGAGTACCAGGCCCAGCGCCGCGGCGGTCGCGGCAAGCTCGCCGCCGCCACCAAGGAAGAGGACTTCGTCGATCGCCTGTGGGTCGCCCACAGCCATGACACCCTGCTGTGCTTCAGCAGCCAGGGCAAGTGCTACAAGCTGCGGGTGTTCGAGCTGCCCACCGGCTCGCGCGGCTCGCGCGGCCGGCCGTTCAACAACCTGCTGCCGCTGGAGCCGGGCGAGAAGATCAATGCGGTGCTGCCGATCACCTCCTTCGAGGACGGTCGCTTCATCTTCATGGTCACCCGCCGCGGCACGGTCAAGAAGACCGAGCTGACCGCCTTCGCCAATGTGCGGCGCAACGGCATCATCGCGGTGGACCTGCGCATCGACGATGTGCTGGTCGATGTGGCGCTGACCTCGGGCAGCGATGATCTGATCCTGCTCGCCGATTCCGGGCGCGCCCTGCGCTTCAACGAGTCGACGGTGCGCTCGATGGGCCGCGGCGCCACCGGCGTGCGCGGCATGCGCCTGATCAAGACCTTTGCCAGCAGCGAGGAGGAGGGCGAGGTCGAGGACAGCGCCGAGCTCGAGGACGGCGAGGGGCTGGACGCCGGCGAGCGCGCCGAGGTGATCGCCCTGATCGTGCCCAATGCCACGCCCGGCGCCGACATCCTCACCGTCTCCGAGTTTGGCTACGGCAAGCGCACCCCGGTGGCCCAGTTCCCGCTGCGCGGGCGCGGCGGCCAGGGCGTGATCGGCCATCAGCTCAACGACAAGACCGGACGGCTGATCGGCGCCGCGGTGGTGGATGACAGCCACGAGCTGATGCTGATCACCGAGGCCGGGAATCTGATCCGTACCCGCGCCAGCGAGGTGCGGGTGGCGGGCCGCAATACCCAGGGCGTGCGGCTGATGCGTCCGGACCAGGGCGACCGCCTGGTCGGTCTCGATCGCATCGAGGCCGAGGACGAGGAAGCGGGCGAGGCGGCGGACGCTGGCCCCGCGGCCTAAGGGTCGAGCAGGCTCACCGCGTCGACATAGCGCGCCATCCAGTAGGGCGAGGCGACCGGCGCCACGATCACGCTCTTGCCGCTGGCCGGGGCATGCACCGCCTCGCCATCGCCCAGGTACAGGGCGACATGGTCGATCTTGCCGCTGCCGCCGAAGCGGTAGAACAGCAGATCGCCCGGCCGCAGGCGGTCCAGCGGCACCGGCCGGCCGGCGGCGTGCTGTTCGCGGGTGGTTCTCGGCACGGTGAGGCCGGCCTGGCGATAGGCATGGCGCACCAGACCGCTGCAGTCGAAGCCGTCCGGGGTCTCACCGCCGTAGCGGTAGGGTCGGCCGATCTGGCCCAGTGCCTCCAGGACGATGGCCTGGCGAATCGCGTCGAGCGGCGCCTCGGCCTCGGCCTGCGGACGGTCAAAGCGGGCGCTGCAGGCGCCCAGCAGCAGCCCCAGCGACAGCCCCAGCAGCCGGACTCCGCGCCAGGCCCGCATCGGCTCAGACCGGCGGCTGGGTGCGCACCATCGAGGGCCGCTGGGCGAACCCCGGATACCAGGCGGCGAGGCCCGGCCGGGTGGGCCGCCATTCCAGATAGGGCAGACGGAAGTCGAGGTAGGCGAGGGCCACGCCAGTGGTGATCTCGGCGAGGCCCGGGGCGCTGCTGTCGAGCCGGGTGTGCTCAGCCTCCAGGGCATCGAGCGCGCGGCCGATCACCGCGGCCTGGCGATCGAGGAAGGCGGGATAGACGATGCTCTCCGGCCGCCGCTTCTCGAGGATGCTGGCCACCGCCGCCTCGAGCACGCCCTCGGCGAGCAGCTGGCGGCGCCGCGCCGCCCAGCGCCGGCTGCCCGCCGGCGGCCGCGGCAGGCCGCCGGGCTTGAGTTTGAGCAGGTAGTCGATGATCAGGCTGGAGTCCGGCAGTCCGAGGCCGCGCTCGGTCACCAGGGTCGGAATCCGCGACAGCGGGTTGGCCGCGAGCAGTTCCGCCGGCGGGTTGAAGGGGTCGGCCACCACCTCCTGCACCCGCTCGGTGAGGCCCAGCTCCTCGATCACCACCCGCACCTTGCGGGCGAACGGCGAGGTCTTGCTGCAGTAGAGCGTCAAGGCGGCGGACATCGACAGACTCCGGTGGAGAACGGCTCAGAGGCCGGCGAGCTTGTCCAGATAGCGCTCGGCATCGAGCGCGGCCTGGCAGCCGGTGCCGGCGCTGGTGATCGCCTGGCGGTAGACATGATCCATCACATCGCCGGCGGCAAACACGCCGGGCACGCTGGTGGCGGTGGCCTCGCCCTGGCTGCCGCCCTTGACCTGGATGTAGCCGCCGGCCATCGCCAGCTGCCCCTGGAAGATCGCGGTATTGGGTTCGTGGCCGATGGCGATGAACACCCCCTTGAGCGGCACCTCGCTGAGCGCACCGCTCTGCAGGTTGCGCACCCGCATGCCGGTGACGCCACCGCCATCGCCCAGCACCTCGTCGAGCGTGCTGTTCCAGAGGATCTCCACCTTGCCCTCGGCCTGCCGCTTGAACAGCTTGTCGTGGAGGATCTTCTCGCCCTTGAAGCGATCGCGGCGATGCACCACGGTGACCTTCGAGGCGATGTTGGAGAGATACAGCGCCTCCTCCACGGCGGTGTTGCCGCCACCGATCACCGCCACCGCCTCGCCCTTGTAGAAGAAGCCGTCGCAGGTGGCGCAGGCCGACACGCCCTTGCCGCGGAAGGCCTGTTCGGAGTCCAGGCCCAGATACTTGGCGCTGGCGCCGGTGGCGATGATCAGGGCGTCGCAGTGGTACTCGCCCTGGTCGCCCACCAGGCGGAACGGCCGCTGCGCCAGATCCACCTGGTGGATATGGTCGTAGATGAACTGGGTGTCGAAGCGCTCGGCGTGCTGCTGCATGCGCGCCATCAGATCCGGACCGAGCAGGCCGTGCACATCGCCCGGCCAGTTGTCGACCTCGGTGGTGGTCATCAGCTGTCCGCCCACCTCCAGGCCGGTGATCATCACCGGCTTGAGATTGGCGCGGGCGGCGTAGACGGCGGCGGTGTAGCCGGCCGGGCCGGAGCCGAGGATGATCAGACGATGGTGGTTCATGGGCGTCAGGAAGTAAGGGGCGACGGGAACTTCGAGGCTCCACGCCGCTCCGACAGGGGACCGGGCCGCAGCGCGGTTGCGGCATTGTAGGAAGCGCCCGCAAGGGCCGCAGAAAAGGAGAGCAAGATGATGCGCAATCGGTTCCGCCGGCTGATGACCCTCGGCCTGCTGCTGGGCCTGCCAGGGCTGGCCGTGGGCAGTCTCGAAGATGTGCGGTTGCCGCCGGGATTCAAGATCGAGGTCTATGCCGATGGTCTCGACAATGCCCGCAGCCTGGTGCGCGGCGAGCGCGGCACCCTGTTCGTGTCCACCCGCGGCGAGGGCAAGGTCTACGCCCTGGTGGATGCCGATGGCGATGGCCGGGCCGAGCGTCGCCACACCCTGGCCGAGGGGCTCAACATGCCCAATGGCCTGGCCTTCCGCGACGGCGCCCTTTATGTCGCCGAGATCCACCGCATCTGGAAGTGGGAGGGCATCGAGTCGCGACTCGAGCAGCCGCCGGCGCCGGTGATGGTGCGCAGCGATCTGCCGGACAAGACCCACCATGGCTGGCGCTACATCGCCTTTGGACCGGACGGCAAGCTCTATCTGGCGCTCGGGGCCCCGTGCAATGTCTGCGAGGCGACCGTGTTCGAGCGTGACGGGCGCCGCCTGGAGACCGCCTCGATCACCCGCATGGATGCCGACGGCCGCAACTGGGAGCTGGTGGCGCGCGGGGTGCGCAACTCGGTGGGCTTCGACTGGGACGAGCAGGGGCGGCTGTGGTTCTCCGACAACGGCCGCGACTGGCTGGGCGATGACAGCCCGAGCTGCGAGCTGAACCGGGTCGACACCCTCAACGCCCACTACGGCTTTCCCTACTGCCACGCCGGCTCGGTGAGCGACCCGGAGTTCGGCAAGAAGGGCGCCTGCAAGGATTTCGTCGCCCCCCAGGTGGCGCTGGGTCCGCATGTGGCGCCGCTGGGGGTGGAGGTCTATCGCGGCAGCCAGTTCCCGGCCGAGTACCGCGGCGACCTGCTGGTGGCCGAGCACGGCTCCTGGAATCGCTCGCGCAAGATCGGCTATCGCCTCAAGCGGGTCGATATCGAGGACGGCCGGGTCCAGGGACAGTCGGTGTTCGCCGAGGGCTGGCTGCAGGGCGAGTCGGTGAGCGGACGGCCGGTGGATCTGCTGACCCTGCCCGATGGCTCGCTGCTGGTTTCGGATGACAGCGCCGACCGGCTCTACCGGATCTCCTACGCCGGTTCCTGAGCGGCGGCGGTTGCAGCGGCCCGGGGTGCTGTGTCTAATACGCGGCCACCCGAATCTGGGTGGTTTCCCCTATCCACCGGCCGCTGCGGCCCCGATCCGTGAACAGCAATTTCCCGCGCATCCAGCGCCTGCCTCCCTATGTCTTCAACATCGTTGGCGATCTGAAGAAGGCAGCCCGAGCCCGCGGCGAGGACATCATCGATTTCGGCATGGGCAATCCGGATCAGCCCACGCCCAAGCACATCGTTGACAAGCTGGTGGAAGCCTCGGTGCGCGGCACCGAGAGCGACTATGTGCGCCCCGAGATCCATGACGAGGACGGCACCCATACCCACCGCTACTCGGTGTCCAAGGGGATCCCGCGTCTGCGGCGGGCGATGAGCCGCTGGTACAAGACCCGCTACCAGATCGATCTCGATCCGGAGACCGAGGTGATCGCCACCATCGGCTCCAAGGAGGGCCTCAGCCATCTGGCGATGGCCACCCTGGATCGCGGCGATGTGGTGCTGGTGCCCAACCCGGCCTATCCGATCCACCCCTATGGCGTGGTCCTGGCCGGCGCCGATGTGCGCCATGTCAAGCTCACCCCGGACGAGGACTTCTTCGAGAACCTGCAGCGCGCCATCAAGGAATGCTGGCCGGCGCCGAAGATGCTGATCCTCAACTTCCCCGGCAACCCGACCACCCAGTGCGTGGATCTCGCCTTCTTCGAGAAGGCGGTGGCGATCTGCCGGGAGAACGGGCTGTGGCTGGTGCACGATCTCGCCTACGCCGACATCGTCTTTGACGGCTACAAGGCCCCCAGCGTGCTGGAAGTGCCGGGCGCCAAGGATGTGGCGGTGGAGTTCTTCACCCTCTCCAAGAGCTACAACATGCCGGGCTGGCGGGTGGGCTTCATGGTCGGCAACCCGACCCTGGTCGCCGCGCTCGCCCGCATCAAGAGCTATCTCGACTACGGCATGTTCACGCCGATCCAGGTCGCCGCGATCGCCGCCCTCGAAGGTCCTCAGGACTGCGTGGGGCAGATCTGCGAGATGTACCGCGAGCGTCGCGATGTCCTCTGCGAGGGCCTCAACGCCGCCGGCTGGGCGGTGGAGCCGCCGCGCGCCACCATGTTCGTCTGGGCGCAGATTCCCGAGGCCTTCCGCAGCCTCGGCTCGATCGAGTTCTCCAAGCTGCTGCTGGACAAGGCCAAGGTGGCGGTCTCGCCGGGCATCGGCTTTGGCGAGTACGGCGACACCCATGTGCGCTTTGCCCTGATCGAGAACGAGCACCGCAGCCGCCAGGCGATCCGCGGCATCAAGAAACTCCTTCGTGGCGGCTGAGCCGGGCCGGGCGGGCGCCGGTCCCGTCCGCCGGCCGCTGGCTCGAGCCACCCGGGCGTCGGCCCCCTGTCCCCATCTGAGAGTCCCGTGAGCAAGAACCCTGTCAATGTCGCGCTGATCGGCCTCGGTACCGTCGGCCAGGGTGTGCTGCGGGTGCTGCGCGACAACGCCGCCGAGATCGAGCGCCGCCTCGGCCGTGCCCTGCGCGTCCGCCATGCCAGCGCCCGCGATCTGTCTCGGCCGCGTGGCGTGGGCCTGGACGGTATCGAGCTGCATGCCGATGCGGTGGCGCTGGCGCGCGAGGCGGACTACGACCTGCTGGTCGAGGTGATCGGCGGCACCGGCGTGGCCCGCGAGGCGATCCTGGCGGCGCTGGCGCGCGGCAAGCCGGTGGTCACCGCCAACAAGGCCCTGCTGGCCGAGCAGGGCAACGAGATCTTCGAGGCGGCGGCGCGCAGCGCGGTCGCGGTGGCCTTCGAGGCCTCGGTGGCCGGCGGCATCCCCATCGTCAAGAGCCTGCGCGAGGGCCTGGCGGGCAACCGCATCGACAGTCTCGCCGGCATCATCAACGGCACCTGCAACTACATCCTCAGCCAGATGACCGCCAAGGGCCAGCCCTATGGCGAGGCCCTGGCCGAGGCCCAGCGGCTGGGATACGCCGAGGCCGATCCGACCTTCGATGTCGAGGGTATTGACGCCGCCCACAAGCTGACCATCCTGGCGAGCATCGCCTTCGGCATGCCGCTGTCATTTCCCGCGGTCGCCTGCGAGGGGATCTCTCGGGTCACCGCCCAGGACATCGCCCTGTCCGGTGCGCTGGGCTATCGCATCAAGCTGCTGGGCCTGGCCAAGCGGCGCGAGCAGGGGGTGGAGCTGCGGGTGCAGCCGACCCTGATCCCGGACGACCACCTGCTGGCCAAGGTCGATGGCGTGCTCAACTCGGTGGTGGTGCAGGGCAATGCGGTGGGGCCGATCGGCTTCTACGGCCGTGGCGCCGGCGGCGAGGCGACCGCCTCGGCGGTGGTCGCCGATCTGATCGACATCGCCCGTGGCCTCACCGCGCCCGGCCGCTCGGCGGTGCCGGCGCTGGGCTTCCAGCCCGAGGCGCTGCAGCGCCTGCCGCTGCTGCCGCTGGCGGCCATCGAGTCCAGTTACTACCTGCGACTGCGGGTGGCCGATGAACCCGGCGTGCTCAAGGCCCTCACCGGCATCCTGGCGGCGCACGAGATCAGCATCGAGGCGATCCTGCAGAAGGAGCCCCGCGGTGGCGAGGATGCCACCGTCGCCCTGATCACCTCGCGGGTGCAGGAGGCGCGCTTCGACCAGGCCCTGGCCGAGATGCGCGCGCTGCCCTTCGTGCGCGAGGGCGCCTCGCGCCTGCGCGTCGAGCATTTCAAATCCTGAAACCCGCGGCCTCCACGCTCCCATGCACTACACCGGCCTGATCAACCGCTACCGCTCGCGCCTGCCGTTCGCACCGGAGGTAGCGGCGGTGACGCTCAACGAGGGCAACACGCCGCTGATCGAGCTGCAGCATCTGCCGCGCGATATCGGGTTCGACGGACGCATCCTGGTCAAGTTCGAGGGGCTCAATCCCACCGGCTCGTTCAAGGATCGCGGCATGACCGCAGCGGTCACCCAGGCCGTGCAGGAGGGCAGCCGCGCCATCATCTGCGCCTCCACCGGCAATACCTCGGCGGCTGCCGCGGCCTATGCCGCGCGCGCCGGGATCACTGCCTTCGTGCTGATCCCGGACGGCAAGATCGCCCTGGGCAAGCTGGCACAGGCGGTGGTGCACGGCGCCTGCGTGGTGCAGATCCGCGGCAACTTCGACGACGGCATGCGGCTGGTCAAGGAAGTGGCCGAGACCGCGCCGGTGACCATCGTCAACTCGATCAACCCCTATCGCCTGCAGGGACAGAAGACCGCGGCCTTCGAGATCGTCGAGGCGCTGGGCCGGGCGCCGGATTACCACGCACTGCCGGTGGGCAATGCCGGCAACATCACCGCGCACTGGATCGGCTACAGCGAGGCGGTCGGGCAGGGCACCACCGCCTGCGCCTTCTGCAATGGCCAGTGCCTCGCGGCCGCGACCCGGTTTCCGATTCCCGATGTCCGGCCCCGGCTGCTCGGCTATCAGGCCAGCGGGGCGGCCCCCTTCCTGCGGGGGGCGCGGGTGCACGATCCGGAAACGGTGGCAACCGCCATCCGCATCGGCGATCCGCAGAGCTGGGACCGCGCCTGGATCGCCCAGCGCGAGTCGGGCGGCTGGTTTGGCGAGTGCAGCGACGCCGCCATCCTCGCCACCCAGCGCCAGCTTGCCGCGCGCGAGGGCATCTGGTGCGAGCCGGCCTCGGCGGCCTCGCTGTGCGGCGTGATCGCCGATATCGGCAGCGGCCGTATCGCGGCAGGGTCGACCATCGTCTGCACCCTGACCGGCAATGGGCTCAAGGACCCGGACATCGTCATGCGCGACGGTCTGCAGGGGCTGATCCAGGTGCCGGCCGAGCGCGCGGCGGTCGAGCGGGCGCTGCTCGACCGCCTGCGCTGAGCGCGGTCCAACCGACCGGCGGGGAGCACCGGCCCGCGGCCGGTGGCCGCGTCCGCCAGGCCCGGCTGTTAAACTGCGCGCCCCCATGGAACGGCGCGCGTGATGATCTGGGTCGACTGGTGCATCCTCCTCGTCGTCCTCATCTCCGGGCTGATCGGCCTGTTCCGCGGATTCACCCGCGAGATTCTCGGTCTGCTGACCTGGGCACTGGCCCTGTGGCTGGCGGTAGCCCTGGTGGGCTGGGCCGATCAGGCCCTGGCCCCCCACATCGCCTCGCTGGCACTGCGGCTGGCAGTGGCCTATGCCCTGCTGTTTCTCAGCGGACTGCTGCTCGGCGGCATCGTCACCGCCCTGCTCACCGACGCCATCCGCAACAGCCGCTATTCCTCGGCGGACCGCACCCTCGGGGCCGGTGTGGGCCTGATCCGTGGCGGCTTGCTGGTGGCGGTGTTCGTGCTGATCGCCGGGCTGTACGGCGCCCGCTCGGAGAGCTGGTTCCGCCAGTCGGCGCTGCTGCTGCGCTTCGAGCCGCTGGCACAGGCCCTGCAGGTGCTGATTCCCGAGGACTGGCTGCGCCGTCTGCAGCCGCGGTCCCTCCCGACGCCGACTCCGGCGGCGCCCGTTCCGTCGACGCCTTGAGGCTCTGATCATGTGTGGAATCGTCGGTATCACCGCGCATCAGTCGGTCAACCAGGAGTTGTACGACGCCCTGACCATGCTCCAGCACCGGGGCCAGGATGCGGCAGGCATCATCACCAACGAGGGCGAGCGGCTGCATCTGCGCAAGGAGAACGGCCTGGTCCGCGATGTCTTCCATGCCGAGGAGCACATGCTGCGGCTGCGTGGCCCGATGGGGGTTGGCCATGTGCGCTATCCCACCGCCGGGGCCAGCAGCTCGGCCGAGGCGCAGCCGTTCTACACCAACATGCCGTTCGGCATCTCGCTGGCGCACAACGGCAACCTCACCAATGCCGAGGAGCTCAAGCAGGAGCTGTTCGAGGAGGATCGGCGCCACCTCAACACCGAGTCCGATTCCGAGGTGCTGCTCAATGTCTTCGCCCACGAGCTGCTGACCCTCAACAAGCTGCGGCTGAGCCCGGATGACATCTTCGCCGCCGTCTCCGGCGTGCACCGGCGCTGTCGTGGCGCCTATGCGGTGGTGGCGATGATCAACGGCTATGGGCTGGTCGGCTTCCGCGATCCCTTCGCCATCCGTCCGCTGGTCTACGGCGTGCGCGAGTCCGCCAACGGCCGCGAGTACATGCTGGCCAGCGAGTCGGTGGCGCTCAATGCCCTGGGCTATGAGCTGATCGCCGATGTGGCGCCGGGCGAGGCGATCTACATCACCCGCGACGGCCAGCTGCACAAGCGCCAGTGCGCGGCCAATCCGGTCTATTCACCCTGCATCTTCGAGTATGTCTATCTGGCGCGGCCCGATTCGGTGATGGACAAGATCTATGTCCACAAGGCGCGGCTGCGGATGGGCGAGAAGCTCGCCGAGCGCATCCTGCGCGAGTGGCCGGATCACGATATCGATGTGGTCATCCCGATCCCGGACACCTCCCGGGTACCGGCCTCGGAGCTCGCCGCCAAGCTCGGCGTGCCCTACCGCGAGGGCTATGTGAAGAACCGCTACATCGGGCGCACCTTCATCATGCCCGGGCAGAAGCAGCGCAAGAAAAGCGTGCGCCAGAAGCTCAATCCGATCGATGTCGAGTTCCGCGGCAAGAATGTGCTGCTGGTGGACGATTCCATCGTCCGCGGCACCACCTCCAAGGAGATCATCGAGATGGCCCGCGAGGCCGGCGCCAAGAAGGTCTACTTCGCCAGCGCGGCCCCGCCGGTGCGCTATCCAAATGTCTACGGCATCGACATGCCTTCGCCGCACGAGCTGGTGGCCCATGGCCGCACCATTCCGGAGCTGGAGAAGCTGCTCGGGGCCGATCGCCTGATCTACCAGGAGCTGGAGGACCTGATCGACGCGGTTCGCCACAAGCACGCGCAGATCGAACGCTTCGACTGCTCGGTGTTCACCGGCGAGTACATCACCCAGGATGTCACCCGCGAGTACCTCGACCAGCTGGAGCTGTTCCGGTCCGATGCCGCCAAGGCCCAGCGCAGCCGCGGCCCGCAGAGCGTGATCGACCTGCAGAACGCCGGCGTCGCCTGACCCGGCGGCGGCCGGCGGCTCAGGCGCCGCCGACCACGCCGCGGTTGCCGCTGACCCGCTCGTCGAGATCGCGCGAGCGCAGGCGCTTCTGCACGCTGCGCAGGATGCCGCTGGCATCCAGCCCGCACTGGGCCATCAGTTCGTCGCGGCTGCCGTGCTCCACGAAGTGGTCCGGCAGACCCAGGTTGAGCACCGCCACGGTCTGGTGCTGGGCCACCAGCAGCTCGTTGACCGCGCTGCCGGCGCCGCCCAGCCGCACATTGTCCTCGAGCGTCACCAGCAGATCGCTGGACTGGGCCAGCTCCAGCACCAGTTCCTGGTCGAGCGGCTTGACGAAGCGCATGTCCGCCACCGCGGCGTCGAGAATCTCGGCCGCCTCCAGCGCCGCCGGCACCAGGGCACCGAAGGCAAGAAAGGCCACCCGCGGACGGCGCCGGCCATGGGCCTCGCGCACCATCCGGCCACGGCCCAGGGGCAGCGGACGCAGATCGCTGTCCTGCGGCAGCCCGAGGCCATTGCCGCGCGGGTAGCGCACCGCGCTCGGCCCCGGATGGCTGAGACCGGTGGCGAGCAGACGCCGGCATTCCTGCTCGTCGCTGGGCACCATGATCACCAGATTGGGAATGCAGCGCAGATAGCTCAGATCAAACGCGCCGTGATGGGTGGCGCCGTCAGCGCCCACCAGCCCGCCGCGATCCACCGCGAACAGCACCGGCAGGTTCTGCAGGGCCACATCGTGAATCAGCTGGTCATAGCCGCGCTGCAGGAAGCTTGAGTAGATCGCGCAGACCGGGTGCAGTCCCTCGCAGGCGAGCCCTGCGGCCAGGGTCACCGCATGCTGCTCGGCGATGCCGACATCGAAGTAGCGATCGGGAAAGCGGCGGGCAAAGCCCACCAGCCCCGAGCCCTCGCGCATCGCCGGGGTGATCGCCACCACCCGCGGGTCGCGCGCGGCGGTTTCGCACAGCCAGTCGCCGAACACCTCGGTATAGCTGGGCGCGCCGCTGCTCTTCTTGGCCGGGAACTGGCCGGTGACCGGATCGAACTGGGTGACGCCGTGGTACTTGATCGGATCGGCCTCGGCCGGGTCGAAGCCCTTGCCCTTGACCGTGATCACATGCAGCAGACGCGGGCCCGGCTGATCCCGCAACTCGCTCAGCGCGCGCTCCAGGGCCTCCAGGTCATGCCCATCCACCGGTCCGTGGTAGCGGAAGCCGAGGGTGCGGAACAGGCTGCCCGGATCCTCGAGATGCTGCTCGTTGTCCTCGGCGTCCTGCGGCAGCCGCGACAGGTGCGGCGCCACCAGACCGAGCTTCTTGACCAGGCGAGCCGAGCGGTCGCGCAGGGCGCCGACGTTCTCGCTGATCGACATGTCGTTGTCGTTGTAGACCACGAGCAGGTCCAGCTTGGCGTGGCCGGCGTGATTGAGCGCCTCGAAGGCCATGCCGGCGGTCATCCCGCCATCGCCGATGATCGCCACCGCGCGCCGCGTCTCGCCCTTGATCCGTGCGGCGGCGGCCATGCCGGCAGCCGCCGAGATCGAGGTGCTGGAGTGCCCCACGCCGAAGGCGTCGTATTCGCTCTCGCTGCGGGCGCAGAACGGATGCAGACCCTGCAGGCGGCGGATGGTCTCCAGCCGGCTGCGGCGTCCGGTCAGCATCTTGTGCGGATAGGCCTGGTGGCCGACATCCCAGACCAGCCGGTCGTGCGGGGTATCGAAGACCCGGTGCAGGGCGATCGACAGCTCCACGGTGCCGAGGTTGGCGGCGAAGTGCCCCCCGATGCGGCCCAGGGTCTCGATCAGGAAGCGCCGCATCTCCACCGCCAGATGGGGCAGCTCCGCAGCCGGCAGGCGGCGCAGATCGGCAGGCGTCTCGATGCGCCCGAGCAGGGCGTAGCCCGGCGTGTCATGGCTGGAAGCGGTCATTGTCACATTATGAAGGCAGCCGCCGGCGCGGGCGCGTCCCGGCCATCGGCCGGATCGAGCGGCGGCTCGACCGGAGGCCGACACGCGGCCAATGGGAAAGGATCATTGTCGTAGGGCGCGCTGGACAGCCAGTGACGGCCGGCGCACACTTCCAACTCGATCACCCGTGTGGAAACACGGTAGAGAAAGGAGTTCAGAGGATCATGAAGAAGGCGATCGTCACCTGCAGTCTCACCGGTGTGCTGACCGATCCGCAGCAGCACCCGGTCCCGGTCAGCGCATCGGAAATGGCGATTTCCGCTCGCGAGGCCTTTGACGCCGGTGCATCGGTGATGCATGTGCACTTCCGCAACCAGCGTCCCGGCCTGGGTCATCTGCCCACCTGGGAGCCGGAGGTGGTGCACGAGATCGCCGAGGCGATCCGCGCCGCCTGCCCCGGGGTGATTCTCAACTTCTCCACCGGCATCGTCGGCAAGGACATCTCCGGCCCCACCGCCTGTCTGGAACGCAGCAAGCCGGAGATGGCGGCGATGAACGCCGGCTCGCTCAACTACCTGAAGGCCACCCGGGCCGGCAAATGGGCCTGGCCACCGATGCTGTTCGACAACCCGGTGGAGAAGATCAGCGCCTATCTCAAGGTGATGGATGCGCACGGGATCGTCCCCGAGTGCGAGTGCTTTGATGTCGGCATCCTGCGTTCGATCGAGATGTTCCGCGCTGTCGGGCTGCTGCGCGATCCCCTGCATGTGTCCCTGGTGATGGGGGTGGCCTCGGGCATGCCGGCCGACCCCGACCTGCTACCGGTGCTGATGAAATACATTCCCTCCGGCGCGCAGTGGCAAGGCATCGTGATCGGCCGCGAGGACGTCTGGCCGGTGCACCGCAAGGTGGCCGAGCTCGGCGGGCATCTGCGCACCGGGGTCGAGGACACCTTCTATCTGCCCGACGGCAGCCGCACCCGCGGCAACGGTCCGCTGATCGAGGCCCTGGTCAAGCTGGCGCGCGAGTGCGGCCGCGAGATCGCCAGCCCCGAGGAGGCGCGCGCCCTGATCCGCCACTGAGGCGGCAGGGAATTCCCCGCTGTCGGCCAGGCGTTGGCTGTTCGACAATGCCGACCGCAGCACCTCGAGAGGAGCACGCATGAACAAGCTGTATCCGGGCGCGGCCGAGGCCCTCGCCGGCCTGCTGGCGGATGGCCAGACGCTGGCGGTGGGTGGATTCGGTCTTTGCGGGATTCCCGAGGCCCTGATCGCGGCGGTCCGCGACAGCGGCGTGAAGGGGCTGACCGTGATCAGCAACAACGCCGGGGTCGATGGCTTTGGCCTGGGCATGCTGCTGAGCACCCGCCAGGTGCGCAAGATGGTGTCGAGCTATGTGGGCGAGAACAAGGAGTTCGAGCGCCAGTATCTGTCCGGCGAGCTCGAGCTCGAATTCACCCCGCAGGGCACGCTGGCCGAGAAGCTGCGCGCCGGCGGCGCCGGCATTCCCGCCTTCTTCACCAAGACCGGGGTCGGCACCCTGGTCGCCGAGGGCAAGGAGCTGCGCGAGTTCGACGGTCAGACCTATGTGATGGAGCGCGCCCTGCGCGCCGATGTGGCGCTGGTGAAGGCCTGGAAGGCCGACCGGGCCGGCAACCTCATCTATCGGAAGACCGCCCGCAACTTCAACCCGATGGTGGCCGCGGCCGGCCGTCTGTGCGTGGCCGAGGTGGAGCAGATCGTCGAGACCGGCGAGCTCGATCCGGATCAGATCCACACCCCGGGCATCTATGTGAAGCGGCTGGTGCTCAACCCGCATCCTGAAAAGCGTATCGAGCAGCGCACGGTGAGGAACTGACATGGCCTGGACCCGCGACCAGATGGCCGCCCGCGCCGCGCAGGAACTGCGCGATGGCTATTACGTGAACCTCGGCATCGGCCTGCCGACCCTGGTGGCCAACCACATCCCGCCCGGTATGGAGGTGTGGCTGCAGTCGGAGAACGGCCTGCTCGGCATCGGCCCGTTTCCGCGCGAGCACGAGGTGGATGCCGACCTGATCAACGCCGGCAAGCAGACCATCACCACGCTGCCCGGCTCGGCCTTCTTCAGCAGCGCCGATTCCTTCGCGATGATTCGCGGCGGCCATATCAATCTCTCCATCCTCGGTGCCATGCAGGTGACCGACCGGGGCGACATCGCCAATTGGATGATCCCCGGCAAGATGGTCAAGGGCATGGGCGGCGCCATGGACCTGGTGGCGGGTGTTGCCCGGGTGGTGGTGCTGATGGAGCACACCGCCAAGGACGGCGAGCACAAGATCCTGCGCCAGTGCACGCTGCCGCTGACCGGGGTCGGTTGCGTGAATCGCATCATCTCCGACCTCGCCGTGCTGGATGTGACGCGCGAGGGTCTGCGCCTGGTGGAGCTGGCGCCGGGCGTGGATCTCGACACGCTCCG
>DASUDX010000016.1:0-19504 GCA_036275365.1 Nevskiaceae bacterium | reverse complement strand
GGCGAACAGCGCCGCTATCTCTGAGGACGCATGGCCAGCTTCCGCTTCAAGAATGTCTACTGGCTGTGGGCCACCGCCATCGTCATGGCGCTGGACCAGGTCAGCAAGCAGTGGGTGGTGAAGACCCTCGCCTGGTTTGATGTGCGCCCGGTGCTGCCGCACCTCAATCTGGTGCACCTGAAGAACACCGGCGCGGCCTTCTCCATGCTCAGCGAGGCGCCCCCGCTGTTCTTCGTGGTGATCGGGGTGGGCGTGAGCCTGGGCATCCTCTGGTGGCTGCGGCGCAACCCGGTCGGACAGACCCGGGTCGCCGCCGCCCTGGCCTTCATCATGGGCGGGGCGCTCGGCAATGTGATCGACCGGGTGACCCGCGGCCATGTGGTGGATTTCATCGATTTCTATGTCGGCAGCTGGCACTTCGCGGCCTTCAACATCGCCGACATGGCGATCAGCCTCGGTGCCGGTCTGCTGATTCTCGACATGCTCATCGAGATGCGCGATGAGCGACGCCGCGCCAGCGGCAAGGCGGGCTGAGCATGGACATCCTGCTGGCCAACCCCCGTGGCTTCTGCGCCGGCGTGGACCGCGCCATCGAGATCGTCGAGCGCGCGCTGGACAGTCTCGGGGCGCCGATCTATGTCCGCCACGAAGTCGTCCACAACCGCTTCGTGGTCGACAATCTCCGAGCCAAGGGCGCGGTCTTCGTCGAGGAAATCGACGAGATTCCGGAGGGGGCCACCTGCATCTTCTCGGCCCACGGCGTGGCGCAAAGCGTGGTCCGGGCCGCCCGCGAGCGGGGTCTGACCGTCTTCGACGCGACCTGCCCGCTGGTCACCAAGGTGCACATCGAGGTCAAGCGCTACGCCCGCGAGGCCCGTGAGGTGATCCTGATCGGTCATGCCGGCCACCCGGAGGTCGAGGGCACCATGGGCCAGTTCGATACCGCGCCCGGTGGGGCGATCTACCTGGTGGAAACCCCGGACGATGTCGAGCGCCTGCAGGTCCGCGATCCCGGCCATCTGGCCTATGTGACCCAGACCACGCTGTCGATGGACGACACCGCGCGGGTCATCGAGGCGCTGCGGCGGCGCTTCCCGGCCATTCTCGGCCCGCGCAAGGACGATATCTGCTACGCCACCACCAACCGCCAGGATGCGGTCAAGCAGCTGGCCGGCGAATGCCAGGTGCTGCTGGTGGTCGGCTCGCAGAATTCCTCGAACTCCAACCGCCTGCGCGAGCTCTCGGAAAGCTGCGGGACGCCGGCCTATCTGATCGACGGTCCGGACGACATCCGCCCGGACTGGCTCAGCGGCGTGCGCGCGGTCGGGGTCACCGCCGGGGCCAGTGCGCCGGAGGTGCTGGTGCAGCAGGTGGTGGCCCGGCTGCAGGCGCTCGGCGGCAGCCGGGTACGCGAGCGTGAGGGCCGGACCGAATCCATCGTCTTCTCGCTGCCGCCGGCACTGCGCAAGGCGGTCGGCGGTCCGCGGGGGTGACGCCGGTCTCATCCGGCGCTCGGGCTGCTTGTCGTGGCCCGGACTTCATCGCACACTGAGACTTCGTTTCGACGCGTCGTCCGGGCCCGGGGGCCCGGGCCGATGCGGTTCTCTGCCGCCGGGGAAGGGGGAGCAGACCGTGTTACAGACCTTGCCACGAGTGATGCTGGCGGCGGCCGCCCTGCTGGGCGCCTGTCAGCAGGAGTCTCCTTCGGCGTCGGAAGCGACGGCGATCTCCCGGCTGTCGGCCTCTGCGGCCGGGGGCCTGTCGTCATCGGTCGAGGCCGGTCGTGCAAAGTCGGCGACCGAGGCCAGGGCTGAGCCGTCCTCCCGCGAGGCGTCCGGGACGGGGTCCGGAGACGGTTCCACTGACCGTGCTGCCGTCGCCGGTCCCGCGCGGGTCGCCGTCTATGACGACGGGGCCCTGGAAGGACGCCGGCTGAGCTTCTGGGTCGCGCTCGACGGGCGCTACAGCGCGCCGGTCTCGGTCCGCTACCAGACCGCCGATGGCAGCGCGCGAGCGGGCCTCGATTACGAAGCGGCCAGCGGCACGCTGACCTTCGCCCCCGGCGAGACCCGCAAGTCCGTGGTGGTGAGCACCCGGCTGCGCAGCGGAACCCAGCCAACCCGCAGCTTCCAGCTGCTGCTGTCCGACCCGGTGAACGCCAGTCTGCTCGACGCCGCGGCCGTGGCCGATGTGTTCGACAGCAGCGGTGCCCTGCAGCCCGCCACGGCCGAGGCCTTCCAGATTGATCGCTTCCAGCTCGCGCTGGTCCAGCGCAATCTGCGGCGACAGGACAGTCCGGTGCTGTTTGCCGATGCCAAGGATCTGCTGGCCTTGCGTCTCCGGCTGGCCGTCAGCGTCGGCTGCCCGGCCGGCGCCAGCACCCCGGACTGCGCCACGCGGCCCGACTTCATCGTGGAGTTCCTGGCCGAATCGGCGGAGGAGAGCCTGCTGCTGGCCCGGCGCCGCTTCCCTGGTGAGCAGATCGCCATCCGCGGGGTGACCGGGGCCGATCGCCCGGTCCAGATTTTCGACATACCGGCCAACACGGTCAGCGGCTTTGCCAGCCTCGCGACCCGTGCCGGGCCTTCGGGCCTGCGCCTCATCGCGAGGGTCCGGGTGGCCGACGCCGGGGATCGGCTGCACAGCGCCCAGATTGAGGCGCCGGCTCTGATCGCGCTGTCCGACCAGCTGCGCTTCGGCGAGATTCTGGTGGGCGGAGCCGAGTTCGACAGCCTGACCCCGGATGCCAGCTGCAGCGCGACACCGGGCAGCGGGTTCCGCGTCACCGGCACGGCCCGCCGCGCGGCCGAGGGCGATGATGAGGCCGGCGAGCAGACGGTACGCTTTGAAGCCGTCTGTGCCGAGCTGGTCAGCACGGCCAGCGGGGATGGGTTCCTGCTGGCGGTGCGCAGCGAGCCCGGGGTGCCCTTGCTGGCCCGGGACGACGCCGCCAGGGCCGCGCCCGGGGCCACGGTGCAGATCCCGGTGCTGCTCAATGACGAGGGTCAGGCGCCCCTGTTCGTGTCGGTGGAGACGCCACCGTCGCAGGGACGCGTGGCGGTGGCGGGCGATGGCCAGCTGGCCTTCACCGCCCCCGATCCGTTTGTGGGCAGCCTGAGCTTCCGCTACCGCCTCGAGGATGCCGCCGGTCAGTCCGCCGTGGCCACCGTGGCGGTGACCTCGACCTTCATCCCCAACACCGCGCCGGTGGCCGAGGCGGACACGGCCTCGACGGCGTTTGGCAGCGCGGTCGAGATCGATGTGCTGGCCAACGACCGGGATCCGGACGGCGATCGGCTGCGCGTCAGCGTGCTGCGCCAGCCGGCGGAGGGCAGCGCCGAGGTGCTGGCCGATGGCCGCCTGCGCTATCAGCCGCGCGCCGGCTTTTTCGGCCGTGACACCCTGCGTTACCGCATCCGCGATGGCCGCGGCGGACAGGCTGATGCGCGGGTCCTCATCACCGTGGCACCGCCCCCGCCCCAGGTCAGCCTCGGCGATCTGCGCCTGCGGGAGCCGCGCACGGGGCAGATCACGGCACCGCTGCCCGTGCGTCTGGATCGAGCCGCCGTGCGACCGGTGCGAGTCCGCTACGAGACCGTGTCGGGAACCGCCACCGCCGGCGCCGATTTCCTCGCCGCCAGCGGCACGATCGAGATCCCGGCGGGCCAGACCACCGGCAGTATTCCGGTCACCGTGCTGGCCGATGCTCCGGTTGAGCCGGACGAGCAGTTCCAGGTCCGGCTGACCGCCGTCACCAATGGCGTGATCGCCGATGGTCAGGCTCAGATTGTCATCGAGGACGACAGCAACGCCCTGCCCGAGGCAGTGGCCGACACGGTCTCCACGCCGTTCGACACCGCGGTGGAGATCGATGTGCTGGCGAACGACCGGGATCCGGACGGCGATCCGCTCACCGTCAGCATCCTTCGCCAGCCGATGGAGGGCAGCGTGCAGCTGCTGGCGGCGGGTCGCCTGCGCTATCAGCCGCGGGCCGGGTTCTTCGGCAGTGACAGCCTGCGTTACCGGATTCAGGATCCGCGCGGCGGCCAGGCCGAGGCCGAGGTGTCGATCCGCGTCGGAGAGCCGACGGTGCAGGTCAGCGTCGCCGATGTCCGCGTTCGCGAGCCGCGGCAGGGCCAGGTGGGCACGGTGGTACCGGTGCGCCTGGATCGCGCGGCGGTCCAGCCGGTAACGGTCCGCTACGAGACTGTCTCGGGGACGGCCACGGCGGGCAGTGATTTCCTCGCGGCAACCGGTGCGATCGAGATTGCGGTGGGACAGAGCGCCGGCAGCATTCCGGTCACCGTGCTGGCCGATGCCGCTATCGAACCCGAGGAGCAGTTCCTGGTTCGCCTGATCGCCGTGGACAACGCGGTGATCGCCGATGGCGAGGCCCGCGTGGTGGTGGAGGAGGGCAGCAACCGTCCGCCGGAGGCCGCGGCCGACTCGGCGATCGTGGCGGAGGGGGGCAGCGTTGATATCAATGTGCTGGCCAACGATCGTGATCCGGACGGTGACCCGCTCACCCTCTCGGTGGTCCAGGCACCGGCCAGCGGCACCCTGACCCTGCTCCCGAGCCAGCAGTTCCGCTACCAGAGCACGCTGCCAAGCGCGCCGACGGTGAGTTTCGTCTATCGCGTCACCGACGCGCTGGGGGCGAGTGCCGACGCCACGGTCACCCTCCAGGTGGCGCAGCTGCCGCGGGCGAGCATCGGCGATGCCCAGGCCGCCGAGCCGCGCCAGAACGCCCAGGCCAGCACCGTGGTCAGCGTTCTGGTGACGCTGGATCGGGCATCGACGCAGACGGTCACGCTGGGCTTTGACACGGTCAACGACACCGCACTGGCCGGCAGCGATTTCATCGCCAGCCGTGGCACGGTGCAGGTACCCGCCGGCCAGACCCAGGCGGTCATCCCGATCACCCTGCTGGCAGACGCCCAGGTTGAAGGCAGCGAACGGTTCCTGGTCCGGCTCCGCGACGCGCAGAATGCGGTAATCGCCGATGCCACTGCCACGGTGACCATCCTCGATACCGTCAACCGCGCCCCGGTGGCCCAGGCGGACAGTGCGGCGGTGATCGAAGGGGGCACAGTGGACATTAATGTGCTCGCCAATGACAGCGATGCCGATGGGGACGCCCTGACGGTCCAGATCGTCTCGCCGCCGACCAACGGGACCGCCACGGTCGTGGCGGGCGGGACGATCCGCTACCAGTCCAGTCTGCCCAGCCCGGCCACGGCCAGCTTCCGTTACCGCGTGGCCGATGCCTTTGGTGGCAGCGCCGAGGCAACGGTCACCATCAACATCAGCCCCCTGCCGCGCATCAGTGTCGGCGACGCCTCGATGGCCGAGCCGCGGCAGCCGACCGAAACCACCGTGGTCCTGGTTCCGGTGGCGCTGGATCGCGCCGGCGCGGCGCCGGTCACGGTGAGCTTCGAGACACTCGACGATGTCGCCCTGGCCGGGAGCGATTATCTGGCCACCTCCGGCACCGTCACTCTGGCGGCGGGTCAGACCCAGGCCACCATCCCGGTCACGCTGCTCGGTGACCGGGTGATCGAGTCGACCGAGCGCTTCGTCGTGCGCCTGAGCAGCCCTCAGGGTGGGGTGCTGGCCGATGCCAATGCCTTCGTCGCCATCGTCGAGAACAGCAACCGGCCGCCGGTGGCGCAGGCCGACTCGGCCAGCGTCCTGGCCGGTGCCTTCGTCGACATCAATGTGCTGGCCAATGACAGCGATGCCGACGGCGACAGCCTCGCGGTGACCCTGGAGACGGCGCCAGCCACCGGCACCGCGACCGTGGTTGCTGGCAATCTGATCCGCTATCAGTCGGTGGATCCGAGTCCGTCCCCGGTGACCTTCAGCTACCGGGTGAGCGATGGCGTCGGCGAGTCCGCCGTGGCGCTGGTTACCGTCACTGTGCAGCCGCAGCCGCCGGTCGTCTCCATTGTCAATCTGGCGACCTTCGAGCCCGACGGCTTCGGCTCCGGGACCGCACCGGTGTCGATCGAACTGCGCCTGAGCCGGGCCGCCAGCGGGCCCAGCACCACGGTGGACTACAGCTTCCAGGACGGCACCGCGACCGCCGGTGCGGATTACACCGCCACCCTCAGCGGCACCGTCACCTTTGCCGCGGGCGCCACTTCCGCCACGATCCCCGCGACGATCCTGGGCGATCTCCAGCGCGAGCCCACGCCGGAGACCTTCCAGGTGGTTCTGGGCAACCCGCAGAACCTGACCCTCGATCCCCAGGCCTCGACGGCAACGGTCAGCATCACCGACGCCCCGCCGCCCGATCTCTCCGCGATCGATGTCGCGGCGGTCGAGCCGTCGACGGGCACCCGCAGTGCCGGGATTCCGGTTCGTCTCTCGGCCCCGGCAGTGGGCGATGTGCGGGTCGACTACCTGCGCCTCGATGGCTCGGCGGCGGTCAACCAGGACTACGCGATTGCCGACAGCGGCTTCGTCACCATTCCACGCGGCCAGGTCGAGGCTCTGATTCCGTTCACGATCCTCTCGGACACGGTCAACGAGTTCAATGAGAATTTCCTCATCAGGATCAGTACCCCGGTATCCGGCGTGAACGTGATCCGTCCCGAAGCCACCGTGGTCATTCTCAATGGCACGGTCAACCAGGCGCCGGTGGCGGTGGACGACCGCGCCACGGTCACGGCCGGAGGCAGCGTGATCATTCCGGTTCTCGCCAACGACAGCGACGGCAATGGCGATCCGCTGATCGTCTCGGCCATCGTCACCGCCCCGAGCCATGGCATCGTCGAGATCCTGGCGGACAACACCCTCCGCTACACCGAGACCACCAGCGGCCCCACCTCCGATTTCTTTGTCTACGAGATCGACGACGGCTTCGGTGGCTCCGCTCAGGCGACGGTGACCATCAGCATCGACCTCGGTACCGCTGGCCCGCAGCTGCCAGGGTTTGCGGTCTATGCCCAGCAGAGGCTGCAGATGACCCAGCCGGCCAGCACGGTGACCGAGCTGTACCGGGTGTTCTTCGATACCCCCGGTGGCAGCCTGCGCATCACCCCGGAGTTTCCGTTCGGGGATCCGGGTGTGCACAGCTTCCGGCTGTCTCCGGATGGACGCTTCGTGATTTACCTGGCGGACAATCCGGATACGGCCGATACCGGTGATCTGCAGCTGTTCCAGATCGAACTGTCCAGCTGCTCGCCACAGTCGATCAGCCAGCCCTGCCCGGTGGTTCCGCTCAGCCTGCCGTCGAACCCGCTGATCGACGGGTCCGCCGAAGTGGTGGAGACCAGTGATCTGCAGTTCTCCTCGGAAGGTAGCGCGGTCTACTACCTCTACCGCGAGAACCGATTGGCGCCCGATCAGATCAGCCTGTATCGCTCCGATCTGGGCCAGGGTGTTGCCAACGGCACCCGCTTGCTGGGCACCAGTGCAGGCTTGATCACCGAGTTCCAGGTGGACCGCTCGCCCGCCTTCCGGGACGCCGTCCTGCTGTCCCTGGAGGAACAGGTGGAGCCATTCGCCCGCTATCTGGCCCGGGTCGGTGGCCTGAGCGAGGGACCGGTTCAGCGACTGGGGACGCCATTCCTCGACGGTGGCGTGCTGAGCCAGCTGCAGCAGTCGCCGGATGGCAACTGGGTGACCGCCCTGTATGCCCGCAGCTCCTTCGATCCCGCGGCGGCCTTGTTCGGCGTCAATACGGCCGCCAATCCGGATGTGTCGCTCCAGCTGACGCCGGACTACACCTTCACCTGCGGCACCGGCTATGCCCAATTCGCCCCCTATCGATTCAGTGCGGATAGCGGCTTCCTCTACTTCGCTGCTGATGCCGGGGAGTCCTTCAACGCCAGCGGCGAGCCGGTCGAATCGATCGAGTGCACGGTCAACACCCAGCTCGGCGAGTTCTTCGCTGGCGAGGAGGTCTATGCGTCGGATCTGGCCAGCGCCTCTCTGGATGTCCCGGCGACGGTGAGCCGGCTATCGCGGCCGCGGCCAGAGCCGCTGATCGAGGATCTGATGAGGAGCGAGGACGGCGGCATGCTGGCCTACTCCACCATCGGCGATGGGGATACCCGTGTGGTCGCCCTGCTGGATCTGTTCAACATCCTGGAAGCGCCGGCATCGGATCGCGACATCGATCGCGGCTTCATCAGCCGCGACGAGCGGGTCGACCGGATCGATCCACAGCTGCAGTTCGCGGCGGGAAGTACGGTCCTCCGTGGACTGACCGCCGCGACGGCCTCAGGCTGCGCCCGGGTCTTCGACTTCCGCGTCGATCTCGGGCTGATTCGGTACGGCACCTCGGTCGGCAGTGCCTGTGGTCAGGGAGGCGGCGTCCGGTTGCTGCGCAATCTCCGGGAGGCCCAGTACTTCCTGCTGACCAGCGATTCGAACGAGGCGAACCGCCAGGATCTGTCGCTGATCGACACCCTCGCCAACGATTCCAGTCCGAGCGAATTCCTGCTCAGCGACCGGGCCGCGAGCGGTGATGTGGTGCACATCGAGGTGTTCGAGCCGCTTCTGCTGGCCCGCGCGGCTCGCCCGGTGCCGTCCAAGACCGGGGGTGGCGCGCAGTGGCACCCCTATGCGGTGAGGGTCCCCTGGCGTCCTGCGGGGGCGGGGGAGGCCACTCCACCCCCGCCGGAGCGGGCGCGACGCTAGCGGCTCCAGCAGCCGGCCGGCTCGGCGCCGCTGGCGCTCCTGAGGCCGGTCGAGTCCAGGCAGAGCACGGCGCAGGCGAGGTCGCGAGTCGCCTGCTGCCCCACCGGGCTGGCCTGCACGGTGTAGCCACTGCGGCTGGCGTTGCCACTGGCCGGGCAGTCCCCGCTGGCACTGGCAATCGACAGCCGGTAGAGGCTCTCGTCGGTCTCCGCCGTCACCAGGGCGCCATCCGGCTGCAGATACAGGCTGTCTCCGGCAAGACCCAGGCGGGTCAGAGTGGACGCATAGGTCTTGCGCTCGACGAAGAAGGACTCCTGCCGTCCCGCCAGCTCGGTCAGCTGGGTCTTGGCCAGCACCCGGTGGTTGCGGACCACATACTGCCCGTAACTCGGCACGGCCAGGGCCACGAGGATGGCGAGGATGCTCATCGCCACCAGCAGTTCGAGCAGGCTGAAGCCACGAGCGAGGATCGGCCGGATCATGGTGTGGCGTCCTCCTCGCCGCGACGCTCCAGCCAGAAGATGCGGTAGCGGGTCCGCGCCCGCGCCGCTACCGCCTCGGCGCCGCTGGCGACCGTGTTGGTGTTGAGGGTGGTCAGCTCCCCCACCAGACCCGGCGCCAGGCTGCGCTGGCTGCGCGCGTCGCCGTCGCTGTCGCTGCGCAGGAGATCCGCGCGCGGCCGTGAGTCGCGCAGACTCACCGCGTAGAGCTTGCCGCTGCCCTCGCCGGGTGCACACTCGGTGGCTTCGGGATCGCGGGGCACATAGGTGCTCAGGAACACCGTGCCCCCGGTGGTCAGAGGCTGGCTCATGGTCTTCTCGCCCACCCCGGACAGCCGGATCTTCCAGCCGGTGGACAGATCGGCGTTTTCCGCGCACTGGGGATTGCCAGACGCACAGGCGCTGGTGAGGTCGGCGAAGTCATCGTGGTCGGCCAGATCCGCTTCCGTGGTCAGGATCTCGGCGGCCGTCTTGCCGCTGCTGATATCGCCATCGCGGAAGGCGTAGAGATAGTTCTCGGTGCGCCGGTTGTTGGGGTCCTCGCGGTCGCCGCTGGCAAACACGATCACATCGAAGGCGCCGTCACGGTCCCGGTAGGGCACATAGTCCGGGGCATGGAAGAAGCGTCGATCGTGGGCGACGCTGGCCTGGTCATGGCGTCCGACGCTCGCCAGCGGGGTCAGGGTCCACGCCGCCCGGTCAGCGCCGGGGAAGTCGCCGCGCCACAGCCGCCCACCGCTGTCGGCCACATAGAAGCGATCACTCAGGCCGTCGCCACTGGTATCGAGCAGGGTCAGGTCCGAGGGAAAGCTGTCGACCAGCAGCGGGTGGCGGAAGCTGCGGGTCGCGCTGCTGTAGGGGCTGCTGCTGTTGAAGCTGCCGGGCGCGGCCTTCCAGATCAGCTCGCCGGTCTCGGCATCGACCAGATAGATCGCCGTCCCCAGCGCATCATCGCGGCCGAGGATATTGCCGCTGCCGCGATCGAGGTCCTTGCCGAGCCGGCCGTTCGAGCCGTCGCGACCGCCGTTGTACCCGGCGGTGAACATCACCACGCTGCGCAGCTGCTCACTGCCCCCACTGCCCAGGTAGCGGATGCGGCCGATCTGCGGGCTCGAGAAGCTCAGCGCCAGCTCGGCGAACGGGGCGGTGGCGTCGGTCACGCGTCCGGTCTGGTTGAAGAGCCCGTCCGGACCCAGCCGCCAGAGCAGGGCCGGGTCGTCGGGATCGGTCAGATCCAGCGCATACAGATGGCGTCCGCCGCGGCGCAGACCCACATAGGCCCACACCCGGTCGTGGTCGTTGCTGGCCTCGATGACGCCATCCCCGGGTCCGCCCTGGCGATTGCGGTCCTGCACCAGTACCGAGGGCGCACCATCCACGCCGTAGGGGAAGCGCGCAGCGGCGCTGTTGTCGCGCAGGATCTTCTGCTGGGCCATCACCGCGCGCGGCAGGAAGGCCCAGGACTCGACGCCCGACTGGCTGCCGCCACTCTCGGTGTTGCGGACCAGCCGCAGCAGACCGTCGCTCGCCCCATAAAGCACCCGGATATCCGGGTTGCTGGCCGAATGACCCCCGCGTGCACCGTAGTTGATGGCGACCGGGCGCGAGTGCAGCACGGCGCCATGCAGCCAGTCGCGGCCGGCGAGATCGTTGCCCACCCCCCGCGACTGGCTGGTGCTGCCGACCTCGTAGCCGCGCGCGTAGAGCAGCAGTTCCTGGGCCTCCCGCTGGCTGGTGGCGCCCAGCGCGGTCTGGAGCGCGGTCTGCACGGTGCTGTCGTCAGCATTCAGCGCGGTCAGGGTGGGGACCTGGGCGGTCCCGGCATCGAGATCGAAGAACAGGCGGCGCCGGTTCTCGCTGTTGCTGCGTCCCGGCTGCCCGCCACCGTCGAAGCGAAAGCCCGGGATGCGCTGACCGGCGCCGCCGAGGGCCGCCTCGCGGCCATCGCTGCCGGCGCCACCCAGCGCGGATCCGCCCTGGGTCCAGAAGGTGAGGGCGTCACTGCGGATGCGCCCGTCCCCGGCAATGGCCTCCCGTCCGCGCTGGTCGCGGTACTCGAAGGCGCCGTCGTCCTCCTGCACCAGCCGCAGCTTCTTGACATTGCCCGTCCAGCGGGGCCGCTGGTCGGCCGCCGGACGGAACAGTCCGAAGAAGGCGTCGCCCTGCAGCTGGCCCGGAGGCTGCAGCGACGGGGTCTGGCTCGGTGTCAGCAGGCTGGCGTTGATGCTCAGCACCGGCTCCACGAGCTCGCCGAAGGACTTGCCGAGGCCGAACAGGCCGAGCAGGTCCGGGGCGGCGCCGACGGTGAAGCCGAGGTTGTCGAGTGCACCGGCCAGGGGGGCGGTGCCGCCGGTGCTGTTGATCAGGAAGTAGGAGTTGAGCAGCACCTGGCTGTTGCGATGGGTGAAGCCCTGGCTGCGCGCCTGCGCCACCAGTTCGGCGAATGACAGCGCCCCATCGCCATCCTGATCAGCGCCCGGGAAGGCCACGGCCACCGCCGGATCGGAATCACCGTCGTTCTGCGCATTGGTCAGCATCACATTGAGCACATTGACCGAGTCACAGACCCCAAAGGCATCCAGCGCCGAGCGATAGCGGTTGGCCCCATCCTCCACCGTGGTGTCCCAGGACAGGGTCGGGAAGCTGGCGTTCAGATTGGTGGCGGCATTGCTGTCGCCATAGTCGAAGTAGCCGAGATGGCCGTTGTAGACCGGATCGCCGCGCAGATAGCGGTACAGCTCGTAGTACAGCTCCTTGCCCTGGAAAGGGTGGCTGATGTCGCTGACGGCGGAGACATTGCCGAGCACTGCGCCGACCTTGTCGACGATGCGGTTCAGGCCCGCGCCAGCCGGATCATTGGCCAGGTCGATGAAGCCGAGCAGCACATACCCGCCATTGGAGCAGGCGGTGGTATCCACCCGGTTGCCCGGGGTGTTGCCGAGGTCGGCGAAGTTGCAGCGATAGGTCTTGCCCGCACTGACCGTCGCCGTGCCGCGATCGGCATGGGGCACCAGCACGGCGACCCGTGAGTCGACCAGCGAGCGCAGCAGATTGCGCAGCAGGCCGCGGTAGAGCCGGCTGCTGGTGATCGCCTGCTGCAGGGGAGTGACCAGACCCAGCGCCGTTTTCAGCACCAGGTTGGCGGGGTTGGCGAGCACCTCGGCCAGCGGCAGGTTCACCAGACCGGAGAGGGTCAAGGGGCAGGGCAGCAGCGCCACCGGACAGACGATCGGCTTGACCGCGTTGACCAGGGCCTGAACCGCGTCCACCTCCAGCGACAGCAGCTCGAACAGCCCGCCGAGGGTGATCAGCGAGCGCAGCTGCTGACAGTTGCTGCTGGTGCCCGACAGCGCATTGGAGCAGATCACATCGAGCGGATTGAGGTTGAGATCAAGCACCAGCACGGTCAGCGGCGGGCGCAGCTCGTTGGCCGTGCTGTTGGTATAGATCTCGATGTCGTCCGCCTGGGCCCGTGGGCTGAGGCTGCCCAGGGTGAGCAGGGCAGTGAGCAGGAGGAGAAGCAGACGGGAGGACATGAGGGGTGCTCCTACTGGAAGGTCAGCCCGTCGACGCGGTCGACCTTGAGATACACGCCTTCGGCCACCTCGGCGGCGCCGAGTCCATCCTCACTGCGGTCGTAACCCGCCGTGAGGGTGAAGGCCGCGAGCTGGAAGCGCTCGCCGCTATCGCCCATGCGCAGGGCCGCCATCGGAGCGAAGTCCTGATCGTTGATGGCCTCGCGGCGAACGCTGACATAGGCGTGGTCGAGCAGCGGCAGTGCCGGCAGCTGGCTGGGGGCGGCGGTCTGCTGTTCACTGCTGCAGGCAAAACCCTGGGTGCTGGCCAGCACGCTGCGGTCCAGCGCCCCGCCCACCCGGCAGTTCTGCACATAGCCGGCGCCCGGCAGTACCGCGATGTTCTCGCCGGTCTGTACCAGCCCGTCCAGCAGGGACTGGGCCGCCTGCAAGGCCGCGACCCGGCTCTCCTCGTTCAGCGCCAGCCGCAGCTCGAGGGTGCCCACCCGCATGGCGGTGAGACCGAGCAGGGTCACCACCACCAGGAAGAACAGGGCGGTGGCGAGTGCGGCACCGTGCTGGCGATCAGGGAGGCAGACCATGGACGGGGTTCTGGAGCTTGATGGTGGTGCTGTAGACCCGACGGTACTGGTGACGGGCCTGCTGGGCTGCAGGAAGATCGCCGTCGTCCACCGCCAGCGGTTCAAAAGGCACGGCATTGCCGAGCTCGTAGCGATGGCGGTCGAGGTGGGCGGGGTCCCCTTCGCGCGAGCGCACGCGCAGATGCAGCTGGACCAGCACCACCTGCTCGCGCAGCTCCTGCGGGCTGGGCGTGTCGGTATAGCGATCGACGGCGTCATCGCCGTCGCTGTCCAGGCCCCAGCTGAGCTGCAGGTCCTCGACGCCCTCGGCGATGCACTCGGAGTAGATTCCAGCGGCGCTGGCCGCGCCCCCTTCGCAGCGCGCCTGCTCCGGATCGGCCGCCCCGCTGAAGCCACTGTCGCAGAGCGTCTTGCGGCACAGGCTGGGGATGCCATCCCCCGCCTGCCGCAGATGGTTGCGGATGAAGTAGATGCGCGGCAGATAGCGGTGGAAGCGCATCGGCGGCAGCAGTGGTTCGTCGGTGGCCGCCGGCAGGCCGGCCGCCACCCCGGGCCAGCGGATCAGGCTGCCCTGGGTGGCATTGGTCTGCAGATAGAAGTGGTGGGGCAGCAGGCTCACGCTGGCCGCCCCGGCCTCGTAGCGGGCAGCGGTCTGGGCGGAGACCCGACGCAGCGCCACCACATCCGTCCCCGGTCGCCAGTCGCCGATGCAGCGCCAGCGGTCCTCCACCGCCGTGGCATCGGTCTGGTCGTGGAACTCCAGGCGCGGCTGGGCCAGCAGCGCCCAGGGCTGATCCGCGGCGGCACCGCAGTCCAGGCTGGGCGGGAGACCCACGCTGGCGCTGGTCGCATCGTTGAGCGGATTGGCATCGGCGGGATTGGGCGCGATCACATCGGCGCCGTACACGCCGCCCCAGTAGCCGGCCATCGCCAGCTCGCGCGACAGCTCGGCCAGCGCATAGCGGGCCTGATCCTGCAGCCCGGCACGCAGATCGTTCTGGCGGTAGCTGCGCTGGCTTTGCAGGAACAGGCTGCCGATGGCGATCAGCACCAGCAGCCCGAGGGTCAGGCTGATCATCAGCTCGATCAGGCTCAGGCCGCGTTGAATATGCAGTCTGCTCATGCGGCGAAGGGATCGCTGATCAGGGCCTCGATCACCAGAATGCGCCGCAGACGCTCGTCCTCTCCCGGCGTGGCTGGATCGTCATAGCGCCCCTCGCCCTGGCCGCAGGGATCGGCCACCGGATCGTTCTCGTCCTCCGGGGTCTGGTCCAGCGGCGTCAGCCCGCGCCAGGCCACGGCGATGGTGAAGCGCCCGCTCACCGCGTCGCCGCGGATGCAGCCGGTGGGGGCCACCAGCCCGCCAACCGCGCTCTCGTCCTCGGCCAGCGTGGTTTCCCCGCGCAGCAGGCGCGCCCACTGCGCATGGTCGTAGGCCGCCATGGTGGCCGGATCGCAGCGGGCATCGGCGGCACCGCAGTCGGTTCCCAGTTCGATTGCGCTCGCGTCCTCCACCGGGTAACTCGCCAGCCCCGCGGTGTTCGCGCGCATGCGCTCGAGGATCTGCTGGGCCAGTGCCGTCGCCTGGGTACGCTGCACCGCGTCGTAACCGAGCTTCTTCGACATCGCCTGCAGGGCAGCGGCCGAAAGCAGGCCCAGGGCGGCGATCACCAGGGTCACCAGCACTTCGATCAGGGTGAAACCGGGGGCGCGGGTCAGCCGCATTCGTCCTCCGTGCGCGCCGCATCGAGGGACTCGATCGACAGATGCCCGCTGCGTGCCAGGGCGATCCGCCGGGCCTCGGTCAGCCGCCCGGAGCGCTCGCAGAGCACGAAGGCACCGGCCTCCTGCGGGCGGCCGCTGGCGAGGAAGCGGACCGCCGGCTGGCTGAACCGGGCCTCGATCTGGAAGGCATTGTCCCCCTCCGCCGTGACCCGGCCGACCGGCTCGTAGGCGCCGATCAGATCAGCGGCCTCGGCCGGGCGCGTGCCGCCGGCACCAGAGGCGGGCTCGAGGTAGACCAGCCAGCCCTGGGCCCAGACCGGCGACGCCGCACACAGCGGACGGCTGGCGCTGGAGAAGTAGTCGCGGGCGCAGACCGCCACCCGGCGGTTGCGCGCCACCGCCTCGGCGCGGGCCTGATTGAGGGCGATGTAGAGCGTGCTGGCGCCCTGGCTGCGCGCCGCCCGCAGGCCGAACAGGCTCAGCTCAGGCAGGGCGGTGGTCAGCAGAATGCCGGCGATGGCGATCACCACCAGCAGTTCCAGCAGCGTGAAACCCGCGATACGAGTCAGGCGACGAGGCATGGTGCTGGTATAGCCAAGCCGTCCGTGGCTTGAGGGGGCGTCCGACCAACGGCTGGGGACTCAGGCCGAACGGGAACGATGGCACAGTAACGCGATCATGAAATCAGGAACAGGGCAGGGCCGGGCACGCGGCCGGGTGGTGGTGGTGGGCGGCGGGGTGATCGGTCTCTACAGCGCCTGGCGGCTGGTGGAAGCCGGCTGGTCGGTCACCCTGATCGATGCCGCTGCCCCTGACAGCCGAGAGCCGGCCTCCTGGGCGGCTGGCGGCATTCTTTCCGACCTGCCGCCGGGCAGTGCCGGACCGCCGATCCGCGAGTGGCTGGACCAGAGCCGGGAGCGTTATCCGGCGGACTGCGAGCGCCTGCAGGCGCTGAGCGGAATCGACCCCGAGTTCTGGCGCTGCGGCATGCGGGTGTTCGACGCCGACCGCAGCGAGTGGCACCCGCAGGTGGCCCAGGTGCGCAGTCCGCGCCTGCTGCAGGCCCTGGCCGCCGCGCTGGACAGGCTCGGGGTGGATCGTCGCCACGGCACCGTGCTCGGCCTCTGGCGGCGGCCAGACCGCGTCTGCGGCGTGCACACCGCCGACGGGCCGATCGAGGCCGACGCCGTGGTGGTCTGCGCCGGGATCGGCAGCACTCAGCTGACGCCGGCGGTCGCGATCGAGCCGGTCCGCGGCCAGATGCTGCTGTTCGCCGCCCCCCGGGAGCCGCTCACCGAGATCTGGTATCGCGACGACTTCTATCTGATCCCGCGCCGCGATGGCCAGGTCGTCGCCGGCAGCACCCTGGAGTGGGTGGGGACCGACCGCCACACCACCGCAGAGGCGCGGGCTGGCCTGCAGGCCCGGGCCGTGGGGCTGTACCCGGCGCTCGCCGGGGTGGCGGTGCTCGATCACTGGGCCGGGCTGCGGCCCCGCCGTCCGGATGCGCCGCCGCTGATCGCCGAAATCGAGCCGGGGCTCTACGCCAGCAGCGGCCACTACCGGTTGGGGGTGAGCCTGGCGCCGGCCAGCGCCGACATCCTGCGGGCTCTGATCGAGGCGACGCTCGCCTAGCGCCAGCAGGCCTCCGGGCTGCGGGTGGCCGACTGGTTGAGGGTCAGCGGCGAACAGCTGGTGCCGGCCTGCTTGTCCTGGGTCTGCGATCCCGCGGCAGTCGCCACCAGACGATAGGTCGTCGCCGTCACCTGATCGACGGTGTAGGTGTAGAAGCTGGTGTTGGCCGGCATCGACAGGCTGGTGGACGCCGCGTAGCTGCTGTTGTTGCTGCGCCACTTCTCCTGCTGCAGCTGCAGACTCACCAGCGTGGCCATCGCCTCCTGGCGCCGGCTCTTGCGCACCGAGTTCTGGTAGCTGGGGATGGCGATCGACGCGAGGATGCCGACCACGGCGATCACCACCACCAGCTCGATCAGGGTGAAACCACGGCGTCCTGGGTTGCGCATCGGATCGTCTCCTCGTCCTGTTGGGAAGCGCCGGCACCGCGGTGGCAGCCCGGTCCTTCCGCCCTGTGATGGAATCATCATCGTGCGGGCGGATGATGCTCGATCATAGCGAGGCGCGTCCCGGGGCAAGCGGCCGACCATCGGCACAACCCCACCGGCTCGCCGGTTGTCGGTGAACTGTCCGCGCCGGACCAAAACATCGTAAGGTTGCAACGGGAGAGCGAGTGGTACCGATCATCCAGGGAACGGTTATGTATGCCAGCGGCATCCGTCAGACCGGAGGAGGGGGCGTCCGCCCCTCGCGCCATCATCCATGGCCCGAGTCCGCGCTGAATCCCCGCTCATGAACCGGTACCGGCGCCCGCGCGGGTTCACGCTGGTCGAGCTGATGGTGGCGCTCGCCGTGCTCGGCATCGTCGCCGCACTCGCCACGCCCTCCTTCCTCACCCTGATCGCCAACAACCGGCTGAAGTCGGCAGCCGAGCAGATCCGCTCGGACATCGCCCTGGCCCGCTCCGAGGCGGTCAAGCGCAATCAGGTGATCACCCTGCGCTTCACCCGCACCAGCGCCACCCAGTGGTGCTACGGCCTGCGCGCGGCCACTGCCTGCGATTGCACCGAGACCACTGCCAGCGAGGCGGACTACTGCTTCCTCGATCTGGATGGCAGCGGCAACCGTCTGCCGGCGGTGGTCAGCAGCAGCCGCTTCGGCAACATCCAGATCGAGGCAGCGCCCTTTGGTACGGCCGGCCTCAGCTTCAGCCCGGTGCGGCCGACGCTCACCAGCGGCGGCGCCACGCTCAGCTCGCCGCAGGCCAGCGGCAGCCTGCGCATCACCGCCAGCGGGCCCGGTCGCGTCCGCTTCTGCACGCCCAGCGGCCAACTCTCGGGGTATCCCTCATGCTGAGCACCCGGCCTCTGACGCTGGTCTCTCCGGCCCGCCAGCAGGGCCTCAGCCTGATCGAGCTGATGATCGCGCTGGTCGCCGGTCTGCTGGTGATCGGCGCCGGCGTCAGCATGATGACCAGCACCTTCGGCAGCAACGCCACCACCCTCAAGGCCACGCGGATGAATCAAGATCTGCGCGGCGTGCTCAATGCCCTGAGCTACGACCTCGCGCGGGCCGGCAGCTGGTCGGTCGCCGGCGATGTGGTGCTGATGAGCACCAACACCGATCTGGTGTTCTCCAACGACAGCGGCACGGTCGAGGCGACCGCCTATGTCCGCGGCGGCACCTCTACCAAGGCCACCTTCGTCGCCCCGCTGGGCGACACCGTGCTGGAGGGCCGGACCCTGGTGGTGGTGGCGCCCAATGCCGCGGGTACCGCCACCCGCTACAACCTCACCATCGAGGATGTCAGCGACGACCGCACCCTGACCCTGGTGATTCCGTCCGGGGTCACGCTGCCGACCCAGACCATCCGGGCCGGCAGCTGGACGGTGATGAATCCCTTCGAGCCGATCACGCTGACCGGCGGCAACTGCATCCTGTTCAGCTATGACCTGGACGAGGATGGGGTGCGCGATGACAACGAGCGCTTCGGCTATCGCCTCGATGGCACCGAAGGCGCGATCGAGGCGAGTACCACGGCGACCAGCTGCACGGCGGGCGCCGCCTGGGAAAACTTCAGCGACGAGCGGCTGATCGCCGTCACCGCCTTTTCGATCGCCCAGGCCACCACGGCCACCGCGACCACCAATCTGCTGCAGAGCCAGGTGAGGGAATACAACCTGAGCCTCTCCGGGCGGCTGCGCAGCGATACCAGCAGCCAGCGCACCCTGCAGAACACGGTGCAAGTCCGCAACCACTCGGTTCGGTGAGATGACCATGAGCCCTCTTTCTCTTGTCGGTTTTCGCCAGGACGGCGCCGCGGCCCTGGGCGTCTCCCTCGCGCTGATGGTGGTCTCGGCCATCATCGCGGTCGGCGCGGGGCTGGTGGCGGCGCAGGAACAGCGCAGCGTCGGCAACGAGGTGCGCGCGCTGGAGGCCCGCTCGCTGGCCGAGGCCGGCCTGAACCGGGCGATGATTTATGTCCGCCAGAACTTCCAGAATGTGCGCGCCACCGCCACCGGCGGCTGGATGGACCCCACCGCGCGACGCTGGACCAACTGCGGCACCTCGGTCACGCCGCCCTGTGGAGACGGCACCGTCAATGTCTTCAACAACCGCTGGACCGCCTACAGCAGCGTGCCCAACCTGGGGGTTAGCGGCGAGACCCTGCAGGGCAGCTACACCGGCCATCTGGTGGCCCGGGCCAGTGCTGCCGGGGCCCATGATCCCGGGCAGGGCCTGATCCAGGTGGTGGGGCAGGGGGTCTCCGCCGATGGACAGGGGCGCGCCCTGGTCCGCCAGGGCGTGGTGTTCCAGCCCTTCCTCGCCTCGCGGCCGGATGCGCCGCTGATCGCCGCGGGCACGATTGGTCTGTCGGGCACCATCAGCGTGGTGGCCAATCCCAATGGCGGCGGCAGTGGTGTCCCGCTGTCGGCCT
>DASUDX010000015.1:0-16450 GCA_036275365.1 Nevskiaceae bacterium | reverse complement strand
CAGCGCGCAGACCAGGGGCGCGCCCTGACCGCCGCGGGCGATGTCGGCGCGGCGGAAGTCCGCCACCACCGGGCAGCCGAGGCGGGCGGCGAGCCGGTTGGGGTCGCCCAGCTGCAGGCTGCTGGCAATCCGCCGCGGCTCGTGGAACACGGTCTGGCCGTGGCTGCCGATCACCGTCACCGCGGCGGCGCGGACCCCGGCCGCCTCCAGCACCGCTTCGGCGGTCTCGGCAAAGGCATCGGCCACCGCCCGATCGCAGGCGGCGTACTCGGCCAGGGTCAGCGCCTGGTTCTCGAAGCCCAGGGCGAGCAGACGGCTGCGCAGCTCGGCGGGATAGGGGCGGCTGCCCTGGCCGCGCAGACCGAGCAGGCGGCCCTGCTCATCGAACGCCGCCAGGACGCCATCGACCGCATCCTGGCTGGTGCCGGAGATCAGCCCCAGCGCCAGACGCTCGCGCGGCGCGGCCACCGGGCAGCGCCGACCTAGCGGGCGCTGCTTCCCAGCGCGGGGCCACCGGCGGTCTGGGTGCTGCGGCTGACCGCCTCGAGCTCGGCCAGCCACACCGAGCTGCGCGCCTTGAAGGCGGCGAGCTGGCTGCCGGACAGCGGGTTGGCCCGCGGCAGGCTGACCTTCACCGGATCCTTGTGGACGCCGGCGACGCGGAACTCGTAATGCAGATGCGGCGCGGTGGCGAGACCGGTGGAGCCGACATAGCCGATCACCTGGCCCTGCTTGACCCGCGAGCCGGCCTTGAGCCCGGGGCGGTAGCGGCTCATGTGGGCGTACAGCGTCTCGGTCTGGTTGCCGTGCTGGAGGATGACCACCTTGCCGTAGCCGCCCTTGACGCCGAGGAAGGCCACCTTGCCATCGCCGGCCGCCTTGATCGGAGTGCCGCTGGCGGCGGCGTAGTCCACGCCCTTGTGAGCGCGGATGCTGTTGAGGATGGGGTGACGGCGCTTGAGATTGAACGGGCTGCTGACCCGGGCGAAATCCAGCGGGGTGCGGATGAAGGCCTTGCGCAGGGACTGGCCTTCCGGGGTGTAGTAGGCGGCGCGGCCATCGGCATCGGTGTCGCGCACCGCCCGGTAGGTCTTGCCCTGGTTGACGAACTCGGCGGCGAGGATGTCGCCATCGCGCAGCTTCTTGCCGTCGCGGTAGAGCTCCTCATAGACCACCGCGAAGCGATCGCCCTCGCGGATGTCCTGCACGAAGTCGATGTCGTAGCCGAAGATCTCGGCCATCTCCATGGTCATGCGGTCGGACAGCCCGGCCTTCATGCCGGCGCCATAGAGCGAGCTGCTGACCACGCCGGTGGCCTGGGTGTGGCGGCGCTCGAGCTCGGCGGTGAGGGTGGTGGCCTCGAAGCGCTCGCCCTCGCGGCGCACCGTCAGGGTGCGCAGCTCGTCCAGGGCATAGCTGAGTTCTTCCAGACGATCACCGACCTTGCGCAGATGCAGCTCGTCGCCGGCCTTGATGCGCTTGAGCTGGAGGGCGTCGCCACCGAGCTTGAGCAGCGCCATCCAGTCTTCCGGCGGCAGGGCCTGGTCTTCGAAGACGCTCGACAGGCTCTGGCCCGGCGCGATGCGCAGGGTCACCCACTCGCTGGCCTCGGGCACCGCCATCTGATCGGCAACCGCCTGCTGGATCGCCTGGTCGTAGGCTTCGCCGGCCTGCAGCAAGGCTTGCGTTTCCGGCAGCAAAGGCTCGGAAACCGCCGCCGCATGGCGGGTGGCCACACTTTCCCGGCTCATCAGCGCCGCCGAACCCACCACGCACAAGGCTGCCGCCAGCATCACCCGACGGGCCGAACGGCGGTGGGCCGCCTCGGCGGGGCTATAATCAATCCGCATTCACCATGTCCTGTAGCAAGCGCTGCCGCCGTGCGGCACTCGGGGCCCCTGATCGTTGTTTTTGTGATGTAGGGCGCTGTTTCCCTAACAAAACCACAAAACACCGCCTCTTGCAAGCATTTCCGGGGCCAAGTGCCGGTCCTGCGTGAAGCTCCGACCCGGCGCTGCGGACAATTACTCAGATCTGCCATGACCATCGACTTCGCCGAACTGGAACGCGGTACCGAGGAAATCCTGCCTCGGGAGGAACTGCGCAGCCGGCTCCAGCAGAGCGAGGCCAGCGGCCAGCCGCTGCGGATCAAGGCCGGCTTCGATCCCACCGCCAAGGACCTCCACCTCGGCCACACCCTGCTGCTCAACAAGATGCGCGCCTTCCAGGAGGCGGGGCATCATGTGGTGTTCCTGATCGGGGATTTCACCGGGATGATCGGCGATCCCACCGGCAAGAACGAAACGCGCAAGCCGCTGACCCGGGCCCAGGTGGAGGAGAACGCCGAGACCTACCGCAGCCAGGCCTTCAAGATCCTCGATCCGCAGCGCACCGAGATCGCCTTCAACTCGCGCTGGCTCGATGCCCTGGGCACCGAGGGCCTGCTGCGGCTGGCCGCCCAGCACACGGTGGCGCGCATGCTCGAGCGCGATGACTTCTCGCGGCGCTTCCAGGGCAACCAGCCGATCGCCATCCACGAGTTCCTCTACCCGCTGCTGCAGGGTTATGACTCGGTGGCGCTGCGCTCGGATCTCGAGCTGGGCGGCACCGACCAGAAGTTCAACCTGCTGGTGGGCCGCCATCTGCAGGGCGCCGCCGGCCAGCGGGGCCAGTGCATCATGACCGTGCCCATCCTCGAAGGGCTCGACGGCGTGCAGAAGATGAGCAAGTCGCTGGGCAACTTCATCGGCCTCACCGATGCGCCGGGCGAGATGTTCGGCAAGGTGATGTCGATCTCCGACACCCTGATGTGGCGCTGGTACGAGCTGCTCAGCTTCCGCCCGCTCGCCGAGATCGCCGCGCTGCGCGCCAGCCTCGCCGAGGGCGCCAATCCGCGCGACATCAAGATGGCGCTGGGCATCGAACTGGTCGACCGCTTCCACGGCCGCGGCGCCGGCGAGCAGGCGCGGGCGGCCTTCATCGCCCAGTTCTCCCAGGGCGTGCTGCCGGAGAACATCCCGGAGCTGCAGCTCGCCGCGCCGCGGGAGGGCCTGGGCCTGGCCCGTCTGCTCAAGGAGGCGGGCCTGGTGGCCAGCACCAGCGAGGGCATGCGCCTGATCGAACAGAAGGCGGTGCGTCTCGACGGCGAACGCATCGAGGATCGCCAGCGTCTGATCGCGGTGGGCGGGCCGTACCTGGTTCAGGTCGGCTCGCGCCGCCACGCCCGTGTCACCCTCCACCCTGCCGGCTGATTCCCATGCTCGAAGCCCTTGCTGACCCCGGCCTGTGGGTGCAGATCCTGCAGATCATCGCCATCGACATCCTGCTCGGTGGCGACAACGCCGTGGTGATCGCGCTGGCCAGCCGGCGCCTGCCCGCCGAACAGCGCCGCCAGGCGATCTTCTGGGGGGTGTTCGGTGCCATCGCCCTGCGGGTGGTGCTGATCTTCTTCGCCCTGCAGCTGCTCAACCTGCCCTTCCTCAAGGTGGTGGGCGGGGTGCTGCTGCTGTGGATCGGCGTCAAGCTGCTGCTGCCCCAGGAGGGCGAGGGCCACGACAACATCGAGGCCAGCACCCATCTGGTGGGTGCGGTGCGCACCATCATCGTCGCCGATGCGGTGATGAGCGTGGACAATGTCATCGCAGTGGCCGGCGCGGCCAAGGGCGACATGGGCCTGGTGGTGTTCGGCATCGCCATCAGCGTGCCGATCATCGTCTGGGGCAGCCGTCTGGTCCTGCACCTGATGGACCGCTACCCGGTGGTGATCACCTTCGGCGCCGCCCTGCTCGGCTGGATCGGGGGCGAGATGATCGTCGGGGATGTGGTCGTCAAACCCTATCTCGGCGATGCGGCCGGCTGGCTGCACTACCTCACCGCCGCCCTGGGCGCCGCCCTGGTGGTCGTGACCGGTCGGGCCCTCGCGGCCCGCCGCCGCGTACCGGCCGGCGAGGTCCGCCAGCCCTGACCCCGGCGCGCGCGGCCCGGCCGCAGGAGGCCCGGCGCCGCGCCCTGCCCTGCCGCGACCCTCCTGCCGGGCCGCGGCCCACAAAAAACCCCGCCGGAGCGGGGTTTTTTGCAGGTCTCGCGGAAAGGATTACTCCTCGCCGCTCTCCTCGGTCGCCGCCGGCTCACCCTCGTCCGGCCCTTCGCTGGCGGTGGTGGTGGAGCGCAGGGCGCGGTCGCTGGCGGTGGCATCGAAGCTGCCGCTGCTGGCGAGGGCGGCCGCCTGCAGATCGCGCAGGAAGCTGCCGCCACGCGACTGGCGACGCGCCTCGTGGTGCGCCAGACCGGTGCCCGCCGGGATCAGACGACCGACAATCACGTTCTCCTTCAGGCCGCGCAGCTCGTCACGCGAACCGCGCACCGAGGCCTCGGTGAGCACGCGGGTGGTCTCCTGGAAGCTCGCCGCCGAGATGAAGCTCTCGGTGGAGAGGCTGGCCTTGGTGATGCCCAGCAGCTGGCGCTCGTACTGGGCGCCCCGCTTGTTCTCGCCCTTGAGCTTCCGGTTCTCGGCCAGCACCTGGAAGATCTCGGCCTGCTCGCCCTGGAGGAAGCGCGAATCGCCGGTCTCGGCGATCTCCACCTTGCGCAGCATCTGGCGGATGATCGTCTCGATGTGCTTGTCGTTGATGCGCACGCCCTGCAGGCGATAGACATCCTGGATTTCCTTGACCAGGTAGTTGGCCAGCGCGGTGACGCCCTGCAGCCGCAGGATGTCGTGCGGGCTCGGCTCGCCATCGGACATCTGCTCGCCCTTCTCGACCGACTCGCCTTCGAAGACGCGGATGTCGACCCACTTCGGCACCAGGATCTCGACTTCCTCGCCGTCGGCCTGGACGATCTTGATGCGCTGCTTGCCCTTGGTGGCAGTGCCGAACTTGATGGTGCCGCTGGCCTCGGCCAGCACCGCCGGCTCCTTGGGCTTGCGCGCCTCGAACAGATCCGCCACGCGCGGCAGACCGCCGGTGATGTCGCGGGTCTTGGAGGACTCCTGCGGGATACGCGCCACCACATCACCCACCTTCACCTCGGCGCCATCCTCGACGCTGACCACCGCCTTGGGCGGCAGGGTGTAGGCGGCCGGGATGTCGGTGCCCGGGAAGCTCAGCTGCTTGCCCTTGGCATCGACCAGCATCAGCATCGGCTTGAGGTCCTTGCCGGCGCTGCCACGGGTCTTGGCCTCGGTCACCACCAGATTGGTCATGCCGGTGATGGCATCGGACTCCTTCTGGACGGTGACGCCTTCCTCGAAGTCCTGGAACTTCACGAAGCCGGCCAGCTCGGTGACGATCGGGTGGGTGTGCGGATCCCACTTGGCCAGACGGCTGCCGGCCTTCACCTCGTCGCCATCGTTGACCAGGATCACCGCGCCATAGGGAATCTTGTAGCGCTCGCGCTCGCGGCCGTCGGCGGCAATCACGCCGATTTCGCCCGAGCGCGACACCGCCACCAGGTTGCCGTCCTTGTTGCGCACGGTCTTGATGTTGTGCACGCGCACGGTGCCCCCGGCGCGGGCATCGACGCCATCGGTCGACACGCCGCGGTTGGCCGCACCACCGACGTGGAAGGTGCGCATGGTCAGCTGGGTGCCCGGCTCACCGATCGACTGCGCGGCGATCACGCCCACCGCTTCGCCGATGTTGACCTGATGGCCACGCGCCAGATCGCGGCCGTAGCACTTGGCGCAGATGCCGAAGGGCAGCTCGCAGGTGATCGGCGAGCGCACCCACACCTCGTCCACCGAGTTGCGCTCGAGCAGATCGGCGAGCTTCTCGTCGATCAGCGTGTTGGCGGCGATCACCACCTCCTCGGTCCCCGGGCGGTAGACATCGCGCAGGGTGACGCGGCCGAGCACGCGATCGCGCAGCGGCTCGAGCACATCGCCGCCTTCCACGATCGGCATCATCTGCAGACCCTGGTCGGTGCCGCAGTCCTCGGCGGTGACCACCACATCCTGGGCCACATCGACCAGACGGCGGGTCAGATAGCCGGAGTTGGCGGTCTTCAGCGCGGTGTCGGCCAGACCCTTGCGGGCGCCGTGGGTGGAGATGAAGTACTGGAGGACATTGAGGCCCTCGCGGAAGTTGGCGGTGATCGGCGTCTCGATGATCGAGCCATCGGGCTTGGCCATCAGGCCGCGCATGCCGGCGAGCTGACGGATCTGGGCCTGCGAACCACGGGCGCCGGAGTCGGCCATCATGAACACCGAGTTGAAGCTCGGCTGCTCGGCGTCCTTGCCGTCGCGGGTCTTCACCTTCTCCTTGCCGATGCGCACCATCATCGCCTTGGAGATGTCGTCATTGGCGCGCGACCAGTGGTCGACCACGCGGTTGTAGCGCTCCTGCTGCGTGGTCAGACCCTCGGAGTACTCGCGGTCGACTTCCTTCACCTTGGCCTCGGCGGCGGCCAGGATCTTGGCCTTCTCGTCGGGGATGATGATGTCGTCGAGGCAGAAGCTGATGCCGGCCTTGGTCGACATGCGGAAGCCGGTGTACATCAGCTGGTCGGCGAACACCACGGTGTCCTTGGTGCCGGCCTTGCGGTACACATAGTTGATGACCCGTGAGACTTCCTTCTTGGTCAGCGTCTTGTTGATCACGCTGAACGGAATGCTGGCGGGCAGGATCTCGGAGAGCAGGGCGCGGCCGGTGGTGGTGTCGTTGACGCGCTTGATCTCGCGGCCGTCGTCATCGAGGTCACGCATGCGCACCTTGATCTTGGCCTGCAGATGCAGCTGGCCGGATTCATAGGCGCGATGCACCTCGGAGATGTCCGAGAACACCATGCCCTCGCCCGGCGCGTTGATGCGCTCGCGGGTCATCCAGTAGAGACCGAGCACCACGTCCTGCGAGGGCACGATGATCGGGTCACCGGAGGCCGGCGACAGGATGTTGTTGGAGGCCATCATCAGCACGCGCGCTTCCAGCTGGGCTTCCAGCGAGAGCGGCACATGCACGGCCATCTGGTCGCCGTCGAAGTCGGCGTTGAAGGCGGTGCAGACCAGCGGGTGCAGGTTGATCGCCTTGCCTTCGATCAGGATCGGCTCGAACGCCTGGATGCCGAGACGGTGCAGGGTCGGCGCGCGGTTGAGCAGCACCGGATGCTCCTTGATGCACTCTTCCAGGCAATCCCAGACCGCGGCTTCCTCGCGCTCCACCATCTTCTTGGCCGCCTTGATGGTGGTGGCCAGACCCTTGCGCTGCAGCAGGCTGAAGACAAAGGGCTTGAACAGCTCCAGCGCCATCTTCTTGGGCAGACCGCACTGGTGCAGCTTGAGCGTCGGACCGACCACGATGACCGAACGGCCGGAGTAGTCGACGCGCTTGCCGAGCAGGTTCTGGCGGAACCGGCCCTGCTTGCCCTTGATCATGTCGGCCAGCGACTTGAGCGGGCGCTTGTTGGTGCCGGTGATGGCACGGCCGCGGCGGCCGTTGTCGATCAGCGCGTCCACCGACTCCTGCAGCATGCGCTTCTCGTTGCGCACGATGATGTCCGGCGCAGTGAGTTCGAGCAGGCGCTTGAGGCGGTTGTTGCGGTTGATGACGCGGCGGTACAGATCGTTGAGATCGGAGGTCGCGAAGCGGCCGCCATCCAGCGGCACCAGCGGACGCAGATCCGGCGGCAGCACCGGCAGCACGGTCATCACCATCCACTCCGGCTTGTTGCCGGAGGCGATGAAGTATTCGATCAGCTTCAGGCGCTTGCCGAGCTTCTTGATCTTGGTCTCGGAGCTGGTGCCGGCCAGTTCCTCGCGCAGCTTGATCGCCTCGCGCTGCAGATCGATGCCCTTGAGCAGATCGTGCACCGCCTCGGCGCCCATGCGGGCGTCGAACTCGTCACCGTACTTCTCGACGGCGTCGAGGTAGTCCTCCTCGGTCATCAGCTTGCCCTTCTCGAGCGGCGTCAGACCGGGGTCAACCACGATGTGGGCTTCGAAGTAGAGCACCCGCTCGATGGCGCGCAGCGGCATGTCGAGCAGCAGACCGATGCGGCTCGGCAGGCTCTTCAGGAACCAGATGTGGGCGACCGGGCTGGCGAGGTCGATGTGGCCCATGCGCTCGCGGCGCACCTTGGCCACGGTGACTTCCACGCCGCACTTCTCACAGACCACGCCGCGGTGCTTGAGGCGCTTGTACTTGCCGCACAGGCACTCGTAGTCCTTGATCGGACCGAAGATCTTGGCGCAGAACAGACCATCCCGCTCCGGCTTGAAGGTGCGGTAGTTGATCGTTTCCGGCTTCTTCACCTCGCCGTAGGACCAGGAGCGGATGGTGTCCGGCGAGGACAGTCCGATCTTGATGGCATCGAAGTCCTCGTACTCTTCGGTCGGCTTGAGGAGATTGAACAGTTCTTTCATGTCGGTTTCCAGTTTGCAGTTTCCAGTTTCCAGTTCTCGCTGCCGGGATCCGTTTCATCAGGAAACGGGAAACCGGCCATTGGAAACTGCCTTAGGGGTTCTGCTCCAGCTCGATGTTCAGACCGATGGAACGGATTTCCTTGACCAGCACGTTGAAGCTTTCCGGCATGCCGGCTGCCATGCGGTGGTCGCCATCGACGATCGACTTGTACATGCGGGTGCGGCCGTTGGTGTCGTCGGACTTCACCGTCAGCATCTCCTGCAGGGTGTAGGCCGCGCCGTAGGCCTCCAGCGCCCAGACCTCCATCTCGCCGAAGCGCTGACCACCGAACTGCGCCTTGCCGCCCAGCGGTTGCTGGGTGACCAGCGAGTACGGACCGGTGGAACGCGCGTGCATCTTGTCGTCGACCAGGTGGTTGAGCTTGAGCATGTACATGTAGCCCACGGTGACCGGGCGGGCGAACTGCTCGCCGGTACGGCCGTCCACCAGCTGGGCCTGGCCGCTGCGCGGCAGGCCGGCGAGCTCGAGCAGATCCTTGATCTCCTCCTCGGCGGCACCGTCGAACACCGGCGTGGCCACCGGCAGGCCGCTGACCAGATTGCGGGCCAGCACCAGGATCTCGGCGTCGCTGAGCGCGGCCAGGTTCTCCTTCTTGGCGCTGCCCTTGCCGTTGTAGATCTTGTCGAGGAACTTGCGCAGCTCGGCCACCGCCTTCTGCTGGCGGATCATCTCGTCGATCTTGCGGCCGATCCCCTTGGCCGCCCAGCCCAGATGGACTTCCAGCAGCTGGCCGATGTTCATGCGCGACGGCACGCCCAGCGGGTTGAGCACGATGTCGACCGGGGTGCCGTCTTCCATGTGCGGCATGTCCTCCACCGGCACGATCTGGCTGATCACGCCCTTGTTGCCGTGGCGGCCGGCCATCTTGTCGCCCGGCTGGATGCGGCGCTTCACGGCGAGATAGACCTTGACCATCTTCAGCACGCCGGGGGAGAGCTCGTCACCGGCGGTGATCTTGCGCTTCTTGTCCTCGAAGCGGCGATCAAAGAAGGCGCGCTGCTCCTTCAGCTGCTTGGCGGCAGCCTCGAGCTGGCTCTGGGCATCCTCGTCCTGCAGGCGGATCTCGAACCACTTGTCGCGCTCGACCGCATCGAGGTAATCGGCCTCGATCTTGCTGCCCTTCTTGAGCTTCTGCGGGCCGCCATCGGCGGTCTTGCCGAGCAGCAGCTTGCGCAGACGGTCGTAGATGTCGTCCTCGAAGATGCGCTGCTGGTCGTTGAGGTCTTTGCGCACGGCGGCCAGTTCGGCCTCCTCGATGGCGAGCGCGCGCTTGTCCTTCTTCACCCCCTCGCGGGTGAACACGCGGACATCAATGACCGTGCCATCCATGCCGGCCGGCACGCGCAGACCGGTGTCCTTCACATCGCTGGCCTTCTCGCCGAAGATCGCGCGCAGCAGCTTTTCTTCCGGCGTCAGCTGGGTTTCGCCCTTGGGCGTGACCTTGCCGACCAGGATGTCGCCGGCCTTGACCTCGGCACCGATGAAGCAGATGCCCGACTCATCGAGCTTGCGCAGGGCCTGCTCGTTGACATTGGGAATGTCGGCGGTGATCTCCTCGGCGCCCAGCTTGGTCTCGCGGGCGACGCAGGTGAGCTCCTCGATGTGGATGGTGGTGAAGCGGTCCTCCTCCACCACGCGCTCGGAGATGAGGATGGAGTCCTCGAAGTTGTAGCCGTTCCACGGCATGAAGGCGATCAGCATGTTCTGGCCGAGCGCGAGCTCGCCCAGATCGGTGGACGGGCCGTCGGCCAGCACATCGCCGCGCGCGACCACATCACCCGGCTGCACCAGCGGCTTCTGGTTGATGCAGGTGTTCTGGTTGGAACGGGTGTACTTGACCAGGTTGTAGATGTCGACGCCGGCCTCGCCTGCCGAGGTCTCGTCGTCGTTGACCCGGATCACCACACGCGAGGCATCGACCTTGTCCACCACGCCGCCGCGGCGGGCGGTGATGGCGTTGCCGGAGTCGATGGCGACGCGCTTCTCCATGCCCGTGCCGACCAGCGGCTTCTCGCTGCGCAGCGTCGGCACCGCCTGGCGCTGCATGTTCGAGCCCATCAGGGCGCGGTTGGCGTCGTCGTGCTCGAGGAAGGGGATCAGGGCGGCGGCCACCGAGACGATCTGGCGCGGGCTGATGTCCATGTACTGGACCTTGTCCGGCCGCATCAGGGTGAACTCGTTCTGGAAGCGGCAGCTCACCAGCTCGGCGTTGAACTGGTTCTTGGCGTCCAGCTCGGAGTTGGCCTGGGCGATGACATAGCGGCCTTCCTCGATCGCCGAGAGGTAGTCGATCTGGTCGGTGACCTTGCCATCCACCACGCGACGGTAGGGCGTCTCGAGGAAGCCGTAGTCGTTGGTGCGGGCGTAGCAGGCCAGCGAGTTGATCAGACCGATGTTCGGGCCTTCCGGCGTTTCGATCGGGCAGACCCGGCCGTAGTGGGTCGGGTGCACGTCACGCACTTCGAAGCCGGCGCGCTCGCGGGTCAGGCCGCCCGGACCCAGCGCCGAGACGCGGCGCTTGTGGGTGACCTCGGAGAGCGGGTTGTTCTGGTCCATGAACTGGGACAGCTGCGAGGAGCCGAAGAACTCCTTGATCGCGGCGCCCACCGGCTTGGCATTGATCAGATCCTGCGGATGCAGGTTCTCGGCCTCGGCCAGGGCCAGACGCTCGCGCACCGCGCGCTCGACGCGCACCAGGCCGGTGCGGAAGGTGTTCTCGGTCATCTCGCCCACCGCGCGGATGCGCCGGTTGCCGAGGTGATCGATATCGTCGGTGAGATCCTCGCCATTGCGGATGGCGATGATCTGCTTCATCACCGCCACGATGTCGGCGTTGTCGAGCACGCCGGGGCCGGTGATGGCCTCGCGACGCAGACGGCGGTTGAACTTCATCCGGCCGACCGCCGACAGATCGTACTTCTCGGGCGAGAAGAACAGCCCGGCGAACAGGGTCTCGGCGGCATCCTTGGTCGGCGGCTCGCCGGGACGCATCATCCGGTAGATCTCGACCAGCGCTTCCAGACGGTTGCGGGTCGGATCGATGTTGAGGGTGGTGCTGACATACGGCCCCTTGTCGAGGTCGTTGACGTAGAGCGTCGGCAGCTTCTTCACGCCGGCGGCGCGCAGCTTGGGAATCAGCGGCGCGGTGATCTCGGTGTTGGCCGGGGCCACCACCTCGCCGGTGTCGGTGTTGACGATGTCGCGGGCCAGGATGCGGCCCTCGAGGTATTCATCCGGCACCTGCAGATGCTGGATGCCGGCCTCGCGGATCAGCTTCACATGGCGCGCGGTGATCGGCTTGCCGGCTTCCACCAGCAGCTTCTTGCCATCGGTGATGTCGAACTGGGCCTTCTCGCCCTTCAGGCGCTCGGGCACCAGCTCCAGCAGGGCACCGTTGTCCTGGAGATCGAAGGTGTTGATCTCATGGAACATCTCCAGCATCTGCTCGTTGTTGTAGCCGAGCGCGCGCAGGAGGATGGTGGCCGGCAGCTTGCGGCGACGGTCGATGCGGACGAAGACGTTGTCCTTCGGGTCGAACTCGAAGTCCAGCCAGGAGCCGCGGTAGGGAATGATGCGGGCGGAGTACAGCAGCTTGCCAGAGCTGTGGGTCTTGCCCTTGTCGTGGTCGAAGAACACGCCGGGCGAGCGGTGCAGCTGGGCCACCACCACGCGCTCGGTGCCGTTGATGATGAAGGTGCCGTGGTCGGTCATCAGCGGGATCTCGCCGAGATAGACCTCCTGCTCACGGATCTCCTTGACCTTCTTTTCCTTCGACTCGCGGTCGTAGATCAGCAGCTTGACCACCACCTTGAGCGGCGCCGCATAGGTGAGCCCGCGCACCCGGCACTCCTGCTCCTCGAACAGCGGTTCGTCGAGGCGGTACTTGACGTACTCCAGCACGGCCGAGCCGTTGTAGCTGGCCATCGGGAACACCGACTTGAAGGCGGCATGCAGGCCGACGTCGCGGCGCTTGGCCGGTTGCACGTCCGCCTGCAGGAACTCGCGGTAGGAGTTGAGCTGGGTTTCCAGCAGGAAGGGCACCTCGAGAGTGTCCTTGAGCTTGCTGAAATCCTTGCGGATTCGCTTCTTCGCGGTGAACGAGTAGGTCATTGCGTACCTCAATCAATGCGGGACGGGAGCGTCCCGGCGGTCAGTGCACAGGCCAGGGAAGGATTTCGCTGGCCTCTGAACTCTCACGACGGCGCCCGGTTTTCCAACGTCCACGGGCCAGGTGCCCTGTTGGACACCCGGCCCGGGGATATCGCGGCCGGCTTGCGCCGGCCGCGATGGCACCGTCTTACTTCAGCTCGACCTTGGCGCCGGCGTCGGTCAGCTTCTTGGCGATCGCCTCGGCGTCGGCCTTGGGGATGCCGTCCTTCACGGTGGCGGGCACGCCCTCGACCATGTCCTTGGCTTCCTTCAGACCGAGGCCGGTGATCTCGCGGATGACCTTGATCACGTTGACCTTGTTGTCACCGAAGGCGGTCATCACCACGGTGAACTCGGTCTTCTCGGCCGCGGCCGGGGCGGCGGCGGCACCACCGGCGGCGGGGCCAGCGGCCACGGCGACGGCAGCGGCGGACACGCCGAACTTTTCTTCCATCATCTTGACCAGCTCGACGATGTCCATGACGGACTTGGCGGCGATCGCGTCAAGAATTTCCTGATTGCTAAGCGACATTTGAAGAACTCCTGAAAACAACTATCAATGTGGGTAAGGACGAAAGCTTTGCTTGCGGAAGCGTCACGCCGCCTGCTTGTCCGCAACCGCCTTGACGGTGCGCACGAACTTGGCAGTGGGCTCGGCCACGGTGCGAACGAACTGACCGATGGGGGCCTTCATCGTGCCCAGAAGCATGGCCAGGGCCTGCTCCTTGGTGGGCAGATTGGCCAGACGGTCGATGTCGGCAGCCGGGTACATCGTCCCGCCCACCGCCAGCGCCTTCACCACCAGCTTCTCGTTCTCCTTGGCGAAGTCCTTGATCACGCGGCCGACCGCACCCGGATCCTCGAGCGAAAAGCCGAGAACCAGGGGACCGACCAGCGCCGGCGTCAGGCACTCGAACTCCGTGCCTGCCACGGCCCGGCGCGCCAGCGTGTTCTTCACCACATGCAGATAGATCCCGTTGGCACGGGCCTTTGCACGCAGCTGATCGAACTTGCCAGCGGTCAGACCGCGGTACTCGGCCGCAACGGCCGAGAGCGCCTTCGAGGCGACTTCATTGACTTCCGCAACCAGGGCTTTCTTGTCTTCCAGCCTGAGCGCCATTCGACAAACTCCTGGAGGCTCACAACGTTGACGAAAGGAACCTGCGCTTGCGCGCCGGCTCCGCTTACGGCGACACCGGAGGCCAACCACCCCTCCGGGGCACCCTCTGCGTCAGCGGATTCCGGACCGGCGATCCTTTAAGCCTTGCGGCAACTGACGGTCTTTGACGATGCGGCTTTCGCCACATTGACATCGACAACTCTGCGGGCGCGGCCGGCTGGCCGCCCCGTCTGCTCGGCAGGGCCCTGCGGCCCCGCCGTTGATGGCTTTACTCCGGCAGCGTGCTCACATCCACGCGGATGCCGGGACCCATGGTGGTCGACAGGGTCACCTTCTTGATGAAGATGCCCTTCGACGAGGCCGGCTTCTGCTTGCGGATGTCGCGGACCACGGCGACCAGGTTCTCGACGATCTTGTCCTTGTCGAACGAGGCGGACCCGATCGAGCAGTGGACGATGCCGGCCTTGTCGGTACGGAACTTGGCCATACCGGCCTTGGCGTTCTTCACCGCCTCGACCACATTGGGGGTGACGGTGCCGGTCTTCGGGTTGGGCATCAGGCCGCGCGGGCCGAGCACCTGACCGAGCTGACCGACCACGCGCATGGCGTCGGGGCTGGCGATCACCACCTGGTAGTCGAGCTCGCCGGCCTTCATCTTGGCGGCCAGATCATCCATGCCCACCGCATCGGCACCGGCAGCCAGCGCTTCCTGGGCCTTGGCGCCCTGGGTGAACACGGCGACCTTGACGCTCTTGCCCGACCCGTTGGGCAGCACCGTGGAGCCACGCACGTTCTGGTCGGACTTCTTGGCGTCGATGCCGAGATTGACCGAGAGATCGACGGATTCCTTGAACTTGGCGGTGGCGCAGGCCTTCAGCAGCTCGACCGCCTGCTCCAGCGGATAGGTCTTGCCCTGCTGCACCTTGGCGGCGAACTGCTTCTCGCGCTTGCTCAGTTTCATCTCAGACACCCTCCACTTCGACGCCCATCGAGCGGGCGCTGCCGGCAATGATGCGCACCGCGGCGTCCATGTCCGCCGCGTTGAGGTCGGCCATCTTGATCTTGGCGATCTCCTCGACCTGGGCGCGCTTGATCTTGGCCACCTTGTGGGTGTGCGGCGTCTTGGAGCCGGACTCGATGCCCGCGGCCTTCTTGATCAGATAGGTCGCCGGCGGGGTCTTCATGATGAAGGTGAAGCTCTTGTCCGAGTACACCGTGATCACCACGGGAATCGGCATGCCGGGCTCCATCTTCTGGGTGGCGGCATTGAACTCCTTGCAGAACCCCATGATGTTCACGCCCTGCTGGCCCAGCGCGGGACCGATCGGGGGAGAGGGGTTGGCCTTGCCAGCTGGTACCTGCAGCTTGACGTAGCCCTGAACTTTCTTGGCCATCGTTGACTCCTGGTGGGTGCGAACGCCTTGCGGCTCCCCGGTTGAACCACTGTTGCCGGTTCCCAGTTTCCGGCTTCCAGGCTCTCCAGAGGGTGTTTCTGGAAACCGGAAACCGGCAACTCGAAACCGTGTCTATCAGCCCTTTTCGACCTGGCTGAATTCCAGCTCGACCGGGGTGGACCGGCCGAAGATCAGCACCGCCACCCGCAGGCGGTTCTTCTCGTAGTTGACTTCCTCGACCACGCCGGAGAAATCGGCGAAGGGGCCATCGATCACGCGCACGCTCTCGCCCGGCTCGTAGAGCGTCTTGGGCTTGGGCTTCTCCACCGCCTCTTCGACGCGGTTGAGAATGGCGTTGGCCTCCTTGTCGGAGATCGGCGCCGGCTTGTCCGGGGTGCCGCCGATGAAGCCGAGCACCTTGGGCGTGGACTTCACCAGGTGCCAGGTCTCTTCGGCCATGTCCATCTGCACCAGGACATAGCCGGGGAAGAACTTGCGCTCGGTGGTGCGCTTGACCCCGTCCTTGATCTCCACCACTTCCTCGGTGGGCACCAGGATGTCGCCGAACTTGTCCTGCAGGCCGGCGCGCTGGATGCGCTCGAGCAGCGCCTTCTTGACGCTGTTCTCGTATTGGGAGTAGGCGTGAACCACGTACCAGCGCATGCCTTAACCCCTGCCCGTGAGGGCTTTGACGGCGAACAGCAGCAAGGAATCCAGGCCCCAGAGGAGCAGGGACATGATCAGCACCACGACCGCGATCATCAGGGTCATCTGCAGGGCTTCCTGGCGGGTGGGCCAGACCACCTTGCGCAGTTCGGTGCGGCTGCCGAGCATCACCGCCCAGACCGCCTGACCAAGCTGGGTGCGGTAGGCCACCGCCACCGCCGCGCCGACCGCCGCGAGCAGCAGCAGGGTCCTCAGCAGGGCGTTGAGCTGGCCGTCCAGGTAATAGAAGCCGAACAGGCCGCCGACCAGCAGCAGCACCGAGGCGCCAAGCAGCAGGCCGTCGTAGCGCGGCGCAGAGGAAGAGTCGGTCTGGGATTCCATGAGGTTCCGAAGCGTTGCCGGTCGCGACTCAGATGGCAGGGCAAGAGGGTCTCGAACCCCCAACCTGCGGTTTTGGAGACCGCCGCTCTACCAATTGAGCTATTGCCCTGCAGGACCGCAAAAGCACCCGAACACAAAAAAGGGCACGTAGTGTACGCGCCCCTTCCGGGTTTGAGAAGGCCTTAGCCCAGGATCTTGGTGACGACGCCGGCGCCGACGGTGCGGCCGCCCTCGCGGATGGCGAAGCGGACCTGCTCCTCCATCGCGATCGGGGCGATCAGCTCCACGCTCACCTTGATGTTGTCACCCGGCATCACCATCTC
>DASUDX010000014.1:0-13891 GCA_036275365.1 Nevskiaceae bacterium | reverse complement strand
GCTGGCCGGCAGCACCGAGGTCTCGCCGATCACCGAGGCCACCGGATAGGCGCAGTAATCCGCCGCGTAGAACGCGCTGGGACGATGGTTGCCGGAGTGGCCGATACCGCCGAAGGGCGCGCCGCCGGAGGCCCCGGTGGTGGGCCGGTTGCGGTTGACGATGCCGGCCCGCAGCCGCCGCTGGAAGCGCGCCCATTCGCTCTCGTCCTCCGACAGCAGGCCAGCCGAAAGCCCATAGCGGGTCTGGCTGGCCAGGCGCAGCGCCTCGTCGAAGCTGGCGTAGCGGGCGAGCTGCAGCAGCGGTCCGAAGTACTCCTCGTCCGGCAGATGCTCGATGCCGCTGACCTCGAGAACCGCGGGAGAGACAAAGGCGCTGCCCAGCTTCTTCAGCCGCTTCATCTCCAGCAGTGGCTCGGCACCCAGGGTGATCAGCCGGGTCTGGGCCGCCAGCAGCTGGTCGGCGCTGCGGGTGGAGATCAGCGGGCCCATGAAGGGCTGCGGGTCCTCGTCGTGACGACCGATGCGCAGCGCTGCCGCCGCCGCCAGCAGATCCGCCACCAGCGCATCGCCGGCCTCGCCCTGCGGCACATAGAGCCGCCGGGCACAGGTGCAGCGCTGGCCGGTGGAGAGGAAGGCCGACTGGACGATGTCATGCACCACCGCGCGTCGATTGCTGAAGCGGCCCACCACCAGCGGGTTGTTGCCGCCCATCTCCAGCGCCAGGATCTTGCCCGGGTGGGCGGCGAACTGCTGGTGCAGGATCAGCCCGGTGCGCGAGCTGCCGGTGAAGTAGAGACCGTCCAGCCGCGGATGCTGGGCGATGGCCTCGCCGGTCTCGCGCTCGCCCTGCAGCAGCTGCAGCACGCCGGGTGGCAGGCCGGCCGCCTCCCACAGCGCCACCGTTTCCTCGGCCACCCGCGGGGTCAGCTCGCTGGGCTTGAACAGCACGCAGTTGCCGGCGAGCAGGGCCGGCACGATGTGGCCGTTGGGCAGATGCCCGGGGAAGTTGTAGGGGCCGAACACCGCGACCACCCCGTGCGGACGGTGGCGCAGGCGGCTGGTGACGCCATTGGCCTGGGTCTCGCTCTCCCCGGTGCGCGCCTTCCAGGCCTGCACCGAGAACTCGATCTTGCCGATCATGCTGGCGACTTCGGTGCGGGTCTCCCACAGCGGCTTGCCGGTTTCCAGGCCGATGGTCCGCGCCAGGACCTCCTGATGGGCCTTGAGCTGCTCGCCAAAGCGCCGCACCAGCGCCTCGCGCTCGGCGAAGGGCCGCTCGCTCCAGTCCTCGAAGGCGGCCTCGGCGGCCTGCACCGCGCGATCGACATCGGCCCGGCTGGCGGCATTGCCTTCCCAGATCACATCGCCGCTGGCCGGATCGAGGCTGACGAAGCTGTCGCCCGCGCCCATGTGGCGGGTGCCGTTGAGATAGAGCCATCCACTGCTCATAGCGTCACCACTCGAACGATTTGGTCAGAGCGCACGCCCAGGGCCCGGGCGGTGGCCGCATCCAGCGTCACCTGATCCGCCGCCGGCGCCAGCGTCGCCACCGTGCAGCGGAAGCCCTCCAGGGCGGTATTGGCGATCAGATGCGGCTGCCCGCCTTCGACCGTCCCGATGCGCACCGGCAGGGTCTGCGACTGGCGCACCGCCCGGATGTCGGCGAGCGGGGCCTCCACCGTCGGGCCGCCGTCGAAGATGTCGATATAGCCCTGGTAGCGGAAGCCTTCGGCCTCCAGCAGGTGCAGGGCCGGTGCGGTCTGCGGGTGCACCCGGCCCATCACCGCCTGGGCCGCTTCCGGCAGCAGCACGGCATAGATCGGATGCGGCGGCATCAGCTCGGCGATGAAGGCCTTGTTGCCCATGCCGACGATGTGCTCGGCGCGGTCGTAGTCGACGCTGAAGAAATGCCGGCCCAGACCTTCCCAGAACGGCGAGTGGCCCTGGGCATCGGAGACCCCCCGCATCTCGGCGATCACCTTGCTGGCGAAGCGCTGCGGAAAGTTAGCCATGAACAGGAAGCGGCAGCGCGACAGCAGCTTGCCGGCGCCGGCGCCGCGGAAATCCGGCTTCATGTACAGCGAGCACAGCACGCTGGTGCCGGTGTAGTCGTTGGACAGATACAGCGTCGGCACCCGGTTGTAGATGCTGAGCTTGCGCGAGGCGTGGACGGTCAGACCGACCCGGTAGTTGTAGAAGGCCTCGTCCAGCCCACAGGCGGCTTCGATGGCGCAGCAGGCGCCAATCGCGCCGCTCGCGGCATCCTCCATCACGAACAGGTAGCGCTCGTGGCCGGGCTCGCTCACGCTGGCGGCGAAGGAGCGCAGCGAGAGCTCGATCTTCTGCCGCAGGAAGCCCTCATCCGGCGGCAGCGAGGTGAAGCCGGCGCCGGCGCTGCGCGCCATCTCGAGCAGGGCCGGGAGATCGTCCAGGCGGATCGGTCGGATCAGTTTCATGTCCAGCTCAGCTCTCCGTTGGCCAGACGCAGCAGCAGCAGCGCGGAGAGCTTGCCGCGCTCGGCGAGGCTGGGAATCGACATCCACTCGCGGTCGGAATGAATCTCGCCGCCCACCACGCCGAGGTTGTCGACATTCGGCAGGCCATAGGCGTGCAGGTTGTTGCCATCGCAGCAGCCGCCGGTAGGCTTGAAGGCGAGCGGCAGGTTGAGGGCGCGGCCGCAGTCCTGGATCAGCCCGGCGAGATGCTGGTTGCGCGCATCGAAGGGCTTGGGCGGGCGGGTGAATCCGCCGTGCACGCTGACGGTGATGCCCTCGACGCTCTGCAGCTCGCCCAGCAGCCGTTCCAGCTGTGCCTGCAGCCAGTCCTCGTCCGCCGCCGCCTCGGTGCGTACATTGAACTTCAGCACCGCCAGATCCGGCACGATGTTGAGCGGGCCGCCACCGCTGATGAAGGCCGGGTTGAGGGTGAGGGCGCCGCGCTCGCCGTTGAGCGCCGCCAGGCCCTGCACCAGATGCGCGGCGGCGACCACCGCATTGCGGCCGGCGTGGAAATCGCGCCCGGCGTGGGCGGCGCGGCCGCGCACCACCACATCGAAGTTGCCGCTGCCCTTGCGGGCGCTGGCGAGGCTGCCGTCCGGATAGGCCGGCTCGTAGATCAGACCGAAGTGGTTGCGGCCGGCGGCTTCGCGCAGCAGCGGCGCCGAGCTCTGCGAGCCGATCTCCTCATCCGGATTGAACAGCAGCTCCCAGCCGATGCGCTCGCGCTGGGGCGAGCGCTCCAGTGCCGCCAGCGCCAGCCACAGCACCAGCAGCCCGCCCTTGAGATCGGCCACGCCCGGGCCGTTGAGGCGATCCTCGCCGAGCCGGCGTGCTGTCTGGAACGGCGAATCGACCGGGAACACCGTGTCAAGATGGCCGCCGGCGAAGAAGCGCAGCGGCGCGCCGGCACGCTTGCGCAGCCGCAGGGCCTTGCCCAGCCCGCGCTCGCGCCGGCTGCCATCGTTGGCGGTGGACCGGTAGGGCGCCACCTCGATCCACTCCACCTCATCGGCCAGCGCGGCAAAGCGCGGTGCCAGCCGCTCAGCCACCCGCGTCACGCCGTCGGCATTGAAGCTGCCGGAGTTGATCGCCGCGAGCGCCATCAGCTCCTCGGTGAGGGCCGGAACCTGCTGGTCGATCCAGTCCAGCGCGGGACGGTGGGTATCCATGCGGTCAGTGTAGTGCGCCTGCCGCTGGCGGATGGGCAGGGTTCCGGCGAACCCCTTCGCGTATCCTGTGACGCTGATCCGGAACCGTATCCATGGCCTGCTCCGTCCCCTCCCGTCCTGCCCGCTCGATCCCGCGCCGGCTGCTCGCCCTGCTCCTGCTGCCGCTCGCGCTGGGCAGCGCCCCGCTGCCGGCGGCCGACCAGGCGCTGTGGGAGAAATCCACCCTCAACCAGATCCTCAAGCGCGGCGAGCTCAGGGTCGGGCTGGAGGCGGGCTACATGCCGTTCGAGATGCGCGACAAGAACGGCAACATCATCGGCTTCGATGTCGATCTGGCGAAGAAGATGGCGAGCGTGATGAAGGTGAAGGTGACCTTCGTCAACACCCAGTGGGACGGCATCATCCCGGCCCTGCTGACCGACAAGTTCGACATCCTGATGTCGGGCATGACCATCACCCCGGAGCGCAATCTCCAGGTCAACTTCGCCAAGCCCTACATCATCGTCGGCCAGACCGTGCTGCTGGCCACCCGCCACCGTGACCGCATCACCGTCTACAGCCAGCTCAACGATCCCCAGTATGTGGTGGCGACCAAGCTCGGCACCTCCGGTGATCTGGTGGCCCAGCGCCTGCTGCCCAAGGCCAAGATCCGCCAGTTCGAGACCGAGGCCGATGCCGCGCTGGAAGTGCGCAACGGCCGTGCCGATGCCTTTGTCTACGATCTGCCCTACAACGCGGTCTACGCCAGCCAGTACCCGCAGGGCGTGGTGCATCTGGAGGAGCCCTTCACCAAGGAGCCGCTGGGCTGGGCGATCCGCAAGGGCGATCCGGACTTCGAGAACTGGCTGAATCACTTCCTCGATGCGATCCGCAACGACGGCACCTACGACCTGCTCTACCAGCGCTGGTTCGAAGGCACCGCCTGGCTCAAGAACGTCAACTGAGCCCGGCGGCCGGCACCTGGCGGGTGCCAGCCGGCCGGCGCCGCATCGGCGGCCTCAGACGGTGAGTTCGCCCTCGGCCTCCAGCGCCTTGCGGCGGGCCAGCGCCAGGTTGGCGCGACCCTTGTCGAGCACCAGATAGAGGAACAGCTCGGGCTTCTTCGCCAGCGGCCGGATGATGTGGTACTGGCGGCCGAGGGTGATCAGGATGTCCTCGATGGTTTCGCCCAGCTTGAGCATGGACATGGTCTTGAGCTTGGCGCGGATCACCTCGGTGTTGCCGGCGGCGGCCATTTCCAGGTCGACGCCGGTCCCGGAGCTGGCCAGCATCATGCCGCTGGAGGAGTCGACCAGCGCGCAGCACATGGCGCCGTCGAGACCGAGGATGTTGTCGAGAGTGGCTTTGAGGTTGGACATGGAGATTCCTTGCTGCTGTCGGGATGGGCATCCCGGACCGGATGAGGAGGAAGCCAGCGCCCGGTGATCACGGTCAGCCCCGGGTTCTGGAACAGGCGTGCAGGGTGATCAGGCGGCGGCGCTGATCCGGCTCTCGGCGGTGAGGCTGGCCAGGCACTCGCGCGCGGCCCAGAGCAGGGTGCCGGTTACCGCGCTGGGTCCCGCCACGGTGCACAGCACCAGGGTGCGGTCGCGGTAGCGGCCCTCGAGCAGCAGGATGTGGCCCGCCTCGTTCTGGATCAGCACCGTGCCGCTGCCGGCAAAGCCCAGCTCGCGCAGTGCCGCCTGGCCGAGGGCCAGCAGCGAGCTGGCGATGGCGGCGAGGCGGCTGGCGGCGCCGCTGCGGGTGGCGAGACAGTCGATCTCGAAGCCATCACTGCTGGCCAGCACGATGCCCTGGACGCCGGGCACCCGGTCGGCCAGCGCCTGCAGGTGGCGCCGGGTGGTTCCGAGCCATTCCGCCGGGAAATGATGAAGGGCCATCGTCGCCGTCATGAGAGCAGCTCCACCGCTTCCAGTTGCAGCAGCAGGGTTTCCAGCAGCAGCAGCACATCGCCGCGCTGGCGCACATCCACCGTGAAGACCGGCAGCCGCAGCCCGCGCGCCAGCAGCGCGCTGCTGTAGTGGCCGGTGGCGAGACCACCGCGGTCGGCATGACTCACCCCGACCACCATGGCGCCACGGCGGGCGAAGCCATCGAGGGCCTCGAGGTAGGGGGTGAGCTGGTCGGCGCCTTCCGGTCGGCGGTGATCGGCCAGCAGGATCACCCCCAGAGCCCCGTCCGCCGCCACCCGCCAGAGGAAGGCGAAGCGCTCCTGCCCGGGCAGGCCGTAGAGGCGCAGGCGATGTCCATCGTCGAGTCGGGTTTCGCCGTAGTCGAGGCCGACCGTGGTGCTGGCCTTGTCGCACTGGCCACGATCGAGATTGTCCGCCTCGCTGCTGACCGGCGGGCGGTCGCTGATTGTTGCCACCGCGGTGGTCTTGCCGGCGCCCATCGGCCCAGCGAACAGCAGCTTGGACTCCGCAGCCGGGCTCATCAGGCCGCTTCCATCGAGAACACCCGGCGAACCCGGCCGAGCAGGGCGCCGATCGACCCCGGGCCAGTACCCACCGCGCTGCGTGCCAGCGGCTGCACGCTGACCCCTTGCAGGCGTCGGCACAGGGCGGCGGCGTTGAGCACCCCCAGCACGCTGGCCGGACTCAGTCCGGTGAGCGCCACCAGCTGATCCAGACTGAGCGGGCGGCGCAGCAGCAGGGCCACACACCGCAAATCCACTGGGCGTCGGCCGAGCGTGCCGAAATCGGGCCAGTCCTCGATCCGGAAGGCCCGACCGCTGACGAGACCGGGCAGGGGGGTGGCGCCACCCGAGGTCACCGCCAGCGGCCAGAGCAGCCGGTCCCAGGATTGCGCCGTGAGCGACCGGGCGGTCGCGCTGGCCAGTTGCAGGGCCGATACCGGCCGCAGCCTCAGCGGACCGCTGATCAGGCCGGCGAGCAGATCCGCGTCCACCTCGCCGGGCCAGTGGAGCTGGCGCCGCGAGCGGTCAAGCCAGCCGAGCTGGCCGCCGATCTCGATCTCCACGCCGGCCGCATCGGGCTGATCGAGCAGCTGATGCAGCTGGACCACCCGCTCGCCAGCGCCGGCTGTCGGGGTCCGGCTGCGGCGGCTGCGGGCCTCCTGCAGCCGTCCCAGCACGCGGCTGGCGGAAAAGGGCAGAGGCAGTACCTCGGCCGAGTCCGGCTGCGCCGAGCAGGCCACATAGAGCGCGCCCTGGCCAGCCTGCTCCCGGCGCAGCAGCGCCTGGGCGAGCCGGTTGCCGGCTTCGTAGAACACCAGATCGGCGCGGGTCGGATCCTCGCTCAGCTGGCAGTGCAGGCCGAAGCGCTCCCGCAGCAGCGGCAGCAGGGCCTTGAGCGAGGTTTCATTGCGGCCATCCAGCCCCATGCAGGCGACCACCAGATCGGGAGCGGCGACATCAGGGCGGCTGAAGAACGACATGGCGAGATCCCGTCTGGACGTTGAACCAGACTGCGACAGGGACGGAGCCTCCGGTGTAGAGAAAGGATCAGCGGCAGCCGTGCGGCGACGGCTGGTCTTTTCGCTCGTCAGATACGGTGGGGGGTATCAGGGTGGGCCACCACCGCACTCCCCGGGGCCCGCTGCCGTACCATGCGGCTTCGCCTGTTTCCTCCCTGCGCGTGGCCCGATCGTCCTCTTCTGCCCTGCCGAGCTCCGCCGGGGTCCTGCCGTCATGAGCCCGTCCCGCAGCCAGGCCGGCTGGCATCTGCTGACAGTGGTGATCCTGGTGCTGCTCGGCTACGCCATGTCGATGGCGAGCCGGCAGGTGGACTACGTCTGGCGCTGGGACCGCGTGCCCCAGTACCTGGTGATCACCGGCGGCACCGATGTGCTGGCGCCCTTTGATGGCACCGTCGGCTTTGGCACCCAGGGCGAGCTGCTGCTCACCCCGCTGCAGGGCGGCGATCCGGTGGCCATCCCGGATGTGGCGGTGATTCAGGTCTCCGATGGCGAGGTGGTGTTCGCCAACAACACCCTGGGCAAGCAGGAGGGCTGGTCAGCCGGGCCGCTGCTGCTGGGTCTGCTGGTGACGCTGGAGATCCCGGTGCTGTCGCTGGTCTTCGCCCTGCTGCTGGGCCTGGTGGCCGGGCTGGGGCGGGTCTCCCCCAATGTCGCGGCGCGCGATCTGTCCACGCTCTATGTGGAGCTGATCCGCGGCACCCCCCTGCTGGTGCAGATCTTCATCATGTATTTCTTCCTCGGTACCGTGCTCAAGCTGTCGGCGTTCGCCGCCGGCGTGGCTGCGCTGTCGCTGTTCACCGGCGCCTATGTGGCGGAGATCATCCGCGCCGGCATCGAAGGGGTGCCGCGCGGCCAGACCGAGGCGGCGCGCAGCCTCGGCATGAGCCGCGGCCAGACCCTGCGCCATGTCGTGCTGCCGCAGGCGCTGCGCCGCAGCCTGCCGCCGCTGGCCGGCCAGTTCATCAATCTGATCAAGGATTCCTCGCTGGTCTCGGTGATGGCGCTCACCGATCTGACCAAGGCCGGCCGCGAGGTGGTGAGTTCCACCTTCGCTCCCTTTGAAGTCTGGTTCACCGTGGCCCTGATGTATCTGCTACTGACCGGCGGGCTCTCCATCTTTGTCCGCCGCCTGGAGCGGCGCTACCGCCATGACTGAGCCTGTGACCGACGCGGTCGCCGCGTCCGCCGCCGAGCCGCTGATCCGCGTTCGCCAGGTGTCCAAGCGCTATGACACCGGGACGCAGGCGCTGAGCGGGGTGAATCTGACGGTGGCGCGCGGCGAGACGGTCTGCATCATCGGCCCCAGCGGCTCGGGCAAGTCCACGCTTTTGCGCACCCTCAACGCGCTCGAAACCATCAGCGAGGGCGAGATCGTGGTGGACGGGGTGCGCGTGCATGACCGCCGCACCGATCTCAACCAGCTGCGCACCCATGTCGGCATGGTGTTCCAGCAGTTCAACCTGTTCCCGCACAGGAGCGTGCTGGAGAACCTGATGCTGGCGCCGCAGCGGGTGCTGCGCCAGCCGCTGAGCGAGGTGGAGCCGCGCGCCCGCGCCCTGCTGGCCAAGGTCGGGCTGGCGGACAAGGCTGACGCCCGGCCCAGCCAGCTCTCCGGCGGTCAGCAGCAGCGGGTGGCCATCGCCCGCGCCCTGGCCATGCAGCCGGCCATCATGCTGTTTGATGAGCCCACCAGTGCGCTCGATCCGGAGATGGTGGGCGAGGTGCTGGATGTGATGCAGAAGCTCGCCGCTGAGGGCATGACCCTGGTGGTGGTGACCCACGAGATGGGCTTTGCCCGTTCGGTGGCCCACCGCGTGGTGTTCATGGACCGCGGCGAGCTGGTCTACCAGGATGCGCCGCAACCCTTCTTCGAGGCGCCGCGCAACGAGCGGCTGCGCACATTCCTCGGTCAGGTCCTGAAGTAGGCCGGGCAAAAGAAAAGCCCGCCGAAGCGGGCTTTCCTGTTCTACCGGCCCTGCTTATCCACGACGCCGGCGCAGCAGCGCGGCAAGCCCCAGCAGGGTGAGGGTGGCCAGCGGCAACCCGCCGCCGAAGCGACCCTCGGTGGGCGAATCGCCCCCACCACCGCCCTCGGCCGGGAAGGTGTACTGCCAGATGCCGCGGCCGAAGGTGGCCGCGAACAGCTCGCGGTCATTGCCCGGGCGCAGCCGCACCATGTTCACCGGCGTGTTGGGCAGCGTGCTGCCCAGCGGCGCCCAGGTGCTGCCCTGGGTATCGCTGGAGATGAAGGCGCCGATGTCGGTCCCCACGATCAGCTGGCCGCGCCGCAGCACCACCGAGTTGGCCTGCACATTGGGCAGGTTGCCGGAGATGTTGGTGAAGCTCTCGCCGGCATCGGTGGACTTGAACACATTGCCCGCGCCGATGTTCTCGTTGGGGTCGAGGAAGGAGCCCGGCGGCCGCAGATTGGAGAGATAGCCGGCGAGGGTGGCGTAGACCACGCGCGGGTTCTCCGGATCGATCGCGAAGCTGGTGATGTAGCGGTTGGGCAGACCGGCCGCCGTGGCGAAATGCCAGCCCTGGCTGGTTTCGCGCAGCGGGGGCTGATCGCCACCGACATTGGTCGCCACCACATTCTGGAAGCCGGTGTCATTGCCGGAGGCGCCGCAATCGCCGCAACCGCCGACATACACCGCCTCGCCCAGCACTTCCATGGTGGTGGTGGTGCGGATGGCGCCGGTGTCCGGATTGGTGCCGAGGTTGAACACCTCGACCCAGGTGTCGCCGGTCACGGTCTCGGCGCTCGCCGTCTCGTAGACCTCCTGGGCGCCGGTGACCATGTGCTGGGCATCCAGCGGGTCCATGCGGAACCAGTTGTCGAACATCACCCGGGTGTAGCTCGGCGCGATGCTGGTGGAGCTCTGGCCGCGGTTGGTGGTGCGCACCAGGCCACCGTTCTGGCTTTCGGTGTAGGCGATGTCGCTGTTGTCCGGATCGACTTCCGCGTAGAAGCCGTCGGCGCCGAAATCCATGATCTGTTCACGGGTATCCGGCTCGATGTGGCCCGAGCCGTTGTCCTGCAGGCCGAACCACACGGTGCCGTCCTTGGCCACGCCCAGGCCATAGGGCAGCAGGGCATAGAAGCCGTCGTTGGCGCCCTGGCCCCAGTCGTTCACCGTCATCTCGCCGGTGTCGTCCACGCACTGCTTGTAGACGCCGCCATCGTTGCCGACGAACAGGCAGACGCCGCCGTCACCGGTGGGGATGTAGATGGCGCCGTGCTGGTCCGGGTGGGTGCTGGTGTCCGCGGTGAGCGCGAAGTACGGGCCGATCACCTCGAAATCGCCCGTGCCCGACTGGGTCACGCCGTCCAGCGGAACATTGGTGAGCCGGTTCTGCCAGACCTCCTCCAGCCCGAAGGTGAGACGGGTGGGCACGCCGTTGAGCGCCCGGGTCGGGTCCGGCTTGATCCAGGCGTTGTACCAGGACTGGATGCCGACGCCGTAACCGGTGGCACCGAGCACGATCAGCGCCGATCCGCTCGACGGATTCAGGGCGAGCTCGGCCGCATCGGCCATGCGGGTCCAGGTGGCGCCGAAGTCAGACGAGGCGTAGAGCCCGTTGAGCACGGTATCGAAGGGCAGGATCGGCAGCGGCACCGGGCCGATGTCCAGGCCCGGATCGAACGGGAAGTTGCCGTTGAAGCTCAGCGCGTCCTGGACGATCGCATACAGCCAGTTGTGATCCTGCTCGGGGCCGACCGCATGACCGAGCTCGATACGGCCGATCCGCTCCTGCGGAGGGAAGCCGACCGGCAGCAGCGGATCGACACCCGCCACATCCACCCGGCTGAAGCTGCCGGGCGCACCGGTGGTGGAGCGATACAGGCCATTGCCCGGCGCCTGCACCGTGGTGCCGTCCTGGTAGGTGGCCGTGGAGCCCGTCCGGAAGCCCACCGCCGCGACCACCGGGCAGCCGCCGGCCTCGCACTGCACATTGGTGGTGCCGCCCGGTTCCTGCACCACCACATCGGTGACGTAGTTGGCGTACAGGCAGGGGCCGCTGATCGACTCCACCCCCGCGCACTCGGCGCTGGTGGGCAGGGCCACATTGGTGAAGGTCTCGCCCGCGTCGGTGGAGCGGAACAGCCCGCGGCTGGTGGCCGCGTAGATGATCTCCGGATGGGCCGGGTCGACTGCCGCCTGGAAGGCCAGCGCGCCGTCCGGCACGCCGGTGGACGAGTTCCAGGTCTGGCCCAGGTCATCACTCCAGAACGCACCGAGGCCGAGATAGCCCGACGAGCCCATCACCGCCTCGCCGCCCACGGCGATCACCCGACCGCCGCCGGCCGGCGTCCACGCTACCGCGCCATTGCTCTGCGAGGGCAGCCCATCGCCGATGCTGCGCCACTGGTTGCCGAGGGTGGTGACATCGCCTCCCACCGCCTCGCTCATCCAGATCCCGCCAGTGCCCACCGCCGCAAACAGGCGCTGGCCGACCGGGTCGTAGGCGAAGTTGTCGACGCGGGCGCTGTAGCGCTCCAGCCCGGAGATCAGCGTGCCGCGCCCGTATTCCTGCCACTCGCCGGTCGCCCCCGCGACCTTGGCCTGCAGCGGCGCCATCGCCGCCTTGTGGGCAACCGCCTGACGCAGGGCGCCATCCGGCACCGTGCCGCTCTTGCCGTTGCGGGCGAGATCGCGGCTCATCGGCTTGAAGGCATCGGCCACCGTGCGGGCCTTCGGAATGCAGACCGCCGGCTGGCCCTCGGCGCGCTCGATCGCCTTCGTTCCGCGCGGACAGCCCGCGGCGGTTGCGGCGGCATCGCCGCCGTCCAGCTGCCAGTAGACCCCCGCCGCCACGGCGGCCACGACGGCGCCCAGCGCCGCTGATGTCAGAACCTTCAAGGAAAACCCCCAGACCTGTGATTGTCGATGCCGCGCAACCGCGGACCTGCGCATGCTCTCGCAAGAGTTCGGCCACTGCCTGTAGGAAATTCGCCCGTGTCGCGCTGAAGGCTTTTCAGGACTGTCGGGGGAGGGGCGGTGGCGCCCTCGGCAGGAATCGAACCTGCGACCCTCCGCTTAGGAGGCGGATGCTCTATCCACTGAGCTACGGGGGCGTGCGCCGAGTGTAAGCCAAGCCACTGCCGATACTGGCTTGGACGCACTTCTCAAACCACTTTCCAAGTGCAACGGATTTTCTTGTTTGCACTGGACTTTCGAGATAGCATCGGGCCAATCGAAGGGTCGGCCGCCACGGCGGTGCTTGGGGGATTCCATGCGGAAGCAGCGTTCCTGGGGTTGGATCTTTGCGGCATTCACCGCGCTGGCGCTGAGCGGTTGCGGTGGCGGGGATCAGTCCTTCAACGACGACGGCGGTGGTGACGGCGGTGGCGGTAACACCGGCGGTACCCCGGCCACCCTGAGCGTGGCCACTGCCCAGGCCGCGATCGTTGCCGACGGCCAGTCCACGGCCCTGATCACCGCGACGCTTCTCGATACCACCGGGGCGCCGGTCGCCGGCCGTGCCGTCAGCTTCGAGACCAGCGCCGGCACCCTGCAGGCTGCCACCGCCACCACCTCGAATACGGGCCAGGCCAGTGTCCGCCTGCAGGCACCCCAGGTGATTGGCCGTGCCGTGGTGACCGCTCGCGAGGCCACTTCGGGCCTGTCGGCGGTGACCGAAGTCGGCTTTATCTCGGCCGCGCCGGCGTCTGTGGCCATCCAGGCCGCGCCGAGCACCATCCGCCCGGGTGCCGCGACCTCCATCACGGTCTCGGTCAGCGACGCCAATGGCAATCCGGTGGGGGGCGAACTGGTCCGTCTGGACACGGTGCGCAACGATTCCGGCGGACAGTTCCTGTCGACCCAGGTCACAACCGACAGCAATGGTCGGGGCACCACCAGCTACACCGCCGGCCGCGGTGCGGGCATCGATACGCTGCGGGTCCAGACGGCGGGCGGACGGGCTGCCACCGCCGGAGTCACGGTCAGCGCCGCGGCGGCGTTGGTCGGCGAGATCGCTCTGGAGCTCGGCAGTTCGGAACTGGTCGGCGACGGGCGCAGCACCACCACCGTACGGGCAACCGTGACCGACACCACGGGGGAACCGCTTGCCGGACTCAGCGTCAGCTTCACGGCTACCGCTGGCTCCTTGAGTGCTGCCAGCGCCGTCACCAACGCGGATGGGATCACGCAAGTCACGCTGACCGCCCCCACGCGGGTGGGCAACGCCACGGTCTCGGCGAGTACCGGTGGCTTCCAGGATTCTCGTCCGCTGACCTTTGTCGCAGGCCCCGTCTCACAGATCCTTCTGGCCGTGGCACCGGGTAGTGTCGTCCCGGGCGGTACCGCCAGCGCCCGCGCCATCGCGCTTGATGCCAACGGCAATCGGGTGCCTGGTGAAGTGGTGACCTTCAGCAGCACGGTGGGCGCTGCCATCTCTCCAGTCTCGGTCAGCACCGACGACAACGGAGAAGCCCTGTCCCAGTACCGGGCGGTATCCACGCCGGGTACGGATACGGTGCGTGCACAGGCGGCGAACGGCATTGCCGGCGTTTCCCGGGTGACCGTGGACAGCGACAACGCGCGAGTCACTGGCATCCAGGTGGTAGCCGGTGCTTCGAATGTGGAGGTCGGCGGCGAGCCCGTGGCCCTGCGCGCGACGGTTTCCACCGATGCCGGGCCCGTCAATGGAATCTCGGTGCTGTTCTCGAGCACGGCCGGTTCCCTCAGCGCCACCCAGGCGCTGACCGATGCGGACGGCATCGCGGAGGTTTTGCTGGCCCCGGGTGACTTGGCCGCCACCGCAGAGGTGACGGTCTCG
>DASUDX010000013.1:0-18372 GCA_036275365.1 Nevskiaceae bacterium | reverse complement strand
AGATCAAGGAGGTGCAGGGCCGGAAGGTGGTGTCGTTCGGCACCTCGAGCTATGGCTACGACGTCCGCTGTGCTGCCGAATTCAAGATCTTCACGAACATCAACTCGACGATCGTCGACCCGAAGAACTTCGACGAGAAGTCGTTCGTCGACTTCCGCGGCGACGTGTGCATCATCCCGCCGAACTCGTTCGCGCTCGCCCGCACCGTCGAGTACTTCCGGATCCCGCGCAACGTGCTCACGATCTGCCTCGGCAAGAGCACGTACGCGCGGTGCGGCATCATCGTCAACGTCACGCCCTTCGAGCCCGAATGGGAGGGCTACGTGACGCTCGAGTTCTCCAACACCACGCCCCTGCCGGCCAAGATCTACGCCAACGAGGGCGTGGCGCAGATGCTGTTCTACCAGTCCGACGAGGTCTGCGAGACCTCCTACCGCGATCGCGGCGGCAAGTACCAGGGTCAGCGCGGCGTCACCCTGCCGAGGACCTGAACACGGCAGCGGCGGCTGCGCCCGGCCGGGAGGGCGTCAGTGTCTTGCCCGCGTCCGTGTCCGTGTTCACACCGTTCGGCCGGAGCCCGGCGAGACCCGCACCGGAGCGGCCTATGATCCGGCCTGAGACTCGGTGGGAGCAGGGGGATGGGCAAGCGAATCGGCGGGTGGATGCTCGGGATCGCGCTGCTGGCGGTGGCCGGCGCCAGCGCCGCCAGTGAGCGGCTGATCATCCGTTTCAGCGACAAGGCCTCCGCGCCGGATCGCAGCCTGTCGGCGGAGCGCCGCCTGCAGGGGGCGCTGGCCAGCGCCGGGGCGGACTCGCTGCTGCGGTTCAAGCGCCAGCGCCGGCTGGCCACCGGTGCCGAGCTGTTCGAGCTGCAGTGGCTGGCCCCGGCCCAGCGCGAGCGCATCCTCGAGCGCCTGCGGCAGAGCCCTGGCGTGCGCTATGCCGAGTTCGACGCCCGCCGCCAGGTGCGCTTCGTGCCCAGCGATCCGTCCTACCCCAACCAGTGGCACTACTACGAGGCCACCGGCGGCATCGGTCTCGAACCGGCCTGGGACCTCAGCACCGGCAGCGGAGCGGTGGTGGCGGTCATCGATACCGGAGTGCGCCGCCACTTCGACCTGAGCACCAATCTGCTGGCCGGTGCGGATCTGATCAGCGATCTGTTCACCGCCAACGATGGCGATGGCCGTGACAACGACCCCCTCGATCCGGGCGACTGGGAGGAGGTGGGCGAGTGCGAGGCCACCGTGTTCAAGCCGAGTTCCTGGCACGGCACCCATGTCTCCGGTACGGTCGCGGCCCGTTCCGGCAACTTCTCCGGCGGCGTCGGCGTGGCCTTCAACAGCCGGGTGCTGCCGGTGCGTGCGCTGGGCAAGTGCGGCGGCTTCACCTCGGACATTGCCGACGCCATCCTCTGGTCCATCGGCCGGCCGGTGGAGGGCGTGGCCCTCAACGCCAATCCGGCCAGCGTGATCAACATGAGCCTGGGCGGGGAGGGCCCGTGCAGCCAGACCGAGCAGGCGGCCATCGACGCGGCGGTGGAGGCGGGCGTGGCGGTGGTGGTGGCGGCCGGCAATGATGACGACTTCGCCACCTCCTACTCGCCGGGCAACTGCGCGCGGGTGATCACCGTCGGGGCGACCGGCCGCAGCGGCGGCCGCGCCGCCTATTCCAATTTCGGACCGGCTGTGGATCTGGCCGCCCCCGGCGGCGATTTCGCCGAGGGCGGCCAGAGCGGGGTGCTGTCCACCGCCAACTCGGGGCAGCGCCAGCCCGGCAGCGACAATTTCGCGTCCTACCAGGGCACCAGCATGGCCACGCCCCATGTGGCCGGGGTGGTGGCGCTGATGCAGTCCCTGCGGCCCTCGCTCAGCCCGGTCGAGGCCCAGTGCGTGCTGGAGGAAACGGCCCGGGCCTTCCCCCGTGCCATCGATGAGCCGATCGGGGTGGGCATCATCGACGCGTTCGCCGCGCTGCAGCGGCTGGGTGCGGACACCCCGCTGCCCACGGATTGCGACCAGGTCACCATCACACCGCTGCGGGATGGCCAGGTGGTGCGCGATCTCGCCGACAGCGTGGGCGGCGCCCGCTACTTCCGTATCCAGGTCCCGGCCGGGTTTCTTGCGCTGTCGGTGAACCTCGATGTGGACACCGGCGACCCCGATCTCTACCTGCGCCGCGGCGAGCTGCCGACCCGGGGCACCTTCGATTGCCAGTCCATCGCCGGTGCCGGCGGCGACGACGCCTGCCGCATCGAACGGCCGGAGGCCGGTGACTGGTTCATCCTCGTCGACGCCTTCGAGGCCTACCAGAATGCGGTGCTCTCGGTGAGGCTGGAGCGCGCCCTGGTCAGCTTCACCAGTACCGCGGTCACCCTCCGCGAGGGGCGGGCGGTGGAACTGGGTCTGAGCCTGAGCGCGCCGCTGGGCAGCGATGTGGTGGTGCGCTTCGTCGGCAGCGGCACGGCGGTGCTGGGCACCGACTACAGCGCCCAGGGCCGGGTGATCATCCCGGCCGGCGCCACCAGCGCTCGCCTCCGCCTGCGCGGGCTGGCGGACGAGCAGGTGGAGGGTGACGAGATCGGGATACTCAGACCGCGCTCGCGGACCCTGATGCTGGACGAGACCAGCCGGTTGAGGGTGCGGGTGCGCGACTGACATCCGCTGGTCTTGCGCCGCTGGCAAGCTTTGCGGTGAATCCGTGTCGCCTGCCGGTGGAGTGCTGCCTTGTCCTCGTCTGATCGCCGTCGCTTTCTCAAATCCGCCGTCGCCCTCGGCGGCGCCTCGGGTCTCGCCGGCCTGGCCGGCTGCTCCAACTCCTCGCCGGTGACACTGCCCGGGCTCGGCCTGCCCGAGCCCGCCGACTTCGACTACCCGCGGGTGCTGCCCCTGCCTTTCGCGCACGGCGTCGCCTCCGGCGATCCGCTGGCCGACCGGGTGATCATCTGGACCCGCCTGACCCTGCCGGAGCCGCCAGCGGCCGGCATTCCGGTGCGCTGGCAGCTCAGCGAGCGGGCCGACTTCGGCAGCGTGCTGCGGGAGGGCCAGCAGCTGAGCGTGGCCGAGCACGACTGGACGGTGAAGGTCGATGTCACCGGCCTTGCCGCGGCCACCACCTACTATTACCGCTTCGAGGCGCTGGGCGTGCGCTCGCTGATCGGCCGCACCCGCACCGCGCCGGATGGGCCGGTCAGCGAGGTGCGCTTCGCGGTGGTGTCCTGTTCGAGCTACTGGTCCAGCCACTGGAGTGGCTACGGCCATATCGCCGACCGCAACGATCTGGATCTGGTGCTGCATTGCGGCGACTACATCTACGACTTCGTCGACGAGGACGAGGAAGTCCGGGCGCGCCTGGACCGCTTCGACATCAACGATGTCGACTACCGCGACTGGCTGGACCTCGCCGAGCTGCGGCGCCGTTACGCGCTGTTCCGCTCCGACCCGAATCTGCTGCGGGCCCACCAGCAGCACCCCTGGATGATCGTCTGGGACAACCACGACATCGATCCGGACTTCGGCAATGAGCTGGCCAGCCCGATCGATCCGGCCAGCAGCCGCTGCACCCTCGCCGATACCGTGCGTGCCTTCTACGAGTGGACGCCGACCCGGCCGCCGCGTGCGGATGGCTCCGGGGCGTTCCGTTTCTACGAGAACGGGGAGTACCCGCTGCCCGAGGATGCCCGTCTGATCTACCGGCGGCTCGCCTACGGTCCGCTGGTCGACTTCTTCGGTGTGGACACCCAGATCAACCTGCCGGGCTATGGCCTGAGCGTGGATGCCAGCCATCTGCCCGAGGGCGCGCCCAGCCTGTTCGGCCGCCGTCAGTTCGAATGGCTGACCGCGAGCCTGCTGGCGTCGCAGCGCGCCGGCGTGACCTGGCGGGTGGTCAACAACCAGACCTGGATCGCCCCGGTGGATGTGCCGGATCTGGCCGCGGGCATTGCTCTGCCCAAGCTCGGCATCTCGCGCTGGACCGACTACAGCGCCGAGCGCGCGGCCCTGTTCGGCTGGCTGCGCGGGGCCAACCCCGCCGGCGAGCGGGTGCGCGGCACGGTGTTCGTCTCCGGTGATGCGCACGGCAATCTGAACTCGGATCTGGTGGAGAGCGCCGCCCTGCTCTCGACCTACCGCAGCGGCCCGCCGGCGCCGAATCCGCGCGCCGGTTCCACCCCGGAGAACCAGGCGGCGGGCATGACCCGGGCGTCCACCGCCGGCCTGCCCGGGGTCGATCCGCGGGCCGATTCGGTGGGGGTCGAGTTCGCCGCCAGCAGTCTCGGCCGCGGCGGGGCGGACGAGATCGTCGCCAACGCCGCCCCGGAGACCGATTCCGCCGCCCAGGTGGCCGCCACCCGTCTGATCGAGACCGCGGTGGTGAATGGCAATGCGAATGTGCAGTTCATCGAGTGGGTCGATCACGGGTACGGGATCGTCCAGCTGGACGCCGAGAAGGCCATCTTCGAGCACTGGTGGCAGGACAAGCTCACCCCGGGCTCGCCGGATGTGCTGGGCTACCAGTCCATCGCCTGGGCGCAGGCCGACGAGGCGGCGCTGCCGCCGCGCCGTCTCGATCAGATCGACAGCGTGACCCTGCACGGACGCACGGTGGCGCCCACCGCCGGGAGCCGGGTGTCGGAGCCGGCGCCGCTGGATCTGCCGCTGGTCCCGCGCTGAGGCAGCACCGCGCGGGTGCGAGCGGCGGCGGCCCGGTTCATCCCGGGTTCAGCGCGGGCTGATTCAATGCGCGCGAGCCGCCTCCAGACTGCCGGCCCGCTGCGTATGCTGCGGGACCGGACCGATGACCCAGGAATCCGCCATGACCCGCCCGCTTGCCTGCCTGTTCGCCAGCACCCTGCTGCTGTCCGCCCCCGCCGTCCTCGCCCAGGACGAAACGGTGGAGACCATCCCGGTGGCCTCGGAAAAGCCCGCGGAGGGCGACGAGCCGGTGCGCGGCAGCTCGGCCGACGAGGACAATGTCACCTACAGCGGCTTCGGGCTGACCCGGGTCAACACCGATTTCGACAACCTCGAGGCTGCGGTCAACCTCGACGGCACCCTCGGGGTCCGCGTGCCCAACTTCGACTGGGTGGCGGCCGAGCTCAACCTCAGCTTCACCGTGATCCCGGGCGAGAACAGCAATGAGGGCGGGCTGATCGGCGGTGGCGGCGGCAGTGAAGGCAACTGCGTGGTCGACAACCCGCCGACCCCGCCCGGCTGCACCCCGGCCACACCGGGGTCGGAGCCGCAGACCACCGGGGATCTGGACGATTTCCAGATGCAGGGCATCGGCGCCTATGTGGTGCTGAAGAATCCCGGCCGCTTCTACGGGATGGCCAAGATCGGCTACGCCTATCAGGTCACCACCATCGAGGAACTCGATGACCGCGGTCGCAATGGAACGGCCTACATGCTTGGCGCCGGCTACCGCTACGGCAAGACCCTCGGCGGGGTCGAACTGGTGTACCAGCGTCTGCTCAATGATGTCGACGGCATCGGCCTGAACATCACCTACGGCTTTGGCGGTCGCCGCGATCGCGACCGCGACCGCGACGACGACTGAGAGCCACCTCGAGCGCGAGCCAACCGACGCTCGCTCGCGGCGCGGACGCTGTCTGCGCGGCGATGGCCCCCTCAGCGGATCACGCCACCCGGCAGCGGCACCGGGATCGGGTTGACCAGACTGCCGAAGGGCTGACTCTGCTCCTCGCGGCGGCGGGCCTCCTCCAGCTGGCGCTCCCGGCGCAGGCGGTCGGCTTCCGCCTCGGTCCGCTCGGCCGCCGCCCGATCGGCCTTGGCATCGGCATCGGCGCGGTCCGGCGGGTTGCTGGCGCAGGCACCCAGGCCCAGGCAGAGCAGGAGCAGGGCGGCGGTGGGGATCAGCGGACGAAGGGCAGGCATGGGAGATCCTCGGCGAGCCGGATGGGGAGTCTCCTAGCTATACCCTCGGGCTGAATCGGCGGTGAACGGGGTCTCAGGCCAGCCCGCCGCGACTGCGCAGGCGCGACAGGAAGCCGAGCACCCGGCCGGCGACGCCCGCCTCCTCGACCACCGGCTCCGGGGCCTTCTGCACCTGCTGGGTCAGCCGCAGCACCGGGCTCGCCTTGAGGCTGCGGTGCTGGCGCAGGGCACTGGCGAGATTCATGCCCAGCGGCCCGCGACGCACCGGCTTGGGCAGGAAGCGGAACACCTGCCCCTGGTTGATCAGCCCGACCAGCACCTGGGTGTCCTGGAACGGCGTCATCACGATGGTCACCACCTGCGGATGCTCGGCCTTGAGCAGCTTGAGCAGGCGGGTCACCGGCTCGCCGCCCACCAGCAGCTCGGAGACGATCACCCCGATCTCGTGCTGCTCCAGGTGCTGCAGCGCCTGGTCCAGCGTCTGCGCCCAGTACACCGGCTGGGCCGGACCGACGATTTCCTGCACGGTGCGGATCACATCCGCGTCCTCGTCGATCACCAGCAGCCCCTCGCGCTGGCTGGGGGCGACGAACTGGCCGGTCTCGGTGAGCAGGGTCACCGGGGCCGCCACCGTGGGATGGGCGCTGAACAGATTGAGCGCGATCTCGGTGGCCTGGCCCACCGTCTGCCTGAGCTCGGCCGCGTCCCAGGGCTTGTTGATGAAGCGGAACACCTCACCCTCGTTGACGCTGGCGACGATCGCATCCAGCTCCGAGTACCCGGTGAGCAGCAGCCGCATGGTGTTGGGCGAGCGCTCCTTGACCTGGCGCAGCAGATCGGCGCCCCGCATCAGCGGCATGCGCTGGTCGGAGACGATCACATGCACGCGCTGGCGCGCAACCCAGTCGAGGGCCTGGTGGGCATCCACGGTGCTGAGCACCTGGTGGGTGGCGCGGAACAGCATGGCCAGCGAGCGCAGGATGCGTTCCTCGTCGTCCACCAGCAGCAGGGTTGGCTTGTCGCCGCTCATCGCAGGCTCCTCAATCGATCACGGCGGGGCCGGCGGTGGCCGGTGCGGCTGCGGTGCGCGGCAGGCTGATGGTGAAACGGGTGCCGTGGTCCAGCTCGGAGGTCACATCGATCCGCCCGCCATGGGCCTGGACGATCTGGAAGCTGATCGACAGCCCCAGCCCGGTGCCCTGGCCGACCGGCTTGGTGGTGAAGAAGGGATCGAAGATGCGGCGCCGGGTCTCCTCGCTCATGCCCTTGCCGTTGTCCTGGATGTGCACCCGCACCCACTCCGGATCGGCCTCGGTGCGCAGCAGCAGGCGGCCGTGGTCGTGTTCGATCGCCTGCACCGCATTGGTGATGATGTTGAGGAGCACCTGGTTGAGCTGGGAGGGTGAGCCGGGCACCCGCGGCAGCTCGCCGTAGCGCTTGACCACCTCGACCCGCCCCTTGATCAGGTTGTTGGCGATGGTCAGGGTCTGGTCCAGAGCGTCGTTGAGGTTCACCTCGCTGGTGCGGGCCTGGTCCAGGCGCGAGAAATTGCGCAGGTTGACCACCAGCTCCTTGATGCTGTCCAGCCCGAACAGGGTGTCGCCGAACAGCGCCTGGGTATCGCCCAGCAGCTGGCTGTCCTGCAGATCCTGCAGCCAGGCGTTGGACTCGAACAGCAGACGCTCCAGCGCGGCCTCGTCCGGCTGCTCGCTGTTGAGCTGGCGGCTGAGCTGGTCGAAGCGGTTGACGCCGTCGGCCAGCTGCTCGACGGTGCCCTGGATCAGCTCGACGTTGTTGCGCACATAGCCCAGCGGCGTGTTGATCTCATGGGCGACGCCGGCCACCATCTGGCCCAGCGAGGCCATCTTTTCCGACTGCACCAGCTGGGCCTGCGAGGCCTGCAGGCGGGTGTAGGCGCCGGCCAGCTCGCGGGCGTTGTCGGCCACGCGCCGCTGCAGGGCCGAGAGTAGGTCCAGCACCAGGCCCATGCCGGCGTAGCGACCCTGGCGAACAAAGATGAAATCCTCGGTGATCGGCGCCCGCAGGTTGGCGGTGATCGCCTGGGCGGCGTCCTCCAGCCGGCTGTCGAGATCGACCACCAGCGGCTGGTCGTTCATCAGCTTGATCACCGGACGCGTGCCGTAGAGCTCGCGGCCGAAGCGGCGCAGGAACACGCCATTGAGCTGATGGCGGCTGAGCGTGCCCACCGGGCGGCCGTCCATCACCACCGGCAGGCACAGCATGCGGGCGTACTCGGGCCGCAGGAACAGGTCTGCGGCCTCCTCGACCCGGGTGGCGGGCGCCAGCGGCGGTACATCGAGCCGCAAGGGCTCCAGCTCGGAACCGGTGGTTTCGAGCGCGGGGGCGAGATCGTCCATGGCTGCCCTACGGTAGGCAGCGGCGATGACGCTTTCGTGGCGTTTCCGCGTCAGCGGTGGCGGATCATCCAGGCGCGGTGCGCCGGTGGCGGACGCCGGAAATCCTCGTCCAGGGTCTGGGCGGTGATGTCGCGGCAGTCATAGGCAGACAGCGCCTCGGCCTCGAGCTTGAAGCCGTGCCGGTTACAGGAGAAATACAGGGTGCCGCCGGGCAGCAGCAGGCTCATCGCCTGCTGGATCAGCCGCGGGTGGTCGCGCTGGATGTCCAGCACATCCTCCATCTTCTTGGAATGGGAGAAGGTGGGCGGGTCGAAGAAGATCAGATCGAACGCGGCCGGCCGGGCGTGGCCGGCCTGCTCCTCCAGCCAGCGCAGGCAGTCGGCGCGCAGCAGCTCGTGACGACCGCGGCCGCGGGCGCCCTGGGCCGGACCGCGCGCCCCCGGCCATACCGCGCTATGGCCATTGAGGGCGAAGTTGCGTTCGGCCCATTCCAGATAGGTGTTGGACAGATCCACCGACAGGGTCCGCTCGGCACCGCCGACGGCGGCGTGCACGCTGGCGCTGGCGGTGTAACAGAACAGATTGAGCAGGCGCTTGCCGGCCGCTTCCTGTTGCAGCCGCAGGCGCAGCGGGCGGTGATCGAGAAACAGGCCGGTATCGAGATAGTCCTCGAGGTTCACCCACAGCCGGCAGCCGTGTTCCTCCACCTCGAGGAACTCGCCGCGGCCGGCCTGGCGGGTGTACTGACCCTCGGCCTGGCGCCGGCGCAGCTTGTAGTGCAGGGCGTCGCTGGGCAGCTCGAGGATCTGCTGGATCTGCAGCAGGGCCTCGCGCAGCCGCCGCTCGGCCGTGGCCGGCTCGATGGTCTTGGGCGGGGCGTACTCCTGCACATGCGCATGGCAGCGCCCGCCGCTCTGGTAGAGGTCGATGGCCAGCGCATAGGCCGGCAGATCGGCGTCGTAGAGCCGGTAATTGCTCACGCCACGGCGGCGCGCCCATTTGCCCAGATGGGCCAGATTCTTGCGCAGGCGGTTGGCGAACTCGCCGCCGCCACCCGCGATCAGCGCAGGTGCGCCCTCGGCGGCCGGCGTCGCGGCCGTGCCTTGCAGCTGGAAACACAGCAGGCGGGCCGGGATGCGGCCGTTGTAGAGCGGGTGGCGGGCGTGGGCGCTCAGGCCCAGGCGCGGACCGAGCTCGGGCCGGCCGGTGAACACCGCCGCCTGCCAGCCGGGGAAGCGCTGCTTGAGCGTGGGGCCCAGCAGGGAATAGAGCTTGACCACCTCGGCGTCGTGGCCCAGCCGCTCGCCATAGGGCGGGTTGGTGACCACCAGGCCGGCCCGCTCGCCCACCGGCTGGGCCTGGGAGAAATCCGCCTCCCGCCACTGGATCTGCCCGCCCAGTCCGGCCCGCTCGGCGTTCTTCCGCGCCGCCTTGAGCACCTGGGCGTCGCGGTCCGACCCGGCCAGCGGCGGCAGCCGGAGGCGGCCCGCGGCGGCCCGCTCGCGGGCCTCGCCGAGCAGCCGCGCCCAGGTCACCGGGCGGTGATCCAGCCAGGCCTCGAAGCCATAGCGCGGCCGGGTCAGGCCGGGGGCGATGTCACCGGCCATCAGCCCGGCCTCGATCACCAGCGTGCCCGAGCCGCACAGGGGATCCACCAGACCCCCGCCCTCGGCGGCGATCGCCGGCCAGCCGGCCAGGTGGAGGATGGCGGCCGCCAGGTTTTCCTTGAGCGGGGCCTCGTTGGTGGTCTGCCGCCAGCCGCGCCGGTGCAGGGCGTCGCCGGCCAGGTCCAGGCTCAGGGTGGCGGTCTCCCCGCCCAGATGCAGATGCAGGCGCAGATCCGGGTTGAGGGTATCGACATCCGGCCGGCTGCCGTGGCGTTCGCGGAAGCGGTCGACCACCGCGTCCTTGACCTTGAGCCCGGCATAGTGGGTGTGCGGCAGCTGCGGCGAGCTGCCGGCCACCTCGATGGCAAAGCGGCGGTCGGGGGCGAACAGCTCGGTCCAGTCGAGCTGGCGGGCCTCCGCGTAGAGGCCCTCGGCATCGCTCAGCGGGAACTCGCGCAGCGGCAGCAGCACCCGGCTGGCCAGCCGCGACCACAGGCAGATCCGGTAGGCGGTTTCCAGCGAGCCCTGGCCGGACACCCCGCCGGTGGCGGCCGCCACCGCGCTGAGCCCGAGACCGGTCAGCTCGCTCACCAGCGCCGCCTCGATGCCGCGCGGGCAGCTGATGAACAGGCGCAGGGCCTCGCTCACGCGCGGCCCCCGGCGGCGGGGCGCGGTCCGGTCAGGCGGGAACGGCGGCGCACGGCGGCCATGCGGGGTCCAGTGGGGGAGCGGGGAGGGCGGGGCGGAGGCACCGTGGCATACTCCGCGCCTTCATTTTCCCTGTTTGCCTGTTTCCATGCTCGATTTCCTGCTCAGCCCGGCCGCCGCCCAGGCCGCCGCTCCGGCCGCCGCCCCTTCGCCGCTGGTCCAGTTCCTGCCGCTGATCATCCTGGTGGTGGTGTTCTATTTCATGCTGATCCGCCCGCAGATGAAGCGCAGCAAGGAGCATCGCCAGATGCTGGAAGGGCTGGCCAAGGGCGACGAGGTGGTCAGCAGCGGCGGGGTCGCCGGCAAGGTGATCGCCATCGGCGAGGCCTACCTGACCCTTGAAGTCGCCGAGGGCGTCGCGATCAAGGTGCAGAAGCCGTCCATCGTCTCGGTGCTGCCCAAGGGCACGCTGAAGACGCTCTGAGCGCGGCTCTGCGCCGTTCTGCCCCGGCCATCCCCGCGATGGCCCCCAACTGTTGTCGGTGACGCCGGTCATGCATCCCTACGCACGCTGGAAGTACGTCCTGCTGGTGGTCGTACTGGTCCTGGGCTCGCTCTATGCCGCCCCCAATCTCTACGGCGACGAGCCCTCGGTGCAGATCAGCCTGCAGTCGGGGGAGCCGGTCGGCGAGGCGGTGGGCGAGCAGGTGCAGCGCATTCTCGCGGCCGGTGAGGTCGAGGCCCGCGCCAGCCGGCGCGAGGGCGCCCAGTGGGTGGTGCGTTTCGCCTCCGCCGAGGACCAGCTCAAGAGCAACGATCTGCTCCGGCGCGAGCTGGGCCGCGACTATGTGGTGGCGCTCAATCTGGCCAGCCGGACCCCGGACTGGCTGCAGGCGCTCGGCGCCAAGCCGATGAATCTGGGCCTGGATCTCCGCGGAGGCGTGCACTTCCTGCTCGAGGTGGATGTCGACGAGGTACGTGCCAAGGCGATCGAGAACTATGTCAACGATGTGCCCGCCGCCCTGCGCAAGGCCAACATCCGCTACGGCGGGCGCCGCGCGGTGGGCGATGCGCTGCGGCTGGACTTTGCCGATGAAGGGCGCCTCGCCGAGGCGCGTGAGCTGCTGACCCAGGAGTACCCGGAGCTGGCGCTGAGCGTGGCGGCCGAGGCGCCGCTGACGCTGGAGGCCCGGATCAGCGAGGCCGAGGCCAAGCGCATCCAGGACTTCGCCGTGCAGCAGAACCTGATCACCCTGCGCAACCGCGTCAACCAGCTCGGGGTGGCCGAACCGCTGGTGCAGCGCCAGGGGGCCAACCGCATCGTCGTGCAGCTGCCCGGGGTGCAGGACACCACCCGGGTCAAGGATCTGCTCGGGGCCACCGCCACCCTGGAATACCGGGCGGTGGACGAGGCCGATGCCAATGCCGCCGCCGCCACCGGCATCGCCCCGGCGGGGACCGAGCTGTTCTACACCCGCGACGACCGCCGCCCGGTGCTGCTGAAGAAGGAGGTGATCGCCGCCGGCTCGCAGCTGATCGATGCGGTCAGCACGGTGGACGAGAACGGCAGCCCGGCGGTCAGCGTGACCCTCGATGGGCAGGGCGCCAAGAAGATGTTCGAGTTCACCCAGGGCAATGTCGGCAAGCCGATGGCAGTGCTGTTCCGTGAGCGCCAGGTGAGCACCAGCTACAACGCCAAGGGCGAGCCGATCCGCGAGACGCGCGAGATCGAGGAAGTGATCAGCATCGCCACCATTCGCGGCGTCTTCTCCAAGCGCTTCCAGACCACCGGCCTGGAGAGCAAGGAGGCGCTGGATCTCTCGCTGCTGCTCAAGGCCGGCGCACTGGCCGCGCCGGTGGATATCGTCGAGGAGCGCACGGTCGGGCCCAGCCTCGGCGCCGACAACATCCGCCAGGGCTTCCAGGCCGCCGTTCTGGGACTCGGTCTGGTGGCCGCCTTCATGGTGTTCTACTACCGCCTGTTCGGTGCCTTCGCGATCGCCGCGCTGGTGCTGAACCTGATCCTGATCGTCTCCCTGCTGTCGATCATCCAGGCCACGCTGACCATGCCCGGCATCGCCGCCATGGTGCTGCACATGGGCATCGCGGTGGACGCCAATGTGCTGATCTTCGAGCGCATCCGCGAGGAGCTGCGCAACGGTGCCAAGCCGCACCAGGCGATCGAGGCCGGTTATGACCGCGCCTTCCTCACCATCGCCGACGCCAACATCACCGTGCTGATCGGCACCGTGGTGCTGTTCGCCCTCGGCGCCGGCCCGGTCAAGGGCTTCGCCATCACCCTCGGCATCGGCATCCTCACCTCGCAGTTCACCGCCATCGTCGGCTCGCGCGCGCTGGCCCATCTGGTGTTCGAGAAGAAGGCCCGCCTGCGCGATCTGCCGATCTGGTGAGAACGGACTGCAGCAGTCGCGGGCGCGGCTCGCGGCACTCGCCACGGGCCGGCCGGAACGGGCCGGTCGGGCACCGCTAGAGGGTCCGCTATCGCGCCAGGGATGGCCCAAGCACAACTGGAATCAGCCATGAGATTTTTCAGCAACGTTCCCAACATCAACTTCATGGCCCAGCGCCGGGCCGGCCTGTGGCTGTCCTCGGTGCTGACCATCGCCTCGATTCTGCTGGTGATCTTCCGCGGCCTGAATCTGGGCATCGACTTCACCGGCGGCGTGCTGGTGGAGGTGCGCTATCCGCAGACGGTGGAGCTGGAGACGGTGCGCGGCAAGCTCGCCGACGCCGGCTACACCAGCCCGATCGTGCAGTACTTCGGCACCACCCAGGATGTGCTGATCCGTCTGCCTCCGGCCGCGGACACCAGCTCGGCCCAGGTCAGCACCCGCATTCTCGAGGCGCTGGATGCGCAAGCCGCCGGCATCGAGCTGAAGCGAGTCGAGTTCGTCGGTCCCCAGGTCGGCGAGGAGCTCACCGAGAAGGGCGGACTGGCCCTGCTGTTCGCCTTCATCGGCATCTTCCTCTACATCGCCCTGCGCTTCGAATGGAAGTTCTCGGCCGGTGCGATCGCCGCGCTGATCCACGACGCGGTGATGGTGATGGGCTTTCTCTCGCTGTTCTGGGTGGAGTTCGATCTCACCACGCTGGCCGCGATCCTCGCCCTGATCGGCTACTCCAACAACGAGACGGTGGTGATCTACGACCGGGTGCGGGAGAACCTGATCAACCAGCGGCGTGCCGAGATCCTCGAGGTGATCAACCTCTCGGTGAACCAGACCCTGCTGCGCTCGATCATCACCCACCTCACCACCCTGCTGGTGCTGACCGCCCTGTTCTTCCTCGGCGGGCATAGCGTGCACAGCTTCTCGGTGGCGCTGATGGTGGGCGTGGTGGTTGCCACCTATTCCTCGATCTACATCTCCACCGGCCTTGCCGTGGTGCTGGGAATCTCCCGCGAGGACCTGCTGCCGCCGACCCAGGAAGAAATCGACGAGATGCCCTGAAGCGGTTTCCGGTTGGCAGATTCCAGTTTCCAGGGAAGGCCGGGGAGGCTGTTGCGAGTTACCAGTCTCTGGTTTCCAGTTTCCAGAAAGCGCCGCTCGAGTCGCGGGCCGCAGGAAATCTGAAACCCGGAATCCGGAACCGGGAACCCGAGACGGCGGCTAGTGGGGCAGGCGCAGTCCGATCTCGGCGGGCTGGCCGTTGTCGAGCCGCTTGAGCACCAGCTCCATCTCGCCGAGACGCAGGCGGTCGCCCACCACCGGCTTGGGAATCACGCTGAGGAAGAAGGCGGCGACGGTCTTGTCACCGGCCTGGGCCGGCAGCTCGACCCCGTAGGCCTCGCGCAGGGCGGCGATCGGCGCCTGGGGATCGACCCGGAACTCGCCGAAGAAGCGGGTTTCCGCCACCACCGCCTCACGGCTCTTGCGCTCGCGGCGGGCCTGGAACAGCGCATCGAGCTCCGGCAGCTCGTCCTGGGAGGCGAGCAGGCTGATGTAGTCGCCGGCGCGCAGCGAGCCCCATTCGCGATAGCTGATCACCTTGCCGCGGCGGGCCAGGCAGACGATGCGCGAGAGGTCCTCGAACGGCAGCTGCTTGGACTTCAGCCCCAGCAGCGGGCTCGCCTCGCCGATCCGGTAGCTGACGATCTCATAGCCGCGGGTGCCCGGCAGGTCGAAGTCGATGCGGTTGACCAGCACGCCGCTGGCCGGCAGCTGCAGGCCCAGCAGCCGCGCCACCGGCGCCACCGTGGAGCCCTGCAGCACCAGGGAGACCAGCACGATGAAGAAGGCCACATTGAAGTAGAGGATGGCGTCCTCCACCCCGGCCAGCAGCGGATAGGTGGCGAGCAGAATCGGCACCGAGCCGCGCAGCCCCACCCAGGAGATATAGGCCACCTCCGGACGGGGGAAGCGGAACGGCCACAGGCTCAGCATCACCGCCACCGGCCGCGCCACGCCGATCAGCACCAGGGCGATGGCCAGCGCCGGCAGGGCGATGTCGACCAGGTTGCTCGGTGTCACCAGCAGGCCGAGGATCACGAACATGCCGATCTGCGACATCCAGGCCACACCGTCGTGGAAGCGGCGGATGCTGGCGGCGCTGCGCACCCGGCGGTTGCCGACGATCAGCCCGGCCAGATAGACGGCGAGGAAGCCGCTGCCGCCGATCACCCCGGTCAGGCCGAACAGCAGCAGACCCGAGAACAGCGCCAGCAGCGGGTAGAGCGACTCCGACAGCTCGAGCTTGTTCAGCGCATCCACGATCAGACGCCCGCCGCCCCAGCCGAGCAGGGCGCCCAGACCCATGTGCTGCACGAACAGCCAGCCGGCTTCCAGCAGCGAGTGCTCGGCCGGCGCGCGCAGGTACTCGAGCAGGGCGAGGGTGAGGAACACCGCCATCGGGTCATTGGTCCCCGATTCGATCTCGAGCGCACTCGAGACACGCTCGTTGAGATGCACCGAGGAGGTGGAGAGCAGGGAGAACACCGCCGCCGCATCGGTGGAGCCGACGATGGCGCCGATCAGCAGGCCCTGGGCGAGGCTGAGGTCCAGCACCCAGGCGGCGAACAGCCCGGCGATCACCGTGGTCACCAGCGTCCCCAGCGTGGCCAGGGTCAGCGCCGGCCGCAGGCCGACGCGGAAGGTGGACAGGCGGGTGCGCAGACCGCCGTCGAACAGCACCACCGCCAGTGCCGCCGAGCCGGCCAGATTGGCCAGCGCGTAGTTGTTGAAGACGATCCCGCCCGGGCCATCCTCGCCGGCCAGCATGCCGACGATCAGGAACACCAGCAGCACCGGCACCCCGACCCGCGGCGACACCAGGGTGGCCAGGATGCTGACCATGAACAGCGCCCCGGCCAGAAAGATCAGCTGGTTGGTCAGCTCCATCGCCGGCCGTCCTCGGTGCCGTGGTCTGGCCGCCGGTGGTCGGGTCCCGTGGCGGTGGCGGCCGACGCTCGCACCGGGGCCGGTCGGCTCAGACCGGCGGCGGTTCGGTGAAGGCGCTGGTGAGCGGGCGCGCCGCCTTCAGCAGCTCGGCGCAGGGCTCGTGCAGCTTGGGGGTGGCGGCCAGGATGTGCCCGCTGGCGAGGGGGTCGGGCTGGCCGTAGATCTCGCTGACGATGCCGCCAGCCTCCTGGACCAGCACGATGCCGGCGGCGATGTCCCAGGGCTTGAGGTTGAGCTCCCAGAAGGCATCCAGACGGCCCGCCGCCACATAGGCGAGGTCCAGCGCCGCCGAGCCGGCACGACGCACGCCGGCGGTGCGCTCGACCACGCTCTTGAGCATGGGCAGGTAGGCATCCAGGTTCTGCGCGCGGATCGGCACCCCGGTGCCGATCAGGGCCTGGTCCATCTCCTTGAGGCCGCTGACGCGGATCTTGCGGTCGTTGAGCTTGGCCCCGGCGCCGCGCGAGGCGACATAGAGATCATTGGTGCAGGGCGCGTAGACGATGCCGTGCTGGAGCTGGCCGCGCACCTGCACGCCGATGCTGACCGCGAAATGCGGCAGCCGGTGCAGGAAGTTGGTGGTGCCGTCGAGGGGGTCGATGATCCAGGTCACCTCGTGGCGACCGCTGGCCCCGCCTTCCTCGCCAAGCACGGCATGGTCTGGGTAGTGGCGACGGATCAGCCGCACGATCTCCGCTTCCGCGCCGCGGTCGACCTGGGTGACGAAATCATTGCGCCCCTTGCGCTCGATCTGCAGCTGATCGACGCGTTCGAGGTGGCGCAGGATGAAGCTACCCGCGCTGCGGGCGGCCGCAACGCCGATGTTGACCAGGGGATGCACGGCTTTGAAAGAGGCAATCGGAAGCGGGTCTTAGAATACCACGCATGTCCGACCGTCCCGACGCGGCCCTGGCCCGCATCCGCATCGTGCTGGCCCGCCCCCAGCATCCCGGCAACATCGGGTCGGCCGCCCGCGCCATGCTCACCATGGGCCTCACCGAGCTGGTGCTGGTGGCGCCGCGGCGCTTCCCCGACCCGGAGGCGGATGCCCTGGCCAGCCATGCCCGGCCGCTGCTGGAACAGGCCCGGGTGGTGGCCAGCCTCGACGAGGCGGTGGCCGACTGCGCCTGGGTGGTGGCCACCTCCTCGCGCCAGCGCCATCTGGGCGACGAGCCGCTGCGTCCGGAGCCGGCGGCCCGCCAGCTGGTGGCGCTGGCGCAGCGCGCACCGGTGGCCCTGGTGTTCGGCTGCGAGCGCACCGGGCTCACCAACGAGGAACTGCAGCGCTGCCAGGCGCTGACCTACATCCCGGCCAATCCGGACTACGCCTCGCTCAACCTCGCCTCGGCGGTCCAGCTGCTCTGCTACGAGCTGCGCAAGGCGGCGGTGGACGAGGACGCCCCGCGCTCCTCCAAGACCGGGCATCCGGTCTATGCGCCGTCGAGCGCCCAGGACATGGAGCGCTTCTACGAGCATCTCGAACGGGTGCTGCTGGGCACCGGCTTTCTCGATCCGCGCAACCCCGGCCTGCTGATGAGCCGGCTGCGCACGCTCTACAACCGGGCCCGCCCGGATCGCAACGAGCTGGCGATCCTGCGCGGCATCCTCACCTCGGTGGAGCGCCCCAAGCGGCGCAGCCGTCCGTCCGCCGGGCCGGAGCCGGAGGCCGCCGGCGGCGTCTAGGTCCGTGCCGCGCGGGGGCAGCGGGCGCGGGGGTTAGAATGCGCCTCCCACCGGAAGCCTTCCATGTTTGCCCGCCTTCGCGATGACATCTCCGCCATCCGCCGCCGCGATCCCGCGGCGCAGTCGGTGTTCGAGGTGCTCACCTGCTATCCGGGCCTGCACGCGGTGTGGGCGCACCGGCTCACCCATGCGCTCTGGCACCTGGGTCTGCGCTGGCTGGCGCGCTTCATCTCCCACCTGGCGCGCTGGTTCACCGGCATCGAGATCCATCCGGCCGCCCGCATCGGCCGGCGGGTGTTCATCGATCACGGTCTGGGGGTGGTGATCGGCCAGACCGCCGAGGTGGGCGATGACTGCACCATCTACCAGGGCGTGACCCTGGGCGGCACCAGCCTGACCCGCGGCGCCAAGCGCCATCCGACGCTGGAGCCGGATGTGGTGGTCGGCGCCGGGGCCAAGGTGCTCGGCCCGTTCACCGTGGGTGCCGGTGCCCGCATCGGCTCCAACGCGGTGGTGGTCAAGGCGGTGCCGGCCGGTGCCACCGCCACCGGCATTCCGGCGCGCATCGTCACCGAGACGCTGGCGCCGTCGCCGGCCCAGCAGAAGGTCGCCGAGCAGCTCGGCTTCGACGCCTACGGCATCACCCGCGACATGCCCGATCCGGTCGCCGAGGCGATCGGCAAGATGCTTACCCACATCCAGGAGCTGGATGCGCGGGTCATCGAACTCTGCCGCGCCCTGCACC
>DASUDX010000012.1:0-12926 GCA_036275365.1 Nevskiaceae bacterium | reverse complement strand
TTGGTTTCTCTCCGGCAAGGAGGACACACGCTCGTCCTACTATCTAGAAGACGTGGCAACTGAGTTCCAGGTGCAGGGCCTGGAACTAGATTGGACCTGTGTCGTCTGGGACGGCGATCTGCGTTATCGCCAAGACGGCTGGACGTACCACAGCTTTAGTGGCGATCGTTGGAATCAAATCCATAAGCCAGAGCGTAGGTCCTACCTCCTCAATGCCTACCGCGTCCTTCTGACGCGTGCTCGCCAGGGCACCGTGATCGTCGTGCCGCCGGGCGATGAAGAGGATCCGACGCGAGCCCCCGCGTTTTATGACCCTGTCTTCGGACTTCTCCGGGCGATCGGGATACCGGTGCTCGATGAGGCTGCCGCCTGAGCGGGTCGATGGACCAACGCTCTCCGGATGAAGGCGCGGACCTCGTCAGATGATGACGCGAGCACCCAACGGGGACCTAGCCGCGGGGGACGGGAAAAGCAGCGGCGCCCGCCCTCGCTCACAATCAGCTTTCCTCGCCTGGAGCCCGTCATGAGCGACCCCCGCAAGTCCATCTTCATCACCGGCGCGGCTGCCGGCATCGGCCGTGCCACCGCCCAGCGCTTTGCCCGGGAGGGCTGGCTGGTGGGCCTTTACGATGTTGACGCACCTGCCCTGCAGGCGCTGTCGCGGGAGATCGGTCCGGCCAACTGCCGCAGCGCAGTGCTGGATGTGACCGATGCCGATGCGGTGAGCCGCGCGGTGAATGCCTTCGCCGAGGCGGCCGGCGAGCGGCTGGATGTGATGTTCAACAACGCCGGCATCGCCCACAACGGGCCGTTCGAGGAGGTGCCGATCGGCAAGGCGCACGCCATCGTCGATGTGAATCTCAAGGGGGTGATCAATGGCTGCTACGCCGCCCTGCCCCATCTGCGCATCACGCCCGGCGCCTGCCTGATCAACATGGCCTCGGCCTCGGCGATCTACGGCGCACCCAACCTCGCGGTGTACTCGTCGACCAAGTTCGCGGTGAAAGGGCTCACCGAGGCGCTGGATCTGGAATGGCGCCGCTACGGCATCCGCGTGCTGGACATCCAGCCGCTGTTCGTCGCCACGCCGATGGTGGCCAACATGACCCCGGGCCTGCCCAGCCTCAAGCGCCTGGGCCTCAAGCTCAGCGCCGAGCAGATCGCCGACTGCGTCTGGCAGGCCGCCATCCGGCCCGGCGGGGCGGTGCACCGCTATCCCGGCGCGCAGACCCGCGCCTTCGCCCTCGCGGCCAAGCTCTCGCCGGCCTGGGTCAACCGGGCGGTGAACCGGCTCGTGCAGACCTGATGCACTACCGCCACCACTACCACGCCGGCAATTTTGCGGATGTTTTCAAGCACGCCCTGCTGATCGAGCTGCTGCGTGCGCTCTCGCGCAAGGCGAGCCCCTGGTGCTATGTCGATACCCACGCCGGCGCCGGTCGCTACGGGCTGGGTGAGCGGGCCGAACGCACCGGGGAGTGGGCCGCTGGCGTGGGCCGGCTGCGGGAGGCGACGAATCTGAGCCCGGCGCTGGAGGCGCTGCGCGAGCGGCTGGGTGGCACGGTGGCGCTCGCGGCCTACCCCGGTTCGCCGTGGATTGCCGCAGGCCTTGCCCGCAGCGGGGACCGGCTGATCCTCTGCGAGACCGTGCCGGAGGTGGCCGATGAGCTGCGCCAGGAGATGCGCAATGCGCCGCAGGCGGCGGGCGTGACCATCGCCCTGCATCGTCGCGATGGCTACGAGGCCCTGCCGGCGCTCACGCCGCCGCCGGAGAAGCGCGGTCTGGTGCTGATCGACCCGCCCTTCGAACGCAGCGATGAGTTCGAGGCGATGGAGGCGGCGATCCTCGCCAGCCAGGCGCGCTGGTCGGGGGGCGTCTACGCCGCCTGGTACCCGGTCAAGCAGCGCTATCCGGCCGATCGCTTCCGCCGCCGGCTGCAGCGCGCCCTGCCCGGGGTGCCGCTGCTGGACGCGCGGCTCGACACCGGCGCGCCCTCCGAAGGCCAGATGCACGCCTGCGGGCTGCTGGTGCTCAATCCGCCCTGGCAGTTCGACCAGGCCGCCGGCCCGCTGCTGACCGAGCTCGCCCGGCTGCTGGCCTGCTCGCCGCGGGCCGAGGCGAGTCTCGACTGGATCACTCCCGCCCGCTGATGGACACCCCACTCGGCGCCCCGCGCCTGCTCCACGAAGGTCAGTTCCTGCGCCTCTGGCGCACCGATCACTGGGAGTTCGTCTCCCGGGTGCGCTCGCGCGGGGCCTGCTTCCTGATCGCGGTAACCGCAGCCGACGAGCTGCTGCTGGTGGAGCAGCTGCGCCTGCCGCTGCGCCAGCCCTGCATCGAGCTGCCCGCCGGCATCATCGCCGACCAGGCCGCCCATGCCGACGAGAGCGTGCTCGACTCCGCCCGCCGCGAGCTGCTCGAGGAAACCGGCTATGCCGGCGCCGAGGCCGAGGTGGTGCTGGAAACCCCGACGGCGCCGGGCATGAGCAGCGAACGCGGCTACTTCGTCCGCGTCCGCGGGCTGAGCCGCCAGGGCCACGGCGGCGGCGTGGACGATGAGCAGATCACCGTGCACGCCGTGCCGCTGACCCGCATCGAGCCCTGGCTCGCGGCCCAGCGCGCCCGCGGCTGTGCCATCGACGGCCGCGTGCTCACCGCGCTCTATCTGCTGCTGCGCGAGCGCGGGGCCGGCTTCTAGGCGGCCGCCAGCTCCGCCTCCAGCGCGCCCATCTGGGCGAGGAAGTGGCGGTTGTCATGATCCCAGGGGTGAAAGCCCGGGCGGAAGTAGTCGAGCATCGGCCGCGTCACATTGGGCAGCAGGCCGGGCTTGACGAACAGGAAGCGCAGCATGCTGCCCAGCGCCTGCATGCGGCTCTGCTGGCGCGGCGCGGCCGCCACCATCTGCACCTGGAAGGCCGCCACCAGCACCATGAACAGCCCGGTGGCGACGATCAGCCCGCCGGTGCGGTGCAGATAGCTGCCCAGGGTCCTGGGCATCACCGCCTTCCACACATCGAAGGCCACCGCCTTGTGCTCGGTCTCCTCCAGCGCATGCCAGCGCCACAGCCGGCCGTAAGCAGGCTCGGCGGAGCGGATGAAGTCCTCGTTCTTCAGCAGGTAATCACCCAGCACCGCGGTCATGTGCTCGAGCGCGATGGTGGCGGAGAGCTGGGTCGCCGCCGGCAGGTTCTTCTGCAGGCGCTTGAGCAGCACGGTGACGATCTTTTCCAGACGGGCCGCCGGCAGGCCGGCGTCTTCCATCAGCTGGTTGAAGTCGCTGTGCTCACGGCCGTGCATGGCCTCCTGGCCGATGAAGCCGGTGATGGCCTTCTGCAGCGCGGGATCGGTGATGCGGTCGCGGTAATGGCGGACCGCGCCGATGAAGAAGCGCTCGCCCTCCGGGAAGAACAGCGAGAGGGTGTTCATGAACTGGGTGATCGCCGGGCCTTCGCCGTGCCAGTCGTGGATGCGGGCGCCGTCGAGGCCGAAGCGCAGGTCGCGGCGCAGCGGCTGGATCACCGGGGAATGGGGCTGGTAGGAACCGTCGGCCATGTCGAACTCCATATCGGAAGCCAATGTGCCATCAAACAATGGCACAGTAATGGCGATTGTCATAGGCCTGTCTGCCAGGCGGTCGTGGCGCGCCGGTCAGCGGCCGGTCCCGGTGATAAGGTGCGCGCTGGCCGGGGGTGCCACCGCGCGTGGCTGAGAAAGACCCTTGGAACCTGAACCGGATCATGCCGGCGGAGGGAAGGCCGGACGCCGCCGCGGCGTCGGCCCGCCTGTCCGCCCCACACGCACAGGAGCCCCGATGAGCGCCCTCCCCCACGATGCCCTGGCCCGCGGCACCCAGCTCAACGACGAGCTCACCCGCCCCTTCCCGGCCAGCCGCAAGATCCACATCACCGGGTCGCGGCCGGATCTGCAGGTGCCGATGCGCGAGATCAGCCTCACGCCGACCCGCGGGCGCGACGGCATCGAGCCGAACGCACCGGTCACCGTCTACGACACCAGCGGCCCCTATACCGACCCGGCGCAGACGATCGACCTCCTGCACGGCCTGCCCGCCCTGCGCGCGGGCTGGATTGCCGAGCGCGGCGATACCGAGCAGCTGCCGGGCCCGAGTTCGATCTTCGGCCGCATCCGCGCCGCTGATGAGCGCACCGCCGGCCTGCGCTTCGATCACATCCGCGCGCCGCGGCGGGCCCGCGCCGGCGCCAATGTCAGCCAGATGCACTACGCGCGCCGGGGCCTGATCACTCCGGAGATGGAGTTCGTCGCCATCCGCGAGAACGCGCGCCTGCAGGAGTTGCGCGAGAGCTACGAGAAGGCCGGCTATCTGCGCCGCCACCACGCCGGCCAGCGCTTCGGCGCGATGCTGCCGAAGGAAGTGACGCCGGAGTTCGTGCGCAGTGAGGTGGCGCGCGGCCGCGCCATCATCCCGGCCAACATCAACCACCCGGAGCTGGAGCCGATGATCATCGGCCGCAATTTCCGGGTGAAGATCAACGCCAACATCGGCAACTCGGCGGTGACCTCCTCGATTGCCGAGGAGGTCGAGAAGATGGTGTGGGCCATCCGCTGGGGCGGCGACACGGTGATGGACCTCTCCACCGGCAAGCACATCCACGAGACCCGCGAGTGGATTCTGCGCAACTCGCCGGTGCCGATCGGCACCGTGCCGATCTACCAGGCGCTGGAAAAGGTCAACGGCAAGGCCGAGGAACTGACCTGGGAGATCTTCCGCGACACCCTGATCGAGCAGGCCGAGCAGGGCGTGGACTACTTCACCATCCACGCCGGCGTGCTGCTGCGCTACATCCCGTGGACGGCGAACCGGGTCACCGGCATCGTCTCGCGCGGCGGCTCGATCATGGCCAAGTGGTGCCTGGCCCATCACCGCGAGAACTTCCTCTACACCCATTTCGAGGAGATCTGCGAGATCCTCAAGGCCTACGATGTGTCGTTCTCTCTGGGCGATGGCCTGCGCCCGGGCTCGATTGCCGATGCCAACGACGAGGCGCAGTTCGGTGAGCTGCATACGCTGGGCGAGCTGACCCAGATCGCCTGGAAGCAGGATGTGCAGGTGATGATCGAAGGCCCCGGCCATGTGCCGATGCAGCTGATCCAGGAGAACATGGAGGAGCAGCTCAAGCACTGCTTCGAGGCACCCTTCTACACACTTGGTCCGCTCACCACCGACATCGCCCCCGGTTACGACCACATCACCAGCGGCATCGGTGCGGCGCAGATCGGCTGGTATGGCTGCGCCATGCTCTGCTATGTCACGCCCAAGGAACATCTGGGCCTGCCGGACAAGGACGATGTGCGCGAAGGCATCGTCACCTACAAGCTGGCCGCGCATGCCGCCGATCTCGCCAAGGGTCTGCCCGGCGCGCAGGTGCGAGACAACGCGCTGTCCAAGGCCCGCTTCGAGTTCCGCTGGGAGGACCAGTTCAACCTGGGCCTGGATCCGGACAAGGCACGCGAGTTCCACGACCAGACCCTGCCGCAGGAGGGCGCCAAGCTCGCCCACTTCTGCTCGATGTGCGGGCCGCACTTCTGCTCGATGAAGATCACCCAGGATGTCCGCGACTACGCCGCCCAGGTGGGCGCGGACGAGCAGGCAGCCCTGGCCCGCGGCATGGCCGAGAAGGCCGAGGCCTTCAAGCAGGCCGGTGCGGAGCTCTACCAGCGCGGCTAGCGTCTAGCGGCCGGGGGTGCCGAGCATCCACTCCAGGAAGTCACGAGCCGGCATCGGCTGGTGGAAGTGATAGCCCTGGAAGGCATCGGCGCCGAGGTCCTCGAGCAGGCTCAGCACTTCCGCCGAGTCCACGCCTTCGGCGCAGGTGCGGATGCCGAGCCGGCGGGCGAGATCGATGGTGGATTCCACCACCACCCGCGCCTTCGGATCGATCAGCGCGCGGTGGGTGAACTGGCGGTCGATCTTGATCTCGGTCACCGGCACCCGCGAGAGCTGGGCCAGCGACGAGAAGCCGGTGCCGAAGTCGTCGATCGACAGCCCGAAGCCGCTCAGCCGCAGCTGCACCAGATGGGCGAGCACCGCCGGGCTGGAATCGATGGCGGCGGATTCGGTGATCTCCAGCGTGACATCGCGCGGATGCAGCCCGGCGCGCGCCACCCCCTCGACCAGCCGGCTGACCAGCGTCTCCTCGCTGAGCATCACCGGCGAGAGGTTGAGCGAGACCGCCAGCGCACGCCCGCGGCCACCGGCCTGGCGGACGAAGGCATAGCCCTGCTCGGCCATCTGCCAGGTGAGCGCATCGATGCGTCCCAGTGCCTCGAGACGGCCGATGAAGGCCTGCGCCCCCAGCGGCGCGAGGCCCGGTGGGAGCAGGCGGGCCAGCACTTCCACTCCCTCCACGCGTCCGGTGCGGCGGGAGATGCGGGCCTCGAAATAGGCCTGGTAATGGCCCTGGGTGAAGGCCTCGAGCAGCACCGCGTCGGCGGGCGGCTCGATGCTCAGGACCTGACTCGCCAGCAGCCGGCGCCGGCGCTCCCGCTGGAGCATCTCCTGCAGCGCGGTCTCGGACACCGGCTTGGGCAGCGCACCGATCACCGCCAGGCCCAGGCTCTCGGCGAGCAGCTCGGCCGCCTGCAGGACGCTGGCATCGGCGCGGGCGGTGAGCAGCACCGCGGGCGCTCCGGGCAGGGTGCTGAGGGCGCGCAGCAGGGCGATGCCTTCCTGCTCACTCAAGCCGATATCGCAGATCAGCAGATCGATGCGGGCCTCGGCGAGCCGGGCCAGCGCCGCCGCGCGGCTGTCGGCCAGCGTGACCTCCTGGACCCCGGCGGCGACCAGCTGCAGGCGCGTGTCTTCCGCGAGGGGGAGCTCCCCCTCGACCACCAACACCCGCCGGATTGTCTGCGGCATGAGCCCTCGAGGGCGGTGCAGGGCATTTGAGGTAAAGGCCCCGGCCGCGGTCTCCACCGTAGTCCATCGCCGGGGTGAAGGCCAGTGACAGCCGCCGATCGGTCACCGGCTGCGGACCTATACTCGCCCGCCGAATCCCGGCCCGGTCTGTCGTGTCCTCCTCCCTCGCCGCCCCGAGCTCCGATGAGCGCCTGCCCGGCCTGCTGGTGATCGGCGGCGGCCCGGCCGGGCTGATGGCCGCCGAGGCCGCGCTGGCCCAGGGGGTCGCGGTGACGCTGTGGGAGGCCAAGGGCTCGGTCGGCCGCAAGTTCCTCATCGCCGGCCGGGGCGGCCTGAATCTCACCCACAGCGAGCCGCCGGCCGGGTTCCACGCCCGCTACGGCGAGGGCGGCGAGGTGGTGAGCGGCTGGCTGCAGCGCTTCCCTCCGCAGCAGCTGCGCGACTGGGCCGCGGGCCTCGGCATCGAGACCTTCATCGGCAGCTCCGGACGGGTCTTCCCGCGCGATTTCAAGGCCGCGCCGATGCTGCGCCAGTGGCTGCGCCGGCTGCGCAGCCAGGGCCTGCGCATCGAGGTGCGGCAGCGGCTGCGGTCGCTGCAGCCACACCCGGCCGGCGGCTACACGCTCGAAGCCGATACCAGCACGGGCGTGCAGACCCGCCAGGCCGCGGCGGTGCTGCTGGCGCTGGGGGGCGGCAGCTGGCCGCAGCTGGGCTCGGATGGCCGCTGGGTGCCGTTGCTGGAAGCCCTGGGCATTCCGGTGACGCCGCTGCAGGCGAGCAACAGCGGCTTTGAGGCGGACTGGAGTGCTCGCCTGCGCGAGCAGGCCGGTGCGCCGCTCAAGCCGGTGGTGCTGCACTGGCGCGATCCTCGCGGCGAGCCGCGGCAGCGCCAGGGCGAATGCGTGCTCAGCGAGCAGGGGCTGGAGGGCGGTGTGCTCTATGCCGCCTCGGCCGACCTGCGCCAGCAGCTGCGGGCCGAGGGTGAGGCGCGGATCTGGCTGGATCTCTGCCCCGGGCGCACGGCGGAACAGATCCGCAGCCGGCTGGCCAGCGCGGACCCGCGTCGCTCGCTCGGCGAGCGGCTGCGCCGGGGGCTGCATCTGGATGCCGCCAAGTGCGCCCTGTTCTTCGAGTGCCGCGATGCGGCGCCGGGGAGCGACCCGGCCGCCCTCGCCGCCCAGCTCAAGGCCCTCCCCATCCGCCTGCGCGCGCAGCGTCCGCTGGCGGAAGCGATCAGCAGCGCCGGCGGGGTCGTGCTGGGCGCACTCGATGAGGGCCTGCAGCTGAAGGCGCATCCGGGTCTGTTCCTCGCCGGTGAGATGCTCGACTGGGACGCGCCCACCGGGGGCTATCTGCTCAGCGCCTGCTTCGCCAGCGGGGTGGTGGCCGGGCAGGCGGCGGCGCGCTGGCTGCTCAGCCGTCAACAGGCTGCAAAGACCCGGCTCTAGGGTGCAGGGTCCTTTCGTTCCGGACCCGGCCATGCAGCGTCGAACCTTTCTCCAGGCGGGCCTCGCCGTCGCCGGCAGCTTCGCCCTCGGGGCGGACTTCTGGAAGCGCGCCTATGCCGCGCCGGCGGTGATCGGCCCCGGCCCCTATGGCGGGCTGCAGGCGGCCGATGCCAACGGCCTGCTGCTGCCGCCGGGCTTCCGCAGCCGGGTGCTGGCCACCGCCTACCAGCCGGTAACGCGGGCCGATGGCAGCCAGACCGCGTTTCTCTGGCATCGCGCCAGCGATGGCGGCGGGGTGATTCCCCAGCCCGACGGCGGCTGGATCTATGTCAACAACTCGGAGATTCCGATCGTCGCCGACGAATGCGCGGATGATCCCGCCAGCCCCTTCTGCGGCGAGCAGGGCGGCTGCTCGGCGATCCGCTTCGACGCCGAGGGCCGGGTGATCGACGCCTATCCGATCCTCCAGGGCACCAACAACAACTGCGCCGGCGGGGTGACGCCCTGGGGTACCTGGCTCTCCTGCGAGGAGAACTTCCTCGGCTTCGTCTACGAGTGCGACCCCACCGGGCTGAACCCGGCGCTGCGCCTGCCGGCGCTCGGCCAGTTCGCCCACGAGGCGGCGGCGGTGGACCCCATCGGCAAGGCGATCTACCTCACCGAGGACACCGCCGATGGCGCCTTCTACCGCTTCCGCCCGCTGCGCTGGCCCGATCAGGGCCGTCCGGACCTGAGCGTCGGCGTGCTGGAAGTCGCGGTGGTGGGAGACAACCCGCCCACCCGTCTCCCCTATGCGGAGACCCTGGGCGGGGCCGCACCGGTGGAGACCGGCCCGGGCCTGGTGCGCTGGGAGCCGGTGCCCAACCCGCTGGGCCTGCCGCTGGAGTGCCGCTACCAGGTACCCACCGCGGCGGTGTTCCTCGGCGGTGAAGGCTGCTGGTATGACGACGGCCAGGTGTTCTTCACCTGCAAGGGCAGCAACCGGGTGTGGGCCTACCACACCCAGACCAGCCAGCTGGAGATCGTCTACGACGCGGCCGCCCTCGGCCCGGACGCCCCGCTGACCGGGGTCGACAACCTCACCGTGCATCCGCACAGCCATGATCTGTTCGTGGCCGAGGACGGCGGCAACATGGAGATCGTGCTGATCACCGACGACACCCGCGAGGTGGCGCCCTTCCTGCGCTATCCGGTGCCGCACTCGGAGCTCTGCGGGGTCGCCTTCGATCCCACCGGCAGCCGGCTCTACTTCGCCAGCCAGGCCAAGCGCCACCGGGTGGACGAGGTGAGCGGCCGCACCATCGTCGGCGAGATCTTCGAGGTCAGCGGTCCGTTCCGCGGCGCAGCGGCCGGGGGCGGGGGCGGAGGTTCGACCCCGGGCCCGGGCATCTCCGGCGGCGGGGCGGTGACGGCCCTCGGCCTCGGGGCGCTGGCGGCGGCGGCGCTGGCCCGCGTGCTCGAGAGCGATCGGCCCGGCGACTGAAGGGCCGCGTCCACGGCCCGGCCACGGAGGATCCGCGTCCACGGCCCGGCAGGGACCGCTCATCGGCTGTCACAGACAGGGGGCCGGCACCGCCCTACAGTCCCGGCTTCGCCGGACTGTCACGGTTTCGCCATCAGCCTGTCATGTCGCTGTGCTGGACCCCGGGTCAGGTGACCCACGAAGGCCTCACCCTGCACTACGAAACCGGCGGCCCGGCCGGCGGCGAGCCGCTGCTGCTGGTGATGGGGCTGGGCGGCCAGCTGATCCACTGGCCCGATCCGCTGTGTGCAGCCCTGGTGGCGCGCGGCTTTCGCCTGATCCGCTTCGACAACCGCGATGCCGGTCTCTCCAGCGAGGCCGATCGCGGCCAGCCGGTGCGCATCCCCCAGGACTGGCTCAAGGCGCGCCTGGGCCTGCGCGCCCAGGCCAACTACACCCTGCACGAGATGGCCGCCGATGCCTTCGGCCTGCTCGATGCGCTGAACCTGCCGCGCAGCCATCTGCTCGGCGTGTCGATGGGCGGGATGATCGCGCAGATCATGGCGGCGAGCCGGCCGCAGCGGGTGCGCAGCCTGACCTCGATCATGTCCAGCACCAATGATCCCCGCCTGCCGGCCGCCCGCTTCGATGTGCTGTGGCGGATGGCCGGGCTGGGGCCGCGTCCGGTCACCCGCGAGGCGGTGATCCGCCGCGCCACCGCCCTGCTGCGGCGGGTCGGCAGCCCGGCCTATCCCACCCCCACCGAGGTGCGCGCCCGCATCGCCGGCCGTGCCTATGACCGCGCCTTCCGCCCGGCCGGGCTGGCGCGGCAGACCCATGCGGTGGTGACCACCGGCAGCCTCGAGGGCCTGCTGCCACAGATCACCGCACCGACCCAGGTGATCCACGGCCTCGCCGATCCGCTGCTGCGTCCGGCCTGTGGCCAGCGCAGCGCCCGGCTGATCCGCGGCGCCCGCCTCGAACTGATCCCCGGCATGGGCCATGACTTCGCCGCGCCGCTGATGCCGCGCTGGGCCGACCTCGCGGCCGCCAACGCCGCCCGCGCCTGAGCGCGCCCGCGCAAGGCTAGGATGGCGGTCCTGGCCGCCTCGTGCGGTGTGACGAGACGGGCATGACGCTCGAATGGATCAACGCCCTCGCCGGCTTCGGCGTGGGGGTGCTGGTGGGCCTCACCGGGGTGGGCGGCGGCTCGCTGATGACGCCGATCCTGGTGCTGCTGTTCGGCGTGGCGCCGGGCATCGCGGTGGGTACCGATCTCTGGTTCGCCGCCATCACCAAGATGGTCGGCGGCTGGGTGCACGGCAAGCGCGGCACGGTGGACTGGCCGGTGCTGTGGAAGCTGTTCGCCGGCAGCCTGCCCGCCTCGCTGCTGACGCTCGCCTGGCTGCACGCGACCGGCGCCAGCAAGACCCAGAGCCAGCTGATCGTGCACATGCTCGGCGCGGTGCTGATCCTCACCTCGATCGCCGCCCTGTTCCGCCCCTCCTTCCATGACTGGGGGACCCGCCTGCGCAAGGGCCGGCCCTTCGAGTTCAAGCGGGTGCAGCCGGTGGCCACCGTGATCTGCGGCGCGGTGCTGGGCTTTCTGGTCACCTTCACCTCGATCGGCGCCGGCGCCCTGGGCGCGGTGATGCTGCTCTACCTCTACCCGCTGCGGATGACCCCGAGCCGGCTGGTCGGGACCGACATCGTCCACGCCATTCCGCTGACGGTGATCGCGGGTCTGGGCCATCTGGCCATGGGCAATGTCAACTTCGGTCTGCTCGGCTCCCTGCTGGTGGGCTCGATCCCGGGCATTCTGCTCGGCTCGCTGGCGGCCACCCGGGCGCCGGAAAAGCTGATCCGCCATGCCATCTCGCTGGTGCTGGTGGCGGTGGGCGTGAAGATGCTGAGCAGCTGAGCATGCCGGCCACGCTCGATCATCAGCTGGTGGTGGCGCTGTCCTCGCGCGCCCTGTTCGACCTCGAGGCCGAGAACCAGGTGTTCGAGGACCAGGGCGATGCCGCCTACAGCCGTCTGCAGCTGGACCGGCTCGACCAGCCGGCGCGCCCTGGGGTCGCCTTTCCGCTGGCGCGCAAGCTGCTCGCCTTCAATGCCGACGGCGAGCACCGGGTGGAAGTGGTGATGCTCTCGCGCAACGATCCGGTCTCCGGTCTGCGGGTGTTCCGCTCGGCGGCGGCCGGGGGTCTGGACATCCAGCGCGGGGTGTTCACCCGCGGCGAGCCGCCGTTCCGCTATCTGCGGCCGCTGGGGGCCCAGCTGTTCCTCTCGGCCAATGCCGAGGATGTGCACCGCGCCCTCGAGGCCGGCTTTCCGGCGGCGCGGGTGTTCCCGCAATCGCTGGTCGATGCCGAGCGCCATCCCAGCGAGCTGCGCATCGCCTTCGACGGCGACGCCGTGCTGTTCTCCGACGAGGCCGAGCAGGTCTACCAGCGCGAGGGGCTGGATGCCTTCCAGGCCCATGAGTCGACCCGCGCCAGCCAGCCGCTGCCACCGGGGCCGTTCAAGCCGCTGCTGGAAGCCCTGCAGCGCCTGCAGCACGCCGCCCGCGACCGGGTGGCGGTGCGCCTGCGCACGGCGCTGGTCACCGCGCGCAGCGCGCCGGCCCATGAGCGCGCCATCCGCACCCTGATGGACTGGGGCATCGAGGTGGACGAGGCGATGTTCCTCGGCGGGCTCAGCAAGGGGCCCTTCCTGAGCCAGTTCGAACCGGACTTCTTCTTCGATGACCAGCTCACCCACTGCGAATCCGCCCGCTTCGCCGGCCCCACCGGCCATGTCTCGGCGGGAGTGGTGAACCGCCGCAAGGAGTGAGCGGACGCGGTGAGGCGTGAGGCGGACAGGATCCGTTGGCAGCCCCCGCCAGGCGCGGTCGCCCGGGGTTGAAGCCGCGCGATCCGGGGTGCACCCGGGCGACCCGCGCCCGATTCCCGCCAGCGCCCTCAATCCCGGAAGTTCTCGAACTGCAGGGCCAGCTCCAGATCCTCGGCCTTGCGCAGCAGGGCGATGGCGAGCTGCAGGTCATCGCGCTTCTTGCCGCTGACGCGCAGCTTGTCGCCCTGGATCTGGGCATCGACCTTGAGCTTGGCGTCCTTGATC
>DASUDX010000011.1:0-2969 GCA_036275365.1 Nevskiaceae bacterium | reverse complement strand
CACGGCCAGCTGGTCTGACCCTTCCTTCCGCCGTACTCCCTCTCACCGGGACCTGTCGATGAAACCGCTGCTCGCTCTTGCCGTGCTGCTCGCCGCTCCGCTCGCCCATGCCGCCGAGGGCATGTGGACCCTCGATCGTCTGCCGCTGGAGCGGATGAAGAGCGAGCTCGGCTTCGAGCCCGATGCCGCCTGGGTGGACCGGGCGATGAAGGCCAGCGTGCGGCTGGCCGGCGGGTGTTCCGGCTCCTTCGTCTCGCCGGACGGGCTGGTCCTCACCAACAACCACTGCATCGTCGACTGCCTGACGGGACTGTCCACCGCGCAGAAGGATTTTCTCAACGGCGGCTTCCTCGCTGCCCAGCGCAGCCAGGAGCTGCAGTGCCCGGCGGTGGAGCTGAACCGCCTCGAGCAGATCGAGGATGTTACCGCCCGGGTCAATGCCGCCACCCAGGGTCTGAGCGGCCGTGCCTTCAACGAGGCCCGCAATGCCGAGAAGGCGCGCATCGAGTCGGAGTGCGGCAGTGACAAGACCGTGCGCTGCGATGTGGTCGAGCTCTACGACGGCGGTCTCTATCACCGCTACCGCTATACCCGCTACCAGGATGTGCGCCTGGTGTTCGCGCCGGAGTACGACATCGGCTTCTTCGGCGGGGACCCGGACAACTTCAACTTCCCGCGCTGGAATCTCGACATGGCCCTGCTGCGCGCCTACGAGAAGGGGCAGCCGGCCAAGGTGCGCGACTGGTTCCGCTTCAGCAGCGAGGGCGTCAAGGAGGGGGATGCCACCTTCGTCACCGGCCACCCGGGCTCGACCCAGCGCCTGCTCACCGTGGCCCAGCTCGAGCGCCGTCGCGACATCGATCTGCTGCACGCGCTGTCGAGCTATTCCGAGCGGCGCGGCTGGCTTTACCAGTACTCCAAGCTGGGGACCGAGCAGGCCCGCCAGGCCCAGCAGGACCTCACCTTCACCGAGAACAGTCTCAAGGTGATCAGCGGCCAGCTCAATGCCCTGCTGGACCCGCGGCTGATCGCCGCCAAGCGCGAGGCCGAGGCCGCCCTGCAGAGCGGGGCCAGCCCCGAGCAGAAGGCCGCCTGGAGCGAGATCGAAGCCGCCCAGCGGGCCTATCGCCGGCTGTGGAAGCCCTACCGCGCCATCGAGGAGCGCGGCGGCTTCTACTCGCGTCATTTCGAGATCGCCCGCCACCTGGTGCGCGCGGCCGAGGAGCGCGGCAAGCCCAATGGCGAGCGCCTGCGCGAGTACCAGGACGCCGCCCTGCCGCAGCTGACCCAGCGGCTGTTCTCGGCCGCGCCGATCCATGTCGAGTTCGAGAAGGCCAAGCTGGAGTGGTCGCTGACCAAGCTGCGTGAGTGGCTGGGGCCGGATGATCCTTTCGTCAAGCTGGTGCTGGGCAAGGAATCCCCGGCCCAGCTGGCGGCGCGTCTGATCGAGGGCACGCGACTCGCCGAAGTCGCCACCCGCAAGGCGCTGTATGAGGGGGGACTGGAGGCCATCGCCGCCTCCCAGGATCCCTTCATCCGTCTGGCCCGCGCCGTGGACGGGCCGGCCCGTGCCGTGCGCGAGCAGTACGAGAGCGAGGTCGAGGCCGCGGAGAAGAAGGCGGCCGAGGTGATCAGCCGTCTGCGCTTCGCCAAGCTCGGCACCAGCACCTATCCGGATGCCACCTTCACCCTGCGCCTTTCGTACGGCGTGGTGAAGGGCTGGGAGGAGAACGGCCGGCCGATTGCCCCGTTCACCGATTTCACCGGGCTCTACAGCCGCCAGACCGGCGCCGCGCCGTTCCGGCTGACGCCGCCCTGGCTGGAACGCAAGGCCCAGCTGACGCTCAACACTCCGTTCAACTTCGTCAGCACCAACGACATCATCGGCGGCAACTCAGGCAGCCCGGTGATCAATCGCAAGGGGGAGGTGGTGGGGCTGGCCTTTGACGGCAACCTCCACTCTCTGGGTGGCGCCTACTGGAACGACCCGCTGCTCAACCGCATGGTGGCGGTGGACAGCCGCGGCATGATCGAAGCCCTCCGCAGCATCTACGGTGCCAAGGCCCTGGTGCAGGAGCTGCAGCCGCCGCGCTGAGCCAGACCGGGCGCGAGACCCGCGCCCAGTTGCCGTACAATGCGCCCACGCGCCCGTAGCTCAGCTGGATAGAGTGTTGGCCTCCGAATCCAAGGGTATGACCCTTGGCTAATGTGTAGAATGCAACGCAGGCGCCCGTAGCTCAGCTGGATAGAGTGTTGGCCTCCGAAGCCAAAGGTCGGACGTTCGAATCGTCTCGGGCGCGCCAAATTCAGATAGCGTCGTGACCCCCTTGCTGGTGTCCGATTGCCCCCGTCGCTGAGCGAAAACGGTATCCGCGCCGACGGGACCGGCTCATGGGTTCGGCGTGGTGTGCCGGCGGGAAACCCACAGGGTTCACAGTAACGCTGCCGATTGCCGGGGACGGTGCCATCCACCGTCTGCCAGGGGGCTGGTGCTGTCTTTGAACCGGTTCTCGCATCGGTGCGGCTTGCACCCTAACCGCGGGTGCGGGCAGTCCTCGTGCGCCCATCTACCCGGAACGGCACCCGGGCCCTGCTGCCCCCAGGCGCGCCTCAACTTGGACGTCGGGTGAGGTTGATCCAGCACTCCGCGGCTACCAGCACCAGCACGATGCTGATCCAGTTCGACATCAGGAACAGCTCGCGGTCCGGCCACTCCGTCGTCAAGACGAAACTTGAGTACACCAGTCGCTGAACGGCGACGAAGAAGCACAGTCCCAAGGTCCGGATCATCCATTCGCGGTGCGGTACAAACCGCTTCTGACGGGCCCGGGTCCATGCCATCGCCCCAAACCAGAACAGGAGCAGGCTGACCAGGACGACCAGCCCCAGCTCGGTGGGACCGCCGAACGGGAAGGAGGCGGCCATTATCAAGGCCGTCCCGCTGACCACCAGTGCCATCCCGAGAAACA
>DASUDX010000010.1:0-11470 GCA_036275365.1 Nevskiaceae bacterium | reverse complement strand
GTGGTGCTGGTGTTCGCGGTGGACCCGGGGGTGATCCCGCATATCGAGCGCTGGGTGGCCCAGCTCGACCAGTACAGCGAGGACACGCCGGACAAGAGCATCTTCAGCTACGCCGCCCGCTACACCACCGCCGCCAATCTGGCGCGCACGCTCAACCAGTTCCTCGGCTCGGGCAGTGCGGCGACGGCCGCGCCCCAGCCCGCGGGCGGCAGCGCACCGGCCGCCGGCGAGAGCCGCCGCAGCAGCGCCGACAAGGTGGTGGTGGACGAGGCCACCAACACGCTGATCCTGCAGGCGAGTCCGGAGAGCTACTCGCAGATCCTGCGGCTGCTGCGCTCGCTGGACAAACCCTCCAAGGCGGCGCTGGTGGAGATGACGGTTGCCGAGGTCACGCTGACCGAGAACAGCCAGCTGGGGGTGGAGTGGCTGTTCCGCGAGCTCACCGCCAGCGGGGCGATCGCCACCGGCGGCACCTTCGGCGGTCTGGGCGTGGGCACCGATGGCTTCACCTTCACCCGCCTCAGCGGGGATGGCAATGCGCGGGTGCTGCTCAACGCGCTGGCCTCCAACAACCGCGCCCGCATCCTCTCCAGCCCGCGGATCATGGCCCGCAACGGCGAGGAGGCGATGATCCAGGTGGGCCAGGAAGTGCCGATCATCAGCAGCCAGCAGTCCACGGTCGGGGCAGTCGATCCCGATGGCGTGGGCGTGCTGCAGACCATCCAGTACCGCGATACCGGCGTGATCCTCAAGGTGAAGCCGACGATCCATTCGGGAGACCGGGTGGATCTCGATGTCAGCCAGGAGGTCAGCGCGGCCCAGGCCACCACCACCGGGGTCGATACCTCGCCCACCTTCGCCACCCGCAAGCTGGAAACCAAGCTGACCCTGCAGAACGGCTCCACCGTGCTGCTGGGCGGGCTGATCTCGTCGGACCAGTCCGCCGGCGATACCGGGGTGCCCTTCCTCAAGGACATCCCCCTGCTGGGCCGTCTGTTCCGCCGCGACACCAACCGCGAGAGCAAGACCGAGCTGATCGTCCTGATCACCCCGTACATCGTCAACGACGACATCGACGCCCGCGCGGTGACCCAGGCCTTCAAGAGCCTGCTGGGCAGCTTCGCCGACGAACGGCTGCCGGGCGAATCCGCGGAGCGCGCAGATCCGCCGCTCCCCACCGGGGCCGCGGAGCCAGCGCCCCCACCGGCTCCGGCCGGACCGGCGGCGCCGCCTGCCGTTCCGGAGGCCGCCGCCCCGGCCCCGGGGTGACTTGATCGACGGCGCCGGGGGGCCTAAACTGCGCGCCCTTTCGAGGTTGGCGGCGTATTGGGTGCCAACCGAACTATAACGACCCATAGGATGTACCGATGAAGACGTTCTTTGCGAACGCCGACACCGTGAAGCGCGACTGGTATGTCGTGGACGCGGACGGCAAGACGCTCGGCCGGCTGGCCAGCGAAGTGGCCAAGCGGCTGCGCGGCAAGCACAAGCCGGAGTTCACCCCCCACTGCGATACCGGCGATTACATCGTCGTGATCAATGCGTCCAAGGTTCATGCCACGGGCAACAAGCTCAACGGCAATGAAGGCAAGATCTACTGGCGCCACACCGAGTATCCGGGCGGCATCAAGCAGACCAGCCTCAAGGACCTGCTCGCCAAGCATCCGGAGCGCGTCATCGAGAAGGCCGTGAAGGGCATGCTGCCCAAGGGCCCGCTGGGTTATGCCCAGCTTCGCAAGCTGAAGGTCTATGCCGGTGCCGAGCACCCGCACAGCGCCCAGCAGCCCCAGCCGCTCACCTTCTAAGAGAGTCTCATGGCCACCACCCAGAATTACGGCACCGGCCGCCGCAAGACCGCCGCGGCCCGTGTGTTCCTCAAGCCCGGCAAGGGCGCGATCACCATCAACGGCAAGACTGTTGAGGACTACTTCGGCCGTGAAACCAGCCGCATGCTGGTCCGTCAGCCGCTGGAGCTGGTTGATGCGGTCACCCGCTTCGACCTCTACATCACGGTTGCCGGCGGCGGGCCCTCTGGCCAGGCCGGTGCCATCCGTCACGGCATTACCCGGGCGCTGATCGAGTACGACGAGAGCCTGCGTCCCGCCCTGCGTGGGGCTGGCCTGGTCACCCGCGATGCCCGCGAGGTCGAGCGCAAGAAGGTCGGTCTGCACAAGGCCCGCCGTCGTCCGCAGTACAGCAAGCGTTGAGTCGCCGGGCGCCGGCCAGCCCGCTTGGGTTGGCCGGACGCTCGCGGTAAAATCTGGATCGCGGTGGGCCGGTGGCCGGTCGTGCACCCCCCGCTCCGGAAGATCCTCGGCGGTTCGTCTGATGGCAGGACGACCGGGCTCGAGGGTCGCGCCCCTCCAGGGATGGCGGGGCCGGGCTCTCCGCCAGGGAGAGCAGGCGGTACGAGGCAGTCAATTGGGAGATCGTCTAATGGCAGGGCGACCCGGTTAAAGGGTCGCGCCCCTCCAGGGATGGAGGGGCCGGGCTCTCCGCCAGGGAGGGCTCGCGGTACGATGCAGTCAAATGGGAGATCGTCTAATGGCAGGACAACAGATTCTGACTCTGTTTATCTAGGTTCGAGTCCTAGTCTCCCAGCCAACACAGAACCCCGCCGGCAACGGCGGGGTTTTTTGTTGCCGCGCGCCCCCGGTCGCGCTGTTGTCCGGCTGCCGGCGCTGCCGCCGCCGTGCACCCCACCTTCGGGTGGGTCACTCTCTGACAGCCCCGGTCTAGGGTTCGGGGGATGATCAGCCGGCACGGTGCGAGGAGGAGAGGGGCATGCATACGCTTCGCTACGGACACGGATACACCCGCCGCAAGTTCCTGGCCGATGCCGGGCGCGGCCTGCTCGCCACCGGCGTGCTGGCCCCGCTCTGGCCGACCATCGCCGCCACGGGCGAGATCAGCAAGGCCTATCCGGACGAGCTGCTGTCGATCGAGGGCTACACCCGGGGCCGGATCAAGACCGGCGATCTGATCACCGCCGCCAATGTCGAGCATGTGAAAGATCTGCTGGAGCCGATCCGCTACGAGCAGATCCTCAAGCAGGGCCGGCGCCTGAAGGTGGTCAAGACCACCACCGACATCATGCGGCTGTCGCCCTGGGAGTATGTGGAGGCCACCCTCGCCAATGCCGGCAAGGCCGCCTTCGACGCCAAGGGCAATGTGGTGGACCAGGCCACCGGCAAGCCCTGGATCGGCGGCAACCCCTTCCCCGACCCCCGCGACGGCATCCAGCTGTTCGCCGGCCAGACCCTGAGCTGGGGCCGCCACGATGCCTCGTTCTACGCGATCAAGATGCACTCGCTGGGCCTCGACGGCAGCATCAAGTTCAGCTATTCGGGCGGCTGGGCCGAGCTCTCGCCGGTGGCACGGGTGGCCATGCAACCCAGGCCCTACTGGCCCGAGCACATCGACAAGCTGCGCTTCCAGAGCGTGTTCTTCCTCGAGCCCCAGCAGTTCCGCGGCACCTCGTTCCTCAACATCTGGGACTACGACCACAGCACCTTCCCGCTGCTCTACGGCTATGTGCCGGAGTTCCGCCGCATCCGCCAGTTCCCCACCGACCAGCGCTTCGAGCCGCTGGTGCCGGGGCTGACGCTGTACCTCTCCGATGCCTGGGCGGCGGGCGATCCCCTGCACACCTGGGGCAACTACAGGATCGTCGGCCGCGGGCCCTTTCTCGCCGGTCTGTCGGAGAGCTGGAACGCCGAGCATGAGAACTGGGAGCACCCCACCCATGGCGGCAACAAGGGCAAGACCTTCTGGGATGCCACCGTCGAGCTGGTGCCGGAGGCGATCCTGGTGGAGGCCGAGCCGGTCAAGTTCGCCCGCGCCCCGGTATCCAAGAAGCGGGTCTGGTTCGATGCCCGCAACCAGGCGGTGATCGGCATGGTCACCTATGACCGCAAGGGCCAGCCCTTCCGCTCCTTCGATGGCGCCTACACCCTCTACGAGGCCGGCGAGAAGAAGGTGATGGATGGCCAGCACCCGTACTGGAGCTGGGCCCATGTCACCTGCTCGGACATCCAGACCGGCGATGTGACGCGCTTCGAACAGGTGCGGGCGGTGGAGAAGATCCACCGCAGCGGCGCCAATGATCCGAAGATCTACGAGCGCTACCTGACCCAGGCGGCGCTGATGCGGCTCGGCGCGGTCTGAGCGCGGTGACCCCGCTGCGCCTGCGGCTGGCGCGTGCCCTGCTCGCGCGTCCGCGCGCCGGCCTGCTGCTGTTCGCCCTGCTCACCGTGCTGGCCGGCTGGGGGCTGCCCGGCGTCAAGCTGGAAACCGTGTTCTCCGACCTGCTGCCGGCGGACGATCCCTTCGTCCAGGTGTTCCAGGATCATCCCAACTTCGGCAACCCGCTGACCATGATCCTGATGGTCCAGAAGCGCGAGGGCCAGGGCACGATCTACGACCCGGCCACGCTGGCCAAGGTCTGGCAGCTGACCCGCGATATCGACCTCGCCCCCGGGGTCAACCACGACAGCATTCTGTCGATCACCACCGAGAAGGCCCGCTACAGCGAGGCCACGCCCTACGGCATCGACATGCGGCCGCTGATGGGCAGCCGTCCGCCGCAGACGGCGGAGGAGATCGCCGCCTTCCGCGCGCGGGTCGACCAGGCCCCCAATGTCCGCGTGTTCCTGATCTCGCCCGATCAGCGGTCGACGCTGATCATGGCGACCTTCATCGAGCACCGGGTCGATTGGGGCGAGGCCTTCGAGTACGCCCAGGCCCTGGTGGAAGGCGCGCGGGATGAGGCCCACGAGGTCTACCTCACCGGCCAGCCGGCCCTGATCGGCTGGGTGTATCGCTACGAGTGGCAGATGATCGGCATCTTCGCCATCACCCTCGGCGCCCTGGTGCTGGCGCTGCTGCTCTATCTGAGAAGCGTGCTGGGTCTGGTCGCCCCGATCGTCAGCAGCGCGGTGGCGGCGATCTGGGCCCTGGGCCTGATGGGCTGGATGGGGGTGTCGATCGAGCCGCTGCTGATGGTGGTGCCGCTGCTGCTGATCGCCCGCTCCTTCTCCCACTGCGTGCAGTACATGGAGCGCTATGGCGAGCTCTACGCCCAGCTCGGTGATCGCCAGCGCGCCGCCGAGGCGACGCTGACGGTGATGATGGCGCCGAGCCTGCTCGGCATTCTCACCGACATCCTCGGCATCGCGGTGGTGGCGGCCGCCCCGATTCCCGCCATGTGGCGCCACGCGCTGTTCTGCGGGCTGTGGGCGCTCTGGCTGATTCCGACCGGCATCGTGCTGGTCGCCCTGCTGCTGCGGGTGCTGCCGCCGCCGCGGCCACGCACGGCCGGTGCGGGCGATCCGCTGCGCCGCCTGCTGCGGCTGCTGGCCAGCGCCGTGCAGGGCCGGCCGGCGATCTACACCACCGCCGTGATGCTGGTGCTGGCGCTGGCCGCCAGCCTCACCGCGCGACAGATCCGCATCGGCAACCCGGTGGAAGGCAGCCATCTGCTGTGGGAGGACTCCGAGTTAAACACCGCGGTGCGGGCGGTCAACGATCACTTCCCGGGCGTCAACACGCTGGAGATCGTGCTCGAGGCCAAGGACCCGGCGCGCCCGGAGTGGACGGTGGCCATGCCGGAGACGGTGGCGGTGATGCAGGCCCTGCAGCGGCGGATGGAGGCCGGCCCGGCGCCGCCGCGGGCGAGCCTGTCCTTCGCCGATTACATGGCCGAGGCCAACCGCCTGTTCAATGGCGGGCACCCGAAGTGGCTGCCGCTGGACCCGCGCGAGCGGGCCCTCAACAGCGCCGCGGTGGGGGCGATGATGGGCTCCAGCGCCACCGCCTTCACCCATGTCATCAGCCCCGCCGTGCAGCACGCCACGGTCAGCTTCTGGTATCCGGACAATCGCCAGGAGACGGTCGATGCGGCGCTCGCCGCAGCCCGCGCCGCGGTGGCCGCGGTCGGCGAGGAGCACGCGGCGTTCCGGGTCCGGCTGGGGACCGGCATCATCGCCCTGCAGGAGGCGGTGAACCGGGTGGTGGCGCGCTACCACTGGGTGGTGGTGGGGGCGCTCAATCTGTTCATCTTCGTGATGGCGGCCGTCGCCTACCGCTCGCTGGTGGCCGGGCTGCTGCTGCTGGTGCCGGTGAACCTCTCCAACGAAGCCCTCATCGCCACCATGCACCTGCTCGGCGTGGGGCTGGATGTGAACTCGATGATCGTCGCCGCCATCGGCCTGGGGGTGGGCATCGACTACGGCATCTATCTGCTCTCGCGCATCGCCGAGGAGTTCCACGCACAGGATCGCGACTGGGGCCGGGCGATCACCGCGGCGCTTGCCACCACCGGTCGCGCCATCCTGTTCACCGCCAGCATCATGGCGCTCGGCATCCTGCCCTGGTACCTGCTCTCCGATCTCAAGTTCGTGGCCGACATGGGTCTGCTGCTGGTGGCGATCATGGGCATCAACATGCTGTTCTCGCTGGTGGTGCTGCCGCTGCTGGTGTGGTGGGTCCGGCCGGCCTTCATTACCCGGGCCGATCACCGGCTGGCCGAGCGGCTGGACCCGCGCGGGCTGCAGGCGGCAGGGAGATGAGCCGCCGCGCCGGGGCGCTGGGGCTGGCGCTGCTGCTTGCCGCGGCCCCGCTGGCGGCGGACGAGCGGCCACCGCGGCGACCGCAGTACGCCTTCACCCGCTGCATGCCGCCCGCGGAACCACCGCCGCCGCGCGAGGCTGCCGCGCAGCGCTTCCGCGACTGCGCCAACACCCCCGAGCTGCGCCTGCTGCCGGGCGGACGCTTCGTGATGGGTGAGGCGGTGCTGGACAACGATCCCTACGCCCGCCCGCTGCGCGAGGTGCAGGTGGCCGCCTTCGCCATCGGCCAGACCGAGGTGACCGTCGCCGAATGGCTGGACTGCGTGCATGCCGGCGGCTGCTCGCGGGATGTGGCCCTGGCCGGCGACGAGGACCTGCCCATCAACGGGGTGAGCTGGTACGACGCGCAGGAGTTCGTGAGCTGGCTGTCGCGGCGCACCCGCCAGCGCTACCGCCTGCCCAGCGAGGCCGAATGGGAGTACGCCGCCCGCGCCGGCCGCGGCGGCCTGTATCCCTGGGAGACACAGGGCGATGGCGCGGCCTGCCGCCACGCCAACCTGCTGGATCTGAGCGCGCGCCGGGTCTATCCGCAGTTCCACTGGTACACCCTCTGCGACGACGGCTATCCGGCACTGGCGCCGGTCGGCCGCTTCCCCGCCAATGCCTGGGGCCTGCACGATGTCCACGGCAATGTCTGGGAATGGGTGCAGGACTGCTGGCAGGCCGACTACCGCGAGGCCCCGGACACCGCCCAGGCGCGCGAGAGCCGCGGCTGCCACAAGCGGGTCAACCGCGGCGGCGGCTGGGGCAATGGGGTGCGCAGCCTGCGGCTGGCCATGCGCGATGCCGACCCGCCGGACAGCCGCAGCAGTGGCCTCGGCTTCCGGGTGGCGCGCGACTGGTCACCACGGCCCTGAGCGGGCCCGCCGCTCTTGGCCAGGGCCGTGACCACCCCCATGATCCGATCAGCGGGGTTGCCCCGATGCCCGCCTGACCGGACCCTGACCATGCTGCACCGCCCGCTCGCCGGCCTGCCGGCCTGGAGTGTCGTGATTCCGCTGGCCGCCTGCGCGGTGCTGCTCGGCCAGTCCGCCCTGCCGCTGGGCCGGGGGCTGGCCCTGGCCGGCGTGCTGCTGGCGCTGATGGGCGCGGTGCTGGTGGCCGTGCACCACGCCGAGGTGATCGCCCACCGTCTCGGCGAACCCTTCGGCACGCTGGTGCTGGCGCTGGCGGTGACCATCATCGAGGTCTCGCTGATCATCACCCTGATGCGCTCGGGCGGCGAGCAGGCCAGCGGGCTGGCGCGCGACACCGTCTACGCCACGGTGATGATCATCTGCAACGGCGTGATCGGCCTGTGCCTGCTGATGGGTGCCCTGCGCCACCGCGTGCTGGCGTTTCGCGTCGAGGGCACCAGCCCGGCGCTGTCGGTGCTGACCACCCTGGCGGCGCTGACCCTGGTCATGCCGAGCTTCACCTCCAGCTCGGCCGGCCCCACCCTCTCGTCCGCCCAGCTGCTGTTCGTCGGACTGGTCTCGCTGGTGCTCTACGCGATGTTCGTGTTCGTCCAGACGGTGCGCCACCGCGACTACTTCCTGCCGATGGAGGCGGCCAGCGACGAGCGCCATGCGGCCCCGCCCTCGGCGCTGACCGCGACGCTGAGCCTGATCCTGCTGAGCCTGTCGCTGGTGGCGGTGGTGGGGCTGGCCAAGGCCCTGGCGCCGACCCTGGCCGAGGGGGTGGCCGCCCTGCAGGCGCCGGCGGCGGTGGTCGGCATCTTCATCGCCCTGCTGGTGCTGCTGCCGGAAACCGGGGCGGCGGTGCGGGCGGCCCGGCGCAACCGCATGCAGACCAGCTTCAACCTGGCGCTGGGCTCGGCGCTCGCCACCATCGGTCTGACCATTCCCGCGGTGGCGGTCACCGCCTGGCTGCTGGAGATGCCGCTGCTGCTGGGGCTGCCGGCCAAGGAGATGGTGCTGCTGGGGCTGACCCTGCTGATCTCCAGCATGACCCTCTCGCGCGGTCAGGCCACCGTCATGCAGGGCAGCGTGCACCTGGTGCTGTTCGCGGTCTTCCTGTTCTTCGCCATCGTGCCCTGAGCGGGCCGACGGGCCTCAGCGCGGCGCGGTCCAGCCGCGCGCCAGCGCGGCGGCTTCCTCGGCCGTGCTCAGGCGCCGGCCCGGGCTGAGCGGCGCCCCGCCACTGGCGAGCTGCCAGTCGCCGCTGCCGGCGCTGCCCTCGGCCACCGTCACCGGCGCCCAGCCGGCCCCGTCCTGGCACAGCCAGTGCCGCTCGGCGGTGGCGGCAGGATCGGCGGGCAGCAGCTCCAGCTCGCGGCAGTAGCGGCCATCGGCCTGCTGGGTGCTACCCAGCACCAGGGCCTCCCAGCCCTGACCGTCGACGCTGATCGCGCGCGGCTCGCCACTCGGCAGCTGGCCCGGCAGGGCCTCGGCCAGGGCCACCGCCAGCGCCGGGCTGGTGGCCTCGCCACCGGTGCGGGTGACCAGCACCGCGGTGGCCAGGCCCAGGGCCAGGCTCGCGGCCAGGGCCAGGCCCCAGCGCAGGGCCGGCGGCCGGGACCGACGCGGCCGCAGCGGCACCACCCGCGGCCCCGGGGCGACCGGCGGGAGCTGCAGCAGGGCCTGCAGGGCCGGCGGCAGCGGCCGGGTGGCCGCCTCGCGATCGGCCTGGGCGAACGCGCCCTGCAGCAGCCGGGTCGAGGCCTGGAAGCGCTCGATGCGCGCCTGCAGGACCGGGTTGTCACGGGCCGCGGCCTCGATGCGCGCCGCCCGCTCGGGCGGCAGCGTGCCATCGGCATAGGCCATCAGCTCCACCTCGTTGAACTCAGACACGTCCCACCTCCGTCATCTCCAGCCGCCGCATCAATTCCAGCCGGCCGCGCGCCAGCCGGCTCATCACCGTGCCGATCGGCAGCGCCAGCACCTCGGCCGCCTCCTGGTAGCTCAGGCCCTGGACGGTGACCAGGGCCAGCACGCTGCGCATCGCCTCGGGCAGCTGGGCCAGCACCTCGAGCACCCGCTCCAGGGTCAGCCGGGCTTCGAGCTGGCGATCCCACCGCTCGTCCGGCAGCTGCTCCAGCAGCTCGGGATCGTCCACCTCGCCGTGGCGCTGGCGCCCGCGCTGCTGGTCGATCCACTGGTTCTGCAGGATCCGGTACAGCCAGCTGTCCAGCCGGCTGCCCGGCTGCCACTGCGCCCGTGCCTGCAGGGCCTTCTCGCAGGCGGTCTGCAGCAGATCGTCGGCCTCCACCGGATCGGCGCTCAGGGCCAGGGCGAAGCGCCGCAGCCGCGGCAGCAGGCTGACCAGCTGCTGTCGAAATTCATCCATGCGCGACCATCGGCAAGAGGCCTCCAGAGACGGGGCCGGTGCACGGGCACCGGGGCTTGTGTTCAGACAACGACGCGCTCGGGACTTTATTCCCCGGCCGGCTGGTTATTCTGCAGGCCGGTTCACCGGTGACTGTCCATGTCCGCCTTGCGTCGCGTCCGTCTCTGGCTGTCCGGGCTGATCCTGCTCGGGCTGCTGCCCCTGCCCTCGCTGCCCGAGCGGCTGGCCGATCCCTTCGCCGATCTCGCCCCGCTGCCGGCCGCCCAGGCCGACGGCGATGACGACGACGATGACGATGATGACGACGATGACGATGACGATGACGACGATGACGACGGCGGCGGACGCGGCGATGACGATCGGGGTGACGACGACCGCGGCGATGATGAGCAGGGCGAGCGCGATGACGATGCGGCGTCGGATGATGAGGGCGATGACCGCGACCCGGCGCGCGGCTTCAACCTGATTGAGCGGCTCGGTTTCTCGCGCAGCGCCGACGATGGCCGCGAGTTCCGGCGCGAGGAAGTGCTGGCCCTGGATCTCGATGCCGAGGCCGAGGCGCGGGCGCGGGCGCTGGGCTTCCGGCTTGCCGGGAGCCGGCGCTTCGAGCGGCTCGGCTTCACCCTGCAGCGCCTGGCCGTACCCGAGCCCTACAGCCCCGCGCAGGCGGTGGCGCTGCTGCGCGAGCAGATTCCGGGCCGGGTGTTCGAACAGGACCTGCGCTACCGCCTGAGCAGCGCCACGCCCTGCAGCGGGGTGCGCTGCTACGGCCAGCAGCTCACCGGCTGGGACCGCCAGGCCTGGACGCGCTGCACCGGCGCGGCACCACGGCTGGGCATCGTCGATGGCGGTGTCGATGCCGCCCACCCGGCGCTGGCCGGCCAGCGCCTGGAATCGCGCCGGCTGCCGGAGGCCCCGCTGCGCAAGGCCGAGCACCGCGAGCACGGCACCGCCATCGCCTCGCTGCTGATCGGCCGTCACGAGGCCGGTCTGCCCGGGCTGCTGCCGGGCGCCCGGCTGTATGCCGCCGATGTGTTCCGCGAGGATGCCCGCGGCCGGCTGGAAACCGATGCCACCCTGCTCGCCGCCGGCTTCGACTGGCTGATCGAGGCCGAGGTGGACGCCATCAATGTCTCGATCGCCGGGGCCGACAGCGGCATCCTCCGCGAGACCCTGCAGCGGGTGCTGGCCCGCGGCATCCCGGTGGCGGCGGCGGCCGGCAATGCCGGACCCGGTGCCGCGCCGCTGTTCCCGGCCGCCTACCCCGGGGTGCTGGCGGTCACCGCCGTGGATCGCCAGCAGCGCATCTATCGCCAGGCCAACCGCGGCCCGCATGTCGGGCTCGCCGCGCCCGGCGTGGGGATCTGGGCGGCGGCGATCGAAGGCGACGCCCGCTTCCACGAGGGCACCTCGCTGGCCGCGCCCTTCGCCACCGCCAGCCTCGCCCTGCTGCACGCGCGCCAGCCGCAGCGACCGGCCGAGGCGCTGATCGAGGACCTGCGCCGCGCCAGCCGCGATCTCGGTGAACCCGGTCCCGATCCTGTCTATGGGGC
>DASUDX010000009.1:0-4516 GCA_036275365.1 Nevskiaceae bacterium | reverse complement strand
GTGCGGATGGTCATCTCGTCCCCGTTCTCCGGCGCCACATAGACGCAGCGGGTGTCGCTGGCCAGCACCAGCTGGGTGCGCGCCACCCCGTCCGCCGGGGCGCTGGCGAAGTTGTTGAGATAGGCGCTGCCGATGATCACGGGCGTCCCGTTGCCGACGCACTGCGCACTCTGGTTGGGCGGGGTGGCCGTGGTGGGCAGCAGCAGCCCGGCGTCGGTGAAGGTCTCGCCGGATTCCGGGCGGGTGCGCAGGTACTGGTCGTCGCCGCCGACGATGCGCAGCGTCGCCGCGGCGCGGGTGGTGGTGGGGTCGAAGTCCAGCCCGTACTGGGTGCCGTTGAGAGCCAGGAAGGGATCGGTGACGTCATTGGGCGAGGGCGACAGGCTCGCCGCCAGCGTCGCCGCCCCGCTGCTGCGGTCGATGCGATAGCTGTTGCCGTTGGCCGTCAGACCCCAGAGGCTGTCGTCCTCGGCACGCACATCGATGCCGATCAGCACCTCGGAGGCGCCCAGCCCGGTGATCGCCACATCGCTGAGGAAGGTGTCCGGCGCGCTGGCGCGCAGGCTGGCCAGGCGCGGCAGGCTATTGGCATCGCGGTAGGTCACATAGACCAGCGGTGCCGCGGCGGTGCGCGAGGCCAGACCCTTGATCACCCGGCTGCCATCGCCCAGGGTGCCCACCCGGCTGGCGGCGCCGGTGCCCAGGTTGAGGCGATACAGGGCGGTCTCGCTGCCGACGGTCAGTGTGGCGTGGGCGCGGCCATTGACGCCGTCGATGTCGAAGCCATTGGCGGCGCTGGCATCGACGCCGAGAGCACCGACATTGCTCAGCGTGCCGTCGGCCGGCGTGTTGATGGTGGCCAACACATCGCCGCTCGTGTCTACCACATACAGAACGGTGGCCCCGGTATCGGCGAAGGCATTGGTATAGCCTGCCGCCTCGGCGGTCGCGGCTGCCGTCCCCCGGTTGAGTGCGGTCTCGGTGAACACCTCGCCGGTATCCACCAGCACCCGCAGGTTCTGGCGGCTGGAGCTGACGATGCGCAGGGCATCGGCGGCCGGGTTGAAGTCGATGCCGAAGCTGGTCCCGCTCAGGCCGCTGAAGCTGCTGCCCGAGGCCGGCACCAGATCGCGCCGGGCGGTGATCAGACCGGTGCTGGGGTTGGCGATGTAGAGACGATTGCTGCTGCCCACCAGCACCAGCTCGCCGGTGGCCGGACGGAAGTCCAGACCATGCACCTTCTCGTTGGCCGGCAGGCCGAGCAGATAGGACTCGGTGGCCAGGGTCGTCGGCGAGGCGAGGTCGAAGCTCACCAGCCGGTGACGCACCGGCACCGCGGTCTGGTCCGCCGATTCGTCGATCAGGCCGAAGCTGGTGGCGGGGAAGGCCACCGGCGTCTCGCGGTTGAGGGCGAGACCGAGCAGCGGCTCGCCGCCATCGCCCACCGTGCCCATCAGGGTGCTGCGGCCATCGGCGAGGTTGACATCATAGAAGCGGGTCACCCCGGAGACCTGCAGGGCCGCATAGGCCAGCAGGTTGGAACCGGTGATGTCGAAGCCGGTGATCTGATCCGGGGTCACGCTCAGCGTGGCGAGGCGGGTCAGCACGCCGTCATTGGGCGGATTCTGCGCGTGCAGATCACCGTCGGCGGCGAGCACCAGCAGGGCCGTGCCCGGATGGGTCTGGCCGCTGGCCACCGCGAAGTTGTGGGTGTAGCCGGCTGCCACCGCGCCGGTATCGGCACCGCCGAGGGCGGCATCGACCACGGTGGCGAAATCGGAGAAGCGCACCCGCAGGTTCTGCCCATCGTCGGCGACGATGCGCAGGGCATCGGCAGCCGGGTTGAAGTCGATGCCGAAACGGGTGCCGGTCAGCGCCACGCGGGTGCTGGCATCGGCCGGGTTGGTGCGCAGCTCGAAGGCATTGCTGGCGGCGCCGGTGGCCGGATCCAGCTGATACACCCGCGAGGCGGTGGACAGCGCGTAAACCAGCCCGTCACGCGGGCGCACATCCAGGTCCACCAGGCTCTCGCCGCTGACCAGGCCGGTGATGCGGTTGCGGGTGACGATCAGCTCCGGCGCGGCCGGAGCAAAGCTGATGACCTCGCCAGCCGCCGTCAGGGCCAGCACCTCGGCCGGATCCGGCTGGGGGGCGAAGGTGGCGGTCACGCTGTAGCTGGGCGTGTTGGCGAGCAGCTGGCAGGGCTCGGTGCCGGTGCAGGCGCCGCTCCAGCCGGTGAACTGCGAGCCGCCCTCGGCGGTGGCGGTGAGGGTGATGGTGGTGCCGGCATTGAAGCTGGCGCTGCAGCGGGTGCCGCAGTCGATGCCGGCCGGGGTGGACAGCACACGCCCGGTGCCATCGCCGGCCAGGGTGACCATCACCGCGGTCTGCGAAACCGCCGTGAAGGTGGCACTGACCGTCTTGCTGGCATCCAGGGTGACCACGCAGGCGCCGGTACCGCTGCAGCCGCCGCCGGACCAGCCGGCAAAGAAGAAGCCATCGGCCGGGGCGGCGGACAGGGTCACGCTGGTGCCACTGCGGTAGGTCTCGGTGCAGTCGCTGCCGCAGTTGATCCCGGCCGGCGAGGAGGTGACGCTGCCCTGGCCGGTCTTTTCCACGCTCAGGGTGAACAGCGGAATGAAGGTGGCGCCGACCGAGCGGGCCTGGTCTACCGTCACGCTGCAGGCGCCGCTGCCGGTGCAGGCGCCGCTCCAGCCGTCAAACACGAAGCCGGCGGCGGGGGTCGCGGTCAGGCTGACCACGGTGCCACTCACATAGTTGGCGGTGCAGACGGTGCCGCAGTCGATGCCCGCCGGGGTCGAGGTCACCGTGCCGGAGCCGGTCTTGGTCACGCTCAGGGCGAACTGCGGCGGCGGGGGCGGCGGCGCGTTGTCGCCGTCATCGCCACCACAGGCGGTGAGCAGGAGGCTGAAGCCAGCCAGCAGGGACAGCGAAGCGAGTCGAAGTGAGCGCACGGGTGAATCCTCGGGCTGCGTAACGGGGGTGTCGAGACAGACGCTCGACACCGGTCAAGCGGGGGTAGCCGGATAGTACGCGGCAATGTCTGACAGCCGCCAGCGTGAAAACCTACAGGGCGGTGACGGGGCGCGCTTTCCGTTCAGTGACGATTCAGGTGGGCTCGCAGGGCCGCCAGCAGACGCTGATGGGCGCCACCGAAATCGCCATTGCTCATCAGCAGCAGACGGTCACCGGCCTGGCTCGAGGCGGCCAGCGTGTCGATCAGCCCCTCCAGCGTGGTGTGGACCTGCAGCCGCTCGCCCAGTCCGGCGAGGGTGCTGGCGGCATCCCAGCGCAGATCGGGACGGGCGTAGACATGCACCGCCTCGGCGCCGGCGAGGCTGTCGACCAGGTCGGCGGCGTGTGCGCCCAGGCGCATGGTGTTGGAGCGCGGCTCGAGCACGGCGATCACCCGCCCGCCGGGCTGGGCGCGCAGCGCCTCGACGGTGACCCGGATGGCGGTCGGGTGGTGGGCGAAGTCGTCATAGACCTCGATGCCCGCCACCTCGCCGATCCGCTCCAGCCGGCGCTTGACGCTGCGGAAGCTGGCGAGGCCCTGCAGCGCCTGTTCGGGGGTGACGCCCACATGCTCGGCGGCGGCCAGCGCCGCCAGCAGATTGCTGCGGTTGTGACGGCCGGCCAGGGGCGAGTCGACCTCGGCCAGCGGCTGGCCACGCACCCACAGTGCGAAGCGGCGATCGCCCCCGCGTGCCTCGTAGCCCTCGGCGTGGTCGAAGCGCAGCACCTCGCTCCAGCAGCCCTGGGCGAGCACCCGCGCGAGGTTGGCATCCTGGCCGTTGACCACCAGCCGTCCGCTGCCGGGCACGGTGCGGATCAGGTGATGGAACTGGCGTTCGATCGCGGCGAGATCCGGAAAGATGTCGGCGTGGTCGTATTCGAGGTTGTTGAGAATCGCCGTGCGCGGCCGGTAGTGGACGAACTTGCTGCGCTTGTCGAAGAAGGCGGTGTCGTACTCATCCGCCTCGATCACGAAGCAGCGGCCCTGGCCCAGCCGCGCCGAGACGCCGAAGTTCGCCGGCACCCCGCCAACCAGAAACCCCGGCGCAAGCCCGGCCTGATCCAGCAGCCAGGCGAGCAGGGCGGTGGTGGTGGTCTTGCCGTGGGTGCCGGCCACTGCCAGCACATGGCGGCCCTGCAGCACATTCTCGGCCAGCCACTGCGGTCCGGAGACATAGGGCAGGCCGCGCTCCAGTACCGCCTCCATCTCCGGATTGCCACGGCTGACCACATTGCCGACCACCACCGCGTCCGGCGCCGGGTCGAGATGGGCCGGGTCATAGCCCCGGTGCAGGGCGATGCCTAGCGCCTCGAGCTGGGTCGACATCGGCGGCCAGGCGTTGGCGTCGGCGCCGGTGACCCGGTGGCCCGCCTCGCGGGCCAGCGCCGCGATGCCGGCCATGAAGGTGCCGCAGATACCGAGAATGTGCAGATGCATGGTGCTCAGGCCCCGAGCAGGGCCGCGGCGAGAAAGCCGCCG
>DASUDX010000008.1:0-11825 GCA_036275365.1 Nevskiaceae bacterium | reverse complement strand
CGCGGCAATCACGAGGTGATGATGCGCGGCACCTTCGCCAACACCCGCATCAAGAACGCGATGACCCCGGGTGTCGAAGGCGGCGTCTCCAAGTACATCGGCAAGAACGGCGAGGCCGGTCCGGTCGAGCCGATCTACGATGTGGCGATGAAGCACATCGCCGAGGGCACGCCGCAGGTGGTGCTGGCGGGCAAGGAGTACGGCACCGGTTCCTCGCGTGACTGGGCTGCCAAGGGCACCATCCTGCTCGGCGTGAAGGCGGTGATCTCGGAGAGCTTCGAGCGCATCCACCGCGCCAATCTGGTGGGCATGGGCGTGCTGCCGCTGAACTTCGTCGATGGCCAGAATGCCCAGACCCTGGGCCTGGACGGCAGCGAGGTGTTCGACTTCGAGGGCCTCGCCCGCGGCGCCAGCGAGCTCACCGTCAAGGCCCGCAAGGCCGATGGCAAGGTGGTGAGCTTCAAGGCGCGGGTGCGCATCAACACGCCCAAGGAGTGGGACTACTACGCCCACGGCGGCGTGCTGCAGTACATGCTGCGGCAGATGGCGGCCTGAGTCCGGGCCCGTCGTGGTTCGACCCGGGCGCCGCAAGGCGCCCGTGTCTTTTCCGGGGCCCTGCTGGCATTGATCGGGAGTTGGCGATGAAACCTCTGTTCGTCCTCGTCCTCGGCCTCTGCGCCGGCCTGCTGGCCCTGCTGGCGGCGCCGCCGGCCCAGGCCAACCCGCAGCTGGCCGGGATCCCCGGTGCGCGGGTCAATGCCCACTGGCAGCCACCGTTCCAGGTGCGGGGCGAGGGTCTGTCGCACGCCCACGAGGTCACCGTCGCCCTGCCGGCCAGCTATGCCGCCCAGCCGCAGCATCGCTATCCGGTGCTGTGGGTGCTCGACGCGCCGCTGCTGATGCGCGCCGTGGTCGGGCTGCTGGATGTGCTGGTGCTTGGCAATCTGGCGCCGGAGATGATCGTGGTCGGCATCGGCAGCCCGGCCGAGGAGGGTCTGGCCGGGGTCGGGCGGCGGGTGCTGGATTTCTCCCCGCCGGGCGAGGGCTATGCCCCGCCGGGGCTGGCCGGCGAGCGCTGGTCGGCCCTGGTGCCGCTGCCGGCGTTTCCCCATCAGGCGGATGCCTTTCTCGCGCTGCTGGTCGATCAGCTGCGTCCCCGGCTCGCCGCCCAGTACCGCTTCTCTGGCGAGCACGCCCTGTTCGGCCACTCCGCCGGCGGTCTGTTCGCCGCCTATGCCCTGTTCAGCCGTCCGCAGGCCTTCCAGAAATGGCTGCTCGGCAGCCCCTATCTCGACGGTGTGCAGGGGGCGGTGTTTGCCGCCGAGGCGCGCCACGCACAGAGCGCCCGCGATCTGCCGGTGCGGGTGTTCCTCGGCGCCGGAGAGCGCGAGGCCGAGGACTATTTCCTCGCCATCTCCGGCATCGTCGAATCCACCCTGCGGCTGTCGCGCCTGCTCACCGCCCGCCACTACCCGGGGCTGGCGCTGCAAACCCGGATCTTCCCCGGTCGTGACCACTACACCGTGGTGCCCGATGTGCTGATGGCGGGCATTGCCCACCTGTGGGCGGCAGAGATCGACCGCCTGCCCTCGTCCTGGCCGCAGCGGCCGGCGCCGCCCCCCTGAGCCCGAGCCGTTGCCGGCTTGCCCCGGCGCCGCCGGGCCCGGCTGCACGGCCCTTGCTTCCCCCACCCGCGCGGCGCGCAATGCGTTCATGAGCCCGACCCGCAAGACCCCCGCCAAGACCTCCGCCCAAACCGCCAGCAAGCCCGCCGGCAAGACCGCCGCCAAGAAGGCCACCCGAACGGCGGCCCGCCCGCCCGCCGGGGCACGGTCGGCGCCCGGAGCGGCCGCCGCCCCGGCCCTCTCCCCGCTGGCGGAGCGTCTGCTCGAGGCCCATGTCGCCTGGTGGGAGACCCGGCTCGAGGGCGATCAGCTCGGTCTCTGGCTGGGCGAACAGATCGAGGCGCTGATCGCCGACGCCGCGCGGCTGCGGCTGGAGGAGGTGGTCAGCCGCAGCTCGGTCAAGGCCATCGCGCTCGCCTACGCGGCCGAGATCGAACCCCAGGGCGCCCTGCCCGAGCTGGTCGGCGAGATCGCCCGGGCGATCCAGGCCTCGCCGCTGCAGGGCCGTACCCGCCTGCGCGAGGTCCTGCCGGATGCCCAGTTCCGCCTCTGGCTCGACCAGATTCTCGGTCTGGAGAAGGCGCGCGACGCCCTGCTCTCGGCGGCGCTGGACAATCCGGTGGTGGCCGAACTCTCCGCCGAGCTGGTGCTGCAGGGGCTGCGCGATCACCTGGCCGACAACCCGCTGACCCGCCGTCTGCCCGGGGCCGAGTCGATGCTCCGGCTCGGCCGCTCGGTGCTCAACCGCGCCCGGCCGGGCCTCGACAGCGCCCTCGAGGAGGGCCTGCAGCAGGCGATCCAGGCCTCGATCCGCCAGACCCTGCGCGGGGCCGAGCAGGCCCTGCGCGCCCGCCTGAGCGAGGAGCGCCTGCGCGATGCCGCGCTGATGATCTGGAAGCAGCTGCGCGAGCGCAGCCTCGCCGAGCTGCGCGCCAGCCTCTCGCCGGCCGAGGTGGAGGAGCTGTTCGTCACCGGCTACGAGTACTGGCGGGTGCTGCGCCGCACGCCCTACTACCGCGGGCTGATCGAGACCGGCGTCGATGTGTTCTTCGATACCTATGGCGGCGAGCCACCCACCCGCCTGCTCGAGGAGCTGGGGCTGGATGCGGCGCAGCTGCGCGAGGATGCCCTGCGCTTTGCCCCGCGCGCACTGGCGGCGCTGCGCAAGAAGAAGCTGCTGGCGCCGCTGATCCGCCGCCAGCTGGCGCCCTTCTACGCCTCGCCGGAGGTGGCGGCGATGCTCGACGGGGCCGCGGGCTGAGGCTGGCAAGCCTTCTGCATGGTCCACACGGCCATCGCGGCGGGCACCGTAGAATCCGCCGCCGTTGAACCGTTCCCCTTCCCGATCCGAGTGCGAGGCGCCAGCCGATGATCAAGCGTGTGGTCTTCAACCAGAAAGGTGGCGTGGGCAAGACCACCATCGTCTGCAACCTCGCCGCGATTGCGGCCTCGCGCGGTCTGCGGACGCTGGTGATCGATCTCGATACCCAGGGCAACGCCACCCAGTACCTGCTCGGCGCCGGGGTCAAGCCAGACCGCACCATCGCCGACTTCTTCGAATCGACGCTGTCGTTCGCCCTGCAGTCGCCGCCGCTGCTGACCTATGCCAGCAACACGCCCTTCGACCGGCTCGATGTGATCGCCGCCAGCCCGCGCCTGGAGGAGCTGGTGGTCAAGCTCGAGGCCAAGCAGAAGATCTACAAGCTGCGCGACGCCCTCAAGAAGCTCAAGGGCTATGACGCGGTGTTCATCGACACCCCGCCGGCGCTCAACTTCTATTCGCGCTCGGCGCTGATCGCCACCGACCGGGTGCTGATCCCCTTCGACTGCGACGAGTTCGCCCGTCAGGCGCTCTACACCCTGCTCGACAACCTTGCCGAGATCCGCGCCGACCACAACGAGGACCTGCTGATCGAGGGCATCGTGGTCAACCAGTTCCAGCCGCGCTCCAAGCTGCCGGCGCGGGTGGTGGAGGAACTGCGGCGCGAGGGCCGGCCGGTGCTGGAGCCGGCCCTGTCCAGCTCGGTGAAGGTCAAGGAGTCCCACGAGGCGCACCGGCCCCTGATCCAGCTCGACCCCTCGCACCGCGTCACCCTGGAATACCTCGCGCTCTACGACGGCCTGCAGCGGCGGCCCTGAGCGGCCCTGAGCGGCCCTCGCAGAAACCGAAAAGCCCGGGATCACCCCGGGCTTTTTGCTGGCGCGCGCCGCCGCCGGCTCAGTAGCTCGCCGGCAGGCGCGGGTCCCACAGCGGCGGCGGCTCCGGCGGCAGGCGCTCGCTGCGAACCGCCGGCGCGGCCACCGGCTGACCGTCCTCGCCGACGGCCATCTGCTCGTTGATCAGGGCGTAGTTCTGCGTCCAGTTGCGCATGCGCGCCAGATTGGCCGCCACCTCGGTATTGCCCGGCGCGAGCTTGGCGGCGCGCTCCAGCAGCTCGGTGGCCTCGTGGAAGCGGCCCTGCTCGCTCTTGGCCACGGCCAGGTTGTTGAGCGCCACCGGGTCGAAGGGATTGACCTCCAGCGCCTCCATGAACCGGGACTGCGCCTGGGCCGGATCGCCGGCGGCCATGCTCTGCAGCCCCTGCTGGTCGTAGGCGGGCGCGGCGTAGGCCGGCGCGGCATAGCCCTGGGCCTGGACAGCCGCGCTGCCCAGGCCGAGCAGCAGGCAGGCGAGCTGCCGGAACGGAGCGCTCATTGGGTCGGATCTCCGAAATCGAAGTAGGGCTGCAGAAGGCTGGGCGGGTTGTTGGCGCGCGGCTGGCCGTTGAACAGATAGCGCAGATAGCCGTAGGCGCTGGCCTCGTCGTAGTCGCGGGCGTTGTCCAGTGACAGCCGCGCCCCGGCGGCCAGGTGCGGGCCGATCAGATACTCGAACTCGCCCTCCAGATTGAAGCCGAGGCCGGTGGAGGTCTGCCCGGGATAGCCGGCGACGAGATTGAGGTCCGGGTTGTCCGCCACCAGCTCCTCGATCGCCAGCTGCAGATCGGAGTTGTTGGGGAACAGCGCCTGGCCGTCCTCGCGGAAGGACTGGATGCCCAGCGCCCCGGCCACCCGGTAGGAGAAGCGGTTGCGGCCGCCCTCCCATTCCACCGGCAGGGCCAGCGAGAAATAGCTCTGCGGGCTGAAGTAGCCGCCATGGCCGAGGCTGAAGCGACGCAGGTTCTTGTCGTAGGCGAAGGTGGTGACATTGACGCCCCAGGTCACCTGCATGTCGCGGCGCTTGAGCGCGCGCACATACAGCCCCCCGCCCAGCTCCACCACGCTGTTGCGGGCCACATTCTCGCCATCGAGCACGGCGTAGCCGGCATTGGCATAGACGCCGTAGTCGCCGAGGTCGTAGGAGACATCCAGGCGCCCGCCGGTCTTGGTCACCCCGCCCCAGGTCTCGCCGGTGGCGGGGTCACGGGTACCGGCATAGGAGAGCAGGCTGTCGGTCACCGAGCGGCGCGACAGATCGATCTTGAAGCTGGTGCGCTCGCTCTTCGGCCGCCAGTTGATGCCGCCGACCAGGGTCTCCACCGGGAAGCCCAGGGGGCTGGCGCCGACATCGAGGCGGAAGTCCGCCACCTCGTAGACCAGCCCGGGCGCGAGGCCCGATTCGTTCTGGTCGAAGCGCCGCCCGGCCAGCACATCGGGATCGACCAGGGCCAGGGCGCCGAACAGCGGCAGCTGGGCGCCGGCCACGGTGCCGGCATCCAGCACCACCGGCACCACCCGCAGCTTGAAGCGACCGGCATTCATCGCCGACAGGCTCAGCTCGATCGGCGTCTCCAGATCGGTCAGCCGATCCAGGCCGGCCACGCCATCGCGCGAGCGCAGGCCCAGGCCAAAGCCGGCGTAGGCGCTGCGGCGGGCCTGGATATCGGCGATCTCGCGCATCACCTCATTCGGCCGGTCCTGCACCGGCTGGGTGAAGCTGGGCTTGAGCAGGGGATCGGCGCGCAGCTGGGGCGCCGGCACATAGACCGGAGCCGGGGCCGGCGCCAGATAGACCGGAGCCGGGCTGCTGTAGACCGGCGCCGGTACGCTGCCGTAGGGCTGGGGAGATCCTTCCAGCACCCGCAGTCCCTGGGCCTCGTAGGCCTGCACCGGGGCGCCGAGCTCCACCGGCCGCTCGCCGTACACCGGCGCCACCTGAGGCGGCGGCAGCGTGGCCGGCACCGGCACGCTCTGCCGCACCGCCGGCGGCAGATAGCCGGGCTGGCTGCTCGGCGCGTAGGAGGGGGCGGTGCGATAGCTCGGCTGCAGCACCGGCCGCGGGACGGTGACCGGCGCCGCGGGCGCGGCCGGGCTGCCGCTCGCCGGGGTGCCGGTGATCTCGCCGATATCGCGCAGCACTTCCTCGCGCAGGCTGGGGTAGCGGCTGGCCGGACGCGTCTCGCTGGCCTGGGCGATCGGCCGCGGCGGAACCTGGTAGGTCGAATAGGCCGGCGCCGACGCTGGCGCCATCCCCGGCTGGCCCTGGATGTAGCGGTAGGTGGTCGGGCTGTCCTGCACCCAGTATCCCCCGCTGGCGGAAGGCGCGGGCGCGGGCGCCGGTGCGGTGCTGCCGCGGGCCGGCGTCGAGGTGCGGATCAGACCTCCACGGCGGTCCGCGGGCCGTGGTGGCTGGCTCCGGTCCGGGTCGCGGCCAGCACGGACCCAGCGCCCGCCGACCTCAGCAAAACCGGCCCGGGCAACCCGCGGTGGCGTGGATTTTTTTTTTGCGCCGACCGTCGGCGCGGGCGGGGCCAGCGAGGCGAGGACCACCGGCCGCTGCGGCGCGCGGTGTCCGTAATACGGCACCTCGCCCCCGCTGATCCGCGGATCGAGCAGATAGAGCTGCGGGGTGGAGCCGCCGCCGAACTCGCTCTCGCCGCCGCTGGACTGGTCCAGACGCAGGGCCTGCTGATAGAGCTGCAGGGCGCGGCCATCCTCGCCGCGGGCGCGCGCGGCGCGCCCGGCCAGGGCGTACAGCCGCGGGTTGTTGGGCGCCAGCCGGAAGGCGTTCTCCAGCAGGGCCTCGGCCTCCTCCGGTCGGTTCATCGCCAGCAGCGCCCCGACCGCGCCCTTGTGGGCATCGAGGTTGTCGCCATCGACGCCGAGCACGCGCTGGTAGAGCTGGTAGGCGCGATCGAATTCCTTGGCGTCGTTGTAGAGACGGGCCAGCGCCATCAGCAGGCGCGGGTCGTCCGGATTCACCCGCAGCAGCGGCTCCAGATACTCGTAGGCGCGGGCCAGATCGCCTTCCTCGCGCACCAGATCGGCCTGGCGCAGGCGATAGCCGACGCGCAGATTGGCCAGCTCCAGGGCCTGGCGCTCGTCAAAGCCGGGCTGGCGGACCAGGTCCTCCATCACCACTTCGAACTCGGCGTCCTGGCGCAGCTTGAACAGCAGACCGGCATAGGCCAGACGCAGGCCAAGGTCCGGGTTGGGCGTGCGCGACAGCGCCTGCCGCATGTAGGCCATGGCGCGGCCGTCGTCGCCAACATCGGCCCAGGCAAAGGCGATGGCGCCGAGCAGCTCCGGGCTGACCACCGAGTACGGCTCGATCTGCTGGAGGATGCCGGCGGCCTGATCGGCGCGACCGGCGCGGGCGAACACACCGGCCCGCTCGGCCTGGTAGCGCACCCACAGGCGGCGCTGCAGATCGGCCATCGGCTGGGTCCGCTGGGCCGGATCGATGCGCTCGAGAATCTCCAGGCCCTCCAGCCAGCGCTGGTTCTCCGCCAGCAGCATGGCCTTGACGAAGTAGGCCTCGCTCAGCGTCGGACCGCCGCTGCCACCGGACTGCGGCAGCAGGCCATCGATCAGGGTGTTGGCCTCGCGGATGCGCTTCTGGCGCTGGTAGATGCGGGCCAGATCCAGCCGCGTCCACGGGCTTTCCGGGTCGAGCAGCAAGGCCTGGCGCAGCAGCTCCTCGGCGCGGGCATCGTCGCGATTGTCGATCGCCACCTGGGCCTGCTCGCGCAGGAACTGCCCGCGCAGGGCGCCCAGATTGCCCAGTTCGGCCTGCTGGGCCGGCGGCAGGCGATCGGCCAGCTGGAGGGCTTCCTCGATGCGCTTGGTCTGCACCAGCACGCCGATCAGCCCGCGCAGGGAATCGCCGTTCTCCGGCTCGCGCGCCAGCAGCTCGCGGTAGACCCGCTCGGCCTCCTCGTAGCGGCCCTGCTCGGCGAGCAGCGCGGCCAGCGAGGACTTCACCGAGAGTTCCTTGTTGGCCAGGGTGCTGTCACTGGCGATGGCGGCGCGGAACAGGCGCTCGGCCTCCGCGCGGTTGCCTGCCTGGCGGGCGGCCTCGGCGGCCCGCACCTGTTCCCAGAAGCGCGCGGTGCTGAGCGCCTCCTTCCAGCGCGAGGCCGACTTGGGCGCGCGCTTGCTGGCGTCCTCCAGATAGCGCCGCGCCTCGGCGAAGCGCTGCTCGCGCAGCCGCACGATGCCCAGCCCGCCGAGCACATCGGCATCGCTGGGGGTCTGCTGCTGCAGGCGCTCGAACATCGAGCCGGCCTCGTCCAGCCGCCCGTCATTGAGCAGGTCGTAGGCGCGCTTGACCTCCTGCCCGCGCAGCTCCTCCGCGGTCGGGGCGCGCGGCGCGGCCGCCAGGGCCGAGGGCGCGCTGCGACGACCCGACTGCTCGAGCGCCTCGAGCCGCCCGGCGATCTCGCGGTCCTGGCCGTAGCGGGTCAGATAGCGCTTGAACAGCGGCTCATCGCCGCTGCGTCCGCCGCCGAGCCAGATCAGGGCCTGGCGCCAGGCCTGCTGGACCGGGGCGGCCACGCTGGCGTTGTCGGCGAGCGCCGTGAGCTGGGTAATGCCCTCGCGACGGGTCTCCTCGCGATAGGTCAGGTGCTGGGCCAGGGCCAGGCGGTAGATCGGGTCGGAGGGATCGCGCTCCTGCAGGCGCTGGATGCCGTCGCGGGCCGGTGCCCAGCCGTCCTTGGCACCCGCCAGGGTCTGGTAGTACTCGAGGCCGAGACGGCCATCCGGAATGCTGCCTCCGAACACCTCGCGGTAGGCCGCCACCGCCTCGTCGTACTGGCCGGCACGGGCCAGCTGGCGCGGACGATCGAGCTGGCTGGGGTCGAAGGCGCCGCTGCGGATGGCGTCCTCGACCTGGGCGATGCGCGGGTCCTGCGGATGGGTTTCGCGCAGCCGGTCCAGATAGACCTGGGCGGCGGCCGCCCGCCCGGAGCGCGCTTCGGCCAGCCCCAGACCGGCCAGCGCATCGGCGTTGTCCGGCGAGGTGCGCAGCAGCTTCAGCCAGTTCTCGCGGGCCAGATCGAAGCGGCCCTTCTGCTCCCAGTACTGGGCCTGCTCCGCCAGGGTCTGCTGGCCATTGCCCTGAGCGACCGCCAGCAGGGACAGCAGCCCCAGCGCGCAGGCAGCGGACAGCCGGGTCAACGCTCGCAGCATCGATGTTCCCATCGCGGTTTCACTCGCCCGCCAGAATCTATTCGGTACCGCCCGCTGGCCCATCCCTGGCCGAACAGCGCAAGCACCTGATCGTAGTAATGAGCGGGCTGTCCCAGGCTGCCGCCCACCCGGTTCTGCTCCAGCCGCTGCCGCTGTTCCCTGGCCTTGGTAGTTTCGTCCAAGGCTTCGAGATAAGGCAACACGGCGCCGCTGAAGCCGAGCGGCTGGCCGCCGCGGGCGGCCGGCGCATAGGGATCGACGAACTCCGGCGGCGCGCCGCCCTCCGGAATCAGCGCGGCATAGCCCCGCAGGGCGGTCAGTCCCTCGCGGCCAAGCCCGGCCTCGGCGCTGATGCCGGCCCAGAGATAGGTGCGGATGGCGTCATAGCCGCCGCGTGCGGGCAGCACGGTGTCGGCGCTGACCCGTCCCTGCTCGTCGAGCAGGATCCAGTCCGGTGCCAGCCGTGCCGGTGCGATCTGCGGCAGCAGGGCCTGATAGGTGCTCCACAGCGCCCGCCACGGCCCCTGCGGCTGCCACTGCGCCAGGTAGTGCAGCTGGAACTGCGGCAGATAGCTCGGGTTCAGGCGCCAGCGTCCATCCGGCAGGCGGAAGCCCTGCGGTCCCGGCAGCAGCAGGGTGCCCGCGGCGCTCGCCACCACCTCCTGGCGCACCACCTGATCGAGCACCGCGGCACCCAGCTCGGCATGGGCCGGCTGCTGCCAGAGACGGCCGGCCTCGAGCAGCACATAGCCCAGCCAGAGGTCGGCATCGCTGGCCGGGTTGGCATCGATCACCCCCCAGCTGCCGTCGTCGCGCCGCCCCCATAGCCAGGCCGGCAGGCGCTGGCGCAGATCGCCGCCGGCGAGGTTGTCGCGGGTCCAGGCCAGCATCCGCTCGAAGCGGGCGCGGTCATTGGCCACCAGGGCGAAGAACAGCGCATAGGCCTGGGCCTCGGAGACGCTGCGGCCCCCGGCGGTGCGGTCGACCACCCGGCCGTCGTCCTGGATGAAATCGCGGGCGAACGCCTCCCACTCGGCCCAGGGCCGCCGCGCCTGCCATTCCAGATAGCCGAGGACCGCCGCGGTCAGCGCCAGCAGCACCGCAAAGGCGGCCAGCCAGCGCTTCATCGGCGGCTCCGGCGGCGGACCAGGATCAAGACTGGGCCTTGCGGGCCGCCCCCATGGTGCGCAGCACGCGGAAGCCCATGATCGCCACCAGCAGGGCCACCAGCAGACCGGCCGCCACCAGCAGGATCGGCTGCTGCGAGAACCACCAGCGCAGACCGAGCAGCAGCGGCAGGCTGCCGGTGCTGTACTGGCTGCCCAGTGCGTAGTGGTTGATCTCGTTGCCGTTGAGCAGCACCAGGTCGCCGCGGATGAACTGCGCCTTGCCCGGCTCGGTGAACAGATTGGCCACATCCACCAGACGCTTGGCATCACCGGCGGTGAGCACCACGGCGGTGCGATCACCCCCCAGCGGCGAGGCGAAGCTCATGATCGCGCCCAGCGAGCTGCCCGCCTGCAGAATCACCTGACCGGCGTGGTCCTGGGCCCCCCGCACATCCCGGCCCTCCCAGCGCGCGCGCAGGCGTTCGATCGGCCCGAGCACGCGCAGACGGGTGGCGCCATCGACCACCGTCATCGGCATCTCGGCCGCCCACTGCTCGAGCAGCGGCTGGTTGCCGGCGGCGCCGATCACCAGCACATCGCGGTCCTCGGCGCTGGCCACCGAGGCCGCGCTGGTGAGCAGGAAGCGATGGGCCGGATAGCCGGTGGCATTGCCGATCCGCCCCATCAGGGTCAGATAGGCCTCGACCTCTTCGGCAGTGACCTGATCCGGCAGCACGATCGCGGTCTGCGACAGATCGGCGTAGCGGGTGAAGGGGAAGCCGCCGTTGGCGAACAGGCTCAGGTCCGGCAGGAAGGCGAAATGCGGGAAGGCGGTGAGATCGATGGTGGAATCCTTGTCGATCACCCCGCGCAGGTTGTCGAGCACCACATCCTTGCAGGCGCCTTCCTTCTTGCGCTCGAAGTAGTACTGGAACTGCAGGGTGTTGTCGGCCGAGAACTTGTAGTCCGGCACATAGACGGTGGCCTCGTTGATCGCCTCGTACTGGGCGACGAAGGGAAGATTGATGCGGTCCTCCGCGGCCTTGTCCTCACCGGTGTAGGACAGGGCGATGGCCTCGACGAACTCGTTGTTGATGTTGACATTGAGGGTGGACTTGGCACCCACCGTCGGGGTGTAGCGATACTTCAGATCGAGCTTCATCCCCTTGCCGCGCCAGGTGAACAGATCCGGCGGCATGTGGAAGGGCACCCGCAGCAGATCCGGGTACAGGCCGCTGGCCTCCAGCTGCCAGTTCTGGGCCAGTTCCCCGAGCTGGACCGGACGGTCGGTGGGAATCCAGCGCGGCGCGTCGTAAGGCTCGCGCGGCGCCGGCTCGGTGAACTCGCGGATGGCGGTGGTGGCGCCGGAGAGCGCCTCGCTGCCCAGGGTCAGGGCGCGCGCGGCCATGTTCAGGCCCATGCCGTCACCGCCGGAGATCACCAGCAGCTTGGCGGCGCGGCCGCGCGGGTTGGCGATGATCGACAGCTGGGCCCCGCCGCTGGACACCTGCAGCCCGCCGGGCAGACGACCGCCGGTGCTGAACACCACGGCATGCCCGGCCGGCAGCTCGCCGACATGCACCGGGAAGCTGGCCCCGCGATAGCTGGCCATGGCGCCGAACCAGGACGCCACCACGCCGGCAGCCTCCAGCTCCTCGGCGCTGGGCGGCCCGGCGAAGACGAAGGGCAGCGTCAGTCG
>DASUDX010000007.1:0-3878 GCA_036275365.1 Nevskiaceae bacterium | reverse complement strand
AGCCAGGCCAGGCACGGGAATCAGTGCCCGTGCCGCGCCTGGGTAATGCCTGCCGCCATGATCTTGTCCGTCCAGGCGATGCCCAGCGCGGAGACGATGAAGGCCATGTGAATGATGGTCTGCCACATCACCCCGGTTTCGGTGGTGGTGGTGCAGCGGGTGCCGGGCTCCACCACGGCGCACGCCGGCAGGGCGCCCAGGGCACCGGCCTCGATGAACGTCTTGAGCAGGTGGATCGAGGAGATGCCGATGATGGCCATCGCCAGCTTCACCTTGAGCACCGAGGCATTGACGTGGGACAGCCACTCCGGTTGATCGGGGTGGCCTTCGAGGCGCAGCCGCGAGACGAAGGTCTCGTAGCCGCCCACGATCACCATCACCAGCAGGTTCGAAATCATCACCACGTCGATCAGCGCCAGCACGATCAGCATCACCTGCTGCTCGTTCAACTCCATGGCGCCGTGGATGAGGTGCCACAGCTCCTTGACGAACAGGATCACGTAGACGCCCTGGGCGGCGATCAGGCCCAGGTACAGCGGCAGCTGAAGCCAGCGCGAGGAGAAGATCAGCGCCGGCAGCGGCCCGAGGCGAGGCGTGGGTTCAGTGGACATCTGCGGTTCTCGCACGGCGGAGGCGGGCGAATGCTAGAGCAGCCTCAGCCGGGAGTAAACGGGCGCAGCCGGCAGGCTCGGCTCGAGCTTCTCCGCTGGGGGTTTCGCCCCTGGGGAGTTCGCCCTGGGGAGTTGGCCCCATGACAACCCCGCACGTTTTTCCCACAATGGCGCCCGAACCGCTCCGGGCCCCGCGATGACTCCGCTGCTCTCCGTCCAGGCCGTGGCCAAGTCCTACGCCGGCCGCGCCGTGCTGGAGAATCTCAGTCTCGACATTTTCGATGGCGAATTTCTCACCCTGCTCGGCCCCTCCGGGTGCGGAAAGACCACGCTGTTGCGACTGATCGCGGGTTTCGAGCGGCCGGACCGGGGCCGCATCCACCTCGCCGGCGCCGAGCTCACCGCAGTGCCCCCGGAGCGGCGGCCACTGAACACCGTGTTTCAGCAGTACGCGCTGTTTCCGCACCTCGACGTGTTCGACAACGTCGCCTATGGGCTGCGCCGCGAGCGCCGGCCGCGCGCCGAGATCGACACCCGCGTCGGAGAAGCACTGGAACTGGTCCAGCTCGGCGAGTTGGCGCGGCGCCGGCCCCAGCAGCTCTCCGGCGGCCAGCAGCAGCGGGTGGCCATCGCCCGCGCCCTGGTCAAGCGGCCGCGCCTGCTGCTGCTCGACGAACCGCTGTCGGCGCTGGATGCCAAGCTGCGCCGCCAGATGCAGCTCGAACTGAAGCGCCTGCAGCGCGAGCTGGGCATCGCCTTCGTGTTCGTCACCCACGATCAGGAGGAGGCGCTGTCGATGTCCGACCGGGTGGCAGTACTGCACGACGGCGTGCTGCAACAGCTGGGTACCCCGCGCGAGGTGTACGAGCGCCCCGCGAACCTGTTCACCGCGCGCTTCGTCGGCGAGACCAATCTGTTCGCGGCGCGGGTGCTGGAAATACAGACCGATCACGTGGTGGTCGAATGCGCCGGCCAGCGCCGCACCCTGCCTACCCCGCACTTCGCACCCCGCGTGGGCCAGGCGGTGAGTCTGCTGCTGCGTCCGGAGGATATCCGCGTGCTCGCGGCCGACGCCGACCAGGGCCTGCCGGGCACGGTGATCGAATGCAACTACAAGGGCAGCACCCTGGATTCGCTGATCCGCCTCGACGGCGGCCAGGACGTGCTGGCCAGCGAATTCTTCGACGAGGACGATCCGGCCTTCGATCACCGCCTGGGCGAACCCGTGCGGGTGAGCTGGGTGGACGGCTGGGAATGGATGCTGCCCGCCGATGGCTGAGGGCGCGCTGGCGTATCCGCTGCCCAAGCAGCGCAACCCGCTGCGCGGTACGGTGCTGGCGCTGTCCTGGGGCTGGCTGCTGGCGCTGGTGCTGGTACCCAACCTGCTGGTGCTGGCCGCGAGCCTGCTGACTCGCGATCCCGCACATTTTCTGCAATTGCCGCTGACCCTCGACAACTACCGGCGCCTGCTCGATCCACTCTACCTGCGGGTGTTCCTGGACTCGCTGGCGCTGGCGCTGGCGACCACACTCGGCTGCCTGCTGCTCGGCTATCCCTTCGCCTGGGCGTTGAGCCGCATCCGCGCGCGCTGGCGGCGGCTACTGGTGTTCCTGTTGATCCTGCCCTTCTGGACCAACTCACTGGTGCGCACCTACGCGATCAAGCAGCTGCTCGCCGCCAATGGCCCGCTCAACGGCGCGCTGCTGGCGCTGGGCCTGATCGACGCGCCGCTGGAACTCCTCTACACCCAGGGCGCGGTTATCCTCGGCCTGGTGTATCTGCTGCTGCCGTTCATGATCCTGCCGCTGTACGCCGTGTTCGAGGATCTGCGCCCGGAGCTGCTGCTCGCCTCGCGCGACCTCGGCGCCGGGCGCTTCGCCACCTTCGTGCACGTGCTGATCCCGCTCACCCTGCCCGGCATCCTCGCCGGCACCCTGCTGGTGCTGCTGCCGGCACTGTGCATGTTCTATGTCGCCGACATCCTCGGCGGCGCCCGCGTCCTGCTGGTGGGCAATGTCATCAAGAACCAGTTTCTCGATGCCCGCGACTGGCCGTTCGGCGCCGCCGCCAGCATCCTGCTCACCGCCGCCATGGCGCTGTTGCTGTTCGCCCACCGCCTCGCGCGGCGCCGCCTGAACGAAGGCGACATGGCATGAGCGGCCGCCTGCCGCGCCTGTGGCTGGCGCTGGTCTACCTCCTGCTCTATGTGCCCATCGCGGTGCTGCTGCTCTATTCCTTCAACGATGCCCGCACCGGCTACCGCTGGGGCGGCTGGAGCCTGCGCTGGTACCGGGCGCTGTGGGCCAACGACACCCTGATGGCTTCGCTGTGGAATTCGCTCGGACTCGCCGCGGCGGCGGCCAGCCTGGCCACCGCCATCGGCACCCTCACCGCCTTTGCCCTGCACCGCTACCGCTTCCGCGGCAAGCCACTGATGCACGGGCTGCTGTTCGTGGTGATGATGAGCCCGGAGATCGTGCTCGCCATCGCGCTGCTGGCGCTGTTCCTGCTGGTGGGTTTGCAGCTCGGCTTCACCTCGCTGCTGATCGCGCACCTGACCTTTTCCCTGCCGTTCGTGGTGATCACGGTGCTGGCGCGGCTCGCCGGCTTCGATGCGCGACTGCTGGAAGCGGCGCGGGATCTCGGCGCCAGCGAATTCACCGCGCTCTACACCGTGTTGCTGCCGGCACTCCTGCCGGCGCTGCTGGCGGGCTGGCTGCTGGGTTTCACGCTGTCGCTCGACGACGTGGTGGTGAGCACCTTCGTGGGCGGTCCCAGCTACGAGGTGCTGCCGCTGCGCATCTATTCGATGGTGCGCGTCGGCCTGAAGCCGGAAGTGAATGCCCTGGGCACGCTGCTGCTGGTATTTTCGCTGCTGGCGCTCGCGCTGTCGCAGCTTTTGCTGAACAGGCGAAGATGATGAATGCTGAACCAACAGAAATAATGAATTCTGACAAGCAGAACTCTTGAACGCTGAAAAAGGGGAACGCTGAACAACCCCTCACCCCGGCGAAAGCCGGGGTCCAGCGCCTTGATTTAGCTGGATTCCGGCTTTCGCCGGAATGACAAGAGTGGAGATTTTCAGGGCGTTAAGTGGAGCTTTTCAGGGCGTTAAGTGGAGCTTTTCGGGGATTCCCACGCAGAAATCACGAATACTGAAAGAGGAGAAACCATGAAATCGTTGCTGTTTGCTGGAACCGTCGCGCTGGCGCTGATCGTCGCGGGCTGCGGCGGCGAGCGCGACGCCCAGGTGCTCAATTTCTACAA
>DASUDX010000006.1:0-15748 GCA_036275365.1 Nevskiaceae bacterium | reverse complement strand
GCGGACCAGGCGCGCCTCGCGCAGTCCCGAGAGCAGCCGCCGTACCACCGAGGCTTCGGTGGCCACGCTGGCGGCGATCTGATCGGAGGTCGCCTGCCGTTCGGGCAGGTAGGCGATCACCGCCAGGGCATGAACGGCGGTACGGAAACGGCTGTTGGTGGCGGGCATGGCGGTCCTTTTCTGTGCAACTTATAAACACAGTAAACCCTGGCGTCAAGCCGGCGCCGGCTCATTCAGCAGACCGCCAGCGGCCCGCTGCGCCGCCAGCAGCCTCTTTGGGGCTCACCACCGGCTCGCGGTGCCGGCCGCCGCCCTGGATGCGCTGCGCCGGGTCCGCGGGCTGTGCCATCCTGACCCGACGACCGTATGAAAATCAGGCAAGCCGCTGCGGCGGTCGCCAGCCCTGACGGTCTGGATGCCGCAGCGCTCGCGGGTGTCTGCTCCCCCGGAGCAGTCGGCGTCGCTGCGGGGTTGGTGGCCGCGGCTTGCGCCGTCCGCGGTCGTTTCTGCTGGATTCCAGCGACGCTTGGGTGGTTGGGTCGATGTCGGATGGAGGTCCTGCGGAGCAACCGGTGCAGCCCGCCCCCGTGCGGGCGAGGCCCTCGCTGCGCGCCCGTCTGCTCGCCTGGCGTGAGGGGTGGCGCTCTGAAGAGCGCCAGACCGGGCAGCTCGATGTCCAGACCATCCACGCCCACCGGCGTCTGCTCGACCAGTTCGCGAAGGGCCGGGCCCCGCGGCTGCGCTTTCCACCGGTGCTGGAGGACGCCTTCCGCGCCTACTGCCGCAACAACGCCCAGCCCGCCCGGCTCACGCTGAGCCTGCTCACCGCGCTGCTGATGCTTTCCGCCGGCGGCTGGGGCGGGCAGCTGCTGCAGCTACCCCCCGCGGCCCTCGCCCTGACCGAGACCCTGGGCCTGATGCTGGCGCCCCTGTTTGTGCTGGCCGCCGGCCTGGTGGCCTGGCGGCCGCGCTCGGCCTGGGTGGAGGCGATCTTCCTGCTGGTGTTTCTGCTGCAGGCGATCGCCATCGAGCTGGTGCGGGCTGCTGCGGCGCGCGAGGGCTATCTGATCGCCCCGGTGATCTCGGTCTGCGTGCCGGTGGCGGTGCTGGCGATCGGCCGGCCGTCGATGGGACGCGCCCTTCTGTTCGTGGTGTTGTATCTGATGGTGGTGGCGGTCGCGGTCCGCACCATTCCGGTCACCGTCAACGCGCTGGTCTGGACCAGCCGGGTGACCGTGGTGGTGCTGGTGAGCATCGTGGTGGTGGCGACCGCGTTCTCGCAGCGGACCCGGCGCCAGACCTGGGCGCTGCTGCAGCTGACGCGCCTCGGCACCCTGGTGGACTACCTCACCGGCCTTCCCAACCGCAGTGCCTTCGAGCGGCACTACGAGCGCTGGACCCGGCTGAGCCGGCGCGAGCGACAGCCCTACACCCTGGCGGTGCTGGATCTGGATTTCTTCAAGCGGGTCAACGACCGCTATGGCCATCCCTACGGCGATGGCGTGCTCAACGAGATGGCGCTGACGCTGGAGAGCTATGCCCGTCGTCCCGGGGATTTCATCGCCCGGCTGGGCGGCGAGGAGTTCGTGCTCTTCCTCTACGGCTGCAGCCTGGAGACCGCCCGCGAGCGTCTCGAGGACCTGCGCCGCGGCCTGGAGCTGCTGGCGATCGAGAATGTGGACAGCCCCTATGGCTGCGTCACCGCCAGCATCGGGGCCGTGACGCTGGCCCAGCCCGAGTCGCTGGCGCAGAGCTACGAGAAGGCCGACCAGAACCTCTATGCCGCCAAGGCGGCCGGTCGCAACCGGCTGGTCCACAACTAGCGTCCCCGGCCGGCCCCGGCGCCGGGATGAGCGGTGCGGCCCGGCCGAACAGTGGCCGCTGACCCGCCTCAATCCGTGGCCAGCGACGCCGCTACCCGCCACATGGAAGCCCTGCTCTCGCGCCTGGCCGATTCGGTCTCGGGCGCCGATACCCTCGAAAGCCTGACCCGCCCCCTGCTCGAGCTGCTGGAGCTGGTGACCGGACTGGAATCGACCTATCTGACCACCATCGACGAGCCGGGCGGCGTGCAGCAGGTGCTGTTCGCCCGCAACAGCCGGCAGATGCAGATTCCAGAGGGCCTGTCCGTGCCCTGGGATGACACCCTCTGCAAGCGGGCCCTGCTCGAAGGTCGGCCCTACACCGACAATGTCTCCACCTGCTGGGGTGATTCCCAGGCCGCGCAGGCGCTGGGCATCCGCACCTATGTCAGCCAGCCGGTGCACAACCTCGATGGCGCGCTCTACGGCACCCTCTGTGCAGCGGGCAGTGAATCGGTGGCGCTGGGGCCGTCCACGCTGAAGGTGCTCGGCCTGTTTTCCCGGCTGATCGCCCATCAGGTGGAGCGCGAGCGCATCGTCGAGTCACTGCGCCACGACAACGAGCGCCTGTCCTCCCACGCCCTCACCGACTCACTGACCGGTGTGCCGAACCGCCGCGCCCTGCAGATCGAGCTGCAGCGGGTGATCGCCCGCACCCGCCGCGAAGGCAGCCGGGTGCAGATCGCCTTCATCGATCTCGATGGCTTCAAGGCCATCAACGACCACTACGGGCACGAGGCCGGTGACCGCTTCCTCGCCCATATGGCGGCCCGCCTGGCCGGCAGCATCCGCCGCGGCGATTTCCTCGCCCGCTACGGCGGTGATGAGTTCGTGGTGGTGGCAGCCAATGCCGCCGAGGACAATCTGCGCGGCCGGCTCGAGCAGCTCACCGTGGGCCGCTTCGTCAGCCAGGGGCTGTGCATCGACTACGGCGGCGCCAGCGTCGGCGTGGTGGTGGCCGAACCGGACGAGCATGACGCCGAGGCCCTGCTGGCAAGGGCCGATGCGGCGATGTACGAGGTCAAGCGGCAGCGGCGCGCCGAGCGCGCCCACTGAACCGCCTCAGCGCTGCACCAGGGTCTGCGCGCCCTGGATGAAGGCCTTCTCCGCCTCGCTCTTGCCATCGCCCAGGCGCGGCATCTTCACCGGCACTTCGATGCCGCGCTGACAGGCCGGCCGCGCGGCCATCGCCTCCAGCCAGCGCTGCAGATGGCTCAGGCCCTCGAGGCTCACTCCGGACCAGCGATGGGTGCGCACCCAGGCCCAGTGCGCGATGTCGGCGATCGAGTAGGTGCCCGCCAGCCACTCGGCCTCGCCGAGGCGGCGGTCGAGCACCTCGAACAGGCGCCGGCTTTCGTTCTGATAGCGCTCGATCGCCGCCGGAATCTTTTCCGGGAAGTAGCGGAAGAACACATTGGCCTGGCCCATCATCGGGCCCACGCCCCCCATCTGGAACATCAGCCACTGCACCACCCGCGAGCGGCCCTGCGCATCGGCCGGGATCAGCTGGCCGGTCTTGTCGGCGAGGTAGAGCAGGATGGCGCCGGACTCGAAGATGGCGAAATCTCCGGCCTCGTGGTCGACCAGGGTGGGGATGCGTCCGTTGGGGTTGAGCCGCAGATAGTCCGGCTGCTTCTGCTCGCCGCGGGTGAGGTCGATCGCCCGCACCGCATAGGGCAGGCCGAGCTCCTCCAGCGCGATGGAGACCTTGTGGCCATTGGGGGTGGGAGCGGTGTAGAGGGTGTAGGCGGCCATGGCGGTCAGGTCTCAGAGCTGGGTGCTGCGGCAGTGGAGCACGGTGTCGTCGAGCGAGTCGAGCAGCGCGGCCTGGCGCTCGATCTGCGGCAGTTCCCAGCGGTAGAAGAAGCGGGCCGCCAGCAGCTTGCCCTGGTAGTAGTCAGCATCCGCCGTGGCCCCGCCGGCGAGCCCGGCCTGCGCGCAACGGGCCTGGCGCAGCCACATCCAGGCGACGGTGAGGGTGCCCAGCATCTGCAGATAGACCCAGGCATTGGCCAGACCGCGCTCGACCTCGCCACGGGCGAGCACGCTGCCCAGGCTCAGGGTGGTACGGATCACCCGCTGCTGGGCCTGGCCGAGGGCGTCGACCAGCTCGGCGAGCAGGGGCTCGCCGCCGGCCTCGGCGCGGCTCGCCTCGATGCGCGCCATCAGCCGGCGGAAGGCCGCGCCCTGGCCGGCCACCACCTTGCGGCCGAGCAGATCCAGGGCCTGGATGCCGTTGGTGCCCTCGTGGATCGGGTTGAGCCGGTTGTCGCGGTAAATCCGCTCCAGCGGGTAGTCGCGGGTGTAGCCGTAGCCGCCGAGCGTCTGCAGGCCCCAGTAGTTGGCTTCCAGCCCGTAGTGGGAGGACCAGGCCTTGATCATCGGGGTGAGGATCTCGAGCTCCTGGCCCAGGGCCTCGCGCTCGGCGGGCTCGCGGCTGATCGCCTGCTCGTCGACCAGGCTCGCGCCATACAGGCACAGCGCCAGGGCGCCCTCGCTGAGCGCCTTCTGCTGCAGCAGCATGCGGCGCACATCGGCGTGCTCGCTGATCATCACCGGCGGGCTGGCCGGATCCCGCTCGCCGGGCCGACGGCCCTGCGGCCGCTGGCGGGCGTAGTCCAGCGAGTGCAGATAGCCGGTGTGGGCGAGCACCGCGGCATTCAGCCCGACGCCGATGCGGGCCTCGTTCATCATGTGGAACATGCAGGCCAGACCCTGGCCCGGCGCGCCCACCAGCTCGCCGCGGCAGTCACCGCGCTCGCCGAAGTTGAGCAGGCAGTTGGTGGTGCCGCGATAGCCCATCTTGTGGTTGAGGCCGGCCAGGGCGATGTCGTTGTGGACCCCGGGCTGGCCCTGCGCATCCAGCCGGTAGCGCGGCACCAGGAACAGACTGATGCCGCGGGTGCCGGCGGGCGCGCCGCTGATGCGCGCCAGCACGAAGTGGATGATGTTCTCCGACAGCTCGTGCTCGCCGGCGGAAATCCACATCTTGCTGCCGCTGAGGCGGTAGTCGCCCTCGCCGGTGGGCTCGGCCCGGCAGCGCAGATCGCCCAGCGAGGAGCCGGCGTGCGGCTCGCTCAGGCACATGGTGCCGAACCAGCGGCCAGCGATCATCGCCGGCAGGAAGCGCTGCTTCTGCGCCGGGCTGCCATGGGCGCGCAGCAGATTGGCCGCCGCCATGGTCAGGAAGGGGTAGGCGACCGTGCCGACATTGGCGGCGGTGAAGATCCAGGCCAGACCCTGGCTGACGGTATAGGGCAGCTGCGAGCCGCCCTCGTCGAGGTCGAAGGCGCTGCCCATGAAGCCGGCCTGGATGTAGGCGTCGATGGCGGCCTTCACCTCCGGGATCAGCCTGACCTTGCCCTCGACGATCCGCGGCTCTTCGGCATCCGCCCGCGCCACATGGTTGGCAAAGGTCTCGGCGGCGAGCGTCTCGGCGGCATCGAAGCTGGCATCGAAGGTGGCGCGGTCGTGCATCGCATAGCGCGGGTGGGCGCAGAAGCGCGATACCGCCAGCAGCTCGTGGAGCTGGAAATCGAGTTCACGACGACGGAAGGCGAAGGCGCTCATCGGCTCGGACCGGGCAGGGGGTCTGCGCAGGGTACGACGATTCGTCCCGCCCCCGGGCTTTGCCGGGCCGCCCGGCGGCAGCGGCCCCCGCGGCCACTCCGGCGCGCTGCAGGCATCATTACGCTTCGATGACAAACCCCGCGGGTTGCCCCCGATGACGCTGACCGCCCTGCTGCCTGGCCGCTGGATCCCGGTGCCCTCGCGCCTCGAGCCGCTGATCCAGATCGACCACGCCGCGGAAGTGGCTCCGGCCGAGGTCGGCCTGCCGGCCGCCCGCGTCCAGGCCATCTGGCAGGCCACCGAGCGGCTCTACCGCACGGGGATCCACCCGGCGATCTCGCTGACGCTGCGCCACCGCGGCCAGCGGGTGCTCAAGCGCACCATCGGCGCGCTGTCCGGCAATGGGCCGGGCGAGCAGGGCCCGGTGGTGCCGCTGCCGGTGGATGCGCCGCTGTGCCTGTTCTCCGCCTCCAAGGCGATCACCGGCCTGCTGCTGCACAAGCAGGTGGAACTGGGCCGGCTGCGGCTGGACGATCCGGTGGCCGAGTACCTGCCGGCCTTCGCCACCCACGGCAAGGGCCGGGTCACCCTGCGCCAGCTGATGGCCCACCGCGCGGGTATTCCCCAGCTGCCGCTGCGCCATCCGGACCCGACCCTGCTGCGCCACTGGGACGCGGTGGTGGACCTGCTCTGCGCCACCCCGCCGCTGGATCCCCGATTCGAGAAGCAGGCCTACCACGCGATCACCGCCGGCTTCATCGTCGGCGAGGTGGTGCAGCGGGTCAGCGGTCTGAGCCTGCGCGAGGCGCTGGACCAATACCTCGCCCGGCCGCTCGGTCTGAAGACGCTGAGCTATGGCCTGCCGGCGGCGCGGCGAGCCGGCTCGCCGCGCAACCACCGCACCGGACCCACCCCGTTCTGGCCGCTGACCCGGCTGGCCGAACACGCGCTGGGCGTGAGCTTCGATCGCGCCACCGAGGTCTCCAACGAGGATGGCTTCCTCTCGGCGGTGGTGCCGGCCGGCAATCTCTACGCCTCGGCGGACGAGGCCTGCATGATCTTCCAGATGCTGCTCAACGGCGGCGAGCTGGACGGCGTGCGGGTGTTCCAGCCGGAGACCGTGGCCGATGCCCTGCGGCCGATCGGGCGCATCCAGTCCGATGGCATGCTGCTGGTGCCGATCCGCTTCTCCGCCGGCTTCATGCTCGGCGAGGACCCGGTGGGGCTGTACGGACCGCGCTGCGGCAGCGCCTTCGGTCACCTCGGCTTCATCAACATCCTGTGCTGGGCCGATCCCCGCCGGGATCTCTCGGTGGCCTTGCTCAACACCGGCAAGTCGATGTCCCCGGCCGGGCTGTACCGGCTCGCCCGGCTGCTCGGCGAGATCGGCCAGATCGGCCGCTGAGGCTTGAATCCGGCGCGGTCATCAACACTTAGCTCAGCGCCGTTATTGTTTTACCTCACCCCGACCGGCGCCTGCGCCGGCCTCCCGTCCCTTTGTTCGCGCCCCTCGTCTTGCCCATGTCCACCCCCTCCGACGCCAAGCTGGGTCCGCTGCCCAGCCTGATCTTCTCCTCGCGCTGGCTGCAGCTGCCGCTGTATCTGGGTCTGATCGTCGCCCAGGGCGTCTATGTGATCCTGTTCGTCAAGGAGCTCTGGCATCTGATCCACGGCGCCTTCGAACTCAACGAGCAGGCGGTGATGCTGATCGTGCTCGCGCTGATCGATGTGGTGATGATCTCCAACCTGCTGATGATGGTGATCGTCGGTGGCTACGAGACCTTCGTCTCGCGCCTGCGCCTGGAGAAGCACCCGGATCAGCCCGAGTGGCTCTCGCATGTGAACGCCTCGGTGCTGAAGGTGAAGCTCGCCATGGCCATCATCGGCATCAGCTCCATCCACCTGCTCAAGACCTTCATCGAGGCCGGCACCATCAACGCCTATCCGCTGTGCTCCAGCGTGGCAGCCGGGGTGAAGTGCACCAACATCACCGCGGACGGGGTGATGTGGCAGACCATCATCCATATGGCCTTCATCGTCTCGGCCATCGGCATCGCCTGGACCGACAAGCTGATGCACGCCGCCACCAGCACCCACAAGCCGGGCAAGACCGCCGGCCACTGAGCGCCGGCCGGGGGTTGGTCGAGACGGTCAGTCGGAGAGGTAGTACTCGACGGTGGAGACCACCCGCACATTCTTGATGTGCGGGGTGTTGCTGTCGCGGTCGGCCACCGTGAACTGGCCCTGGTTGGCGCTCTTGATCTTGCCGAGCCGGCTGTTGGAGTCGGCGGCGAACTTCTCCGCCACCTCGCGCGCCTGGCGGGTGGCCTCTTCGATCATCGGCGGCTTGAGCGCATTCAGGCCGGTGAACAGATACTCGGCACGCGCCTGGTAGTCATTGCCGCCGAAGGCGATGCCGCGCTTGCCGAGTTCGGCCAGCGCGATCTGGCTGCCGCGCACGGCCTCGATCTTGCCGGTGTAGACGGTGATGGTCTGGCTGGCGCTGTAGCGCAGCTGGATGTTCTCGCCGCCGCCATAGGACTGCGCCAGCTTGTCGGTGACCGCCGGCGGCGCCACGGTGATCTCGCCGGGCTCGAAGCCGCGGCCGGCGAGAAAGGTCTGGATCGCCGTGCTGTCGGCCTCCAGCTGGCGGTAGAGCGCGCCGAGATCGGCATCGGCGCGGGTGTAGAGAATGGGCCAGACCGCGACATCCGCCGGCACCTCGCGCTCGGACAGCCCCTTCACCGTCACCACCCGTTCGTATTCCTTGAAGCGGATGGCGGCCTCGGCCAGCTGCTGGCCGAGCAGGGCCAGGCCCAGGGCCAGGAGGCCGCCGAGAGCGAGGCTGCTGCGCAGGGTGGGGTCCATGAGGGCGTCCGGCAGAGGGGCAGGGCACCAGTATCGGTCTCCGCTGGCGGGCCGGCTAGCATCCGGGCTCCGACCTGCTCCGTCCGCTGCCGATGACGCACCGCCGCCTGCTGTCCGCCGCCCTGCTGCTGGGACTGGCCGCCCCGCTGAGTGCCCAGACCGTGTGGTTGGTGCGCCATGCCGAAAAAGCGGCCGATGGCAGCGCCGATCCCGGCCTCAGCGCGGCGGGTCAGCGCCGTGCCCAGGCCCTGGCCGAGGCGCTCGCCGGGGCCGGCATGGCCCGGGTGATCAGCAGCGACCGGCGGCGGACCCGCGACACCGCGCTGCCGCTGGCCCTGCAGCGGGGCCTTGCGGTGCAGCCGACGGCAGCGCCGGCGGCGGTGCTCGCCGCCGAGCTCACCGCGGCGGCCGCGGCGTCACCGGTGCTGGTGGTGGGGCATAGCAACACGGTGCCGGCCCTGCTGCAGGCCCTGGGCGTGCCGCCGCCGGCCGAGTGGCCGGACGCTTGCTACGACCGGCTCTACTGGGTCGATCTCGCCACCACCCCGCCACGCTGGGCCCTGCTGCGCTACGGCGAGCCGAGCCCCGGCTGCTAGTCTTGGGCTTTCCCTGGATGGAGCGCGTCGAATGACCCTGCCTGCCGCTGCCCTGCTGGCCCCGGTGATCGCCCTGGTGCTGTGGACCCATGTGATGTGGCTGTGGATGTACGCCACCCGCATCCCGGCGATGAAGCAGCAGAACCTGGTGCTCGACCCCACGGTGCCGCCCAAGGATCTGATGGCGCGGCTGCCGGCCGCGGTGCGCTGGAAGGCCGACAACTACAACCACCTGTTCGAGGCGCCGACGCTGTTCTACGCGGTGGCGATCAGCCTCGCCGTGCTGGGTGACAGCTCGGCCCTCAGCCAGACGCTGGCCTGGGCCTATGTGGGCCTGCGCGTGGTGCACAGCCTCTGGCAGTCCCTGGTCAATGTGATCGTGGCGCGCTTCGCCCTGTTCGCCCTCTCGAGCCTGGTGTTGATCGCCCTGACCGTGCGCGCCGCCCAGCAGGTGTTCTGAGCGGTTCAGGCCCTCCCGCCCGGCCGGCCTGGCCGGCCGGGCAGGTCCGCGGCGGATCGGCCTCGCAGGCGCGGCAGGGGCTCAGCGGGCCAGGGCCTCGGCGGCCTGCAGATAGGCCGCACCGTGCTGGCGCGCGGCGGCCGTGTCGGCGCGCTCCGAGGCCTGGTGCAGGGCTTCCAGCGAGGCGGCCATCGGCACCAGCTCGGCCTGGATCTTCTGCAGCGCGGTTTCCAGGGTATAGGTCAGCTCGTGCACGCGGGCGAGGTCGGTCGGGCGCAGATCCGGCCGGGCCAGCAGGCGCTCCACCTCCCGATTGGTCTCGGCGAGGTTTTGCAGCGCCGCGGCGAGCGTCGGCGCGGGCTGGCCCTTGAAATGGTCCGGCCGCTCGCTGGCCCGCAGGGGGCTGCTCAGCGGCAGCAGCAGGGCCAGGCCCAGGGCCGGCAGCCAGCGCCGGCTCGGTCGGGAAAGGCGGACAGGCATCGGCAGACTCCAGGGACGATCTCGGCGAAGCCTAGCGTATGAGAAGCATTCTCATCAATCAGGCGGGTGGCAGGGCGGGATGGCGTCGCTGTCTGCGTTGCGGGCGGCGTCCGGGACGGCCAGCCAGGCGGCGGTCCTGGCGGCGGCGATCAGCACCACATGGTGGCTGCTCGCATAAACCTGTCCCGCGGCCTTGAGCCGGGCGATCTCGTCCGCATCGCTGAGCGCATCCAGGCGCCGATAGTCCCGCCCCTCGCACCAGCCGGCCTGTTCGCGCTTGAAGCGGCGGAACGCCTCCCCCTTGCCCCAGCCGCAGGCCTGGTCGATCTCGCGCAGACCGCGCCAGGCCATGCTCAGCCCTCGCCGCTGTCGAGCAGGAAGTGGGCGCGGGCGAAGGCCACCTCCACCGCCCCCGGGGGCGGGAAGCCGGGGCTGTCCCAGAGCGCGTCCACCGGCGCGTCCGCGCACTGCCAGGCGCGGATCAGCACCTGTGCCACCCGGCTGCCGGCGCGGCTGACCTCGCACACCGCCCACAGATCCAGCAGACGCGCCGAGCGCAGGTAGTCGATGGCGAAATCGATGCTCTTGGGCACCCGCAGCTCGTCCAGCCCGACCATCAGATGGAGCAGGGCGGCGTTCTCCATGAAGGCGGCGGTAACCCCGCCATGCAGGGCCGGCAGCCGGGCATTGCCGACCAGGCTCTCCCGCGCCGGCAGGCGCGCCCGCGGCTGGCCGGCCACCAGGCGCAGCTCGACGCCGAGGAAGCGGGCATAGGGAATCTCCGCCACCAGGGGCGCGCCGTCGCCGCTCTGGCGCACCTGCTCACGCAACTCGGCGAGGCGCTTCATACCACCCGGCTCCCGGCGCGGCCGCGCATGAAGGTGGCGAGCACCTCGGCCACCGGCTGGGCGGGGTCGTCCTGCCAGAGGCTGCCGCGGACGAAGGCGATCTGCGGGGTCAGGCGATGGCACTGGGCGCGGCACCAGAGATCGCGCCCGGCCAGCGAGGCGCGCAGATAGTCCATGCGCAGATCCAGCGTCGCCACCGCCTGCGGCTCGCCGATGCGGGCGAGCAGGGCGATGCCGCAGGTGGAATCGGCCAGCATGGTCAGCAGCCCGGTGTGGAGGCGACCGCGGCCGGGGTCGCCCAGCCAGTCCGGCCGCCAGGGCAGGCGCAGCACCGCGCTCTCCGCGCTCACCTCGGTGGCTTCCAGGCCGCAGTCGCGGGCATGCGGGATCCACTGGGCGTAGTGGCGCCGCAGCTGGTCGAGGTAGGGCGTGCTCATGTTCCGCACGATTCTAGGCCCCGCGCCGCGCGGCTACACTGCGGCGCGCTGTTGCCCATCCCGCTCGCCGCCGCACCGTGTCCCCCGCCACCGATCCCGCCCTGCTGCGCCTGCGCCGTGCCCTCGACGGCACCGCCGAGAACCCGCGCCGGCTGGCCGATTTCGATCTGCCCCTGGGCGCCCAGCGCTGGCTGCCCGAGCGGCTGCTGGAGGGGCTCAAGCCCGCGGCGGTGCTGCTGCCGGTGCTGCTCGACGAGCAGGGCGCCCGCGTGCTGCTGACCCGCCGCTCCGAGCAGCTGCGTGCACACAAGGGCCAGATCAGCTTTCCCGGGGGGCGCCGCGATCCCGGCGATCGCAGCCTCACCGAGACCGCCCTGCGCGAGACCGAGGAGGAGGTCGGCCTGCCGCGTGCCCAGGTCGAGGTGCTGGGGTATCTGGATGACATTCCCACCCTCACCGGCTACCGCGTCACCCCGGTGGTGGGGCTGGTGCAGGGCCCCTGGCAGGCCCAGCCCGATGCCCGCGAGGTGGCCGAGGTGTTCGCCCTGCCGATGCAGCGGGTGTTCGAGCCGGCGAGCTTCGAGCGCAAATGGTTCACCCGCGAGGGCATCAATGTGCCCTTCTACGAGATTCATCAGGGCCCGCACCGGATCTGGGGTGCCACCGCCGCCATGCTCTGGCATCTGCACCGCCGGCTGCTGGCCACATGAGCGGCGATCCGCTGGCCGAGGCCGAGGCCGTGCAACGCGCAGCCGCGCGGGAAGGCTTCGACTGGCCGGATGCCGCGCCGATCTGGGACAAGCTCGCCGAGGAAATCGCCGAGCTGCGTGCGGCGCTCGCCGAATCGCCCGAGCGACGGCGCGATGAACTGGGTGATCTGCTGTTCGCCGTGGTCAATCTCGCCCGCCACCTGGGCGTGGACCCCGGTGAGGCGCTGCGCGGCTGCACCGCGCGCTTCGGCCGGCGCTTCGCCCATGTGATCGCCGAGCCGGAGCGGCTGCCGCCGCCGGGCGATCCGGCCCGGCTGGAGGCGATGGAACGCCGCTGGCAGCAGGCCAAGCGGCTCGAGCGGGAGAATTGACCCCAGCGGCCTCTGGCCGGCTTCACTTGCTTGTCACTGCCCGGCAAAGATGGTGTCATTGCCCGATAAACGCGGCCCGCAGACGCCAGGGCCGTCGACAACGGGAGGAGGGGTGATGCGTATTGGTCTGGTAGTGGATTCCGCCTGCGATCTGCCGCAGCGCTTCATCCAGGATCACAAGATCGTGGTCATGCCGATCACCATCCATCTGGGTGAGCGCGATCTGGTCGACAGCCGTGATCCCACCCTGACCCAGGAGTTCTACAGCCGCCACCTCGGCGCCAAGGGCGATGCCGGCACCTCGCCGTTCTCGGTGGAGCAGATCAAGAACCTGTTCCTCTCCGAGCTGGTGATCGATTACGACTTCGTGTTCTGCCTGACCATCGCCAGCAGCCGCAGTCCGATTTTCGACAACGCCACCAAGGCCTCCCACGCCATCCTCAACGAGTACAAGCCGATCCGCGCCCGCGCCGGCATCAACGGGCCGTTCGCTCTCAGGGTGGTGGATTGCCAGAACCTGTTCGCCGGCCAGGGCGTGCTGGCGGTGGAGGCGGTGCGGCTGATCAAGGCCGGGGAGAGCCCCAACCGCATTCGCGAGAAGCTCGAGCACCTCGCGCAGAACATCCACGGCTACATGCTGCCGCGCGATCTGTTCTACCTGCGCGCCCGCGCCCAGAAGAAGGGCGACAAGTCCGTCGGCTGGTTCGGTGCGGTGCTGGGCAGCGCGCTCGACATCAAGCCGCTGATCAAGGGCTACCGCAACAGCACCGGCCCCTGCGCCAAGCTGCGCCACTTCGACGACGGCGCCCAGCGCCTGTTCCAGTACACCGAGGCGCGCATCCGCAAGGGCCTGATGACGCCCACCCTGTGCGTGAGCTACGGCGGTGAGCTGGCCGAGCTGGACAAGCTGCCGGGCTACGCCAGCCTGCAGAAGACCGCGGCCGAGCATGGCGTGGAGATGCTGGTGAGCACGCTCAGCGTCACCGGCGCCATCAATGTGGGCGAGGGCGCGCTGGCGCTGGCCTTCGCCGACGAGCCGCACGAGTTCGCTTAAGCCGCCCGGCCGCCGACTACACTGCGCGCCCCAGCCCGGAGCCGCGCATGACCGCCCCCGTCCGCATCGCCATTCTCGGAGCCGCCGGCCGCATGGGCCAGGCGCTGATCAGCAGCGCCCGGGACCTGCCGGGGCTCGTGCTGGCGGCGCTGATCGAGCGCCCGGGCGCCCCGGCCATCGGCCAGAGCGTGGACGGGGTGCGCATCGGCGCCGATCTGGCCGCCGTGCTCGATCACTTCGATGTGCTGATCGACTTCACCCGGCCGGCGTCCAGCTTGGCGGCACTGGAACTCTGCTCGGCGGCCGGCAAGCCGGTGGTGCTCGGCACCACCGGGTTCAGCCCGGCCGAGCAGGCCGAGGTGGCGGCCGCGGCGCGCTTCATCGCGGTCTGCCAGTCGGCCAATTTCAGTGTCGGGGTCAATGTGCTGCTGCGCCTGCTCGCCGATGCGGCGCGGGCGCTGGGACCGGGTTACGACGTGGAGATTGTCGAGGCCCATCATCGCCACAAGGTCGATGCCCCCTCGGGGACCGCGCTCGCTCTCGGCCGCGCGGTGGCCACCGCGCTGGGGCGCGATCTGGAGGCGGTGGCGGTCTATGGCCGCGAGGGCCAGACCGGAGCCCGTGACAGCCAGACCATCGGCTTTGCCACGGTGCGCGGCGGCGATGTGATTGGCGATCACACCGTGCTCTTCCTCGGCGAGGGCGAGCGCCTCGAGCTCAGCCACCGCGCCAGCTCGCGCGGCAACTTCGCTGGCGGGGCGCTGCGTGCCGCCGCCTGGCTGCACGGGCGCCCGCCCGGGCTATACGACATGAAGGCGGTGCTCGGCCTCTGAGGGCCGCTCAGGGCGCGCTGCCGGCCAGGCAGTGGCCGAAGCGGTCCGGCTGGGCCTCGCAGGACAGGGCCCGCGCATCCAGCGCCTCCACCTGCTGGATCCACTGCGCCTCGTCGGTCACCGTCTTGGCCAGCAGGCATTGCGCCATGCCATAGGCGCGCAGCTGCAGCGGGCTGAGCGTGTCCAGACGGTAGACCTGCTCGGCGAAGCGCTCCACGCTGGCCCGGAAGGAGCGGGCCGGCAGATGGCTGCCGGTGCGTCCGTCCCGCTCGAGATAGCGGGTTTCCGAGGTCACCGCGTGGGCGCGGGTCGCACCGGCATCGCGCAGCCCGGCCAGCCGCTCATAGCTGCGTGCGAAGTAGGCGCACTCCCGCTGTTCGAGGGCACTCGGTCCCCCCGCCGGCGGGGCCGCGGCAAGGCCAACCGGCCCCCCGCCCGCGGACAGCCCGACGATCACGGCCAGCGGCTTCCACATGATGATTCCCCCGTCTCCGCACGGATCGCCCGTGCCCACAGCCGAGCCTTGCCGGCCACGCTGAATTGCACCTGAATCCCGGGTCAGGTGCGCGAAGCGGGGGGTCTGGCGCCCGAGCCGGGGCGGAAGCCTCGGCCGCGCACCCAGCGGCGGGCGCATCGGCGGTCTCCCGAGGCGCTACGCTGCCCCGGAGCCGTGGGGAGCCGCGCCGTGGATGAGACATCGCAGAGGCCGCTGCGGCCGTTGCCGCCGTCGCCGATCAAGGGTCGCGGGGCGGTCAGCAATCCGGCCGGGCGCTTCGAGACCCGGACGAGTGCGCTGGAGCCGGACGGCTGGGCGCTCGACCCCGACCCCCCGCGCGCCCTGCACACCACGGTCGCCGCCGAGGTGGCGCGCCGCATCATCTCGCGCAACCAGTCGCCGGACATTCCCTTCGAGCAATCGATCAATCCCTACCGCGGCTGCGAACACGCCTGCGTCTACTGCTACGCCCGCCCCAGCCACGCCTATCTCAATCTCTCGCCCGGGCTCGATTTCGAAAGCCGCCTGTTCTACAAATCCAATGCCGTGGAACTGCTGGAGCGGGAGCTGGCGAGGCCGGGCTATCGCTGCTCGCCGATCAATCTGGGCGCCAATACCGACCCCTACCAGCCGATCGAGCGGGAGCTGAAACTCACCCGCGGCCTTCTCGAGGTGCTGCTGCGTTACCGGCACCCGGTCACGATCGTCACCAAGGGCGCCGCGCTGATCGCGCGCGACCTGGATCTGCTCACCGAGCTCGCCCGCGAGCGGCTGGTGATGGTGGCGATCTCCCTCACCACCCTGGACGACGAGCTCAAGCGCGTGCTGGAACCGCGCGCGGCGAACGCCGCCAGCCGGCTCAAGGTGATCCGTGCCCTGCGCGAGGCCCAGGTGCCGGTGATGGCGCTCACCGCGCCGATCATTCCCTTCATCAACGACGCCGAGCTGGAGGCCCTGCTGCAGGCCGGTGCCGAGGCCGGCGCCCAGGCGGCGGGCTATGTGATGCTGCGCCTGCCGCATGAGCTGAAGGCGGTCTTCCGCGAGTGGCTGCTCGCCCATTACCCGCTCAAGGCCGAGCATGTGATGAGCCTGGTGGCCCAGATGCACGGCGGCAAGACCTACGACGCCCAGTGGGGACAGCGCCAGACCGGCACCGGCGCCTA
>DASUDX010000005.1:0-16907 GCA_036275365.1 Nevskiaceae bacterium | reverse complement strand
TCGAGAAGGTGCGGGTGGGCATCGGCTCGGATCCGCGCATCGGCTTCCACTTCATCTATCCGGGCTGCGGCTATGGCGGCTCCTGCTTCCCCAAGGATGTCAAGGCGCTCAGCCACAGTGCCGCCAGCGCCGGCTTCGCCGCGCCTCTGCTGGCGGCGGTGGAACAGGTGAACCGCCAGCAGAAGCAGGTGCTCTACGCCAAGCTGCGCCGCCACTTCGGCGAGCTGCGCGGCAAGACCATCGGGCTGTGGGGGCTGGCCTTCAAGCCACGTACCGACGACATGCGCGAAGCGCCCTCGCGTGACCTGATGGAAGCCCTGTGGGCGGATGGCGCCCGCGTGCAGGCCTATGACCCGGTGGCGATGGCCGAGACCCGGCGCCTGTACGGCGAGCGGGCCGATCTGGCGCTGGTGGACAGTGCCGAGGCCGCTGCCCGAGGCGCCGATGCGCTGGTGCTGGTGACCGAGTGGCGGGTGTTTCAGTCTCCGAACTTCGACCGCCTCAAGAGCCTGCTGCGCAGCCCGGTGATCGTGGATGGTCGCAACCAGTACGACCCGCGGACCGTGGAGAAGGCCGGCATCGCCTACTACGGGATTGGCCGTGGCCGGGTCTGAGACCGCCACGCCGGCGGCATCGGCGGTGACCGGCTCCGGAACCGCCGCTGCCGCGGACGAGGCGCTGCTGGTGCTGGTCAGCGCACCGGAACCCGCCGCCGAGACCCTCGCCGAGGCGCTGGTCGCCGAGGGCCTGGCGGCCTGTGTGAACCGACTCGGCGGGCTGCGCTCGGTCTACCGCTGGCAGGGCGAGGTGGCGCGCGCGCAGGAGAGCCTGCTGCTGATCAAGTGCGCGGCCCGCGGCTACCCGGCGCTGGAGGCCGCCGTGCGGCGGCTGCACCCCTACGAACTTCCGGAAGTGGTGGCGGTCCCATGGGCCCGCGCACTTCCCGCCTATCGGCAATGGGTCCTCGACGAAACCCGATGAACCGCCTGCGCCGTGATCTGCTGCTGGTTCTGGCCACGCTGCCGGCGCGGGCGCTGGCCGGCCCGTTCGACCGCTCGCCGGCGACGCCCGAGCTGCTGCCGGTGGACGAGGCCCTGCGGCTGCAGCCGGTGCTGTGGCGAGCCGGCGAGCTGTGGCTGGGCTGGGAGCTGGCCCCGGGCTGCTACCTCTACCGCGACAAGCTGCAGATCGAGGTGATCGAGCCGGCCGGTCTGGTGCTGCCGCCGGCGGTCCTGCCGCCCGGGGAGCGGCTGCGGGATCCCCACTTCGGCGAGGTCGAGGTCTGGCGCGGCAGCGTGCTGCTGCGCCGGCCCGCGCCGCAGGCCCCGCAGCGGCTGCGCCTGCGCTACCAGGGCTGTGCCGAGGACCGCGTCTGCTACCCACCGGTGACCCGCGAGGTCACCGTCTCCGCCCCCCTCTCCTGATGACGACGCCTGCTTCCCGTCGCTGGCTGCGGCCGGCCCTGTTCGTTCTCGCCGGGCTGGTCGCCGCCGCCGCCGGCCTCTGGTTCCAGCAGCGCACCACGGCGGCCAGCGCGGCCGTCGAGGCGGCACCCGAGCTGGTCCTGACCACCCTGGACGGCGAGCGGCGGCGCCTGGCCGAGTACCGCGGCCAGCTGGTTCTGGTGAATTTCTGGGCCACCTGGTGCGCGCCCTGCCTGAAGGAGATTCCGCTGCTGGTGAAGCTGCAGGCGGAGTACGCCGGTCGCGGCCTGCAACTGCTGGGTCCGGCCCTGGATGATCCGGTCGCCGTGCGCAATGCCCTGCCGCGCCTGGGTATCCGCTACCCGGTGTTCGCCGACGACCGCGAGGTGGCGGCGGCGATGACCGCGCTGGGCGATACCCTCGGCGCCCTGCCCTACTCGGTGCTGATCGATGCCGGGGGCCGCATCGTCGCGCGCAAGCACGGTGAGTTCGAGGAGGCCGAGTTGCGGGCCCTGCTGGAGCCCCACCTGCCCTAGGCGCGCACCGGGCATCTGTCCGCGATCTGCGGCGATCGTGTCGGCATCATCAGTCAACAGGTGCCGAACATGGCGCCGGGACAGCGCTTCGTACAGAATCCGGCTTCCCTCACCACCCTGCCCCCACCGTGAGCCGACTGCTGTTGCTCAACGGACCCAATCTGAATCTGCTGGGGTCCCGCGAACCCGATCTCTACGGCCGCGCCACCCTGGCCGAACTGGAGACCGACCTGGTGGGGCGCGCTGCGGCCCTGGGGCATGAGCTGCTCTGCTACCAGAAGAACCAGGAGGGGCTGCTGGTGGAGCGCATCCACGCCGCCCGCGAGGAGGGCGTGGCCTTCATCCTGTTCAACCCGGCAGCCTTCACCCATACCAGCGTGGCGCTGCGCGACGCCCTGCTGGCGGTGGCCATCCCGTTCATCGAGATCCACCTCTCCAATGTGTTCCGCCGCGAAGCCTTCCGCCACCACTCGTATTTCTCCGACATCGCGGTCGGCCTGGTGATGGGTCTGGGGCCGATCGGCTACGGCCTCGCCCTGCAGGCCGCCCATCAGTATCTCGAAAGACAACAAGGGAAGACCTGACATGGATCTGCGCAAGATCAAGACCCTGATCGACCTCGTCGAGCAATCCGGCATTGCCGAGCTGGAGGTGCGCGAGGGCGAGGAATCCGTGCGCATCAGCCGCTACGGTCAGGCTGCCCCGGCGGCGCCGGCGCCGCCCCCCGTGGTGGCCACCGCAGCCCCGGCGCCTGCCACGGCCGCGGCTTTGCCCAGCGCGGCGCCCAAGCCGGCGGTGGATACCCGCTACACGGTGAAGGCGCCGATGGTCGGAACCTTCTACCGCTCGCCCTCGCCGGGCGCCCCGGCCTTCGTCGAGGTCGGCCAGACCGTCAAGGTCGGCCAGACGCTGTGCATCATCGAGGCGATGAAGATGCTCAACGCCATCGAATCGGAGAAGGCCGGCGTCATCGCCGCCATCCTGGTGGACAACGAGCGGCCGGTGGAATTCGACCAGCCGCTGTTCGTGATCGAGTGAACAGACCGTGAGGGCTGAGGCGCGCGCCAGCGCGGTGGTCTCCCGCCGGTTGTCCGGCCCGCTTCCTGCGCTGCGCCTCATGCCCTGCGGCCCTTGCGCCTCACGCCTCGCCCCCCATGCCTGACATCAAGAAAATCCTGATCGCCAACCGCGGCGAGATCGCCCTGCGCATCCTGCGTGCCTGTCGCGAGATGGGCATCAAGACGGTGGCGGTCTACTCCCAGGCGGACCGCGACCTCAAGCATGTGCGGCTGGCCGATGAAACCGTCTGCATCGGACCGGCTGCCGCCAGCAAGAGCTACCTCAACATGGCGGCGATCATCAGCGCCGCCGAGGTGACGCAGGCCGACGCCATCCACCCGGGCTATGGCTTTCTCTCCGAGAACGCCGACTTCGCCGAGAGCGTGGAGCGCTCCGGCTTCATCTTCATCGGCCCGCGCAGCGAGACCATCCGCCTGATGGGCTCCAAGACCAATGCCAAGGCCGAGATGATCGCCGCCGGGGTGCCCTGCGTGCCGGGCTCCGACGGGGTTCTGCCGGAGGACCCGCAGGCCTGCCTGCGGATCGCCGAGAGCGTCGGCTACCCGGTGCTGATCAAGGCCTCGGCGGGCGGGGGCGGTCGCGGCATGCAGGTGGTGCGCCGCCCGGAGGAGCTGCTCGACAAGATCCAGATCGCCCGCACCGAGGCGCTGAATGCCTTCAAGGACGAGAGCGTCTTCCTCGAGAAGTATCTGGAGACGCCGCGCCACATCGAGGTGCAGGTGCTGGCCGATGGCCAGGGCCACGCCATCCATCTCGGTGAGCGCGACTGCTCGATGCAGCGGCGCAACCAGAAGGTGATCGAGGAATCCCCGGCACCGGGCATCACCGACGAGCAGCGCGCCGAGATCGGCGCGCTGTGCGTGGCGGCCTGCAAGCGCATCGGCTATCGCGGGGCTGGCACCTTCGAGTTCCTCTACGACCAGGGGCGCTTCTACTTCATCGAGATGAACACCCGCATCCAGGTGGAGCATCCGGTGACCGAAATGGTCACCGGCATCGACCTGATCCGCGAGATGATCAAGATCGCCAACGGCCGCAAGCTCACCAAGAAGCAGGCCAATGTGAAGCTGCGCGGCCATGCCATCGAGTGCCGCATCAACGCCGAGCACGCGCGCACCTTCATTCCCAGCCCCGGCGAGATCCGCAAGTACCACGCCCCCGGCGGGCCGGGCATCCGCATGGATACGCATATCTATGCCGGCTACAAGGTGCCGCCCCACTACGACTCGATGATCGGCAAGCTGATCGCCTGGGGCAACACGCGGGAGTCGGCGATCAACCGCCTCAAGGGCGCCCTGGCCGAGATGATCATCGAGGGCATCGAGACCAATGTGGCGATGCAGCAGCGGATCCTGCGCGATCCGGTGTTCGTGGCCGGGGAGCACAACATCCACTACCTCGCCGACATGCTGGAGGTCTGGGCGGGGGAGTGAAGCCGTCGCCGGTTTTCGAGTACCAGTTTGAAGTTTCCAGTTTCCAGTCCTGATCCTGCAGAGCGTCTGGGCAGCCCTCGGAAGCTGGCAGCCGGCAACTGGCAACCGGTAACTGGCGAAAGGGAACCCGACCACTCGCCTCCCGGAAACGGGAAGCCCGAAACTGGAAACTGCCTGCATGGCCTGGCTGCAACTGCGCGTTCACACCACCCATCCGGAGTTCGCCGACGAGCTGCTGCTCGGCCAGGACGCGGTCTCCGTCAGCTTCGTCGATGCCGCGGATGATCCGGTGCTGGAACCGGCGCCGGGAGAGACGCCGCTGTGGCCGAGCACGCTCACCCTCGGCCTGTTTCGAGACGGCACCGACCCGGCGCCGGTGATCGCCACCCTGCGGGCGCTGCTGCCGGAGGGCGCGGGGCTGCGGGTGGACGCCGAGATCGTCGAGGACCGCGACTGGGTGCGGGTCTGGCTCAAGGACTGCGAGCCGATGAAGTTCGGCCACCGGCTGTGGGTCTGCCCGCGCGAGAAGCGCGTCGACGAGCCCGGCTGCGAGACCCTGCTGCTCGATCCGGGCCTCGCCTTCGGCACCGGCACCCATCCCACCACCGCCCTGTGCCTGGACTGGCTGGCGGCGCGGCCGGCCCTCGCCAGCCCGGTGCTCGACTACGGCTGCGGCAGCGGCATCCTCGCCATCGCCGCGCTCAAGCTCGGGGCGGCCCGCGCGGTGGCCTATGACATCGATCCACAGGCGCTGATCGCCAGCCGCGACAATGCCGCGGTCAACGGCGTGGGCGCAGCCCTGCTGACCGTGGAACCCGACGAGCGCGTTCCACCGGGGCCCTATCCGCTGATCCTCGCCAACATCCTGGCCGGCCCGCTGATCGCCCTCGCCCCGCAGCTGAGCGGTCTGCTCGCCGCCGGTGGCGATCTGGTGCTGGCGGGCCTGCTCGAGCGGCAGGCCGACGAGGTTCGCGCCGCCTATGCGCGGTGGATCGACTGGCAGCCGGAGGCCACTCGCGAGGGCTGGACACGGCTGTGGGGACGCCGGCGCAGCTGATGCGCGGCGGACCCGCACCCGCAGGCGAAAACCCAGGGCGTGACGAGAGCAGATTTCCAGCTTCCGGGGTGACGGTGGCGGCGCTATAGTTCGCGGCCCTGTGTGTCGCCCGCGTGCGCGACCACCTCCGACTCCGCTCATGTCCCTGCAACGCCCTACCGACGTCAAGCCGCTCAGCCATTCGGTCGCCGAGGTGCTCGACGATTACTTCAAGAGCCTGAACGGGCATACGCCCAAGGCGCTCTACGAGATCGTGCTCGACCAGGTGGAGCCGCCGCTGCTGCGCGCCACCCTGCGCTACTGCGAGAACAACCAGTCGCGCGCCGCCGAGATGCTCGGACTCAACCGCGCCACCCTGCGCAAGAAGCTGCGTCAGCACAAGATCACGGCGAAGGCCGAACGATGAGCGCTCCGGATCGCGTGGGCATCACCCGCGCCCTGCTCTCGGTCTCGGACAAGACCGGCATCGTCGAGCTCGCCCGCGGTCTGGCCGGTCAGGGCGTGGCCCTGCTCTCCACCGGCGGCACCTACCAGCTGCTGGCCCGCGAGGGGCTGGCAGTGACCGAGGTCTCGGCCCACACCGGCTTCCCCGAGATCATGGACGGGCGGGTCAAGACCCTGCACCCCAAGGTGCACGGCGGCCTGCTCGGCCGTCGGGATGTGGATGCCGCGGTGATGCGCGAGCAGGGCATCGCGCCGATCGATCTGCTGGTGCTCAATCTCTATCCCTTCGAGCAGACCGTGGCCCGCGAGGGTCACACGCTGGACGAGGCGATCGAGAACATCGACATCGGCGGTCCGGCGATGCTGCGCTCCGCCGCCAAGAACCAGGCCTGGGTGACGGTGCTGACCGATCCCTCGCAGTACCCGGCGCTGCTCGCCGAGCTCCAGGCCCATCGGTCGGTGGCGGCGGCCACCCGGCGGCAGCTGGCGGTGGCCGCCTTCAACCAGGTGGCCCGCTATGACGCCGCGATCAGCAGCTACTTCTCGGCGCTGCAGGCCGACGGCAGCCGCAGCGCCTTTCCCCAGCAGTTCAATCTCACCGCGGTGAAGGTGGAGGATTTGCGCTACGGCGAGAATCCCCACCAGCGCGCCGCCTTCTACCGCGAGCTGGCGCCGCCGGCCGGTACGCTGGCCACCTATCGCCAGCTGCAGGGCAAGGCCCTGTCCTACAACAATCTGGCCGATGCCGACTGCGCCTGGGAGTGCGTGCGCCAGTTCGTCAAGCCGGCCTGCGTGATCGTCAAGCACGCCAATCCCTGTGGCGTGGCGGTGAGCCTGGACGGCATCAACAGCGCCTACGAGAAGGCCTGGCAGACCGATCCGACCTCGGCCTTCGGCGGCATCATCGCCTTCAACCGCCCGCTCGATGGCGACACCGCCGCGCGCATCGTCGGTCGCCAGTTCGTCGAGGTGCTGATCGCCCCGGCGGCGGACGAGGCAGCGGTGGCGGCGGTCGCGGCCAAGCCCAATGTGCGGCTGCTGGTGGTGCCCGAGGCGCCCGGACGCAACCAGCTGCATCTGCAGCGGATCGGCGGCGGCCTGCTGGTGCAGGACGCCGATCTGGGCATGGTGCCGCCCGAGGCCTTCCGCACCGTCACCACCCGAGCCCCCAGCGAGCGCGAGCTGCACGATCTGGTGTTTGCCTGGAAGGTGGCGAAGTTCGTCAAGTCCAATGCCATCGTCTACGCGCGCGAGCGGCAGACCATCGGCGTCGGCGCCGGGCAGATGAGCCGGGTCTACTCGGCCCGCATCGCCGGCATCAAGGCGGCCGACGAGAAGCTGGAGGTGCGCGGCTCGGTGATGGCCTCGGACGCCTTCTTCCCCTTCCGCGACGGCATCGATGCGGCGGCGGCCGCTGGCATCACCGCGGTGGTGCAGCCGGGCGGCTCGATGCGCGATGCCGAGGTGATTGCCGCGGCCAACGAGCACGGCATGGCGATGGTGTTCACCGGCATGCGCCACTTCCGCCACTGAGCGCGGGTGGCGCCCCGGCCGCCTCGGCCGGCAGCGCCCAGGCCGGCTCAGCCGGCAGCACCCAGGCCCGCTCAGCCGGCGGCGATCAGCACCAGCTCGCGCAGCTGCCCCTGCTGCAGGGTCCAGGCGCGCAGTTCCAGCACCCCGCGGGTGTCCAGCGAGATCACCAGCACCCGCTCGCCCTCGGCGAGCTGTGCCGGCTGGGGCACCGCGGGGGCCGCCGGCTCCGACCACAGCCGGGCCCAGACCCGCGCCGGCGGACGCTCGGCACCGAGGACGAAGCGCGCCGGCTGGCCGCTGCCATCGCTGAGCACCCAGCCCTGCACGGGCTCCGGCTGGGCCAGCTGGGCGGCATGCAGCAGGCGGATCGCCAGCGGGCGTGGCAGGGTCAGCGGTTCACTCATCCGGGGTTGCCTCGGTGACAGGGGCGCAGACCGGGCAGTGCGGCTGCCGGCGCAGGGTGAGGGAGCGGGTCTGGTCGCGCAAGGCATCCCAGACCCAGAGCTGGTCGATGCGCAGCGGCAGACCCAGCAGCTGCTTCATCGCCAGCAGGGCCTGGCGGCTGGCCACCGTCGCCACCACCGGGCCGAGGATGCCGGCCTGCTCGCAGGTTTCCTGGGCCTCGCCGGACTCCGGGAACACACAGGCGTAGCAGGGCCCGCCCCGGGCCGGATGGAACAGCGCCAGCTGGGCTTCGAAGCGGATTGCCGCCGCCGAAACCAGCGGTCGCCGCGCCGCCACACAGGCGCGGTTGAGGGCGAAGCGGCTGGGAAAGTTGTCGCTGCACTCCAGCACCAGATCGACCTCCGCGACGGCGGCCTGCAGCGCCGCGCCGCTCAGCGGAGCAGGCAAGGTGTCGATCTGCACCTCGTGATTGAGGGCGGCCAGCGCCTCGCGCGCCGCCTGCAGCTTGGGGCGGCCGGCATCGGCCTCGCGGTAGAGCAGCTGGCGCTGCAGATTGCTCAGCTCGACCCGATCAAACTCGGCCAGACACAGCCGGCCGACGCCGGCAGCCGCCAGCAGCGGGGCGACCAGACTGCCGAGGCCCCCCAGGCCGACGATCAGCACGCTGGAATCGCGCAGCAGCTGCTGGCCGTTGACCCCGATCTCCGGCAGCACCACCTGGCGGGCGTAACGGGCAAAGCTCATCGCCACCAGCCTCCGCTCAGACGCTCGTGCCCGGCAAGATCCCGTCGGGTCTCGATGTCCGCGAAGCCGGCGGCCTGCAACAGGCCACGCACGGCCGCGCCCTGGTCATGGCCGTGTTCCAGGCGCAGCCAGGCCCCGCGGCGCAGATGCGCCGGGGCCTCGGCGATCAGGCGGCGCAGCGCCGAGAGCCCGTCGGCCCCGGCCACCAGGGCGGCGGGCGGCTCATGACCCAGCGCGGCCAGATGGGGGTCGCCCTCCGCCACATAGGGCGGGTTGCTCACCACCCCGGCCAGCCGCAGCCCGCTGGGCAGGGCGGCCCACCAGTCCCCGAGGGCCGGACGCACCCGGGCTTCCATCCCGAGCCGCGCCGCATTGGCCTGGGCCACGCCGAGCGCCTCGGCCGAGCGATCCACCGCCCAGACCGTGAGCCGGGGCCGCTCCTGCGCCAGGGCCAGGGCGATGCAGCCGCTGCCGGTGCCGAGATCGGCCAGCGGGCCCTCGGCCGCCGCCGGCAGATCCTCCAGCGCCCAGGCCACCAGGCCCTCGGTCTCCGGCCGCGGGATCAGTACCGCCGGGGTCACCGTCAGCTCCAGACTCCAGAACCCGGCGCTGCCCAGCACATAGGCCAGCGGCTCGCCGGCCCGGCGCCGTCGCAGCGCGCCCGCGAGCCAGGTTTGCTGGGCGGGCGTCAGCGTCGCCTCCGCGGCCAGGCCCAGCCCATGGCGCAGCAGCCAGTCAGCCTCCAGGGCCGGAGACTCGCAGCAGCCCGCCAGCTGCGCCCGGGCCTGGCGGCGCGCCTCGGCCACGGTCACTCGCCCAGCTCCGCCAGCAGGGCGGCCTGCTGCTCGGCCAGCAGGGGCTGGATCACCGGATCGAGATCGCCCTCGATCACCCGATCGAGCTGGTAGAGGGTGAGATTGATGCGGTGATCGGTCACCCGCCCCTGCGGGAAGTTGTAGGTGCGGATGCGCTCGGAGCGGTCGCCGCTGCCCACCAGCTGCTTGCGCTGGGCGGCGATGTCGCCGGTCTGCCGGCTGCGCTCGGCATCGAGCAGACGGGCCGAGAGCAGCGCCAGCGCCTTGGCGCGGTTCTTGTGCTGGCTGCGCTCCTCCTGGCATTCCACCACCAGCCCGCTGGGCAGATGGGTGATGCGGATGGCCGACTCGGTCTTGTTGACATGCTGCCCGCCGGCGCCGCTGGCGCGGTAGGTGTCGATCTTCAGATCGGCCGGATTGATCGCCACCGCCTGGGCCGCCTCGATCTCCGGCAGGACCGCCACGGTGGCCGCGCTGGTGTGGATGCGGCCCTGGGCCTCGGTCTCCGGCACCCGCTGCACGCGATGGGCGCCGGACTCGAACTTCAGCCGCGAGTAGGCGCCATAGCCCACCACCCGCGAGATGATCTCCTTGTAGCCGCCGTGCTCGCCCTCGCTCTGCGAGAGCACCTCGAGCTGCCAGCCGAGCCGCTCCACATAGCGGGCGTACATCCGGTGCAGATCGCCGGCGAAGATCGCGGCCTCGTCACCGCCGGTGCCGGCGCGGATTTCCAGAAAGACATTGCTGCCATCCAGCGGATCGCGCGGCACCAGGTACTGCTGCAGGGTCTGCTCGAGCCCCTGCTGGCGCTCGCGCAGCAGCGGCAGCTCCTCCTCGGCCAGGCGCCGCAGCTCGAGGTCGGCGCCGGCCTGCAGGGTTTCCAGCTCGGCCAGCTCCTGGTGCAGCGCCTGCCACTGGCGATGGGTCTCCACCAGCGGGCCGAGCTGGGCGTACTCCTGCGAGAGGCGGCGGAAGCGGTCGGCATCCGCCGCCACCGCTGGCTCGGCCAGCTCGCGCTCGACCTCGGCGCGGCGCTCGGCCATCTGGTGCAGCTTGTTGAGCAGCGAGGCTTTCATCGGGACCCAAAACGGAGAAGGACGGTACAGCGGCGGCCGGTAGCGGCCAGGGCGGGCTCAGCGCCCGCTAATCGCGTCCGTCGTCGGCGTCCGGCAGGTCGAACAGCTGCTGGGCCGCGTGCACCAGCAGGGCCTGCTCGACGCTGCCGGCCTGGCGCAGCTTCTGGCTCGGGGCGTGGAGCAGCTTGTTGCTGAGCGTATCGGCAAGAAAGCCCAGCACCTCGTCCACGCTCTCGCCGTTGGCGAGCTTGCGCCGTGCCTTGGCCAGCACCTCGTCGCGATGGACCCGGGCCTGGGCGCGCAGGCGCTGGATCACCGCCCCGGCGTCGCGGCTCTCCAGCCAGCGGCTGAACTCCTGGGCGTACTCGCCGACCAGCACCTCGGCCTGGCGCGCCGCCTGCTCGCGGGCCTTGAGATTGTCGGCCACCACCGCCTTGAGATCGTCGACGGTGTAGAGATAGACATCCTCGAGTCCGGCGATGCGCGGGTCGATGTCGCGCGGCACCGCCAGATCGATCATGAACACCGGCTTGCGGCGGCGGCTCTTGACCGCCCGCTGCATCATCTCGCGCTCGATGATCAGCTCGCGCGCGGCGGTCGAGGACACCACCAGATCGGCATCGCCCAGGTAGGCCGGCAGATCGGCCAGCGGTGCGGCGTAGCCGTGCACCTCGCGGGCCAGCCGCTCGGCGCGGTCGAGGCTGCGGTTGACCACCACGATGCGGCCAACGCCCTGCCCGCGCAGATGGCGGGCGATCAGGGCGATGGTCTCGCCAGCGCCCACCAGCAGGGCGGTGGTCTGGCGGAAGTCGCTGAAGATGCGGCGCGCCATCTGCACCGCGGCATAGGCCACCGACACCGGGTTGGCGCCGACCTGGGTGTTGCTGCGCACCAGCTTGGCCACCGAGAAGGCGTGCTGGTAGAGCCGCTGCAGCACCGGGCCGAGCGCGCCCTGGGCCTGGGCCAGGGCATAGCTCTGCTTCATCTGGCCGAGGATCTGCGGCTCGCCCAGCACCAGCGAGTCGAGCCCCGAGGCCACCCGCAGGCTGTGCAGGACGCTCGCCTGGTCACGGTGGGTGTAGACGAAGGACTCCAGCATCGGCAGCGGGGCGGCGGTCTCGCGCTGCCACCACTCGATCAGCCGCCGCTCCTCCTCGGGCTCGGCCACCACGGTCAGCTCGGTGCGGTTGCAGGTGGAGAGGATGGCGGCCTCGGCCACCCCGGGCAGCCCGCGCAGGCGCGCCAGGGCGGCCGGCAGCTCGGCATCGGCAAACGCCAGCCGACTGCGCGCCTCCACGGGCGCGCTGTGGTGGCTCAAGCCGAGCGTGATCAAGGCCATGGGCTGCCGGTCGGGGTAGCGGATAGCCCTATAGTGTCCGGGATGGGCGGGCCTCGTCACAAGCGAGACCGCCCCCGTACGGCCCTGTCAAACCCCGCTAGCATCCGTCTGGGTGCCCTGCCCTCGCCGTTTTCGCTGCCGAGCCGATCGTGAATAGCCTCCCGTTCCTGCGTGGTTTCCTCCTGCTGCCCCTGCTCGGACTCTGCGCCTGCGCCAGCCGCCCGCCCGCCGCCGCGGCACCGGCCGAAGGCACCAGCCAGCTGATCGACGGCCAGCTCGGCGCCCAGGGTCTGGTCACCGATGACCGCCCCTACCAGGCCGGGCCGGCCGAACGGGCGCAGGCCCAGCTGATGGCCGGCGAGCTGGCCGCGGCCCGCGAGCAGCCATTGGAGGCCGCCCAGGCCTTCGTCGAGGCGCTGGCGGTGATCGAGGACCCGCGGCTGGCCGCGCGTGCCACCGCCCTCGCCCTCAGCGCCGGCGACGCCGCGCTGGCCGAACGCGCCGCGCAGATCTGGCTGCAGCAGGACGCCTCGAGCATGGATGCGCGCGAGGTGCTGCTGCGGCTGGCCCTGCGTGCCGGCGACCCGGCGCGCCAGTTCGAGCTGGCCAGCGCCATCGTCGACGGCCACGCCGCCGGACCGGCCGAGGGCTATCGCCATCTCGGCCTGACCCTGGCCCAGGACAACGACCCGGGCAAGCGCGGCCTGCTGCTGCTGCAGGCGCTGATCCGCGCCGCACCCGAGCGGCCGGGCGGCGACCACGCGCTGGCCCTGCTGGCACTGCGCCACGGCGAGCGCGACCTTGCCGAAGGGGCCGCGCGCCGGGCCCTGCAGAGCAATCCGGAGGATCGCGAGGCCGGCCTGCTGCTGGCCGGCGCCCTGGTGCAGCGCAAGGCCCTGGACGAGGCCAATAGCCTGGTCGAGCAGCTGGCGGCGAAGGCCGACAACGCAGCCGATCTGCGCCTGGGCCATGTGCGCCTGCTGCTGGAGGCCGGCGAGCGCGAGGCCGCGCGCGAGCGCCTGGAGCGGCTGGTGCGGCGCCATCCGCGCTTCGCCCCCGGCATCTATGCCCTGGGCGTGATGCAGTTCAACGATGGCGATCTGGAGGCGGCGGCGCGCGCCTTCGGCAAGGTTCTCGATGATCCGGACCGTGGCCTTGATGCGCGCTTCCAGCTGGCCCGCATCGACGAGCGGCGCGGCCGCCTGACCGATGCCCTCGACGCCTACGAGCAGATCAATCGCGGCCCGCAGGGTCTGGAGGCGGCGGTGCGGCGCGCCGCGGTGCTGGCCAAGCTCGGCCGGGTGGAGGAGGCGCGCCAGGGCCTGGAACGGCTGCGCCAGCAGTTCCCCCCGCTGGGACCGCGCCTGCTGCTGGCCGAGGGCGAGATGCTGCAGGAGGCCGGTGCGCTCGATCAGGCCCTGGCCCATTACGAGCAGGCACTGAGCGGCAGCAGCGGCCAGCTGCGCGAGGACCTGCTCTACGGCCGCTCGCTGGTGCACGAGCGCCGGCGCGACATCGCCGCCGCCGAGGCCGATCTGCGCGCCATCCTGGCGGCCCAGCCCGACGACAGCCGGGCGCTCAATGCGCTCGGCTACATGCTCACCGTGCACACCGCGCGCCTGGAGGAGGCGCGCGAGCTGATTGCCCGTGCCTATGCCCAGGAGCCGGAGGACGCGGCCATCATCGACAGCCTCGGCTGGGTGCAGTTCAAGCTGGGCCAGGTGGCGGAGGCGCGGCGCCTGCTCGAGCAGGCCTTCGCCCGCGCCCCCGATCCGGAGATCGCCGCCCATCTCGGCGAGGTGCTGTGGAGCCAGGGCGAGCGCGAGGCGGCCCGCGCCATCTGGGCCCGCGGCCGGGCGCTGGATCCCGAGCACGCGGTGCTGCGCGAGACCCTCGAGCGCCTGGATCCCCCGCTGGACCGGCGCTGATGCGGTCGGCGCTGGGGGCCCTGGGCCTGCTGCTGTTGCTGAGTGCCTGCGCCAGCCGCGCGCCCCGCGAGACCACCGCCGCTGACCCTGCCCAGGCCGCGGCTCAGCAGGAGCAGGCGCTGCAGCGCCTTGCCGGATTTCGCCTCAGCGGGCGACTCAGCAGCGGCTTTGGCCTGCGGGGCGATCTGCGCTGGACCCAGGCCGCCGACGGCAGCTTCCAGCTGCGGGTGGCCGGGCCCTTCGGCGCGCGACCGGTGGACTTGCGCAGCGAGGGCGAGCAGGTGGTGGTGACCAGCGCCGAGGGCGAGGTGCGCACCCCCGACCCGGAGGGCTATGTGCAGCAGCGGCTGGGCTGGCGCTTTCCGCTCGGCGGCCTGCGCCACTGGGTGCTGGGCCGCCCGCTGCCGGCCATCGACATCAGCCGCCTGGCGCGCGACGAGCAGGGCCGGCTGCGCCAGCTGCAGCAGGCCGGCTGGACGGTCGACTATCTCGAGTACGACCGCATCGGCGAGTGGTGGCTGCCGGTGCTGCTGGATGCGCGCAGCCTGGATGCCCGGGGGGAGCCGGTGAGCCTGCGCCTGCGCATCGACCAGTGGACGCCGGAAGCCGCGCCGTGAGCGTGGCGGATCCCTTCAGCAGCCGTTTCGCCTGGCCGGCGCCGGCCAAGATCAATCTGTTCCTGCACATCACCGGCCGCCGCCCCGACGGCTACCACGAGCTGCAGACCCTGTTCCAGTTCCTCGACTGGGGCGATCGCCTGTGGTTCCAGCCGCGCGGCGACGGCCTCTGCCGGCGCCTCGAAGGACCGGCGGAGGTCGATCCGGAGCAGGACCTGGTGGTGCGCGCCGCGCGCCTGCTCTCGCAGCGCAGCGGTGCCGGGCTGGGCGTGGACATCCGCATCGACAAGCAGATCCCGCTGGGCAGCGGACTGGGTGGGGGCTCCAGCGATGCCGCCACCACGCTGGTCGCGCTCAACCGTCTGTGGAATCTCGGCCTGCCGCCGGATGAGCTGGCGGCGCTCGGGCTGCGGCTGGGGGCCGATGTGCCGGTCTTCCTCCGTGCCGAGGCGGCCTGGGCCGAGGGCGTGGGCGAGCGGCTGCAAGCCGCTGCGCCCGAGGAGGGCTGGCTGCTGCTGCTGTGTCCGCCGGTGGCGGTGAGCACCGCCGAGATCTTCTCGGCGCCGGCGCTGCGCCGCGATACCGCGCCGATCCGTCCGCAGGACTGGCGCTGGGAGGACAGCCGCAACGACTGCGAGCCGATCACCAGCGCGCGCTATCCGGAGGTGGCGGCGGCACTGGCCTGGCTGCGCCAGCGCGCCCCGGCACGGATGTCCGGCACCGGCGCCAGCGTGTTCGGCCGCTTCGCTGACCCGGCCGCCGCCCGCGCAGCAGCAGCCGAGGCGCCCGCCGCGTGGCGGCCACGGGTGGTGCGCGGGCTGAACCGCTCCCCGCTGGCCGCTATACTTCGCGGCCTCTGAGCCGGGGGCGCCCGGCTCAGGTCCTGATGGGGCGTCGCCAAGTGGTAAGGCAGCGGGTTTTGATCCCGCCATTCGGTGGTTCGAATCCATCCGCCCCAGCCATGACCGCCGCGCCCGCGGAGTCCCCGACGCCTGCTTCCCCGCCGCCACCGCCGAGCCGCTGACCGCCCATGGCCGATACCTCGCTGATGCTGTTCACCGGCAACGCCAACCCCCGGCTGGCCCACGAGATCGCCAATTACATGCGCCTGCCGCTGGGCAAGGCGATGGTCGGCAAGTTCTCCGATGGCGAGGTGCAGATCGAGATTCTGGAAAATGTGCGCGGCAAGGATGTGTTCGTCATCCAGCCCACCTGCGCGCCCACCAACGACAATGTGATGGAACTGCTGATGCTGCTGGATGCGCTCAAGCGCGCCTCGGCCTCGCGCATCACCGCGGTGGTGCCCTACTTCGGCTACGCCCGCCAGGACCGCCGCCCGCGCAGCGCGCGCGTGCCGATCTCGGCCAAGGTGGTGGCCGACATGATCGGCGAGTGCGGCGCCGACCGCGTGCTCACCGTGGACCTGCACGCCGACCAGATCCAGGGCTTCTTCGACATCCCGGTCGACAATGTCTACGCAAGCCCGGTGCTGCTCGGCGACATCTGGCGGCAGAAGTACGAGAACCTGATCGTGGTCAGCCCCGATGTCGGCGGCGTGGTGCGCGCCCGCGCGGTGGCCAAGCGGCTGGACGACGCCGACCTCGCCATCATCGACAAGCGTCGCCCGCGGCCCAACGAGGCCAAGGTGATGAACATCATCGGCGATGTGCGCGGCAAGACCTGCGTGCTGGTCGACGACCTCGTCGACACCGCCGGCACCCTCGGCCAGGCGGCCGGTGCGCTCAAGGATGCCGGTGCGGTCAAGGTGGTGGCCTATGTCACCCACCCGGTGCTGTCCGGCCCGGCGGTGACCAACATCACCCACTCGCGGCTGGACCAGCTGGTGGTCACCGACACCATCCCGCTGTCGGCCGCGGCGGCGGCCTGCCCGAAGATCCGCCAGCTCTCCATCGGCGGCCTGCTGGCGGAGACCATCCGCCGGGTCAGCGCCGAGGAATCGGTCAGCTCGCTCTACATCGACTGAGCGGCGCGCCGGCGCGGCCGGCTCAGCGCGGCGCCTGCCGCGCCAGCGCCTCGCCGAGATGCCCGGCATAGACCCGGGAGAACTCGCGCAGCCCCGGCCAGGCCGGCTTGGCGCGGATCTCCACCACCACGGTGCCGACGCGGAAGCCCAGATACTCGTCGCGGTAGGCGAAGGCGTCATTGCCGATCGGCAGGGTTTCGGTCACCGCCAGCGCCTCGGGCATGTGGCGGCCGCGGAAGGCCGGCTCGGCGCGCGCCTCGTCGACGAACCAGTCCACCCGTGCGCGCAGCTCGCTCTTGCCGCTGGCATCGCTGACCTGGTAGCGGAACTGGGCGCTGGCGCGGATGCCGCCGTCGTCGAACACCTTGCGGATCGCCTCCGGCGCCGGCGCGCCGTCGATCTGGCCGTCCTCATAGAGATTACGGGTGCTGACCTCCTGCAGCGCCGGATGGGCGCCGCTGGCCAGGCGCAGATCGCTCATGGTCAGCGGCG
>DASUDX010000004.1:0-32485 GCA_036275365.1 Nevskiaceae bacterium | reverse complement strand
CGCCGGCGGGCGGGTCGTCACCTATGGCGATGTCTACCACCAGAACGAGGTGGAGCAGTCCACCTACAACTTCGAGCACGCCGACACCGCCACCCTGTTCGAGCGCTTCAACAAGGCCGAGGCCGAGTGCCAGCGCCTGCTCGCGCTCGAACCGCCGCTGCCGCTGCCCGCCTACGAGCGCACGGTGCAGGCCTCGCATGCCTTCAATCTGCTCGACGCGCGCGGAACGATCAGCGTCACTGAGCGGCAGGCCTACATCCTGCGCGTGCGCACCCTGGCGCGGGCCTGTGCGGTGGCCTACTACAACGCCCGCGCCCGCCTCGCCGGCTTCGAGCCACTGGCGGCCAAGGCGGCCTGAGTCAGCTGTTGTCGCGGCCCCGACTCGCGACGCTAGGATCCCCACGCCCCCGCGTGGGGCCCCTCCACGCGGCTCGCGGGGTACTACAACGCCCGCGCCCGGCTCGCCGGTTTCGAGCCACTGGCAGCCAAGGCGGCCTGAGCCCTCAGGAACTGCGCGGTGCGTCCTCGAAGCTGTCGGTGATGAACCGCTCGGGTGCGAGGCCCGCCGCCTCGAACGGCGCGCGGGCGGCGGCGAGCATCGCCGGTGGCCCGGCGGCGTACACGGTGTAGGGCGCGAGCTGCGGATACTCGGCCAGCAGGGCCTCGTGGACCCAGCCGCGGGCACCCTCCCAGTCCGCCGCGGGGGCGGAGAGCACCGGCACATAGCGCAGCCAGCCGGCCGCGGCGAGCTGGCGCGGATAGGCATCGGCATAGAGATCGCCGGCTGCGCGCACCCCGCGGAACAGGGTCACCGGCTGCGCCGGCGGGCGCTGCGCGAGCTGCTGCAGCAGGGCCTGGATCGGCGCATAGCCGGTGCCGCCGGCCAGCAGCAGCAGGGGCCGGTCCAGCGGCTCCTGCAGATGGAAGCGGCCGAGCGGGCCGCGCACCCGCAGGATCTGCTTGAGCGGCATCTGCTCGGCCGCCCAGCGGGCGAAGCGCGATTGCGCGGTGACCCGCAGATGCAGCTCGAGCTGCTCGCCATCCGGGGCATTGGCCACCGAGAACCAGCGCGGGCTGCCATCCGGCCCCAGCACCTCGATGTACTGGCCCGGGCGGTAGAGGAAGGGCTCGCCGCGCGGCAGCCTCAGACTCAGCCGCAGCACCTCGGGCGCCAGCCACTCGCGGGCTTGCACCCGTACCGGGAACTCGCGCAGGGCGCTGGGGGCGGCGGCATCGAGCCGGGCCAGGCGCAGATCGCCCAGCGGGCGGGCGAGACAGCACAGGATCAGGCCCTGGGCCTGGTCCTGGGGCGTCAGCGCCGGCGGATCGAAGGGATAATCCACCGCCCCCTCGAGCAGGCGCACCCGGCAGCGGCCGCAGGTGCCGCTGCGGCACTGCGATGGGAGCGACAGGCCGGCGGCTTCGAGCGCGGCCAGCAGCGGCGCACCGGCCGGGGCGTTCAGACGCTGGCCGGTGTCCGACCATTCGACGACAGGCACGGAGGAAACCATGGTGGAAGCGGAGCGTGCGTGGATCGTCGGCTGCGGGGACGTCGGCCGCCGGCTGGCGCAGGCGCTGCAGGCGGAAGGTCTGAGCATTATGGGCTGGGTGCGGCAGCCCGAGTCGGCCGCGCGCCTCGCCGCCGGGGGAATCCCGGCCCAGGCCCTCGACCTCGATGAGACGGCCCTGCCACCCCCGCCGGCCACCGTCTACTGGCTGGCCGCGCCGCCCGAGCGGGGCCGCGAGGACCCGCGCCTGGCGCGCACCCTCACCGCCTGGCGCGCCGCAGGGGTGGCGCCGGCGCGGCTGCTGCTGCTCTCCACCAGCGCGGTCTATGGCGACTGCGCCGGGCGCTGGATCGAGGAGGACGAACCGCCGCATCCGGGCACCGATCGCGGCCATCGCCGCTGGCATGCCGAGCAGCAGGCCCTGGCCTACGCCGGGGCCAGCGGCTGTGCCCTGCTGCGGCTGCGGGTGCCGGGCATCTACGGGCCCGGGCGCCTGCCGGTGGCGCGCCTGCGCCGCGGCGATCCGGTGCTGCGTCCCGAGGAGGCGGGCTACAGCAACCGCATCCAGGTGGAGGATCTGGTCGGCATCCTGCAGCGCGCCGGCCGCGCCGCGGCGCCGGGCAGCGTCTATCACGCGGTGGACGACGAACCGAGCAGCATGAGCGACTACTTCAACCGCTGTGCCGATCTGCTCGGCCTGCCGCGCCCGCCGGCGCTGAGCCGGGCCGAGGCCCGGGTGCGGCTGAGCCCGGAGCTGATGAGCTATCTGGAGGAGTCGCGGCGGCTGTCCAACCGCCGGCTCAAGGCCGAGCTGGGCTACCGCCTGCGCTACCCCGGCCTGGGCCAGGGCCTGCCCGCCTGTCTGCCGGCCTGATGGCGTTGCCGCGGTCGCGCACTACACTGCGGTCTCCCTCACCGGAGATGCCTTCATGAGCGTGCTGCAGGAATTCAAGACCTTCGCGATGCGCGGCAATGTGGTGGATCTCGCCGTCGGCGTGATCATCGGCGCGGCCTTCGGCAAGATCGTGTCCTCGCTGGTCGGCGATATCTTCATGCCGCTGCTGGGCCTGGTCGTCGGCGGCATCGATTTCTCCCAGATGGCGCTGACCCTGAAGGCCGCCAGCGGCGATCAGCCGGCGGTGCTGCTCAGCTACGGCAAGTTCATCCAGACCATCTTCGATTTCGTGATCGTGGCCTGGGCGATCTTCCTGTTCATCCAGCTGCTCAATCGCCTGAAGAAGCAGGAAGAGACCGCGCCGGCCGCACCGCCAGCGCCGAGCGCCGAGGAGAAGCTGCTCACCGAGATCCGCGACCTGCTCAGGAAGTAAGGCGATGGGCGCGGGCTTCCAGGTCCGCGACCCGGTGGCCGACCAGCGGATGGCGGCCACGCCGCAGCTGTGGCGGTATCTGCCGCGGCTGCTCGCCTACCCGCTGTCCGGCTTCTGCGCGCCGATGATTGCCACCTGCGCCCTGCTGCTGGGCGTGGCCCTGCTCTCCAGCGCCCCCGGGGTGCTGGGGGTGCCGGCCACCGCGCTGCCGATGGTGGCCATCATCGGCACCTGGGTGCTGCGCTACGCGCTCTCGGTGCTGGAGCAGACCGCCCTGGGCCACGCCACGCCACCGCCGATGAGCGGGGAGATGGCCCAGATCGCCGACCGGCTCACCGTCTATGCCCTGGTCGGGCCCGGCCTGCTGTGCTCGCTGGTGCTGGCCCTGGAGCGGCTCGCCCCGGCCGCGGCCACCCCGGCGCTGCTGCTGGGTCTGTTCCTGCTGCCAGCGCACTTCCTGGTGCTGGCCACCCAGCGCTCGCTGGAGGACGCCCTCAATCCCCTGCGCCTGCTGCAGGTGATCGTCCACGGCGGGCTGGCCTATCTGCTGGTCTGCGCCCTGATCGCCATCGCCGCCCTGCTGGCCCTGCGCACCGCCAGCCTGCTCAGCACCGGCCTGGCGCTGGCGCTGCTGTTCTACACCCTGTTCTTCGCCTGCCATCTGCTGGGCTATCTCGCCTACCACCGCCATGAGGCCCTGCAGCTCAAGGTGCGGGTGGCCCCGCCCAGCGCCGAGCGGACCCGGGCGGCCGAGCGCGAGACGCGGCTGGCCGGGCTGATGGCCGCGATCGATCCCCTGCTCGGCCGCCGCGACTGGCAGGCCGCCTGGGCGCGCATCGAGGCCGAGCCCGAGCGCGATGAGGACCGCCGGGCCTGGCATCTGGAGCTGCTGGAGGCGCTGCGCGAGCGGCAGAGCTGGCCGCTGGTGCTGACCCAGAGCGCGCGGCTGGTGAGCCGGCTGCTCGAGGAGAAGCGGGCCGGCCAGGCGCTGGAAGTACTGGGCTCGGCGCTGGACATCTCGCCGGACTTCGAGCTGGAGCAGGCGGATCAGCGGCTGCCGCTGGCCGAGCAGGCCTGGCTGACGCGGCAGGCGCGGGAGTTCCACTGGCTGGTCGAGGCCGACCCGGCGCGACCGGCCGCGCTGGCCGAGGCGCTGGAGCGTCTGGCCCTGCGCTGGTGGCTGGATGTGGTGCCGGACGAGGCGCAGGCCGCACGGGTGCTGCAGGGCCTGCTCGCGCGCCCTGGTGCGGCGGCGGACCGGTCATTGCAGGGGCTGGCGCGGGTGCTGAAGCTGGCGCCGCCTTCGGCCTGACCGCGCCCCCGGGGGATTGCTCTGGCAAAACCGCCGGGCGTGTGCTGGGCGCAGCCTTTCGCTAGACTCCGGCGCCGTCTCGAGCCCGCCCCGGTTCGCGGCGCCTTCACTCACCTTACTCAACAGGGACAGGGACGATGCCGGTCAAGATCGCCGTGCTCAAGGAAACGCGCCCCCACGAAAAGCGCGTGGCGCTGGTACCCCAGGTGGCCGACAAGCTGGCCAAGCTGGGCGCCGAGCTGCACCTGCAGTCCGGTGCCGGCGATGCCGTCAAGCTGCCGGACAGTGCCTTCAAGAATGTGCGCGCCGCCGCCAATCCCCAGGGCCTGGTCAGCGATGCCGACATCGTCTGCTGCGTGCAGCCGCCGAGCGTGGAGACGGTGCAGGCGATGAAGGAGGGGGCGATCCTGCTCTCCTTCATCTATGCCCACAAGGAAGTCGAGCTGGTCAAGGCGCTGCGCGACCGCAAGATCACCTGCCTGGCCATGGAGCTGGTGCCGCGCATCACCCGCGCCCAGGCGATGGACGCGCTCTCCAGCCAGGCGGCGCTGGCCGGCTACTACGCCGCCCTGCTCGGCGCCACCCACCTGGCGCGCATCCTGCCGATGATGACCACCGCGGTCGGCTCGATCCGCCCGGCCAAGTGTCTGGTGATGGGTCTGGGCGTGGCCGGTCTGCAGGCGATCGCCACCGCCCGCCGCCTCGGGGCGATGGTGGAGGGCTATGACGTGCGCCCGGAGACCAAGGAGCAGGCCGAGTCGCTGGGTGCCAAGTTCGTCGACACCGGGGTCGACGCCCGTGGTCAGGGCGGCTACGCCCGCGAGCTCACCCCGGAAGAGAAGGACAAGATCGCCGCGGTGGTGACCAAGCACATCCAGGCCGCCGATCTGATCATCACCACCGCCGCCATTCCCGGCCGCGCCTCGCCCAAGCTGATCAGCAAGGCCCAGGTCGAGGGCATGAAGGCCGGCGCGGTGATCATCGACCTCGCCGCCGAGGGCGGGGGCAACTGCGAGCTGACCCGGCCCGGCGAGTCGGTGCAGATCGGCCAGGTCACCGTGGTCGGGCCGCTCAATGTGCCCTCGCTGCTCGGCGAGCACGCCAGCGAGCTCTACGCCAAGAACCAGTTCAACCTGATCGAGCTGTTCCTGAAGAACGGCAGCATCAGCCTCGACTGGAGTGACGAGGTGCTGGCCAAGAGCTGCCTCACCCACGCCGGCGAGATCAAGAACGAAGCGGCGCGTGCCGCCGTTGGCGACAGCGGGACGCGCTGAGCCGCCGGCTTCCACGCGTCCCGATCCTCCCTTTCCGATTCCCGGAGCACTCATGGAACCCACCACGGTCATCACCGGCTTCGTCGCGCTCTACATCTTCATGCTCGCCGCCTTCACCGGCTACGAGATCATCGGCCGGGTGCCGGCGATCCTGCACACGCCGCTGATGTCCGGCTCCAACTTCATCCACGGCATCGTGGTGGTCGGCGCGCTGTGGGCGCTGGTGAACGCCAGCTCCACCCTGGAGCAGGCGATCGGCTTCTTCGGCGTGCTGCTCGGCGCCGGCAACGCCGCCGGCGGCTATGTGGTGACCGAGCGCATGCTCGAGATGTTCAAGCCCTCCGACAAGAAGAAGCCGTGAGCGCCGGGGCCCTGCTCCGGACCGGGTGAGGCGCGACAGAGCCGCCACCTCCCCCGCAACGCCTCACTCCTCACGCCTTACGCCGCACGGATCCTCCATGACCCCCCAACTGATCATCGACGCCGCCTTTCTGGTCGCCACCCTGCTGTTCATCTACGGCCTCAAGCGCATGTCGAGCCCGGTGACGGCGCGCTCCGGCATCGTCGTCGCCGGCGTCGGCATGGTGGTGGCGGTGCTGGTGAGCTTCCTCTACATCGCCGACGTCAACCCCAAGGCCGAGCCCTTCCTGCGCACCAATGTGGTGCTGGCCCTGATCGCGCTCGCCATCGGTCTGGGCTGGGCCTGGTGGAGCGGCAAGAAGGTGGCGATGACCGCCATGCCGCAGATGGTGGCGCTCTACAACGGCATGGGTGGCGGCGCGGCGGCGGCGATCGCCGCCATCGAGCTGTACGGCCACAAGGCCCATGGCGAGATCATTCTCGGCATGGCGGTGCTCGGCGGCATCATCGGCGCGGTCTCGCTGTCCGGCTCGCTGGTGGCCTGGGCCAAGCTCGACGGCCGGGTCAACGGCGTCTGGCGCTTCCCCGGTCTGCAGGCGGTCAACGGCCTGATCCTCGCCACCATTCTCGCCATCGGCGCCTGGACGGTGTGGCAGGACGGCGCGGTCGGCCCCGGACTGCTCACCGCCTTCTTCGTGCTCTCGCTGGTCTATGGCGTGATGATGGCGATGCCGATCGGCGGCGCCGACATGCCGGTGGTGATCTCGCTGTTCAACGCCTTCACCGGCCTCGCGGTCGGCTTCGAGGGCTATGTGATCGGCAACCCGGCGCTGATGGTGGCCGGCATGGTGGTCGGCTCGGCCGGCACCCTGCTGACCCTGCTGATGGCCAAGGCCATGAACCGCTCGGTCTCCAATGTGCTGTTCTCCAACTTCGGCGCCAGCGGCGACGAGCAGCAGGGCGAGATCAAGGGCAGCATGAAGCCGATCGATGCCGGCGATGCCGGCATCAACATGCGCTACGCCAGCAAGGTGATCATCGCCCCCGGCTACGGCCTCGCGGTGGCCCAGGCCCAGCACAAGCTGTTCGAGTTCGTGAAGCTGATTTCGGACGCGGGCGTGGAGGTGAAGTTCGCCATCCATCCGGTGGCGGGCCGCATGCCCGGGCACATGAATGTGCTGCTGGCCGAGGCCGGCGTGCCCTACGACATCATCTACGACATGGAAGACATCAACAACGAGTTCAAGGAGGCCGATGTCGCCATCGTCATCGGCGCCAACGACACCGTGAACCCGGCGGCGCGCACCAACAAGTCCTCGCCGATCTACGGCATGCCGATCCTCAATGTCGACCAGGCCAAGCAGGTCTATGTGGTCAAGCGCGGCCAGGGCAAGGGCTACTCGGGGGTGGAGAACGAGCTGTTCTTCGCCGACAACACCAACATGGTCTACGGCGACGCACAGAAGGTGATGGTCGCCATGATCCAGGCGGTCAAGAGCCTCGACGGCGGCCACTGAGTCCGCCCCTGCTGCCCCCAAGGCCGCCGCGAGGCGGCCTTTTTGCTGGCCGGGGGTACCGCTGCCCGGGCAGCGGCCCGCGGCGGGCGGTTCAGCCGAGCAGCTGCTTGCGGATCAGCCCGCGCAGGGTGTCGATGCCCAGCAGCCGGCGCAGCGCCAGCAGCTGGCGGGCATCGCGGCCCACCACATAGCGCAGCCGCTGGCTGCCATCGGTGACCGCCTGCCAGATCGCCTCGGCCACCGCCTCGGGCGCGGCCCCCTGGGCGCCGGCCTTGTTCATCCGCCGCATGCCGCGGTCCACCCGCTCGTTGTAGGCGCCCAGGCGGCGGTCGTGCTGGAAGTCCATCGAGCGCTCGTAGAAGTCGGTCCTGATCGCCCCGGGCTCGATGATCTTCACCTGCACGCCGATCGCCGCCGCCTCGAAGGCCAGCGACTCGGAGAAGCCTTCCACCGCCCACTTGCTGGCGTGGTAGACGCTGTAGAAGGGAAAGGTCAGACGACCGCCCATCGAGGCGACATTGACCAGCACCCCCCGGCCCGCCGGGCGGAAGCCGCCCAGCGCCTGCCGGCACACCGCCATCAGGCCGAACACATTGGTCTCGAACTGGCGGCGGATGGCCGCCTCGTCCATCGACTCGAAGGTGCCCACCAGCCCGTAGCCGGCGTTGTTGACCACCGCATCGAGGGTGCCGTAGCGCGCCTGGGCGGCGTGGAAGGCCGCCGCGATGCTGGCGCCATCGGTGACATCCAGCCGCAGCTCCAGCCAGCGCTCGTCGCGGTGCTCGCCGCGCGGCGTGCGCAGGGTGGCCACCACATTCCAGCCCTCGCGGTGGAAGCGCTCGGCGGTGGCGCGGCCGATGCCGGTGGAACTGCCGGTGATCAGGACGGTGCGGGGCATGAGGGAGCTCGGCAGGGGAGTGGCGGATTCTAGGCCGGGGCGGCCGCATGGCGATCCGGCCGGGGCGACGGCACAATCGGGCTTCCTGCCAGGATGGCTCCGATGGACACGCGCGCCTTCTTCATCAAGGTTGAATCCGGCCCGGAGCTGGGTCTGCGCGCCTGGCTGCCGGCGGCGGCACCGCGCGCGCTGCTGCTGATCATCCACGGCATGTCGGAACACGGCGGGCGCTATGCCCGCTTCGCCGCCGAGGCGGTGGCGGCCGGCCATGCCGTCTACGCGCTGGACCTGCCCGGGCACGGCCGCACCGCGCGGGCCCCCGATGAGCGCGGCCATTTCGCCAGCGAGGACGGCTGGAACCTGGCCCTGCAGTGCATCCAGGCCGCCGACCAGGCGGTGCGCGAGCGCCATCCGGGCCGGCCGCTGTTCCTGTTCGGCCACAGCATGGGGTCCTTCCTGCTCCAGCATTACCTGGTGCAGGCCGGCGGCCATCTGGCCGGCGCCATTCTCTCGGCGACCACCGGCGATCTCGGCCCGCTGCGGCGGGTGGCGCTGACCCTGCTGCGCGCCGAGCAGCTCTGGCTGGGGGCCCGCCACCGCAGCCGGCTGGCCGAGCAGCTCACCTTTGGCGAGTTCAACCGCAAGGTGAAGGTGCGCGGCCAGCCCAGCCGCACCCCGTTCGACTGGCTCTCGCGCGACCCCGCCGAGGTCGATCGCTACCTCGCCGATCCCTGCTGCGGCTTCCGCTGCTCGGTGAGCCTGTGGATCAGCCTGCTGGAGGCCTGCGGCCAGCTGCTCGATCGCGAGCGGCTGCGCCGCCTCCCGGCCCGGCTGCCGGTGCTGCTGATCGCCGGCGAGGCCGATCCGGTCTGCCAGGGCTCGCGCGGACCGCGCATCCTCCAGCGCGCCTACCACCAGGCCGGGCTGGGGGATGTCTCGGCGCGGTTCTACCCGGGCGCCCGCCACGAGCTGCTCAACGAGACCTGCCGCGAGCAGGTGACCCGCGACCTGCTCGACTGGCTGGCCTCGCGCAGCGGCACGGGCAGCCCGTGAGACGGCGCGAGCTGCTGCTGGGTCTGGCCGCCGCGGCGCTGGCGCCGCGGGTGGCTGCGGCACCCAAGCCGGTGCTGTGGGCGCGCTGGGAGCCCTACCAGGCCGGCAGCCGCCTGAGCGTGGACCACAGCGCCTGGGACGAGCTGCTGGCCCGCTTCCACCGCCGTGGCGCCGATGGCATCGCCCGGCTGGCCTATGCCGAGATCGATGGCGAGGCCAACGCCCGCCTGCAGTTCTATCTGCAGGAGCTGGAGCGGGTGCCGGTGAGCCAGCTCGACCGGCCGGAACAGCGCGCCTACTGGATCAATCTCTACAACGCCACCACGGTGGCGATCGTGCGCCGCCACTACCCGATCGCCTCCATCCTCGACATCCGCATCAGCCCGGGCCTGTTCACCCGCGGGCCCTGGGGCGCGCCGGTGATCCGCGTCGAGCGCGAGAACCTCTGCCTCGACGACATCGAGCACCGCATCCTGCGGCCGATCTGGAAGGATCCGCGCATCCACTACGCGCTCAACTGCGCCTCGCTCGGCTGCCCGGATCTCGACGAGCGCGCCTGGCGGGCCGAGGACCTCGACAGCCGTCTGGACGCCGCCGCGCGCCGCTTCGTCAATCATCCGCGCGGGGCCGAGGTCGATGGCCGCGGGCGGCTCAAGGTGTCCAGCCTGTACGAGTGGTTCAAGGTGGACTTCGGCAGCCGCGATGCCGGGGTGATCGAGCATCTGCGCCGCTACGCCGCGCCGCCGCTGGCGGAGCGACTGGCCAGCGTCGAGCGGATCGAGGACGATGACTACGACTGGACACTCAACGATGCCGCTCCGCCGCGCGCGGAGTAGGGCGGCTCATCCCGGCTACGGTTCCCGCCGGGGCGGGTGACGATAAGGGAACCCCAGAGGAAAACCGCCATGAAGACTGCCTTCCCCCTGATGCTGGCTGCCGCTGGCCTGGCCCTGCTGGCGGGCTGCGGCAAGACCGACGAGGCCGCGGTGGGGGTGCCCGGCACCGCCGGCGCCGACTACTGCAAGGCCAATCTGCTGGGCGCCGCGGCGATCGCCGACACCGCCGCCTGTGCCGGCTGCGTGGTCAACGGCCATGCCGCGGCGGTGGACAACGACCCCCGCACCTTCGCCGTGCTCACCTTCATCGATGCCGGCGGCACCATCGGTCTGCGCGCGGTGGCCGCCAACGGGCGCAGCTTCCCGGCCCGGGCCGAGGCCGGCGCGCTGATCCGCTTCCCGGCCGGCAGCGCCGAGGAAATGAGCGTGCGCTTCAACACCTACCTCGCCGGCCAGCCGGTGGACCGCCTGCTCGGCGGGGAAAGCGCCAGCGGCGCCCTGCGGCCGGACCAGGAGGTGTTCTACACGGTCACCCCGACCCGGCCCTTCGATGCGCTGGAAGCGGTGGTGACGGTGCGCGGCGGTGAGACCGCGGCGGTGCGGGTCCACGAGTTCTGCGCCGAGCGCTGAGCCCGGCCGCCGGCCCCGCTGAGCGCGCCATGACGGTGGCGCGCGGCCGCAGGGCTCAGAGCGCCCGCACCGTGGGCGCGGTGAGCAGCACCGGCCCGGTGGGCGCCCCGGTGGGCGACCCCCCCTGGGGTTCGAGGCTGACGGCGAGGGTGAGCGAGCGCTCGATCGCCGCGGCCAGGGCTTCCGGCAGGGCCATCTCGTGGCGGCCATCCAGCGGCAGCACGCCGATCGACACCGGCGTGCCGGCCGGGCCGATGCCCCACAGTTCCAGGGAGTGCTGCTGATCCAGCGGGAAGGCCTGGGCGGCGGCGGACACCCGCATCAGCTTCTGGCCGGGCAGCACGCTGATGGTCCACTGGGCCCCGGACTGCGGGGCCTGCAGCAGGGCCACATAGGCGACCGGCACCGGCTGCGGCACCGGCACTTCCACCCGCACGATCTCCGGCGGCAGCTGCACCGGCGGCTTGCGCCGCTCGGCGTCCCAGGCCAGGCCCAGGGCCAGGGCCGCCACGCTCGCGGCAACCGCCCAGCTGCGCCAGAACAGCAGTCCAGCCGGCCGGGTCACCGGCAGTGCCGCCGCCGGGCGCTGGGTGGCGAGGTCCAGGGCCGTCCACACCAACTCGCGCGGGGCCACCGGGCTGATCTGGCGCAGGGCCATCTCGGCAAACCGGGTTTCCCAGAAACGCACCTCGGCGCGCAGCGCCGGGCTGCGGGCCAGCTCGCGCTCGAAGCGCCGGCGGGCCGCCCCGCGCAGGGTGCCCAGCACGAACTCGGCGGCGAGCAGGCGTTGCAGGGCGGGACTCTCCATCTTCACGGACTTACGACTCCAGACACTCGCGCAGGCGGCTCAGCCCGCGGCGGACCCAACTCTTGACCGTTCCCAGCGGGGCCTTCATCCGTGCCGCCAGTTCCTGATGGGTATACCCCTCGTAATAAGCGAGCAGCAGGCTCTGGCGCTGTTCCACCGGCAGGTGCCGCAGGCAGTTTTCCATGGCACTCAAGCCCTCGCGTTCCACCGCACCGGCTTCCGGTGACTGACCCAGATCCTCGAGTGTCAGCGGCGGCAGCTCGCCCTCGTCCTCCGGCATCCCGACCTCGGGCCGCTTGGCGCGGATCAGATCCAGCGCCCGGTAGCGGGCCACGGTCATCAGCCAGGTCATCGGCGCGCCCTTGTCGCGCTCGAAGGTCTCGGCCTTCTGCCAGATCTTGAGGAAGGCGTCCTGCAAAGCCTCTTCCGCCCAATCTCGACGCTGCAGAATACGCAGCAGGAGGCCGAGCAGATGCGCGCTGGTCATCCGGTACAGCTCGGCGAAGGCCTTGCGGTCGCCGGCGGCGGTGGCTTGGAGAAGTCGGTCGAGCTGGTCAGCGTCGGCCATGAGCGGGGAGACGTCGGCGGGCGGTCAGGGACGCGGGAGTCCGGAGTGTAGCCGCAGGTTGGGGCGAGGACGACCCACTGTCTACGCCGGCGCCGCCGACCCGGACGCCCCACCGCGGCGCTCCTATACTGCCGCCGCCTCCGTCCCTGCCTTCTTCCGGTCCCCCCGTGAGCCTCGCCGCCTACCCTGCCTCCCGCCCGCGCCGCCTGCGCCAGGGCGCCTTCATCCGCGACATGGTGCGCGAGACCCGGCTGGCCGCCGCCCAGCTGATCCAGCCGCTGTTCGTCGCCGAAGGCGCGCTGGCCGGCCCGGTGGCCTCGATGCCGGGCATCCACCGCCGCGACATCCCCGCCACCGTGGCCGAGGCGCAGCGCCTGTATGCGCTGGGCATCCGCTGCGTGGCCCTGTTTCCGGTGATTCCGCCGGCGCTGAAGAGCGAGGACGGCGAGGAGGCGCTCAACCCGGAGGGCCTGGTGCCGCGCACCGTGCGCGCGCTCAAGCAGGCGCTGCCGGAACTCGGGGTGATGGTGGATGTGGCGCTCGACCCCTACACCCGCCACGGCCAGGACGGCGTGATCCGCAACGGCGAGGTGGCCAATGACGCCACCGTCGAGATGCTGCGCAAGCAGGCGCTGGTCTGCGCCCGTGCCGGCGCCGACATCGTCGCCCCCAGCGACATGATGGACGGCCGGGTCGGGCAGATCCGCCAGGTGCTGGAGCGCGACCGCCAGCACCGGGTGCTGATCCTGTCCTATGCCGCCAAGTACGCCAGCAGCTTCTACGGGCCCTTCCGCGATGCGGTGGGCAGCGCCGGCAATCTCGGCAAGGCCGACAAGCAGACCTACCAGATGGACCCGGCCAATGGCGACGAGGCCCTGCGCGAGGTGGCGCTGGATCTGGCCGAGGGCGCGGACATCGTGATGGTCAAGCCGGGCCTGCCCTATCTGGACATCGTGCGGCGGGTCAAGGAGCGGTTCGAGGTGCCGGTGGCCGCCTACCAGGTGAGTGGCGAGTACGCGATGCTGCGCGCCGCCATCGACCACGGCTGGCTGGACGAGCGCCGCGCCCTGATGGAGGCGCTGCTCTGCTTCCGCCGCGCCGGCGCCGACCTGATCCTCAGCTACTACGCCGGCCAGGCCGCCGCCTGGCTCGCCGAGCCGCAGCCATGAGCCTCGACCGTTACGCGGTGATCGGCCAGCCGATCCAGCACTCGCGCTCGCCGCGCATCCATGCCGCCTTCGCCAGCGCCACCCAGCAGGCGCTCGCCTATACCGCCCTGGAAGTGGCGCCGGCCGAACTCGCCGCCACGCTCGCCCGCCTGCATGCCGAGGGCTATCGCGGCCTCAATGTCACCCTGCCGCACAAGCAGGCGGTGGCCGCGCTGTGCGAGACGGTCAGCCCGCGCGCCCAGCGCGCCGGTGCGGTCAACACCCTGATCCGCACCGACAGCGGCTGGGCCGGTGACAACACCGATGGCCTGGGCCTGATCCGCGATCTGCAGCGCCTGGGCATGGCGGTGGCCGGCCAGCGGGTGCTGATTCTCGGCGCCGGCGGGGCCACCCGCGGCCTGCTCGAGCCGCTGCTGGAACAGCAGCCGCTGAGCCTGACCGTGGCCAACCGCAATCCCTGGAAGCCGGAGGCCCTGGCCGAGAGCTTTGCCGACCTCGGGCGGGTGCTGCCGCGCACCCATCTTTCGCTCAAGGGCGATCTGTTCGATCTGATCCTCAACGCCACCTCGGCCGGACACGAGGGCCGCATGGTGCGTCTGCCCGGCCAGCTGCTGGCCCCCGGCGGGGTCTGCTACGACCTCAATTACGGCGCCGCCCATGCGCCCTTCGCGCGCTGGGCCAGCGGCCAGGGGGTGACCCGTCTGGCCGATGGCCTGGGCATGCTGGTGGAACAGGCGGCGGCGGCCTTCGAGCTGTGGCGCGGTGTGCGCCCGTCCACCGCCGGGGTGCTGCAGGCGCTGCGCGCCAGCGACCCCAGCCTCGCCGAACCGGCGCCGCCGGTGGTGGCGCATCCCGCCGAGGCCGCCCAGGGCCGCGAGGAGTGGCTGCGCCTGCACCCGTCGGTGCGCAAGAGCCCCGACGGCAGCCACTGAGGCGCCGCCTCAGGGCCCGCGGTTGACGCCCTCCTCGCGCAGCGAGAAGGGGGTGAAGCGGGTCTGCTCGTCGTAGACATCCAGACCCTCGGCCTGCTTGAGCCGGCCGACCACCACATAGGTCACCGGGGTGAAGACGATCTCCACCATCAGCTTGAAGGCGAAGTTGAAGCCGATCACCGCCAGCAGGGCGTCGTTGCTCCAGATGCCGTAGAAGGCGATCGGATAGAACAGCAGCGAGTCCACGCCCTGGCCGCAGAAGGTGCTGCCGATGGTGCGCATCCACAGATGGCGGCCGCGGGTCCACACCTTCATCCGCGCCATCACATAGCTGTTGACGAAATCGCCCACCCAGTAGGCGAGGATGCTGGCGGCGACGATCCGCCCGGTGCTGCCGAACACCACTTCCAGCGCCGGCTGCAGGGTGGCGTTGAACGGCTCCTGCGGGCTGGCCGGGATGTTCAGGATCACCCAGGACATCAGGCTGGCGAAGATCAGCGCCGCAAAGCCGGCCCAGATCGCCCGCCGCGCCCGGCTGTAGCCGTATACCTCGGTGAGCACATCGGCAAAGATGTAGCCGATCGGAAAGAACAGATTGCCGGCGCCGAAGCTGAAATCACCGAACCCGGGCAGGGCGATGGTGCAGACCTTGGCCGGGCCGATCAGGTTCGAGCAGAGCAGCACGGTGACCATGCCGGCCACCAGGAAGTCGTAGTAGCGCGGCGCCCGCGCCGGGGTCGTCACCGTCATCAGCCCAGCCGCCGGTATTCGGCCTTGAGGCCGTCGAGCAGGGTCTGCCAGCGGCTGCGCGCCAGCGGCACCGCCTCGGCGCTGGGCAGCTGCTGGTGATCGATGGTGATCTGGCAGCGCTGGTCCGGGCGCTCGCTCAGGCGCACCGCCACGGTCTCGCCGGCGGCGGTGTGCAGGCGCAGGCCCTTGCCCGGGGTGGCGCGGCTGACGGTCAGGCCGAGATCGCGCAGACCCGGGTCCTGCGCCAGGGTGGTGGTGAGGCGGTCGTAGAGCGCATCCAGCGGCAGATCGAGGGTGCGGCTGATGCTGGCGGCAAAGCCGCGCGCCTTCTGGTGGGCCTCGCGCAGGCCGCGCGACTGCTCGAAGCCCACCGTCACCGCCTGCGCCCACCAGGCCGGCAGCCGGTGCTCGCGGGCCAGCCAGGCGGCGATCTCGCGGTGCGGCCAGGCCTTGGCGCCGGCCTCGTCGAGCAGCGCCAGCCACTGCGCGCCATCGCGTCCGGTGGCCTTGAGCAGGGCGGCGTCAGAGAGCCGGGCCAGGGTGTGGGAGAGGCGGGGGGCGTCGCTCATGAGGCGGTCATTGCAGCCGCTGCGGCGCTCCCGTGCAAGCGCGGGGCGGCCCCGCGCACCTGGCGGAACGCCTCGCGGAAGCGCGCCATCTCGGCCTCGCTGCCCAGGCTCAGGCGCACCCAGCGCGGCCAGGCCGGCCAGGAGCGGCCGATCACCACGCCCTGCGCGGCCATGGCGGCGGTGAAGGCGCGCCCCTCGCCGTCCACCTCGAACATCAGGCAGCAGGATTCCGAGGGCGTCACCGCGTGACCGGCGGCGAGCAGGAAGCGGCGGATGTCCTCGCGGATGGTGCGCATGGCGGCCTTGCGCTCGGGCACCACGCGCGGGTCGGCCAGCGCCGCCAGCGCCGCCTCCGCGGCCACCACCGAGATCGCGTTCTCCCCGCCATAGGGCTGCAGCCGTGCCAGCAGCGAAGGCCGGGCGGCGGCGATGCCGCAGCGCAGCCCGGCCATGCCGTAGAGCTTGGAGAAGGTGCGCAGCACGATCAGATCCTCGCCGGCGGCGACCCGGTCGATCAGCGAGCGCTGCTCGCTGTAGTGGATGTAGGCCTCGTCCACCAGCAGCAGCGTGCCGGGTGGCTTGCGCGCCAGCAGCCGTTCGAGGTCGGCGCGCGGGGTGATCGACCCGGTGGGATTGTTGGGGTTGCAGACATAGATCACACCGGCGCGCGGGTCGGCGGCGAGCAGGGCATCGACATCGTGGGCGCCATCGGCGCGCAGCGGCACCCGCGTCACCGGCGCCCCGATCGCCTGGGCGCACTGCTCCGGCGCCTCGAAGCCCGGGCTCACCGTCACCAGGCCGCGGCCGGGTCCGCAGAAGGCCAGCACCGCGTACTGCAGGGGCTCGGTGGAGCCGGCGTAGACATAGGCGTGATCGGCCGGCAGGCCCTCGCGCTCGGCAAAGGCGGCGGCCACCGTCTGCTGCAGCTCGAAGCGGTAGCGCCCGGCGCCGGCCAGCGCCCGCTGGGCCGCCTCACGCGCTGCGGCCGGCGGCCCCAGCGGGTTTTCGTTGAAGTTGAGCCAGACCGCCTGCGCCGGATCCGGCGGAGCGCTGACCGTGGCCTGGGCACGGGCGCGTTCGCCCAGCAGGGAGAGGCTGGCGCCGGCGGCGGCAAGCGCGAGGAACTGGCGACGATCGAGCGGCACGGGAGTCTCCGGTGGCGAGGTCGACCCGCAAGAAGCGGACCGGCGCGGACAGCCTGAACCGCTTCGCCGCCCGCCGCCAGCACCCTCGGCCGGCACCGGCTTCAGTGCAGGTCGAAGTCCAGCTGCGGGCTGGGCCGGTTGCGCGGCGGGCGCTGGGTGGGCGGCAGGCCGGCCTTGCGCGAGCCGTGGCGATCCTGGATGGCATCGGCCTGGTCGTGGAAGTCGCGACCGCGCCGCACCGACCAGATCCGCTCGCGGGCGGCGCGCGCCGCCTCGACCGGATCCACCACCGGCAGCGGGTAGTCCACGCCCAGGCGCACGCCGGCCTGGTCCTGCTCCAGGGCCGAGAGCTTCCACGGAGTGTGGATCCAGGCACTGGGGACGCCGGCCAGCTCGGGCACCCAGCGGCGGATGAACTCGCCGCGCGGGTCGTGATCCAGGCCCTGCTTGACCGGGTTGTAGATGCGCACCGTGTTGATGCCGGTGACCCCGCTCTGCATCTGCACCTGCGGGTAGTGGATGCCCGGCTCGTAGTCGGTGAACTGGCGGGCGAGGAAGCGCGAGGGCCCCTGCCAGTGGTTCCACAGGTGGTAGCTGGACACCGCCACCAGCATCGCCCGCATGCGGAAGTTCAGCCAGCCGGTGGTGCGCAGGCTGCGCATGCAGGCGTCGACGAAGGGCAGGCCGGTGCGACCCTCGCACCAGGCCTGGAAGCGCGTCTCGTCGAAATGCGGCTCGCGCAGTCCGTCATAGGCCGGATGGGTGTTCTCGAACTCCAGGCGCGGCTCGCTCTCGAGCTTCTGGATGAAGTGGCAATGCCAGTGCAGACGGCCGATGAAGGCGCGCAGGGCGCGCGGCCACTCCCCGGGCTGGCTGTCCGGATCCCCGCCGATGCGCACCAGCCGGTCGAGCGCCGCATGCGCCGCCTCGCGCATCGACAGGGTGCCCCAGGCCAGATGCGGAGACAGCCGCGAGCAGCTGCCCCAGGCGGTTTCCGGGCTGGACAGCTCGCGGTGGTAGTGGGCCCCGCGATGCTCGAGAAAGCTGTGCAGCGTCTCCTCGGCGGCGCGGCGGCCGCCCTGCTGGCGGCCCGGGCAGTGATCGCCCTCCAGCCCGGCCACCGGCCAGGCCGGGATGTCGCCGCAGTCGATCAGCAGGCGCGGCAGCTGGCGCGGCGCCGGCACGCAGGGCGCGGCCATCTGGCTGTCCCAGCGACGGGCCCAGCCATCCCGGCTGCGCAGGGCGCGGTGCACCCCCTGCTGCAGCCGCTCCTGCCAGTCGATGCCGTGCTCGCGCGCCCAGGCCGCCACCGCCTGATCGCGCCGGTAGGTCCAGGCGTTGCCGGTTTCCTGGTGGCTCCACAGGCTCACGCTGCCATAGCGCTGGCGCAGCTCTTCGAGCACCGCCACCGCCTCGCCGCGGCGCACCACCAGCGGCTGGCCGCGGGCGGCGAGATCGGCGCGCAGCTCGCGCAGGCCGTCGGCGACGAACTGCCACTGCCGGCCGCTGGCGTCGTCCTGCTGCCAGAGGCCGGGTTCCAGGATGTAGAGCGGCAGCACCGTGCCCTGCTCGGCCGCCTCCGCCAGCGGGGCGTGATCGTGCAGGCGCAGGTCGCGCTTGAACCAGACGATATGCAGCATGGCGCGATGATGCGCCGCGCCCTCCGCCCGGCCGTTTTTCGTCGAAGCCGGATTCAGCCCCGGCCTCGTCCCCGCCCTGGACCGGGCTCAGTCCCGGTCGGTGCGGGCCAGCCAGGCCCGCGGCCGCAGCGTGCGGTCCAGCTCGCCCGCGGTGAGATGGGCGCGGGCCTGGGTGCCGCGGTGCAGGCGCTGGGCATCGCAGCGGTCCACGCAGCTGGCGCGGCGGTCGTGGCAGAGCGTGGCGGTGTGGCCGGCGCGGCATTCGAGATAGCCGGCATCGCAGCGGTCGAGACAGGCGGGCACCTCGCCCGCCCAGCTCAGCCCGGTCATCAGCAAGGCAATCACCATCAGGCTGAAGCGCAGAAGGGTCATGACAGCCTCCGCGGGGATCGTGTCCCGACGCTAGCCCCGCTGACCCCCGGCCGGCAGTGGTCAGAGACTCCTGCCGCCTGTGGATAAGCGCCGTCAGCGGCGGCGGATCACGCCGTCGGTCAGCAGCTGCTCGAAGTGATCGACCACGGTGTCCTCCAGGCTGCGGTAGTGCAGCCCGAGCCCCTCGCGCGAGCGGCGGTTGTCCAGCCGCAGCGGATGGCCGACGTTGAGGCGCACGAAGCCGCGGGTCAGCCCGGCGAGGGGGGCGATCAGCCAGACCACCGGCTTGGGCGCCTCCATCAGCGGGAACAGGTAGCGCGAGCCGTAGCGCTTCCGCAGCAGCCGGCCCAGGGCGAGAAAGCGGGTGGTCGCCGCCGCGGTGATGTAGCGGCCCTCGGCGGCGGGGGTGAAGGCGGCGCGCAGATGGGCCTCGGCCACGTCGCGCACATCGACCACGCTGATGTCCAGCGGCGGGGCGCCGAGGAACATGGTGCCGTTCACCAGCTGGCGGATCACCGTGAAGCTGTAGGAGTCGCTGGCCCGGGTCAGCGCCGGGCCCAGCACCAGCCCTGGATTGATGGTGACCAGCCGCCAGCGCGTCTGGGCATCGTGGATCTTCCAGGCCTCGCGCTCGGCGCAGACCTTGGAGTACGGATAGGGCTGGTGGTGCAGGCTGCTGCTGGTGTTCCAGTCGGCCTCGGTGAGCACCCGGCCGCCGGCGTCGGCGTTGTCGCCGTAGATCGCCACCACGCTGCTGGTCAGCACCACCCGCCGCACGCTGGCCACCGTGTTGCAGGTCTCCAGCACATTGCGGGTGCCCTCCACCGCCGGGCGCACCAGGGCCGCCTCGGCATCGGTGAAGCCGCTGGTGATGAAGGGCGAGGCGGTGTGCATCACCACCTCGCAGCCCTGCATGGCGGCGGCGAAGCTGCCGGGCTGGAGCAGGTCGGCCGCGAACAGGGTGAGCTGGCCCGGGTACTGCTCGGCCAGCCGGTGCAGATGCTCCAGCCCGCGCGGCTTGGCCGGATCGCGCACGGTGCCGTGCACGCGGTAGCCCTGCTCGAGCAGACGGCGGACGATCCAGCTGGCGACATAGCCGGCGGCGCCGGTGACGAGAACGGGGGCGGCGGTGGCGGACATGCAGACTCCTCAGAAACGCAGGCTCAGACCCAGGCGCAGGCCATCGGCCTCGGCGTCCAGGCGGTAGTCACGATTGCGCAGACGGTAATCCTTGCGCTGCCAGCCGGCCACCAGCTCGAGCCGGCGCGTCAGCGGCACCAGCGCATGCACCTGCAGCTCGTACAGGGCATCGTCGCGGTACTCCACATAGAGCGCCTCGGCGCCCAGCTGCAGGCGCGGATGCAGCGGCCAGTAGAAGGCCAGCAGGCCGAGCGGGAAGGTCTGGTCCACCGTCTCGCGGTCGGCGTTGTCGCTCTCCACCTCGCGGATCACCAGCTCGCCGTCGAGGCGCTTGACCGCAAGCCCGGCCGACAGCCGGGTATCCCGACCGAGCAGGGGATAGCTCAGGTGCAGGGCGAGGTCATCGAAGTCGGCCTCGGTCTCGGCGGTCGACTCGCCAGGCACCAGCACCAGATCGCCGAGGGTGATCGAGGTATCCACCACCTGGCGGCCGCGGGCCTCGATGCCGCTGTGGCGCAGCGAGAGATCCGGCCACCAGGAGCCGCTGGCGGCACGCCGCTCCAGCAGCCATTGCACCCGGGTCGGCGAGGACAGGCCGAGCTGGGCGAAATCGACCCGGCCGCTGTCGTCCTCGGCCTCGCCGCTGACCTCCAGATCCCAGGCCTCGACGCCGAGGCGCCACGAGGCTGACGCCGCCGGCGCAGACAGCACGAGCAGCAGCAGGGCCGCGGAGAGCAGACGGATCGGGTGCATGGGAAGCTCCGGGACGGACGCAGGACCGCCCGGGCACCTTAGGCGATCAGCGCCTGCAATGCCGAGCCCGGCGAGGGCTGGCGCATCAGCGATTCGCCGATCAGGAAGCGCTGCACGCCGGCGGCGCGCATCCGCGCCACATCGGCCGGGTGGGCGATTCCGCTCTCGGTCACCACCTCGGCGTCTGCGGGCATCGCGCCGAGCAGGTCCAGGGTGGTCTCCAGGCGGGTCTCGAAGCTGCGCAGATTGCGGTTGTTCACGCCCAGCAGCAGAGGGCCCGGCAGGTTGAGGGCCCGCACCCGCGCCAGCTCCACCGCATCGTGCACCTCGATCAGCACATCCATGCCCAGATCGCGCGCCAGCCGGAACAGCGCCTGCAGCGCCGCATCGGCGAGGGCGGCCACGATCAGCAGCACGCAGTCGGCGCCGAGCGCCCGCGCCTCGAGGATCTGCAGCGGATCGATCAGGAAATCCTTGCGGATCACCGGCAGCGGGCAGGCCGCCCGCGCGGCCTGCAGATGGGCATCGGCGCCCTGGAAGAAATCGACATCGGTGAGCACCGACAGGCAGGCGGCCCCGCCGCGGGCATAGTCGCGGGCGAGCCAGGCAGGGTCGAACTCGGCGCGGATCAGCCCCTTGCTCGGCGAGGCGCGCTTGATCTCGGCGATCACCCCGGCCTCGCCCGCCGCCACCTTCTGGCGCAGGGCGGCGGCAAAGCCGCGCGGTGGGGTGGCCGCCAGGGCCGCGCGCTCCAGCTGATCCGCCGGCTGGCGGGCGGCCAGCGCGGCAATCTCCTCGCGCTTGCGCGACAGGATGCGCTCGAGGATGTCGCTCACGCCGCCACCTTGCGGGTCACCGCGATGAACTTGTCGAGCCGGGCGCGCGCCGCGCCGCTCTCCAGCGTGCTGCGGGCGCGCTCGATGCCGGCGGCGAGGCTGTCGGTGCGTCCGGCCGCGTAGATCGCCGCCCCGGCGTTGAAGCTGACGATGTCGCGCGCCACCCCGGGACGGTTGTCCAGGGCCTCGATCAGGCGCTCGGCGGACTCGGCGGCACTGGCCACCGTCAGCGCGCGCGATCCGGCCATGGGCAGACCGAAGTCCTCCGGATGCACCTCGTACTCGCGCACCTCGCCGTCGCGCAGCTCACCGACCAGGGTGCCGGCGCCGAGGGTCAGCTCGTCGAGCCCGTCCTTGCCCCAGACCACCAGGGCGCGGCGGGCGCCCAGGCGCTGCAGCACGCGCACCTGGATGCCGACCAGATCCGGATGGAACACGCCCATCAGGATCTGCGGGGCGTTGGCCGGGTTGGTCAGCGGGCCGAGGATGTTGAAGATCGTGCGCACGCCCATCTCCCGCCGCACCGGTGCCACCACCTTCATCGCCGGATGGTGGTTGGGCGCGAACATGAAGCCGATGCCGCAGGCGTGGATGCACTGCGCCACCTGCTCGGGCTGCAGATCGATCACCGCGCCCAGGGCCTCCAGCACATCGGCGCTACCCGATTTCGACGACACCCCGCGGTTGCCATGCTTGGCGATGGTGCAGCCGGCGGCGGCGGCGACGAACATCGAGGCGGTGGAGATGTTGAAGCTGTGCGCGCCATCCCCGCCGGTGCCGACGATGTCGACGAAGTGGCTGGGCGGCGGGTCGACCACCACCTTGCGGGCGAACTCGCGCATCACGCTGGCCGCCGCGGCGATCTCGCCCACGGTTTCCTTCTTCACCCGCAGGCCGGTAAGCAGGGCCGCGCTCATCAGTGGCGAGATCTCGCCACGCATGAGCATGCGGAACAGCTCCACCATCTCGTCCTGGAAGATCTCGCGGTTCTCGATCACGCGCTGCAGCGCGTCCTGCGGGCTCAGGGGCATGGGGCACTCCGGGTCAGGCGGATTCGAGGAAGTTGCGCAGCAGCGCGTGGCCGTGCTCGGTGAGGATCGATTCCGGGTGGAACTGCACGCCCTCCACCCGCAGCTGGCGATGGCGCAGACCCATGATCTCGTCGCGGCGGCCATCGGCGAAGGCCGTCCAGGCGGTCACCTCCAGCGCGGCCGGCAGGGTCTCGGCCTCGACGATCAGCGAGTGGTAGCGGGTGGCGCTGTAGGGGCTGGGCAGGCCGCGGAACACGCCCTCGCCGCGGTGGTGGATGTCGCTGACCTTGCCGTGCATGGCCACCCGTGCCCGCTTGACCACCCCGCCGAAGGCCTGGCCGATCGCCTGATGACCCAGACAGACGCCGAGAATGGGATAGCGCGGCGCCAGCACCTGCAGCACCTCGAGGCAGATGCCGGCCTCGTTGGGTGTGCAGGGCCCGGGCGAGAGCACGATGTGGCTGGGGTCCAGCGCCTCGATGGCGGCGATGTCGATGCGGTCGTTGCGGTGCACCGCCACCTCCGCCCCCAGCTCGCCCAGGTACTGCACGAGGTTGTAGGTGAAGGAGTCGTAGTTGTCGATCATCAGGATCATGAGGCCGCTCCGGCCGCCGCCTGCTCGGCGGCGCGCATCATCGCGCGCGCCTTGTGCAGGGTCTCCTCCCATTCCAGCTCCGGGCGCGAGTCGGCCACCACGCCGGCGCTGGCCTGCACATGGACCTGGCCGCCCTTGACGATGGCGGTGCGGATGGCGATCGCCATGTCCATCTGCCCATCGAAGCCCAGATAGCCGACCGCGCCGCCGTAGACCCCGCGCCGCACCGGCTCCAGCTCGCTGATGATCTCCATGGTGCGCAGCTTGGGCGCACCGGTGAGGGTGCCGGCGGGGAAGGTGGCGGCGAGGATGTCGAAGGCATCCAGCCCCGGCTGCACCCGCCCGCGCACCTCGCTGACGATGTGCATGACATGGCTGTAGCGCTCCACCACCATGCGCTCGGTGACCCGCACCCCGGTCTGGCTGATGCGGCCGACATCGTTGCGGCCGAGGTCGATCAGCATCACGTGTTCGGCGATCTCCTTGGGATCGGCCAGCAGCTCGGCCTCCAGCTGGCGATCGGCCTCGGGGGTGGCGCCGCGCGGGCGGGTGCCGGCGATGGGGCGCACGGTGGCCTCGCCGTCCTCCAGCCGCACCAGGATCTCCGGGCTGCTGCCGACCACCTCGTGATCGCCCAGATGCAGACAGAACAGATAGGGCGAGGGGTTGAGGCGGCGGATGGCGCGGTAAAGCGCCACCCCCGGGGCCTGGAACGGCGCGCTCAGGCGCTGGCCGAGCTGGATCTGGAAGCTGTCGCCGGCGGCGATGTAGGCCTGGGCGCGCGCCACCGCGGCCAGATAGGCCTCGCGGCTGAAGGTGCTGGTGAAGGGCAGGGCCGGCGGATCCGGCGGCGGCAGCCGGCGCGGGCCCTCGGCCGCCGGCGCGGCGAGGCCGGCTTCGATGGCATCCAGCCGGCGTTCGGCGCTGGCGGCGTCGGCGGCATAGACCAGCAGGGTGATGGTGGCCTTGAGGGTGTCGAAGATCAGCAGCTCGTCCGAGCGCATCAGCAGCACATCGGGCAGGCCGAGCGGATCCGGCTGGTCCAGGCGCAGGGTCGGCTCGAAGAAGCGCACGCTGTCGTAGCCGACATAGCCGACCCAGCCGCCGACGAAGCGCCCGAGGCCCTGCGCCGGGGTGACCCCGCTGCGCACGGTGTGGGCGCGCAGCCAGGCGATCGGATCGTCCACCTCGAACACCTGTTCCGGCTCGCCCTCGCGCCAGAGCTGCACGCGGCGATCGCGGATCCGCAGGCCCTCGCGCGCCGGCAGGCCGATGAAGGAGTAGCGCCCCCAGCGCTCGCCGCCCTGCATCGATTCGAGCAGATAGGAGTAGGGCCGGTTGCCGAGCTTGAGATAGGCGCCGACCGGGGTGTCGAGATCGCCCGGGAGCAGGCGGGTGTAGGGCTTCAGGGACATGACGCGGACAGATCGGGCGAGGAGGGCGCCACGGGTGGCGCGGAGCAGGGAGCGGGTCTCAGCAGGCCCCTCGCCAGCGCCGGTGTCGATGGCCCGGATTCATGTGCTGCCTCAGCGACCGGCCGCCGCGATCTCGGCGCGCATCCGGCGGATCACCTCGGCGTAGTCCGGCGCACCGAAGATGGCCGAGCCGGCGACGAAGGTATCGGCGCCGGCGGCGGCGATATCGCGGATGTTGTCGACCTTCACTCCGCCGTCGATCTCCAGGCGGATGTCGCGGCCGCTGGCCGCGATCAGGGCACGCGCCTCGCGCAGCTTGGGCAGCGCCGAGGGCAGGAAACTCTGGCCGCCGAAGCCCGGGTTGACGCTCATCAGCAGCACCAGGTCGACCTTGTCCAGCACATATCTGAGGCACTCCAGGGAGGTGGCCGGATTGAACACCAGGCCGGCCTGGCAGCCGCTGGCCTTGATCGCCTGCAGGCTGCGGTCGAGATGGCGGGTGGCTTCCGGGTGGAAGCTGATCAGGCTCGCCCCGGCGCGGGCGAAGCTCTGGGCCAGCTCGTCCACCGGTTCCACCATCAGGTGCACATCGATGGGGGCGCGGATGCCGTGCTTGCGCAGGGCCTCGCAGACCATCGGGCCGATGGTCAGATTGGGCACGTAATGGTTGTCCATCACATCGAAGTGCACCCAGTCGGCGCCGGCGGCGAGCACGCGCTCCACATCCTCGCCGAGGCGGGCGAAGTTGGCGGAGAGGATGGAGGGGGCGATCAGGGGCGTCATGGGGGCGCAGTGTCCGGCTTCCGGCCGGGCAATGCCAGCCTCAGAGCATGGTCTGCTGGCCGCCCTGGGTTTCCCAGTCGAACCGCGGCAGGGCCTCGCGGAAGACCTTTTCCAGCTGCTCGCCCCAGGCGCGCTTGAGCTCGGCGTAATAGGGCGTGTCGAGGTCCAGGCGCAGCTTGTGGGTGATGCGCAGGGCATCGCGCGGCAGGATCGCCAGATCCAGCGGCGGGCCGACGGTGAGATTGGACTTCATGGTCGAGTCCAGACTCACCAGGGCGCAGCGGGCGGCGTCCTCCAGCGAGACCGACATGCGGATGATGCGATCGAGGATCGGCTTGCCGTACTTGCTCTCGCCGATCTGCAGATAGGGCGTCTCCGGACTCGCCGAGATGCAATTGCCTTCCGGGTAGATCAGGTACAGCGCCGGCTCCTCGCCGAGGATCTGGCCGCCGAGGATCAGGGTGGTGCGGAAGTCCACGCTGCTGTACTGGCCCGCGCCGCTGGCCTCCTTCTGCGCCCGCACCGAGAGCTGGCCGACGTAATCGGCGGCGTCGTACATGTGGCGGATGGTCCGCAGGCTCTGCCCGGCCTCCGGGTTGTCCATGTCGCGCCGGATGGCGTTGAGCACCCACTGGGTGGTGGCCAGATTGCCGGCCGACATGATGGCGAACACCCGCTCGCCCGGGGTCTCGAAGACATGCAGCTTGTTGTAGGTGCGCACGTCGTCCACCCCGGCACTGGTGCGGGTGTCGGCGGCGAAGACCAGGCCGTCGTCCACCCGGATGGCTACGCAGTACGTCATGTCGAGGCGGGAGCGGCGGAAAGGTCAGCGGGCGGGAGCCGGCATTGTAGGCCGGGTGTGCCACCCCCACGGCAAGCAAGGTCCGCACCAGCCCCGGCGCGACGGGGTGCGTGGAATACTGGGGGCTCCCGACCCCACCGCGAGCCGCCATGAGTGCCACCGTCGAGTTCTTCTGGGATCCCGCCAGCCCCTACACCTATCTCGCGGCCACCCAGATCGAGGCCCTGGCCGCCCGCCACGGCGCGCGGGTGCAGTGGAAGCCGTTTCTGATCGGCAAGGCCTTCGAGGCCACCGGCAACAAGATGCCGGCCACCGTGCCGGCCAAGGCGCAGTACATGTTCAAGGACCTGCAGCTGTGGTCGCGCCACTACCAGGTGCCGTTCCGCTTCCCCAAGCAGTTCCCGATCAATGGCATCACCGCCATGCGCATGGCCTGCGCCCTGCCCGAGGCGGCGGTCGGCGCCTTCGCCCTGGCGGTGATGCGCGCCTACTGGGCCGAGGGCGCCGACATCACCCAGAACGAGGTGCTGCAGGCCCTGGCCGGCGGGCTCGGACACGATGGCCCCGCCCTGCTGGCGCGCACCCAGGAGCCTGAGGTGAAGGAACGGCTGAAGACCAATACCGAGGAGGCGATCCGCCGCGGTGCCTTCGGCGCGCCCAGCCTGTTCGTCGGCGAGCGCCTGTTCTGGGGCAATGACCGCCTCGGCCTGCTCGAGGAAGTGCTGGCCGGACGGCTCTGAGTGCTCGCGGCGCTGTTGCTGCAGGCGGCGCTGGGCAGCGCGCCGCTGCCGGCCTGGACCGCCACCGCCAGCGGCCTCGGTCCGCTGCGGCTGGGCATGTATCTGGCCGAGGCGGCCCGCGCCAGCCAGCTCGACTGGGTCGAGCGCCATGAGTCGGCGCCCTGCCATTACGCCTACCCGGGCGGGGACTTCAGCCGCCTGGGCCTGATGCTGGTGGACGGGCGTATCGAGCGCATCGAGGTGCTCGACCCGGCCCTGCCCACCCGCTCCGGCCTGCGGGTGGGCGACCCCCTGGCACGGATCGAGGCGCTCTACGGCGGCCGCTACCGGCAGGAGCCGCGCCCGGATGGGGCGCCCGGGGCCTGGTACCGGCTGTTCCCCGCCGACCCCCAGCAGCTGGTGATCGAAACCGATGGCCGTGCCGTCCAGCGCTACTGGATCAGCACCGCGGCGCGCGCCGGCTACGCCCGCGGCTGCCTGGATCACGCCCCATGACGGTGCGCGAACGCTCTCTGATGGTGCGCGCCCGCGGCCTGCGCCATCACCTGCGGATCTGGGGGGAGGACAGCGCCCCGCCGCTGCTGCTGCTGCATGGCTTTCTCGATGTTTCGGCCACCTTCGCGCCGCTGGCCACGCCGCTGGCCGCGGCCGGCTGGCGGGTGGTGGCGCCGGATTTCCGCGGCTTCGGCCACAGCCAGTGGCCCGAGGATGGCTACTGGTTCGCCGACTATGTGGCCGATCTGGAGGCCTTGGTGCGCGCCCTGTTCGGCGACAGCGCGGCGCTGCCGGTGATCGGCCACAGCATGGGCGGCCAGGTGGCGGCGCTGTATGCCGGCCTGCGGCCGTCGCGGGTGTCGCGGCTGGCGGTGCTGGACAGCCTGTTCCTGCCCGACGGCGAGGCCGCCCAGGCCGCCGAGCGCTACCGCCGCTGGCTCGATGCCCTGCAGGCGCCGCTGCGCGAGCAGCGCTACCCGGACTACCCCACCCTCGCCGGACGCATCCGCAAGACCCATCCGCAACTCGATGAGCGCCAGGCGCTGTTCGTGGCGCAGTGCTGGGCGCGGCCGCTGGCCGGGGGCGGGGTCAGCCTGCGCGCCGATCCGCGCCACCGGCTGCCCTTCCCGCTGCTGTACCGGGCCGCCGAGGCCGAGACCATCTGGCGCCAGGTGCAGGCGCCGACGCTGTTCGTGGAAGCGCGCCGCTCGCCCTTCTACCAGGGCTTCCCGGCCGCCCAGCGGGCGGCCCGCCGTGCCTGCTTCGCCGCCGCGCAGGTGGTGGAGATCGAGGCCGGGCACATGCTGCATTTCGATGCCCCGGCGGCCACCGCCGCGGCCGTGATCGACTTCCTGCGCAGCGGGTGAGCCGGCCGGGCGGCGATCTGCGGGCGCGGCTGCCCGAGCTGCCGGCGCTGGAGGCCCTGCCGGCGCTGGAGGCGGCGCTGGCCGGGCGCGGGGTGGCGGTGCTGGGTGCCCCGCCGGGTTCGGGCAAGACCACCACCCTGCCGCTGGCGCTGCTGTCCGCGCCGTGGCTGGCCGGTCAGCGCATCCTGCTGCTGGAGCCGCGGCGGGTGGCGGCGCGGGCGGCTGCAGCGCGCATGGCCAGCCTGCTCGGCGAAAGCGTGGGCCAGACCGTGGGCTACCAGATCCGCTTCGATCGCCGGGTCGGTCCCGACACCCGCCTGGAGGTGGTCACCGAGGGCATTCTGGCGCGCCGCCTGCAGGCCGACCCGGAGCTGCCCGGGGTGGGGCTGGTGATCTTCGACGAGTTCCACGAGCGCAGTCTCGACGCCGATCTGGCCCTGGCGCTGGCGCTGGATGTGCGTGCCAGCCTGCGCCCGGAGCTGCGTCTGCTGGTGATGTCGGCCACCCTGGATGGCGAGCGGGTGGCGGCGCTGCTGGGCGCTGGCGGCGCGCCGGCGCCGCGCATCGAGGCCGGCGGGCGGCTGTTTCCGGTGGAGATCCAGCACCGGCCAGCGCGCGGCGACCTGCCGCTCGACGAGGCGATGAGCGTGCTGATCGGCCAGGCCCTGCAGGAGACCGCCGGCGATGTGCTGGCCTTCCTGCCCGGTCAGCGCGAGATCCGCGCCACCGAGCGCCGGCTGGCGGCGCGCCTGCCGGCGCTGGCGGTGCGGCCGTTGCACGGCGAGCTCTCCAGCGAGGCCCAGGATCTGGCCCTGCGCCCGGACGCCGAGGGCCGCCGCAAGATCATTCTCGCCACCACCATCGCCCAGACCTCGCTGACCGTGGAGGGCGTGAGCACGGTGGTGGACGCCGGCTGGGTGCGGGTGGCGCGCTTTGACCTCGGCGCCGGGACCAACCGGCTGGAAACCCGCCGGGTCTCGCGCGCCAGTGCCGAGCAGCGCGCCGGCCGCGCCGGCCGTCTCGGTCCGGGAACGGCCTACCGGCTGTGGTCGGCCGAGCAGCACGGCCATCTGGCCGCCCACGACAGTCCGGAGATCCTGCAGGCGGACCTGACCCGCTTCGCCCTCGAACTGGCCGCCTGGGGTCTGCACGATCCCGCCGGTGCGGCCCTGCTCGATCCGCCGCCGGCTGCCGCCTGGGGCTATGCGCGCGGCCTGCTGCAGGATCTCGGCGCGCTGGATCCGGCCACCGGGCGGGTGCTGCCGCGCGGCCGTGAGCTGCTGCGGCTGCCGCTGCCGCCGCGCCTGGCGCGCATGCTGCTCGAGGCCGGTGACCAGGGGGAGTGGGCGGCCTGGCTGGCGGCGGTGCTGGAGACCAGCGAGCTCGATGCCGACCCCGATCTGCTCGGCCGGGTGCTGGCCCTGCGCGCCGGTCGCGGCGAGCCCGGCCTGCTGCGGCGGGTGCAGGAGAGCGTGCGCCAGTTCCGCCGGCAGCTGAGCACCCCGGACGCGGGGGCAGATCCCGCCGAGGCCCTGCCGCGGCTGCTGGCGCTGGCCTATCCGGAGCGTCTGGCGCAGCGCCGCGAGGGACTGCGCAGTGGCCAGCGGGCCGGCGAGCGCGAGGTGGCCTATCGCTGTGCCGATGGCGGCGAGGCGCGTCTGCCCGAGCACGCGCCCCTGGCCCGCGAGCCCTGGCTCGCCATCGCGCACTGGACCGTGGAGGGGGCGCTGCGGCGGGTCCGCGCGGCGGTGGCCCTCGCTCCGGCCCAGCTGCTCGCCACCCAGGCGGCGCGCCTGCGGGTGGAGGAGGTGGTGCGCTGGGACGAGGCCCAGGCGGCGGTGCTGGCCGAGCGGCAGCACCGCATCGGCGCGCTGGTGCTGGAGGCGCAGACCCTGCGCGAACCCTCGCCGGAGACCCAGGCCCGGGTGCTCGAGCTGCTGCTCAAGGGTCTGCGCGGGCGCGGCCCCAGCGCCCTGCCCTGGACCGAGGCCAGCCGCAGCTGGCAGGCACGGGTGGCCTCGCTCGCGCACTGGCAGCCCGAGGCCGGCTGGCCAGCGGTGGCGGACGAGGACCTGATGGCGCGCCTCGAGAGCTGGCTGGCGCCCTGGCTGGACGGCTGCAGCCGGCTCAGCCATCTGGAGCGGGTGGATCTGCTCAGCGCGCTGCAGAGCCAGCTGGAGAGCGACCAGCAGCGCCGGCTCGGGCGGCTGGCGCCGACCCATTGCGAGGTGCCCACCGGCAACCGCTATGCCCTGGACTACCGGCCAGGCCAGGCGCCGGTGCTGGAAGTGAAGCTGCAGGAGCTGTTCGGCCTGCGCCAGGGGCCGAGCGTCTGCGAGGGGCGGGTGCCGGTGGTGCTGCATCTGCTCTCGCCCGGGCGCAAGCCGGTGGCGGTCACCAGCGACCTCGCCAGCTTCTGGCAGCGGGGCTACTTCGAGGTGCGCAAGGACCTGCGCGGCCGCTATCCGCGCCACCCCTGGCCCGACGACCCCCTGAGTGCACCGCCCACTGCCAGGGCCAAGCCACGGGGCTGAGCGCGACGAAAAACCTTGACGGGGAGGGGTTCGATCCTGAGAATACGCGGCCCGTTTACGCCCCTGGCGTCCGCGGGGGCGGCAAGCAGCGGAGGGATACTCAAGCGGCCAACGAGGGCAGACTGTAAATCTGCTGACTTATGTCTACGTAGGTTCGAATCCTACTCCCTCCACCAGCCGCCACCGGCGCCGGAGTCAAGGGTTGTCGGTGAATCGTATCGAGCCGGTGAGCAGTGCAAGGCGGGTGTGGTTCGAGTGTCGAGTATCGGTCTGCCAAACCCGGATGGCGTGGCAGTCGAACGGTCCCCTCACTCGCGAGGTTTGGCGGGAAAGTAGTGCAAAGCGGGTGTAGTTCAATGGTAGAACTTCAGCCTTCCAAGCTGATAGCGTGGGTTCGATTCCCATCACCCGCTCCAGCTTGGGTGGCCCGAGGCAGAAGTAGAGAAACGCCCACATAGCTCTAGTGGTAGAGCGCACCCTTGGTAAGGGTGAGGTCACGCGTTCGAATCGCGTTGTGGGCACCATCAATAGGCGAGGAGCATGCCGCTCCCGCCGGCAGCAACCGATCCGCTGGCCACTTGGCCGGCGGTTTTTCGTCTTTATATCAACCGGGTAGTTCTGACATGGCCAAGGAAAAATTCGATCGAGTCAAGCCGCACGTGAACGTGGGGACGATTGGACACGTGGACCATGGCAAGACCACGACCACGGCGGCGCTGACCAAGGTGTCTGCGGACAAGTTCGGGTCGGTGAAGTACGTGGCGTATGACGAGGTGGCGAAGGCGTCGGAGAGCCAGGGTCGTCGTGACAGCACCAAGATCCTGACCATTGCCACCAGCCATGTGGAGTACGAGACCGAGGCGCGCCACTACGCCCATGTGGACTGCCCGGGTCACGCTGACTACGTCAAGAACATGATCACCGGTGCGGCCCAGATGGACGGCGCCATTCTGGTGGTGAGCGCCACCGACGGCCCGATGCCGCAGACCCGCGAGCATGTTCTGCTGGCCAAGCAGGTCAATGTTCCCAAGATCGTGGTGTGGCTCAACAAGTGCGATCTGGTGGAAGACCCCGAGCTGCTCGAGCTGGTCGAGATGGAAGTGCGCGACCTGCTCAGCAAGTACGGTTTCCCGGGCGATGACACCCCCGTGATCCGCGGCTCTGCCACCAAGGCCATCCAGGGCGATCCGACCTGGGTTGCCAAGCTCGAGGAGCTCTACAAGGCCCTCGACACCTACATCCCCGAGCCCGCGCGCGAGACCGACAAGCCCTTCCTGCTGCCGGTGGAGGACGTGTTCTCCATCTCCGGTCGCGGCACCGTGGCCACCGGCCGTATCGAGCGCGGCATCATCAAGGTTGGCGAGGAAGTCGAGATCGTCGGCCTCAAGGACACCGCCAAGAGCACCATCACCGGCGTCGAGATGTTCCGCAAGCTGCTGGACCAGGGCATGGCCGGTGACAACGTCGGTCTGCTCCTGCGCGGCACCAAGAAGGAAGACATCGAGCGCGGGCAGGTCCTGTGCAAGCCCGGCAGCATCAAGCCGCACTCCAAGTTTGAGGGTGAGGTGTACGTGCTGACCAAGGAAGAGGGCGGTCGTCACACCCCCTTCTTCAAGGGCTACCGTCCGCAGTTCTACTTCCGCACCACTGACGTGACGGGCAGCGTGGAGCTGCCGGCGGGCACCGAGATGGTGATGCCGGGTGACAACATCAAGGTGAGCGTGGAGCTGATCGCCCCGATCGCGATGGAGGAGCAGGTCCGCTTCGCCATCCGCGAGGGCGGCCGCACCGTCGGCGCCGGCGTCGTCACCAAGATCCTGGGCTAA
>DASUDX010000003.1:0-5974 GCA_036275365.1 Nevskiaceae bacterium | reverse complement strand
ACCATCGACCTCGACTGCATCCCGGAGCCGTGAGCGGAACGGCAGCCATGGGCGAGATGACCACCACGGTGCGCGCCAACGTCAAGGCCTGGGAATGCGACGTCATGGAGCACATGAACGTCCAGCATTACCTGGCGCGTTCGGCCGAAACCCTGGGCCAGCTTCGCGTGCTGCTCGGGCTCCCCGCCGGCAGCACCCTCCGCCACCGCCGCGAGCGGGTGCTGTTCATGCGCGAGCTGCGCAACGGCGCCAGCTTCGAGATCGCCACCGGCATCCTGGCGCTGGGCGGCCACGGCCTCACCACCTTCAACGAGATGCGCAACATCGACAGCGGCGCCATTGCCGCGCGCTTCGTCATCGACCTCGACCTGATCGACGCCGGCAGTGGCGCCAGCCTGCCACTGACTCCGGCCGCCCGCGCCGCGGCCGAGCCCTGGCGCATCACCGCCCCGGCCGACCTGCGGCCACCGCCGCAATTGCGCCAGCCGCCGGCGCGGGACTGGGCCACCGCCGAGGCGCGGGGCCTGTTCGACACCGCGCGCGGCACCATCGAACCCTGGGAGTGCGACGCCCGCGGCGAGCTCCACCCGCGCTTTTTCATGGCGCGCTGCTCGGATGCCGTCACCCACCTCCAGCACCACTACGGCCTGACCCCGGACTACCGCCAGGCGCACGGCCTGGGCAGTGCGGCGCTCGAGTACGACATCGAATTCCACCGCCCACTGCGCGCCGGCGACGCCATCGTCACGCGCAGCGGACTGCGCGAGATGCAAGGCAAGATCCAGTATTTCTTCCACTGGTTCCTGGACGCCGCCAGCCGCGAGACCGTGGCCACCGTGGAGACCGCCGGCACCCTGTTCGACTTCGCGACGCGCCGCTCGGTGCCGATCCCCGACGACCTGCGCGCGCTGGCCGCACCCTTCGTCCAACACTTCTGAACAGTGCCGCGAGGACACCGGACATGAAAACCCTGCCGGCGGACGTACAGCCGTACCAGCGCACCCCGGTGTTCACCGAGGCCACGGTGCCCGCAGGGCTGCTCCGCCGGCACACCACCAAGGCCGGAACCTGGGGCAAGATCGTGGTGCTGGAGGGCCGCCTGCGCTACCGGATACTGGCGCCCGAGCCGAGCGAAGTCCTGCTCTCGCCCGAGCGCTGCGGCGTGGTCGAGCCCCAGGTGCCCCATGAGGTGAGCCCCGAGGGCCCGGTGCGGTTCTACGTCGAATTCCACCGCGTCCCGGAACCCTAAACCGGGACCCGCCGCTCCGAACCCGCGATGACCCCGCCGCTATTGTCCCTGCGCGCGATCGGCAAGACCTACGCCGGCCGCCCGGTGCTGCAAGACCTCAGCCTGGAGGTTCTCGACGGCGAGTTCCTCACCCTGCTCGGTCCCTCCGGCTGCGGCAAGACCACGCTGTTGCGACTGATCGCCGGCTTCGAGCGGCCGGACCACGGCAGCATCCACCTCGCCGGCGCCGATCTCACCGCGGTACCGCCGGAGCGGCGGCCGCTGAACACGGTGTTTCAACAGTACGCGCTGTTTCCGCACCTCGACGTATTCGGCAACGTCGCCTACGGGCTGCGCCGCGAGCGCCGCCCGCGCGCCGAGATCGCCGCGCGCGTCGGGGAGGCGCTGGAGCTGGTGCGGCTCGGCGAGTTCGCGCGGCGCAAGCCGCAGCAGCTGTCCGGCGGCCAGCAGCAGCGGGTGGCGATCGCCCGCGCCCTGGTCAAGCGGCCGCGCCTGCTGCTGCTCGACGAACCCCTGTCCGCGCTGGATGCCAAGCTGCGCCGCCAGATGCAGCTCGAACTCAAGCGCCTGCAGCGCGAGCTGGGCATCGCCTTCGTGTTCGTCACCCACGACCAGGAGGAGGCGCTGTCGATGTCCGACCGGGTGGCGGTGCTGCACGACGGCGTGCTGCAACAGCTGGGCAGCCCGCGCGAGGTCTACGAGCGCCCCGCCAACCTGTTCACCGCGCGCTTCGTGGGCGAGACCAATCTGTTCCCCGCCCGGGTGCTGGAAGTACAGGCCGAGCGCGTGGTGGTGGACTGCGCCGGCCAGCACCGCACCCTGCCCACCCCGCACTTCGCGCCCCGCGTGGGCCAGGCGGTGAGCCTGCTGCTGCGTCCGGAGGATATCCGCGTGCTAGGGCCGGACGCCGACCAGGGCCTGCCGGGCACGGTGATCGAGCGCAACTACAAGGGCAGCACCCTGGATTCGCTGATCCGCCTCGACGGCGGCCAGGAGGTGCTGGCCAGCGAATTCTTCGACGAGGACGACCCGGCCTTCGATCACCGCCTGGGCGAACCCGTGCGGGTGAGCTGGGTGGACGGCTGGGAATGGATGCTGCCCGCCGATGGCTGAGGGCGCGCTGCCATATCCGCTGACCGGGCAGCGCAACCCGCTGCGCAGTGCGGTGCTGGCGCTGTCCTGGGGCTGGCTGCTGGCGCTGGTGCTGGTGCCCAACCTGCTGGTGCTGGCCGCGAGCCTGCTGACCCGCGATCCCCTGCATTTTCTGCAATTGCCGCTGACCCTCGACAGCTATCGGCGCCTGCTCGATCCCCTCTATCTACGGGTATTCCTGGACTCGCTGGCGCTGGCGCTGGCGACTACCCTGGGCTGCCTGCTGCTCGGCTATCCCTTCGCCTGGGCGTTGAGCCGCATCCGCGCGCGCTGGCGGCCGCTGCTGCTGTTCCTGTTGATCCTGCCCTTCTGGACCAATTCACTGGTGCGCACCTACGCGATCAAGCAGCTGCTCGCCGCCAATGGCCCGCTCAACGGTGCGCTGCTGGCGCTGGGCCTGATCGACGCGCCGCTGGAACTCCTCTACACCCAGGGCGCGGTCATCCTGGGCCTGGTGTATCTGCTGCTGCCGTTCATGATCCTGCCGCTGTACGCCGTGTTCGAGGATCTGCGCCCGGAGCTGCTGCTCGCCTCGCGCGACCTCGGCGCCGGGCGGCTGGCCACCTTCGTGCACGTGCTGATCCCGCTCACCCTGCCCGGCATCCTCGCCGGCACCCTGCTGGTGCTGCTGCCGGCGCTGGGCATGTTCTATGTCGCCGACATCCTCGGCGGCGCCCGCGTCCTGCTGGTGGGCAACGTCATCAAGAACCAGTTTCTCGATGCCCGCGACTGGCCCTTCGGCGCCGCCGCCAGCATCCTGCTCACCGCCGCCATGGCGCTGTTGCTGTTCGCCCACCGCCTGGCGCGGCGCCGCCTGCGCCACGGAACCGTGCCGTGAGCGGCCGCCTGCCGCGCCTGTGGCTGGCGCTGGTCTACCTGTTGCTCTATGTGCCCATCGCGGTGCTACTGCTCTACTCCTTCAACGATGCCCGCACCGGCTACCGCTGGGGCGGCTGGAGCCTGCGCTGGTACCGGGCGCTGTGGGCCAACGACACCCTGATGGATTCCCTGTGGAATTCGCTGGCACTGGCCGCGGCCGCGGCCAGCCTGGCCACCGCCATCGGCACCCTCACCGCCTTCGCCCTGCACCGCTACCGCTTTCGTGGCCGCCAGCTGATGCACGGGTTGCTGTTCGTGGTGATGATGAGTCCGGAGATCGTGCTCGCCATCGCGCTGCTGGCACTGTTCCTGCTGGTGGGCCTGCAGCTCGGCTTCACCTCGCTGCTGATCGCGCACCTGACCTTCTGCCTGCCGTTCGTGGTGATCACGGTGCTGGCGCGGCTCGCCGGCTTCGAGGCGCAGCTGCTGGAGGCGGCGCGGGATCTCGGCGCCGGCGAATTCACCGCACTCTATACCGTGCTGCTGCCGGCGCTCCTGCCGGCGCTGCTGGCGGGTTGGCTGCTCGGCTTCACGCTGTCGCTCGACGACGTGGTGGTCAGCACCTTCGTCGGCGGCCCCAGCTACGAGGTGCTGCCGCTGCGCATCTATTCGATGGTGCGCGTCGGCCTCAAGCCGGAAGTGAATGCCCTGGGCACGCTGCTGCTGGTATTTTCGCTGCTGGCGCTGGGCCTGTCGCAGCTCTTGTTGAACAAACAGAAGTCATGAATGCTGAAACGCGGAAATCACGGATACCGAAAGAGGAGAAACCATGAAATCGTTGCTGTTTGCTGGAACCGTCGCGCTGGCGCTGATCGTCGCGGGCTGCGGCGGCGAGCGCGACGCCCAGGTGCTCAACTTCTACAACTGGTCGGAATACATGCCCCAGGAGGTGCTGGACCGCTTCGAGCAGGAGACCGGCATCGCCGTGGTCTACACCACCTACGACAGCAACGAGGCGCTCTACGCCAAACTCAAGCTGCTCGATCAGAGCAGCCAGTACGACCTCGCCGTGCCGTCCACCTACTACGTCAGCAAGATGAGCCGCGAGGGTCTGCTCGCGCCCATCGATCAGGGCAAGCTGCACGGCCTCGACCAGCTCGACCCCCAGCTGCGCGACCAGGCGTTCGACCCCGATAACACCTACAGCATCCCCTATCTGTGGGGTACCGCCGGCATCGCGGTCGATGCCGCCGACATCGATCCGGCGGGCATCACCAGCTGGGGCGACCTGTGGCGCCCCGAATTCCGCGGCCGGGTGATGATGACCAACGATCTGCGCGACGTCTTCCACGTCGGCCTCAAGCTGCTCGGCTACTCCGCCAACAGCACCGATCCGGCCCAGATCGAAGCCGCCTATCACAAGCTGGAGGAATTGCTGCCGAGCGTGCGCACCTTCAATTCAGACGCCCCGCGCATGCCCTATCTGGAGGGCGAGGCGGACATCGGCATGATCTGGAACGGCGAGGTGGTGACCGGGCGCGCCGATCTGCCGACGCTGACCTACATCTACCCGCGCGAGGGCGCGGCGCTGTGGCTGGACAGCTTCGTGATCCCGAAGAACGCACGCAACCCCGAGGCCGCGCACCGCTTCATCGACTTCGTGCTGCGCCCGGAGATCGCCGCGCTGATCAGCGCCGAGATCGGCTACGCCACCCCGAACCTGGCGGCGCGGAAGCTGCTCGATCCCGCCGTCGCCGCCGACCGCACCATCTATCCGCAACCGGAGGATCTGGTGAACGCCGAATTCCAGCAGGATCTCGGCGACGCCGCCACGCTGATCTATCACCACTACTGGGACCGGCTCAAAGCCGGGCGCTGAGTTCGGCCTCCGGCAGGCGCACCACCCGGCCCTCCTCCTCGAGGTCGCGGGCGATGCGCCGGGCGGCGGCGGCGGCTTCGGCGCGCGTCGCCCAGGGTCCCGCCAGCACCTGGAAGTCCTCGTCGCGCGCGAGCCGGACCGCCGGGATCGCCGGCCCCTGGTAGCGCAGCATGGCGACCAGCTTGCGCGCCGAGCGCTCGTGCTGGAAGCGGCCCAGATCGACGAACCACTCGCCGGACTCCGGCAGTGCGAGCGGCGGCGGATCGAGCGGCGGCGCCTCCGGCAAGCCGGCGAGATAGGCCCCGCGATCCACCCCCTCCGCCGCCACCGGCAGCGGATAGCCGGCGCGCTCGGCGGCCAGGGTGCGCACCAGCTCCCAATCGACGGTAACCTCCGCCTGGCGCTCCTTCAGTGCGCGTTCGAGCGCAACTCGCGCCTGCGCCTTGGCGCCGCCGGCGCTGGCCGGCGCGTGCGCCTCCATTACCAGGCCATCGGGGCCGAAGCCGGCCAGATGCGGCTGATCGACCACGCGCACCGGGGTGCCCTCCGGCACCGCCGCGAACAGCGGTTCGATGTCCTCGGGGTAGAGCTGGATACAGCCGTGGCTGACGCGCATGCCGATCCCGGCGGGCTTGTTGGTGCCATGGATCAGGATGCTCGACCAGCCCAGGCGCAGGGCGTGGCTGCCGAGGGGGTTGTCCGGTCCCGGCGGCACCACCGCGGGCAGCGGCTCGCCCCTGGCGGCGTGCTCGCGCAGGATCGAGGCCGGCACCGTCCAGGCCGGCCCGTCGTGCTTTTTCGCCACCCTGGTGATGCCCAGCGGGGTCGACCAGCCCTCGCGGCCGATGCCGATGGGGTGGGTGATCACCTCCCGT
>DASUDX010000002.1:0-2451 GCA_036275365.1 Nevskiaceae bacterium | reverse complement strand
GGGCTTCAATCTGGTGGGCTACGGCTGCACCACCTGCATCGGCAATTCCGGGCCGCTGCCGGCGGCGGTCGATGCCGCCATCGCCGCCGGCGACCTGACCGTGGGCGCGGTGCTTTCCGGCAACCGCAACTTCGAGGGCCGCATCCATCCGCGGGTGCGGCTCAACTGGCTGGCGTCGCCGCCCTTGGTGGTGGCGCTGGCGCTGGCCGGCACCACCCTGGTCGATCCCGAACGCGATCCCCTCGCGATCACCGCGGCCGGCGTTCCGGTCCATCTCGCCGACCTGTGGCCGGATGGCGCCGAGCTCGCCGCCGCCATGGCATGGGTCGAGCGCGACCTGTTCGTGCAGCAGTACGCCCGGGTGTTCGACGGCGATGCCCAGTGGCGGGCGCTGGCGGTGCCGCAGGGCGACACCTACGCCTGGGATCCGGCTTCCACCTATATCCGCCGGCCGCCCTTTTTCGACGCGGCGGCGCCGGCGGTCGCGGCGATCCGCGATGCCCGGCTGCTGGCCCTGTTCGGCGACTCGGTGACCACCGACCACATCTCGCCGGCCGGGGATATCGATCCCGACAGCCCGGCGGGCCGCTACCTCCTGGCGCAGGGCGTGGCGGTGGCGGACTTCAACTCCTACGGCGCGCGGCGCGGCAACCACGAGGTGATGATGCGCGGCACCTTCGCCAACGTGCGCATCCGCAACGAGCTGGTGCCGGGCGTCGAGGGCGGCTACACGCGGCTGCCGGACGGCGCCGAGCCGCTGCCCATCTTCGCTGCGGCCATGGCCCATGGCCAGCACGGCACGCCGCTGCTGGTGATCGCCGGTCGCGAATACGGCACCGGCTCCAGCCGCGACTGGGCGGCCAAGGGGCCGCGGCTGCTGGGCGTCCGCGCGGTGATCGCCGAGAGCTTCGAGCGCATCCACCGCTCGAACCTGGTGGGCATGGGTATCCTGCCCCTGGAGTTCGTCGTTGGCGGGCGCCGGGAGCTCGAGCTGGACGGCAGCGAGCGTTTTCACCTGGAGGGGCTGGCGCGGCTCGCGCCGGGCCGGCAGCTCGAGCTGGTGATCGAGCGTGTCGACGGCCGCCGCGACCGCTGCCCGCTGCGGCTGCGCATCGACACCGACAGCGAGCTGCGCTACTACCGCGCCGGCGGCATCCTCCACCACGTCCTCGACCAGTTGGCGGCGGATCGGGAATGAGCAGCGGGCAGCGCACCGAGCGCGATTCCCTGGGCGAGGTCGCCATTGCCGATACCGCCCTGTGGGGCGCCCAGACGCAGCGCTCGCTGCAGAATTTTCCCATCGGCGGCCAGCGCTTTCCGCTCGCCTTCATCCACGATTTCGCCTTGGTCAAGCAGGCCGCCGCGCTCGCCAACCACGAACTGGGCACGCTCTGCGCGGAGCGTCGGGAGCTGATCTGCGCCGCCTGCGCCGAGATCGTCGCCGGCCGCCACGACGACCAGTTTCCACTGGTGGTGTGGCAGACCGGCAGCGGCACCCAGACCAACATGAACCTCAACGAGGTGATCGCCAACCGCGCCAACGAGCTGGCCGGCGGCCGGCGCGGCGACTACCGGCCGGTGCATCCCAACGATCACGTCAACTGCTCGCAATCGTCCAACGACGTCTTTCCCACGGTGATGCACGTCGCCGCCAGCCGCCAGCTGCGCGCGCGCCTGCTGCCGGCGCTGGCGGCGCTACAGGCGGCTCTGGCGGCCAAGTCGGCGGCCTTCGCCGGGCTGCTCAAGGCCGGCCGCACCCATCTCATGGATGCCGCCCCGGTGACGCTCGGGCAGGAGTTCGGCGGCTATGCGGCGCAGCTCGACTATTGCCGCCGGTCGCTGGAGGATGGGCTTGCCGCGGTCGCGGCACTGGCCATCGGCGGCAGTGCGGTGGGCACCGGGCTGAATACGCCGCCGGGCTGGGCGGAGACGGTGACCCGGCACATCGGCCAGCTCGCCGGCATGCCCTTCGCGAGCGCCGCGGACAAGTTCATGGCCCTGGCCGGCCACGAGGCGCTGGTCGACCTGCACGGCCGCTTGCGGGTGCTGGCCGCGGCGCTGTTCAAGATCGCCAGCGACATCCGCCTGCTGGGCAGTGGCCCCCGCTGTGGCCTCGGCGAGCTGCGCCTGCCGGCCAACGAGCCCGGCAGCTCGATCATGCCCGGCAAGGTCAACCCCACCCAGGTCGAGGCGCTGACCATGGTCGCCGTGCAGGTGATGGGCAACGATGCCGCGGTGGGCTTCGCCGGCAGCCAGGGCCACCTGGAGCTCAACGTATTCAAGCCGCTGATCCTCCACAACGTGCTGGAGTCGATCGCATTGCTGGCCGATGCCATGGATAGTTTCCGCAGCCGCTGTGTGGAAGGTCTGACCGCCGTAGCCGATCAGCTGCGCCGCCACCTGGAGCGTTCGCTGATGCTGGTGACGGCACTCAACCCCGTAATCGGTTAC
>DASUDX010000001.1:0-4986 GCA_036275365.1 Nevskiaceae bacterium | reverse complement strand
TCCGGACGGACGACAGATTCTCTGGATCGATGTGGAGGGTGCGCTCGACCAGGTCCTCGCAGGTGCGCAGGCGACGCTGTCGCGCTGCGACGCGGTGTATGTCGAGGTCGAGACCGCCGCCGCATGGCCCGGGCAGATGATCGATGTCGATGTCATCCACCACCTGGGTCAGCATGGGCTGCTTCCGGTGGGGCGCGATATCCAGCGGAGCTGGCAGTACAACCTGCTGTTCGTGCACGAACGGCATTACCGCAGCAATCTGGTGCAGAAACTTCGCGACCGCCAGTTGCGGGAGGCTGCCGGTGCACCGAGGGAAGCCTCCCCCTCCGAGGTCCCCGGTGCGGCCAGGGCCGCTCCCGACGCCGCCGATTCGACCGCCGCCCGCGCCCGGCGCCAGGCGCGCCAGCGTGCCGCCGCCGCCCCCGTCAGCCAGCCTCGCACCGCGCCTCATGGTCCCACCCCGCAGTGAGCGGCTCCGGCAGCTGAGGCAGGAGATCCGTGCGCTGCGGGCCGCGTCCGGCCTGAGTCCGGCCGAGCGCGTCGCCCAGCGCGAGCGGCGGGTGGCGCTGCGCCAGGAGATCGCCCGCCTGGAAGCGGCCGACGCCGATCCCGCGGCGGCCCCGGTCCTGGCGCCGGCGCCCGAGCCTCTCCGCGCACCGCCGGCCCTGCGCCATGCCGTGACCACGGCCCGGACCATCGAGCGGCAGTTCGAGGTTCTGGATCTGCGCAGCGCGGACTCGGAGCGGGCGGATCCCGAGGTTCAGGCGGTGGTCGAGCGCTTTCTCCGCCGCTACCAGCAGCCCCTGCCGCTGACCGCGGACCAGCCACGGATCGCCCACGAGGCGCTGGTGCTGGCCGGCGGGCTGGTCTGGGAGCGGGGCGAGCCCCTGCTCGGCACCTTTCCCCCCAGCGCGGTGAGCCGTCGCCGCCCCGCGATCGACCGCCGCTACCAGGAGGCCATCGACGATCCGGCCACGCCTCGGCTGCCCGGTCTGTCGGTGGTCATTGAGCGCTCCACGGCGCGCAATTACTTCCACTGGATGACGGAGCAGCTGCCGCGGTTCCATCGCTTGCGTGCGGTGGAGGCGGAGACTGCGATTGACCGCATTCTGGTGCTGGGCTCGGCCTGGGAGGAACTCTCGTTCGTCCGCGAGTCGGTGGCCACCTTCTTTCCGCAGTATCTGGACCGCATTCACCCGCTGCACACCGCGGCCCGGTGCGAGCATGCGCTTTACTTCGATCAACCCCGCGATGAGCGCAAGAGCCGGCTCTGCTCGAGCATCGACCACTGGCTGGAGGCGCTGGTCGGCCCCTGCAGCGCCGATGGCCCGCCGCCGGGCCGGCTGCTGTATGTGTCCCGGCGCGACGCCCGTACCCGCCTGCTGCTCGATGAGAGCGCGTGGTGCGAGCAGCTGGCGACGCTCGGCTTTGAGGTGGTGACCCTGGCAGGCCTGCCGGTGACCGCCCAGCAGCAGCTGTTTTCCTCAGCCCGCTGCGTGATCTCGGCTCACGGCGCCAATCTGACCAACATCATGTTCTGTCGCCCGGGCACCCAGGTGGTCGAACTGATGACCGCCCAGTTCATCGACCGCGCCAGCTATCTCAACCTGTCGATGATGCGGGGTCTGCCCTATACCCTGGCCCTGGTGGATCAGGACGGTCCCCATCAGTGGCTCACCGAGAACACCGGCAACTCCCTGCGGCTGGGTGAGCAGGGCCGGCAGCGGCTGATTCACCACCTCCGCAGTCGACTCGCCTGATCGCGGGGTATCGGCCATCCCTCCTCCGCTTGAGGCGGAGGGAGCGAGCCGGGCGAAGGCCCGCTGCCCAGAGTGCGGACGAGGCGGCGGACCGGCGCCAGATCTGCCCAGGCGGGCAGAAGGCCGGCCAACTCGACCCGCGCCGGTGCGTAGGCGCCGGCGTCGACCAGCGACTGGATGGCTCGCAGCTGCTGCCGCACCGCGCGCGGTACCTCGCCTCGCGGCACCGCCTGGGTCCGCGCACGATCCGGCTTCTGGGGCGCCGGATGCTCGGTCAAGGCTTTGGCATACCGGGTCTGCAGCCGCTGAGCCCAGACCGATGTTCCCGCCCGCGGGCCGCGTGCGGCCAGGAAACGACGGACCGTGTAGGCCGCCCGCACCGATGCCGACCGATAGCGCTCCCGCGCCTCACGAAAGGCTTGATCGAGTCCAGCGCCCGCGAGCAGCTCGCGCAGCAAGGGGGACAGCACCCCGCTGGCTGCGAGCGCGGCCAGGGTCGAGTGCCTCGTTCCGGGCAGCCGGAGCACCCGTAGCCGCGGCCCGGCCGCCTCGCGAATCAAGCGCACATGCTCGCGGTCACCGCGATGCAGGGGGTCATAGGCGATCAGCAGATCCAGCTCCGGGTCCATTCCGGTGCGCGCATCCGGAGCGACCTCGCCCACCGCCGCTGCCTCGCGACGCCAGCGGCGTTCAAAATCACCGACCAGGCGGTCAGCCAGGGCGACCTGCGGCGCAATCACGACGGCGGTACGGATGCCGAGCGGCCGTGCGAAGGCCAGCGCGGCGAACCCGCCCATGCTGGCGCCGTAACCGAGGAGCGGATGGCCCTGGGCATGTTGCCGGAGGCTCTCGACCAGAGGCCCCATCTCCGGGGTCTGGAACCAGTTGTTGCGGGTCGGCACCACAAAGTAGCCGCTCCTCCCGTAGCGCTGCAGAAAGTCGAGCGCGAAGGGCTTCGGTCTGCCGGCACGAACGAAGTGGGAAAAGCAGACGCAGCGGGTCCCGTCATGAGGACCCGCCAGATAGAGCAGTCTGACCTCCGCGCCCTCGTACAGCACCTCGAGGGTCTTCATGCCGGGGCCGAGATCGGTTTCCCTCATCGGCGCGAACCGGGCGCCGCCCGCCGCCGGGCTCGCTGCAGCAGCTTGCCGATCCGCGGGTGATCGGGGTGCGCCTGTGACAGCGGCTCGAGTTGCGCCAGCGCCTGGGCTGCGTTGCCGGCGTCGAGCAGTTCCACCACTTCCCGGATCAGCCGGTTCAGCGGAACGGCGGGCCTGGCCGACCCGCTGCCGACGGCAGCCGGCGTTGCCTTGCCCGGGCGTCGTTTCGGCTGGTCGACGAAACCGTAGCGGGCTTTCAGCGCCTCGGCCCAGGGGGAGGGTTGCTGGCGGCGCTGGCGCCGCTTCACGAAACGGCTGACGGTGAAGGTGGCCCGCGCTGGCGAGGAGCGGTAGGCGGCGCGGGCGGCCGCAGTCGCGGCCTCGGCCGGCTCGCCGTTGATGATCGCCTTGACCAGGCCCGACAGCACACTGTTCGCAGCCAGCGCCCGTCCCACCGGATGCGCGGCACAGGGCACCCGCAGCGCACTCAGCTGATGTCCGGACACGCCCAGAATCATCTCGGCGTGGCGGCGGTCCCCGCGGTGCAGGGGATCGTAGGCGACGATGCCACTCAGCGCCGGGTGCAGGCCCTCACGGGCATCGGGTTGATGGTCGATCAGCAGGGCAGCCTCGCGGCGCCAGCGCGTTTCGAAGTCACCGACCAGCGCATCGGAGACCGCCACCTGGGGAGACAGGGCAATCACGCTCTTCAGGTTCAGCGCCCGCGCATAGGCCAGCGCCGCGAACCCGCCCATGCTCGACCCATAGCCGAGCAGGGGACGGCCCCCGGCATGCGCCAGCAGGGCCTCGATCAGCGGCTGCATCTCCGCGGTCTGGTACCAGTTGTTGCTGGTCGGCACGACATAGTAGGCAGCGATGCCGGCCTTGGCGAAGAAAGTACTGCCAAAGGCGCGCGGCTTGCCGCTGTTGAAATAGCTGGCGAAGGCGACGCAGCAGAGCGGGGTGGCCTCGCCGGCGGTCCGGCGCAACTCCACCTCCTGCCCGGCATAGAGCCTCTCGTAGCGGATCTTGGACGGATTCATCCGGCGGGCTTCCCGCGCCGACGGATCTCGCCCTGGGGGAGCTGGCGGATCGGTGTCGCTTTCACCCGCGGATCCGCCGGCTGCCGCAGCCCCTGCAGGAGGACGGCGATCAATTCCTGGTGGGGCAGGTCGGTGAGCTTGGGGAGCCGATCGTGTCCCACCCGCGGCCCCTTGTAGAACAGACGGCCATCGGCGCGGCCGAGGATCTCGCGCGCCACCCCTTCCATCTGCTGGGCACAGACTTCTTCGACCCGCTGTGCATGGGCTGGCGTGATGAGATTGATCTTCTCGCTGTCCCAGCCGGCGGCGGTGGCGGCCTCCCGCACCTTCTGCAGCATCAGCCGTGATTCCTGGGTGAGCTGTTCTCGTCCGCCCAGCTGGCGGGTCAATTCCTGGGTCAGGATGATGGTCTTGGGACCGGGGGAGGTGTTCACCAGACCCTGCCGCTTCAACTCCGGGTCGCCGATCAGATGGGCGGCATCGATGGCAGTCAGAAAGTCATCGATCAGATCGTCATTGACCAGCTGACCGGTCTCGTACACGCGCAGACGCAGCCGCCCCGAGGCCATGGTCAGCCAGCGACGCGCCTGGTCAAGAAAGCGGACCCGCCCACCGGCCAGCGAGCGCTCGAAGTAGCTGTCGAAATCCCGCAGATTCAGGCCGTTCTTGGCCAGCTGAAAGTAGCTGGACTGGATCAGCTCGGCGGGATGGCGAAGGTACAGGACGACCTGGAGCGGGACATCCTTGAACAGGACGCCCAGCTGCCGGACCTGAGCATCGTTGGCACGGCTGAACGATTCGCTGCTCACCACCACATGACCGCTGGCCTTGAGGCAGGCCGCCGCCAGATCCGCCAGCCCGCCCAGCTGCGGCTGCTGCTGACCGCTCTGAATCAGCTCCCAGCCCAGGCTGTGGTGAGGGTTGGCGCCGCTGCGGCCGATCGGCGAGTAGTCATAGCCGAGCGTGCGCAACCGCCGCTCGTTCTGGTGCAGGAAGGCCTGGATGGCCGAGGTGCCGGTCTTGTGAAGACCGACATGGAGATAGAGCATGGCTGCGCGAGAAAAAGAAAAGGGGAGGGGCGAC